>NZ_BAAGVS010000001.1:0-578507 GCF_054780755.1 Modestobacter lapidis | reverse complement strand
CTCGGCCTTGAACTGCGGGCTGAACCTTCGCCGCTGCTCTGGCATGGACAGATCCTCTCAGCAGCGAGTCACTGTCCAAGATCATTGGTACACCCCATACCATGTTCAGAACGTCGATGGGGGCCGCTGGCGGGTGGCCGGAGGGGAACAGGGTTGGCCGAGGCGGGAAGGCCTGGTGGTATCCAGTCGATCGGACGGGCCCTCCAGATGCTCGAGGTCATCGCCGACGCCGGCGGTCAGATGTCGCTCAGTGAGTTGGCATCCGTCACTGGCATGCCTGTGCCGACCATCCACCGCATTCTTCGAACACTGGTCGACTGTGGATACGTCCGTCAGCTGCCGAACCGCCGGTACGCGCTCGACGCTCGTCTCATCCCGTTGGGTGAGGCGGCCAGCGCCATGCTCGGCCAGTGGGCGCGGCCCGTTCTCGCCGAGCTCGTCGAGGCTCTGGGAGAGACCGCCAACCTCGCAGTCTTCGACGGTGACCTCGTCATGTACACGTGTCAGGTTCCCTCCAAGCATTCGATGCGGATGTTCACGGAGGTGGGCCGAAGAGTGTTCGCGCACAGCACCGGCGCAGGTAAGGCGCTGCTCTCTCAGCTGTCGGACGAGGAGGTGCGCAACCTGGTCGGGCGGACGGGCCTGCCGGCTGAGACGCCCAACACCATCACCGACGTCGATGTGCTGTCGGCTCAGCTGCAGACGATCCGCGAGCAGGGGTACGCGATGGACGAGGGGGAACAGGAGGTCGGAGTGCGGTGCGTCGCGGTACCCGTGCAGGGGGCCGCGACTCGGCTCTCGGTCTCGGTCTCGGGTCCTGAACCGCGCATGACGCCCGAACTGGTCGAACGTGCGCTTCCGATGCTCGAGCGCGCCAGCAAGGTCCTGACCGGCGCGTTCCCGGATCACCGTCAGGCCGCGGGTTCGCGTCGCTAGTCCCAGCCATCTACTCGCAGCGGAAGCTGCGGGCCAGCGGTGGTGGCGCGCCAGGGCCATCGCCCGCGGCACGGAAGTCCGAGGCCAAGCCGTCAGTCGGCCCGTGAGCAGGGCATTGATCGGCAGGCCCCGGATTGACGATCATCGATCGCGCGTAGCACCACGGGCAGGGCAGTACGCGGGATGACTCCGTCCTGGACGATGTAGTCCGGACCGATCCGGCCGACCGCTGCAAACGCCGGGCTTCCTTCCCAGATCAGGGCCCGCTGGGCGGGTCGAGCGATTCTGCCGCGAGCGCAGAGCGTTCGAGACCAGAGTCGCTACGGACGCCCGCCGCTCCGTCGTTGTCGACGATGAGCAGTGCACCGCGGCCGCGATGGCCTCGATGGCCTTGATGGCGTCCATGATTTCGATTGCTGAGGGCACCACGCCGGCACCGATGATCGCGGATGTCGCTGCGCACGCCTCGTCGGTGGACGCGAACCCCGCCAGCAGAGTGCGCACCTCCTCGGGGGCACGCACCAGGCGACGGTGACCGCAGTGACGATGCCAAGAGGGCCCTCGGAGCCCACGGTCGTTCCGAGCAAGTCATAGCCCGGCCCCATCGGGGGTCAGCCCACCGAGCTCGACCAGGTCGCCATCAGGGGTCACCAGTTCAGCGCCGGTGACATGGTTGCTGGTGAAGCCGTACTCGAGGCAGTGCGCTCCGCCAGAGTTCTCGGCGACGTTGCCGCCGATCGAGCAGAGCTGCTGGCTCGAGGGCTCGGGTGCCTAGTAGTAGCCGTAGGGTGCGGCGGCCTTCGTGACGTTGAGATCGATGACCCCGGTTCCACAACTGCCCGTTGAGCATCGGGGCGCAGCTCGAGGATGGCGCGCATGCGTGAGGTCACAATCGGCACACCGTCAGCCCGGGGGAGCGCGCCACCGGACAGGCCGGTTCCTGAGCCCCGTGCCACGAAGGGCACGCGCTGCTCGGAGCAGGCCCTCACCACCTTCGAGAGCTGGTCGGCCGTCTCGGGGAGCACGACCAGCGCAGGTTGGACCCTGTAGAGGGCCGGGCCGTCGCACTCGTAGGTCCTCAACTCGGCGCGATCGGTGATGACTGGCGCCGGGGGCAGTGTCGCCCGGGCCGGCGCCGCGACGGCGGCCAGCCTCCGGCTCGCGGTCCCGCCGTCGGGCATGGAGCCCCGGTGGGTGCTCATGATCATCCTCTCGCTTGGGCGCTTGCGGGCGTGGGCGGGCAGGGCGAGGGAGTCGGTGAAGTCCTCGCTGACCGCCCTCCCCATGGAGGTGAGGAAATCGAGATCGCCGCCGGCGTCCAGGTCGGCCATCCGCGGACCGCGAGCAACGAGCACCTCGGGACCGCGCTTGCCCTCCCGCGGCAGTCTCGCGAGGAGGTGGGAGGTCTCGGCGTCGAGCGCGGGGCCAGGCATTCGCCGCCGTCTGGGACCACCACCCTCTTGACCGCGCTGCCGAGGCGCCGTAGTTTTCGCATAGCAGACATTTAACTCCGCTACGCGAGAAACTTGGCGACAACGGCGAGTGCTGTTTGCGATCTGCCCAGCCAGTCAGCGCCCCTCGGAGGAACACCCATGACAGTGATGGAAACGGTTGATACTTCGACCACGCAGGCCCATGAGGCAGCGAGCCGATGGGTCCAGGAGTTCGGTGCCGCCCTGGAAGGTCGTGACCTTGCGGCTCTCGACTCGCTCTTCGTCAGCGATGGCTGGTGGCGGGACCTGCTGACGTTCACCTGGGATCTGCGCACCTTCCATGGCACCGATGCGATGCGAGCGGCGGTGGGGGAGCGGCTGGCCGAGGTCGGCCCGTCTCGGTTCTCCCTCGTGGCCGGCAAGGAGCCGCAGGTGGTCACTGTCGGAGAGGGCCAGCAGCTGCAGGTCTTCTTCGAGTTCGAGACTGCGCTGGCCCGTGCAGTGGGATTCGCGAGGCTGTCACCGACCGGCGATGTGGAGCGCCCGTGGAGGGCCTGGACGGTTCTCACTCAGATGCAGGCCCTCAAGGGGCACGAGGAGCTCTCCGGCCCCCGCCGGCCCAAGGGAGCCGACCACGGGTCGCACGTGGGGCGGGAGAACTGGTTCGACCGCCGCGCCCGGGAACGTGAGTTCATCAACGACGAGCCGCAGGTGCTCATCGTCGGTGCAGGGCAGAGCGGCCTGTCGTTGGCGGCCAGGCTCCAGCATCTGGGCGTCAAGACGCTCATGGTCGAGCGCAGCGTGCGCGTGGGTGACAGCTGGCGCAGTCGCTACTACTCCCTGGCGCTGCACGACCCGGTGTGGGTCGACCACTTGCCCTATCTCCGTTTTCCGGAGAACTGGCCGATCTTCACGCCCAAGGACAAGCTCGCGGACTGGTTCGAGAGCTACGTGTCGGCGATGGAGTTGAACGTCTGGACCGCGACCGCGATCGTGTCGTGCAGCTACGACGACTCAACCCGGCAGTGGACTGTGCGGGTTCGCCGTGGCGACGGCAGCGAGCGAACACTGCACCCCAACCACGTAGTACTCGCCACCGGCATGAGCGGTGAGCCCCGTATCCCGACCTTTGCCGGGTTGGAGGACTTCGGCGGCACGATCGTGCACTCCAGCAATCATGGCGGCGGCCAGGACTGGAAGGGCAAGAACGCGGTCGTGATCGGCGGCGGCAACAGCGCCCACGACATCTGCCATGACTTCTACGAGCAGGGCATCGCCGGCGTCACCATGGTGCAGCGCTCGTCGACCTACGTCGTCAGCAGCGAGCAGTTCCTCACGCTCCACGCGGGGGTGTACGAGGAGGGGGGGCCGGACGTCGACGATGCCGACCTCATGAGTGCGTCGGTGCCCTACAACCTGCTGCCCGAGCTGCACATCCCCGCCACGGCTCAGATCGCCGAGAACGATGGCGAACTGCTCGATGGCCTGCGCAGGGCGGGCTTCAAGCTCGACTTCGGCGACGACGGCAGCGGCCTGTTCATGAAGTACCTGCGGGGCAACTTCGCCTACTACATCGACGTGGGTGCATCACAGCTGATCGCCGACGGCAAGATCGGCCTCAAGCAGGGCGTCGAGGTCTCTCACCTGACCAAGGACGGGGTCGTCTTCGCCGACGGCACGTTCGTTCCTGCCGACATCATCGTGATGGCGACCGGCTACGGGAACATGCGGGAGACCGCCCGCAAGGTCATCGGCGACGCGGCCGACCAGTGCCGCGAGGCCTGGGGCCTCGACGACGAGGGCGAGCTCAAAGCCGTCTGGCGCCGTTCCGGCCATGAGGGCTTCTGGTACATGGCCGGCAACCTTCAGGCGGCGCGCCACTACTCGCTGATGCTCGCGCTGCAGCTCAAGGCGATCGAGGAAGGCCTGCTGGAAAAGGCCGAGCCCGCCGCCTGAGCTACACCGGTCCTGGGTGGCCGCCGCCTCGGTGATCCCGACAGGGCGGCCACCCAAGCTCTCCAGATCGTCCGTCCCCCATCCCGCCGTGCGCCAGAACCAGGAGCTGACCAGCATGTCCGTGGACGCGTCACCCGAACTCCTCACAACTCAGACCGAGCTCGACGCCATCATCGAGCGCGTCAACAACTGGGGCCGCTGGGGTGCGGACGACCAGCTGGGGACCCTCAACTTCATCACCCCTGAGGTGCGCAAGGCGGCGGCCGCATGCGTGCGTTCGGGCAAGGTGTTCTCACTCGCGGTGCCGTTCGGTCGCTCAGGGCCGGCGCCCCTCGACGGCCCGCGGCTCAACGCCCAACTGACCATGCTCCAGAGCGGCGCCGACCTCCATGGCGGTGACGGCATGGGCGGCGTGCCGGGCTACGGGTTCGCGGACGACATGGTCACCATGGCGATCTCCTCCGGAACCCAGTGGGACGGTCTGTCGCACTTCTTCCACGACTACAAGATGTACAACGGCCACGACTGCCACCTGGTTGGCTCTCAGGGCACGCCCGTCAACAGCGCGGCGGTGCTCGCGGACAAGCTGGTAACCCGCGGCGTGCTGGTCGACCTGCCACGCGCGGCCGGTGTGGACTGGTTGGAACCGACCCATCGGATTTCCGCTGAGGAGATCGAGAACGCCCTGGACCGGCAGCAGGTCGAGGTGCGAGAGGGCGACGTTCTCCTCATCCGCACGGGCAACATGCTCAGGGCCCGCCAGAACGGCGGTTGGGTCGAGTACGCCAAGCACCCTGAGCCGGGTCCGACCGTGGAGGTGCTGCCCTGGCTGCACGCCAAGAAGGTGGCCGGCATCGCCACCGACAACTGGGCGGTCGAGGCAGTGCCCAGTCGCGGCCCCTTGCTGTTCCCCGTCCACGCCGTGGCGATCGTGCACATGGGGCTGCTCATGGGCGAGATCTTCGACCTGGAGGCCTTGGCCGCCGACTGTGCCGAAGACGGTGTCTACGAGTTCATGCTCAACGGCGGCTCGCTCCCCTTCACCGGCTCGGTCTCTGCGCCCTGCAACCCGGTAGCGGTCAAGTAGCGCCCTGGCGCTCGCGACCACCCCGAGCACAGCGCGGACGACGAGGAGCCAAGGATGTCTTCGGCACAGAGCGGTGCGGGCACGACCCCGCAGGACCTTACGGACGGCGACGACCCGAGGGTGCGAGTGTCAGCCCGGCGGCTGCGCGAGCGGATCTCTGAGGTACTGGTGGCGGCCGGCGCCCCGACCACGCACGCCGACCTGCAGGCCGACCTGCTGACCGAGGCCGAGCTTCGAGGGCATGCGTCACACGGGCTGCTCCGGCTGCCGCGGCTCGTTGCCCGCATCGCCAACGGGGTGCTCGACCCCGCCGCAACCGGGTCGCACCGGTGGGCCAAGCCTGCGCTGCTGGTCACCGACGGGGAGGACGGCTTCGGCCCCGTCATCGCGTTCGCGGCGCTCGACCGGCTGACGGCGCGGGCAAGAGAGACCGGGTCCGCTACTGCGGTCATCAGCGGCAACAACCACCTCGGCATGCTCGCCTACTACGCCGACCACGTCGCCCGGCGCGGACAGGTGCTCATCGCCACCACGTCCACCGAGGCGCTGGTCCACCCCTGGGGCGGACGGGAGGCGCTGGTTGGCACCAATCCCATCGCGATCGGAGTGCCGGCCGATCCTGAGCCCCTGGTCCTCGACATGGCCACGAGTCGGGTGTCCGCCGGCAAGATCCGCCACCACGCCGGCAGGGGGCAACCCATCCCGGAAGGCTGGGCCCTGGATGCCGTCGGCAACCCGACCACCGACGCTGCAGCAGCGGTGGACGGTGCGCTCGCCCCCTTTGGTGGCGCCAAGGGCTATGGCCTTGCCGTCGCCCTCGGCGCTCTCACGGGGGCGCTCACTGCGTCTGCCTTGGGCAGGGACGTCACCGGGACCCTCAGTGACAAGGCGCCCAACACGAAGGGCGACGTCTTCGTGGTCGTCGAGGTACCCGCCAGTGCTCGACGAGCGGTAGGCGCCTACCTGCAGACCTTGCGCTCCAGCAACCCATCGGACCCAGCCAATCCGGTCAGCGTCCCAGGTGACGGCGGGCTACGCCGCCGCACTGCGGCCCTGCACGACGGCGTCGTCTTGAGCGCTGAGCTGTGGCAGCGGATCCGCGCGCTGGACCCCACCACTTCCCCCGACCACGCGAAGGACACTCGATGAGCCATATGCCCCCTGCCCCTGCCCCTGCCCCTGCCCCTGCCCTGAGCCTGCTGCGCCAGCCCGGACAGATCGTCATGGGCGCCGGCCAGCGACACGCCCTCCCATCTCTGCTGCCTGAAAGCGCTGGGGTCATCTTCGTGTGCACGGACACGCGGATGAGCGCCGAAGACGACTTCCGCCGGATCGTCTGGGGCCTCCAGGAAAGCGGCCGCACGGTACGAGTCTTCGACCAGGTGCCAACCGAGCTGCCGGTCGGCGCCGTGATCGACGCCGTGATGGATCGAGCGGGCGAGCGGGTCGATCTGGTGATGGGCGTCGGCGGTGGCAGTTGCCTCGATTTCGCAAAGGTCGCCGCCCTCCTGCTCACCCACGGCGGCAAGCCGCAGGACTACTACGGTGAGTTCGCCGTCCCTGGGCCCACGATTCCAGTGGTGGCCGTGCCCACCACCGCCGGCACAGGTTCGGAGGCCACGCCGGTTGCCGTGCTCAGCGACCCCGACCGGGACATGAAGGTCGGCATCTCCAGTCCCTTCCTCATCCCAGCGCTGGCTGTGTGCGATCCCGAGCTCACCTACGGCGCGCCGCCAGCACTCACCGCGAGCGTAGGGGCGGACGCCCTGAGCCATCTGGTGGAGTCCTTCACCGCGATCGTCCGCCCCGCGACAGCGACGCTGGCCACAGAGCGCGTGTTCGTCGGCAAGGGCGCGCTGACCGATGCCTACGGGCTCCTGGGTCTCGCCGCCATCGGACGGAGCTTTCGTGTGGCGGTCACCAGCGAGGACCCGGTCGCCCGCGCCGACATGGCCATCGCTGCTCTAGCGGGTGGTCTGGCGCTGGGTACGGCGGGCACGGCTGCCGCGCACGCCCTGCAGTACCCGATCGGCACGGCGACGCACACCGCGCATGGCATGGGAGTGGGCTGCCTGCTCCCGTACGTCATGGAGTTCAACCGCTCGGCCCGCGTGACCGAGTTCGCTGCGATCGCCCGGACGCTCGGTGACGACGGCTCCGCGTTCGACGACGAGGAGCTCTCGTACCGCGCCGTGGATCTGGTTGCCGACCTCCTCGCTGACGTCGGCGTCCCCACCGACCTGGCTGCCCTCGGGATGGAGCCCGGCCGTGAGCGGTGGATCGCTGAACAGGCGTTCCAGGCCAAGCGATTGGTCGACAACAACCCGCGTGCCCTTGACGTCGACGCCCTCGAACTCATCGCCGGGGCCGCCCAACGAGGCGAGCGCTCTCTCCTGCGCGTCTGACCTGACCACCTTCCGCAGACCCCGACCACGGCCGCGCAAGTAGCCATCCGAGGAGTGACAGTGACTGCGATTCTGACCGACCGCGCGATCGACCTACTGATCGGAGGCGGAACGTCGACGGGGAGCGGCGAACGCATCCCCGTGCTGGACCCCGCCACCGGCGCCACCGTGGCCACCGTGGCAAATGCTTCGGTGGACGACGGGCTTCTCGCCGTCGAGGCAGCCGCCGAGGCCTTCACGCACTGGCGCAAGCGGTCCCCCCGCGACCGGGCCGAGGTGTTGCGTCGCTGCTTCGATCTGATGGTCGAGCGGAGCGAGGAGCTCAGCGTGCTCATCGCCACGGAGAACGGCAAGACGATGAGCGACGCGCGCGGCGAGGTCGGTTACGCGGCCGAGTTCTTCCGGTGGTACTCGGAGGAGGCTGTGCGCGGCATCGGTCAGGTGAGCCTGTCGCCAAGTGGCACCAACCGGATCATCGCCGTCCAGGAGCCGATCGGGGTGGCGGTGCTGGTGACCCCGTGGAACTTCCCGGCCGCGATGGCCACCCGCAAGATCGCCCCGGCGCTGGCGGCGGGCAGCACCGTGGTGCTCAAGCCGGCCACCGAGACGCCACTCACGGCGTACGCGATCGCTGACATCTGCCGCGAGGCCGGAGTGCCCGACGGTGTGATCAACGTCGTCACCACCCGGAAGGCAGGCCCGGTGGTATCAGCCATGCTGCACGACCCGCGGGTGCGCGCGCTGTCGTTCACCGGCTCGACCGAGGTGGGCGTGCGGTTGCTGCACGAGGCGGCCGACCAGGTGCTGAAGTGCTCGATGGAGCTCGGGGGCAATGCGCCATTCCTGGTCTTCGATGACGCCGACGTCGACTCGGCCGTCGACGGTCTCATGATCGCCAAGATGCGCAATGGCGGTCAGGCGTGCACTGCGGCTAATCGCATCTACGTCCAGCGGGGGATCGCCGATGCGCTGCTCGAGCGACTCACCGATCGGATGGCGGGCCTCAAGATGGGCCCAGGCACCGAGGAGGCGACCGAGTGCGGGCCGCTGGTGAACCGGAGCTCGGTGGACAAGGTGGCCGATCTGGTCGACGGCGCGGTCCGTGACGGGGCTCGGGTGCTCACCGGCGCCTCGGCGCCCGACGGCCCCGGCGCCTTCTACCGTCCCACGGTGCTGGCTGGGGTCTCCGCCGAGTCGCAGATCGTGAGCGAGGAGATCTTCGGTCCTGTCGCGGCCGTCCAGACGTTCGACTGCGAGGGCGAGGTGGTCGCAGCCGCCAATTCGACCGACCTGGGCCTGTCCGCATATGTCTACAGCGGTGACCTGGGGCGGGCGCTCCGGGTCGCCGAGGCCCTGGAGAGCGGCATGGTCGCGATCAACCGGGGCCTGGTCTCAGACCCCGCGGCGCCGTTCGGTGGTGTCAAGCAGAGCGGCCTCGGCCGCGAGGGGGCCCACGAAGGAATGCTCGAGTACACGGAGACCAAGTACATCGCTGTCGCTTGGTGATCTCCCGCTTCCCGCTGACATCCGACCTCCACGATTGGCGATGACCTGTGTCCACTGACATTCGCGTGACCAACCCGTACTCCGGCGACCTCGTCGGGACCACCGCGAACATGAGCGAGGAAGCCGTCGAGTGCGTGCTCCGCCGGGCCTCCGCAGCCTCGCGTGGGTGGGCTCGCACGCCCACCCACGAACGCGTTGCCGTCCTGCGCCGCTTCTCCCAGCAGCTCGAGCCGCACGTCGAGGAGCTGGCGCAGCTGCTGTCGGCAGAAAACGGTAAGCGGATCAGCGCCGCGCGCGACGAGATCCGCAATGCCGGCCGGCTCTTCGACGCCTACGCCACCGAGGCGTTGCGCATCTACGGCCAGAACATCCCCGGCGAGGTGCAGGCCGGTTTCGAGAACGACCTGATCGTGACGACCCATGAGCCGTATGGGGTCGCCGTCCTGGTGACTCCCTTCAACTTCCCGGTCTCCTTGTTCACGCACAAGACCGCTCCCGCGCTGGCCACCGGCAACGTCGTGATCATCAAGCCGAGCCAGTACACGCCGCTGGCGACCATGCGGATGGTCGAGCTCCTGCACCGAGCCGGGGTGCCCGAGGACGTCCTGCAGGTTGCGACGGGGGAAGGCCGCCGCGTGGGTGAGCAGCTGGTCACCAGCCCGTTGGTGCAGCTCGTGTCTTTCACCGGCAGCACGGCGGTCGGTGTCAACGTCGCCGGCAGTGCGGCCAAGCACCTGGCGCGCACCAAGCTCGAGCTCGGCGGGAACGACCCGCTCCTCGTGCTGCCTGATGCCGACCTTGACCTCGCGGTGTCGCATGCTGTCTCCGGCCGCACCCTCGAGAACGGCCAGTGCTGCACGGCGGCCAAGCGGTTCCTCGTCCACAGCGACGTCGCCGACGAGTTCGAGGGCAGGCTCGTGGCGGAGCTGGGCAAGCTCGTCGTCGGTGACCAGCTCGACGAGGGTACGGACATCGGGCCGCTGATCCATGATCGCGCTGCTGCTCAGGCCGCTGGACAGGTCGGCCGGGTCATTGAGCAGGGAGCCCGGCTGGCGCTGGGCACCGGTCGTAACGACGGGGCGCTGCTCGCGCCGCAGGTACTCGTCAACGTGACCGCCGACGCCGATGTAGCGCGCGACGACGAGATCTTCGCGCCGGTGTGGCCGGTCATCCGCTTCACCGATGACCAGGTCGCGGCGGACATTGCCAACTCGTCTGTCTACGGCCTGCACGCATCAGTGTTCAGCCGCGACACCGGTCGGGCGTTGCGCATGGCGCGCGAGCTCGAGGCCGGCCTGGTCGCGATCAACGGATCTGGCTTGTACAAGCCCGCCGCCATCGCGTTCGGTGGCTACAAGATGAGTGGGGTCGGTCGCGAGGGCCTCACCGCCATGGCTCAGGAGTTCACGCAGGTCAAGACAATCGCCATGCGCAACATCCTGCAGGGCCCGCAGTGAGGATCGAAAGCATCGAGACCTTCGTCAAGGGGAAGGTCGCCGTCGTCAGAGTCCGCACCGATGACGGTGTCGAGGGGATAGGGCAGACCGCGCCGTTCGACGTCGAGGTGACGGTGCAGGTCCTGCACACGATGGTGGCGCCCTTCTTCCTCGGGCGCGATCCCTGGGACCTCGAGGCGCTCGTCGACAGCTGCCTGAGATACCAGTACAAGTACCCCGGCACCTTCATGCTGCGCGCCATGTGCGGCGTCGACACGGCTCTGTGGGACGTGCTGGGCAAGGTGGCAGGCCAGCCCGTGCACAAGCTGTTGGGTGGCCGGGTACGCGACTCGGTGCCGATGTACGCCTCCAGCATGAGTCGTGCGGTGACGCCGCAGCAGGAGGCCGAGCGCATGCAGCGCCTGGCCGAGGAGAACGGCTTCCGGTGCGGCAAGGTTCGGATCGGCGAGGAGATGGGCCGTGACGTCGACGCGTGGCCGGGGCGTACCGAGGACCTCATTCCCTACATGCGGGAGGCGATGGGGGAGGACTTCGATCTCAGCGCCGACGCAAACGGGGGTTTCTCGGTCAGCCGCGCGATCCGCGTCGGGAGGCTGCTGGAGGACCACGGCTACTACCACTATGAGGAGCCGTGTCCCTTCCCGGAGATCGAGAACACAGCTGCGGTGTCCGCAGCGCTCGACATCCCCGTGTCGGGTGGTGAGCAGGACAACTCTCTGGCTCAGTTCCATCGCATGCTCGGGATGCGCGCTGTCGATGTCGTGCAGCCCGACGTGGGCTACATCGGTGGCATCTCACGGGCCCGCAAGGTAGCCCAACTCGCCGAGATCGCAGGCATCCCTTGCACCCCGCACTGCTCCAACCACTCCATGCTGCAGGTCTTCACACTCCATCTCGCGGCGGCCATGCCCGCCTGCTCGCAGTACCAGGAGTGGGGGATCGAGCCCACGACTTGGACCGACGAGATCTACGAGCCGATGCTGCGCGTCGTAGCGGGGGAGCTCGCAGTTCCCTCCGAACCGGGGTGGGGACTCGAGCTCGTCCCTCAATTCGTACGGACTGCCGAGCGCCGGCTGTCATCGGCTCGGGAGGTACTCATCCCCGACCGGTCGCCCTGGGCTGTCTAGGCCCCTGGGGCCGGTCTGGTTACGGATGCGAACACCGTTGACCTAGCCCGCCCGGGTCACTACATTTCCGCCAATCGAACATTTTCTTCCGCATCCCGGAGAAGTTGAGCTCGTCCCGACGCACCGGATGCAGACCGAGAGGATCCCCAGATGACGGCACCACGTAAGCCGCGGTCTCAGTCGATCACCGCTGGCGTCGCGATTCTCGGCATCAGTGCCCTGCTCGCCACCGGCTGCGCCAACGCCAACACCGAGGCAGCCGCCGGCGGCTCCGGAGCGTCGGGCGGTACCGACGGCGTCGACCAGTTCCTGTACGCCCCCGACGACTCCGAGCGGGTCGCGCCGGACCCGCAGCTGGTGACCAACCCCGACACCGGTGCCCCGATCCTGCTGCCCTACTTCAACGCCCTGCCGGTTGCGGACGGACCCATCGGCGACGCGAACAAGACGTACAAGATCTGCTTCTCTCAGGCGCTGATCCGCCACCCGTTCGCCGAGGCAATGCGGGCCAGCCTGGCGGCTGAAGCGGCCCGCCACCCGAACATCGAGATCCTGTACTACAACACCGACAACGACCCGCTGAAGCAGATCCAGGACCTGGAGACCTGCGCGGCCCAGAAGCCCGACGCGATCCTGGTGTGGCCGCACTCGACAGCTCCACTCACTCCGACGATCGAGAAGCTGAACAAGGACGGGTTCCTCGTGGTCGGCATGGAGCGCAGCGTCGCCACACGTGAGTACGACCACTGGATCTACCTGGACGGCAAGGCCCAGACCGCGGCGCTGGCGGAGTTCGCCGGCGAGCTGCTCGGTGGCAAGGGTGTGATCGCCGAGACCGGGGGTGACGTTGGCGCTTCGGCGACCATCATCCGTCGCGACGGCTTTGCCGAGGCACTCGGGGCCGAGTATCCCGACATCACGATCAACACCACGCCGCACACAGACTTCAGCGCAGCGCAGGGCTATCAGGTGGCGCTGCAGTTCCTTGGCTCGCCGCAGGGTCAGGACATTGATGCGTGGTACGTCCACTCGGGCACGACAGCCTTCGGTGTCCAGCGGGCCATGGAGCAGCTCGGACGCACGGACATCCCGATCTTCACGATCGACGGCAGTGAGCCGGAGATCCAGGCCGTCATCGACGGTCGATTCGCGGCCGTGATGCCGAACGCGCCAGTGCACGCGGACGTCGCGCTCCGCCTGGCGATCCAGGAGATCAACGGCGAGAAGCCGGCCAAGGACGTCCTCCTGGGCGTGACCGACCTGATCACAGAGGACAACGCCCAGGACTGGCTCGAGGGCGCATGGGGCGCGGGTAGCCAGGACCCGAGCTAGATCGGCCCGACCGCCGTGCCCGCCCGTCCGACAAGGGCGGGCGGGCACGGGTCCCGGGGGCAAACTGTCCGGCCCCGTTCGCCAGTCACTGATATCACCGAGGGAGCGTTCCCGTGATGCCGCCTGCTGAGCAGCCATTCCTGTCGCTGCGAAACGTGTCCAAGCGGTATGCCAACGTCCACGCGTTGTCCGGCGTCGACCTGGATCTCTACGCCGGCCGCTGTCACGCGCTGGTCGGCGAGAACGGGGCCGGCAAGTCCACCTTGATCAAGGTCATCGGTGGACTGGTACAGCCCGACGAGGGGACTCTCACCGTCGGCGGGGCGGAGCAGCATCTGCGCAACCCGGCCCAGGCGCTGAAGCTCGGCATCAGCGTGGTGCCTCAGGAGCTCATCTTCGTGCCCGGCATGTCCGTGGCGGAGAACATCGCTCTGGGGGAGTTCGATGGGCGCGGCGGCTTTGTGGACTCGCGCGCGATAGTCCAGCGCAGTCAGGAGGTGCTCGCTCGGCTCGGCGTACACGTCGACTGTCGTGCGCCGCTGGGCACGATGAGCCCGGCCGTTCAGCAGCTCGCCATGATCGCTCGGGGCCTCTCGCGCCAGGCCCGGCTGCTGGTTCTCGACGAGCCCACCGCCGCCCTCAGCGACCAGGAGGCGGAACACCTCTTCGCCGTGCTGGAGGACCTCAAGAGCGAGGGCATCGGGATCCTGTACGTCAGCCACCGCATGGACGAGTTGCGCCGGCTCGCGGAGGACATGACCGTGCTCCGCGACGGCCAGTTGATCGAGAGCCGGATCGGCGAGGGGGTGCCCGACGACAACCGGCTGATCGAGCTGATGGTCGGCCGGTCGGTGGAGCGCTTCTTCAGCGCCGACCGTCACCGATCTGCCGGCGACAAGGAGGTCCTGCGCGTCGAGGGGCTCAATCGCGAGGGCGTTCTGAGCGACATCAACTTCTCCCTGCACGCGGGGGAGATCCTGGCCCTCACCGGCCTGATGGGGTCGGGTCGTACTGAGGTGCTCCGTTGCCTGGTGGGTGTCGACCGGGCCGACACCATGAAGCTCTTCGTCGACGGCGAGGAGACCCGTATCAGGAGTCCCCGTGACGCTCAACGGGTCGGGATGATGCTGGTCCCCGAGGAGCGCAAGGCGCAGGGGCTGGTCGAGATGATGTCGGTCGCGGACAACATCTGCCTGCCCAACCTACGCAAGTGGGCGAAGGGGCCCTTCGTCCTCGACCGGTCGCGTCGTGCCGACGTGACCGACATGGTAGCGAAGGTCGGTCTGCAGGCCAGCAAGTACGGCGCTGCCGCGGGCAGCCTCAGTGGCGGCAACCAGCAGAAGGTCGTGATCGGCAAGTCGCTCATCGGGGGGACGCGCATTCTCCTGCTCGACGAGCCGACGCGCGGAATCGACGCAGCGGTCAAGCACGAAATCTATGCACTCCTCGGGTCCCTGGCCGACGAGGGCTGCGCCGTGCTCGTGGTCTCCTCCGAGATGTTGGAGGTCCTCGGGCTGGCCGACCGCGTGATCGTGCTCAGGAGCGGGGCGGTGGCAGGGACGCTCTCGGGTGAGCAGGCAACTGAGCGCAACATCCTCGAGCTCGCGATGTTGGGCAGTGGCGCGGACTCGGGTCCATCAGACAACGCCCCGCTCGGGGAGCAGATCGAAGGGTCACGCACATGAACCAGCGAAGCGGAACGTCAACTCGGCGCGGGGCCGACGTCAAGTCCGTTGAGGCGGGTGCGGACGGGGGCGAGAAGACGGGCGACCTGGACCGAGGCGACACGCCGCCGGCCAGTGGACGGATCAGGAGATTCCGCCTGCCCCGCGAGGCCAGCATGCTCCCGGCCCTCGTCGTGGTGCTCGTACTGGGGAGCGTGCTCTCGCCTTCCTTCCTGACGACGCAGAACTTCGAGACCGTCCTGAAGATCACGTCAGTCGTGGGGCTGCTCGCTGTGGGCCAGACGCTGGTGATCCTCAGCGGGGGTGGTGGCATCGACCTGTCGGTCGGTGCTGTCGCGGCGGTTTCCGCGGTGGTTGGCGCTCTCTACGCCGGCTACGGACTCACCGCTTTCATCGTTGCTGCGGTCCTCACCGGTTCCTTCATCGGCCTGATCAACGGGTTGGGCGTGAGCCGGGCCTTCCTGCAACCTTTCATCGTCACGCTGGCGACGATGACGATCGCTCGTGGGGCCGCGTTCTACATCTCGGGCGGCACGCCTCTGATCGTCTCCATGCCGGACCTGAACGCCATCAGCACCAGCAAGTTGTGGTTCGTCCCTGTACCAGCGGTGCTCTTCATCGGCACCGCGGTCGTCGTGCACATCGTCCTGCGCTACACCGTGTGGGGGCGAGAGATCTACGCCGTCGGTGGCACTGAGGAGGCGGCGTACCTCTCGGGTGTGCCGGTCGCCCGTCGTCGCCTGCTCGTCTACATCGCCAGTGGTTTCCTCGCCGGCGTTGCTGGGGTCCTACTCGCCAGCTTCACTGCCACGGCAGACGCCAACGCTGCCAGTGGGTACGAGCTGAGCGCGATCGCAGCCGTCGTGGTGGGTGGTACGGCGCTCGCCGGCGGTCAGGGCTCGATCGTCGGCACCATGATCGGTGTCCTGGTGATCGCCTTCACCGGAAACATCCTGAACCTCATGAACGTCGACCCGTTCATGCAGCTGCTGATCAACGGCCTCATCGTGCTGGTGGCGGTGTCGCTGGAGGCCCAGCGCCGTAGCGGCTCATCGCGCGGTCGACTGCGAGGACTCGCGATCATGTACGGCACCATCGGTGTCGGAGCACTGATCATGTTCACCGTCCTGGCTCCGAGCTGAGGCCGGCCGAATGGTTCTCGAGCAAGCAGTCTTCGAGGTCGTGCCGGGAACGGAAGCCGAGTTCGTCGCGGCCTACGGGACGGCGCGGCAGCTGGTCGAGGTGACGCAGGGCTGCCTGACCATGCGGATGACGCGAGGCGTCGAGGTGCCGAACCGCTTCGTGCTGCTCGTGGAGTGGGAATCGATCGAGTCCCATGAGGATTTCCGGGCCAACGATCGGTTCCCTCGTTGGCGGGCGCTGATCGGCGAGTACTTCAGCGCACCTCCGAAGGTGGAACACCTGCTCGACCTGTAGCTCGAGCGCGCGTGTGTCATCCGTGTTTCAAACTGCGACGGCATCGTGGGGCAGGTCTCCCGGAGACTTCTGTCACTCAGCACGGGATGTCGAAGGAGACCCACGTGGCAGCGCACATGATCCCCAGCAAGTCCCTCGCCGGCCGCACAGGCGGCCAGCCAGAGCGGTTCAGTCGGACCGGGCCGCGGCCCGGCTACCAGTTCGACTGGACCGCTCCTGCGGGGCGGGGCAAGGTCGACGCCGACCTCCTGCTGCTCACGGGACGCGGATCACCGGACCGGGTGAGGGCACTCCTTCCCGCCGGGATGGAGCCCACTGGCCGTGTCCTCATCTACATGGCGTGGATGCAGGAGCGGACCGCCAGGAGCACGGGCAGTTCATGGCCGTTCCGGGAGCTGGGGCTGGCCATCGAAGCACGGTCGAGCGGTGAACAGGACGTAGACCTCGTCTTCCACGCGCCGCTCTTCGTCGACGACCCGCTGGCAGCGATCCGCGGACCGGAAGGGATCGTCGGCCCACGGCGCCTGGCGGAAATCTGCGTGGATCCAGTGGGGCTCGGAGATCGCGACCGTGCGTTCTCTGTTCACCACGGAGGACGGTCTGTCGTCTCGGCGACCTTGCGGGACCTTCGCGCGATCACGACGAAGGAATTCCCCGTCTGCGGGACGCGCTTCCCGGTGCAGCGCGCGGCCGCCACGGGTCGTGGGCAATCCGTGCCCGGGCTCGACGTGCAGCGAACGCGGTTGGACTTCCAAGTCAGAGGCACGATGAAGGGCGCAGCCTCCATCGATATCCACCCAGACGCCTTCGGCGGGGTCGACATCGGTCCCCTTGACGGGCTTCATGGGTACGCGGGCGGTTGCCGGGTCCTACTGCATGCAGCAACCCCTTTCGGCGTCAAGGCTTGGTCGATGACGGCCTAGTGCCGCGCCTGTCGACCTTCGCCTTCTCCGGGCCGTGCTTGTCACCGATGAGGCGCAGGTGCCTATCGATCGTGCCGACGCTGAGCTCTCGTACGCGGAGGTTGCCCAGGCCGGGGAGGACCTGCTGGTCGAGGCGGTTGTGGCACGCCTGCATGGTCGTGGGGCTGAGGTTCTTGAGCCCGGCGAACCATGCATCAGCCAGGACGTTCACGCGCGTGTTGGAGGTGATGTCCCCGCCGACGTCGAACCGGGCACGGCCCCGGAGCGCAAGTCGGAGCGACGCCTCGGCAGGAGCCTTGGTCTTGGCGCTGCGTTCGACCTGTCGGCACTTGCCGTCGTAGTCCCGATACCAGGCGACAGCGCGATGCCCTGACGTCGTGGGATACAGGCGATCGGGACGAAACGCCTGGACTTCGCCGTCTTCGGCACGGTCACCAGCAGGCGCCCCTGGACGCGGGCGAGCGTTCCGCGCACCCGCAGCAGGCCCTTGTCCAGGTCGACGTCCGACCACTGCAGGCCTAGCGCCTCGCCGCGGGCCCCATCGAGGACGAGGTCCTCCAGGCCCACCGCGACGCTGGCAACTGACGGCCTGCATCGACAGGGCACCACGGATCTGCAGATCCCGGTCTGTCGGGAGTCCGAGCGGGTCAGTGCTTCAGCACCGCGGCTGGTTGTTCCCGCTCGTCCACGGGGGACAAGCTGATCTAGGACCTGGTCAATTGCTTCTGTCGGCAGCGTCGGGACCGATCAGCCACGTGCGCAGGTCGAGGAGCAGCGTCACTGCTTCCGCGGCGGAGGACGCGGTGCCGTAGACGTAGTGGTCCGGTCGGACGATGGCGATGCGTTGCCCGGAGGTGCCCAGCCAGGCGCTGATCACGGTGTCGTCATCGATCGCCTTGACTAGCGGCTTCTCGGCCACGCCACCCTCACCCAGCTCCACGAGGACACCGCAGACGGGCGTCAGCGCCCCGATGAGTGCTGCGCGCTCGTCAGGCCTGAGCGGCTCGACCGCAACAGCGCGCACGGTCGCGCCGCTGATGTCGTCCAGCCTGCCGGCGAAGCGGCCGGAGTGCACGAAGGGTTGCGGGAGGCTCGAACCGGCCTCCGGGCTGCCGGTCTTGATCAAGCCGCTCGTCAACCCAGGGATCAGGTCCTGGCGCAGCATGGTCTGCACGGCGCCGCCCTGTTCGTCGAGGAGGCGGGCGTCGCGTTGGGCCGCGCGCTCGGGATCGCGCTCGCAGATCAACTCCCCGAGCGTCATCGCTGCTCGCGTGGTGGCGGTCACGTGCGGCTTGCGCTCCTGCTGGTAGGTGTCCAGCAGGTCTTCTGGAGCGCCGTGGCGGATCACCCGCTCGAGCTTCCATGCCAGGTTGAGCGCGTCCCGCATGCCTTGGGCCATGCCCTGGGCCATGAACGGGGGCGTCATGTGTGCCGCGTCGCCGGCCAGTAAAATTCGTCCGCGCCGCCATTCGCGCGCCACGAGTCCGTGGAAGCGGTAGGTCGCCGAGCGCCAGATGCGGCCGTCCTGCGGGCCGATCCAACGTCTCAACAGTGGCCACAGGTCCTCCTCCGGCCACTCTCCGGACGCGCGGTCATCGGCGTTGAGCCGGATCTCCCATCGGCGGTGGTTGTCGACGCACACGACATAGGTGCACGGCCGCTCGGGTTCGCAGTACTGCACCTGGGTCTGCGGCAGCTGCGCGAGCTTGTCGTCATCGACCCCGACATCGACGACCAGCCCCGGTTCATCGAAGCCGAGGTCCTCCAGGACCAGGCCCAGCTTCTTGCGCACGAGGCTGGCCCCGCCGTCGCAGGCGATCAGGTAGCGGCTGCGGATGCGCTGTGTCTCGGTGTCACCTGCCAGCCGCACGTCTGCCCAGGCTCCGTCGTCGTCCTGCCCGACGCGTTCCACGTCCGCCGAGAGGTGGACGACGACGTTGGGCAGTTCCTCGAGTCGGGCTCGCAGCAAGCGCTCGAAGGCTGGCTGTTCGAACACGTAGTTGGGAGCCCACCCCAGATGGAAGGGCGGCGGAGCGGAATCCAGCCGACGGATCAGCTGCCCCTTCGTGCCCCGGTACGCACTGGGCCGATAGGGCGCGATGTGCGGGGCCAGGCGATCGGCAAGGCTGAGCTCCTGCACGATCCGCATCACCTCGTGGTCCAGACCGATGGCCCGTGGCAACGGGTAGAGGTCGGCCAGACGGTCGAAGACGGCCACACTCACCCCGCGTTGTCCGAGTAGTCCCGCGAGTGCGGCACCGGTGGGACCCAGGCCCACGATGATGACGTCTTTCTCGTCCATGGTCGTCCGTGCCTCAGCTCTTTCCTGGATGCCGTCGGCACGGGTGCATCTGCCGCCGGGCGGGCTCGTGGTCATCAGCGGGCGGCTCCTGGGCCGCGCTGCCCGTGCTCCCGACCGCGGTGGTACCGGCGGCGTGCACGCACCCGCCGCCAGGCCGCGGTGCTGCTAGGCCCACCTGCTCGTCCCGCTGCCGGTTCCTACCGTCGATGGGGCGTGCGCAGGATGCTGACGTTCTCGACCTCGACGCCGTCGCGGGCGCCAGAGTGGAGATCGTGGAAGCCACGGGTCCGGAGGACTCTCGGTCACGCCGGGGCCGGGGTTCCGTGGTGGTCGACAGGAACGGCGGTCGGCGCCTCACCTGTGGCCCATGGCGACCTGGGCGGGACCGCGGTACCGCCCAGGTCGCTACGTGGCCCAGGTCCTACGTCGTGACGCCGGTGAGCACGAAGGCGATGGTGGCGGGCCGATCGGTCCGGTTGCGCCAGGCATGCCGGCTGCCCAGCTGGACCACCGTGTCGCCCGCCGTGAGCCGGGTCTGGGCGCCGTCGCCCAGTTCCATGGTCACCTCACCTTCGAGCACGATGGCGTAGTCCACGGTGTCGGTCCGGTGCATCCCGGGGTTGTCGGGCTCCATGACAGCGGCCATGTCCGGGGGCGTAGGTGGCGAACTCCTCGCCGGCCTTGGCCGGGTCGAAGCGGGGATCGGTCACGAAGGAGTCCGGGGCGACCTGGAGGACCCGACGCCACCGGGCTGAGCGGTCCGTTCTCCTGCCTGAACGAGGCTCGCTACGGGATCATGTGGGGGGCGATGGGTGCCGCCCGCGACGCCTACGAGGTCGCGTTGAGGTACGCGCTGGAGCGTCGCGCCTTCGGCCGGCCGATCGCGTCCTTCCAGCTCACCCAGCAGAAGCTGGTCGACATGGTGCTGGAGCTCCAGAAGGGCGTGCTGATCGCGCTCCAGACCGGCCGCCTGAAGGACGCCGGCACGCTGCGGCCTGAGCAGATCTCCTTCGGCGCGCTCGACAACGTCCGGGAGGCGACCACGATCTGTCGCTCAGCTCGGACGATCGTCGGCGGCAACGGCATCACGCTCGAGCACTCACCCATGCGGCACGCCGAGAACCTGGAGAGCGTGCGCACGTACGAGGGCACCGACGAGGTGCACACCCTGATCATGGGGCGAGCGATCACCGGCCTCCCTGCCTTCGGCGGCTGAGCGACGGCCCCCTCCACGAGCACTCACCTCGAACCTCGAACGACGCCCCGGCCGGGGCCGTCCACCCGATAGGAGAAACACCCGCATGAAGCTGATCTCGTTCAAGAACGACGACACGGAGACCTGGGGGGCCGTTGCGGGCGACCGGGTGCTGGACCTGGCTGCGGCGAGCGGCTCCGCGACGCTGGCCGAGTTCATCGCCAGTCCGGCGTTCGCCGACCGGGACGCCCTGGCGTCCAGCGTGCAGCCCGGCCCGCTGCTGGCCGACGTGGAGTTGCTGCCGGTGATCCCGCGCCCGGAGAAGATCGTGGCGCGGTGCGGAACTACATGGACCACCACCAGGAGGTGCTGGCCGCCGGGATGCAGCGGGAGCTGTCGGAGTTCCCGCCGATCTTCCTGCGGGTGTGGCGGTCCCAGGTGGCCCACGAGGAGCCCATCGTCCGCCCGAGCGTGTCGGAGTCCCTGGACTGGGAGGGCGAGCTCGCCGTCATCATCGGTGCAGGTGGCCGAGACATCCCCGAGGCGGACGCGTGGGACCACGTGGCGGGCTACAGCTGCTATAACGACGCCAGCGTGCGCGAGTGGCAGTTCCACGCCAAGCAGATCGCCTCCGGCAAGAACTTCGAGGGCACCGGGGCCTTTGGCCCCTGGATGGTGACCGCCGACGAGATCGAGCCGGGCCGCAAGCTGACGCTGGAGACCCGCCTGAACGGCGAGGTCGTCCAGTCCAGCGACACCGGCAACATGATCTTCTCGATCCCGCGCCTGATCAACTATGCCTCCACGATCTTCACGCTCGTGCCGGGCGACGTCATCGTGACCGGCACCCCTGCCGGCGTCGGCTGGAGCAAGAAGCCCCCGCGCTTCATGCAGCCCGGCGACGTGGTCGAGGTCGAGGGCGTCGGCGTACTGCGCAACCCCGTCGTGGCGCAGTGACGAAGACTGAGGAGGACCCCGGTGCACCCCAACCTCGTCGCCGGCCAGTGGCGGGACGGTGCGGACGCCCGCCCGGACGTCAACCCCTCGGACACGACGGACGTCGTGGGCGAGTACGCGTCGGCGGACACCGCCCAGGCCCGGGCTGCGGTCGCGGCCGCCGCCGAGGTCGCCGCCGTGTGGGCCGCGACAGCCGGAGCCGTCCGTGGCGAGATCCTGGACCGGGCCGGTGCCGAGCTGCTCGCCCGTAGCGGGGAGCTAGGGGACCTGCTCGCCCGCGAGGAGGGCAAGACGCTGCCCGAAGCGGTGGCCGAGGTGGTGCGCGCCGGGCAACTGCTGAAGTTCCACGCCGGTCAGGCCGTGCGGAACGTGGGGGAGCACCTCGAGTCGTTGCGCCCGGGCATCGAGGTGACGGTCACCCGGGAGCCGGTGGGAGTCGTCTCGGTCATCACCCCGTGGAACTTCCCCATGGCGATCCCCGCCTGGAAGATCGCCCCGGCGCTGGCCTACGGCAACACGGTCGTCTTCAAACCGGCCGATGCCGTCCCGGCCAGCGCCTGGGCACTGGCCGACGTCCTGCACCGGGCCGGGCTGCCGGCCGGTGTGCTGAACCTGGTGATGGGACGCGGCCGCGACATCGGCGACGTGCTCACCGGGTCGGCAGAGATCGCCGCCGTGTCGTTCACCGGGTCGGTGTCCACCGGTGAACGGGTGCCCGCGGCCACCACCACGCGAAGGGCGCGGGTGCAGCTGGAGATGGGTGGCAAGAACCCCCTGGTCGTCGCTGACGACGCCGACCTCGATCTCGCCGTGGAGGTGGCGGTGCAGGGCGGCTACGGCTCCACCGGGCAGCGCTGCACGGCCTCCTCCCGACTGGTGGTCGCAGATCGGGTGCACGACCAGTTCGTCGACAGGTTGTGGGACCGGCTCCAGGCGTGGCGCGTCGACGACGCCCGGGCTGTCGGGACGGACATGGGGCCGGTGGTCGATGCCGACCAGTTGGCCCAGGATCTGCACTACATCGCCGTCGCGGAAAAGGAGGGGGCCGAGGTCCGCGGCGGCCGGCAACTGGAGCGGGCTCGGCCCGGCCACTACCTCGAGCCGGCGCTGCTCGTCGGCACGCGGGCCTCCGACACGGTGAACCGAGAGGAGGTCTTCGGTCCGGTGGCCTCGGTCATCCGGGTCGCTGACCACGACGAGGCGGTGGCAGTGGCCAACGACACCGAGTTCGGCCTCACCGCGGGCATCGTGACCCGGTCGCTCGCCCGGGCCACCGACTTCCGGCGACGGTCCACAGCGGGCATGGTGATGGTCAACGTCCCCACCGCGGGCGTGGACTACCACGTCCCCTTCGGAGGACGCGGCGGCTCCTCCTACGGACCCCGCGAGCAGGGAGCCGCAGCCCGCGATTTCTTCACCGTCAGCAAGACGAGCTACGTCTCCGCCGGCGTGCCCGACTGAGCGCTGCTCGTCCAGAGCGCCGCGGCCGCCGCGTCCGGTGCCCTCACGCAGACGTCGCGCTCACCGTCCAGTCCCGCCGTCGATGTCCCGATCCGCCGTAGGCAGAAACGGGCCTGTCCGGAGTATCGGTGCTGCTGCTCGGTCCGAAGCTGGAGGAGGAGCACGCCGCCAACTCAGGCAGTGTCTACATCGAGCAGGCGCGTCGGTCCCTTCGAAGGCCGACACGACGATGCTTAGCAGGGCTAACGAACTCGCCTGTTTGACCACCATTTTGACCACCATTGTTCCTGGTTCGGGTCAGTTCGCGGTGGTCCGCCTCAGTTCCGTATGGCCCCTGAGCTGCGGAGACGCACTTCGACGGACGGCCACGAACCCCCTTCGCACGTCTGGGGGTCAAGGGGTCGCAGGTTCAAATCCTGTCAGCCCGACAGTGTGATGTCGCAGGACATCGCGGACGCCCGAACCCACGATTCGTGGGTTCGGGCGTCCGTTATTTCCGGGTGGGTCCGGGTGGTCTGCCGGTGGGCTGGTAGTCCCTGGTGGGGTCGATGGTGAGTTCGCGGAGGAGTTCTTCTCGCTCACCCTCCACGGCCAGACGCAGCTCGCCGACCGAACCTGCCTGGAGGTGACCGCCCGGCCCCGCACAGACGTGCCCGACGACGAGCGCCGGAACTGGTCAGGGCAGCCGTTCGACATGATCACTGGCGGGGACGAGTTCCGGCTCGCCATTGACCTCGGCACCGGGATCATCGTGCGGGCCAGCAAGTGCGTCGGCGGAGAACTCGCAGAGGTCACCGAGTGGCGGGAGTTGCGCCTGGATCCGGCGCTTCCGCGTCACTGTCCGCCCCTCCGTGAGCCCGGTGCGGTGCCGGCGGGCTGAGGAGACGACGGCTCGCGTGCCCGGATCAGCGAAGTGGCGTCGGGCGTGGGCGTCTGCCGCGAGCTGTCTGGCGGCGATGACGCTGGCGGGTTCCTCGGTGGTCATGCGACTCGGAGGTTGGCCGGGTCGATGGCCTCGCGTGTGCGGCTTCGCAGCAGCCGCACGATCCCGGCGTTGGCGAGCAGGAGGAGAGCGAGAGCGGCGGGGCCGACGATGAGCAACGGCCACGCGTCGGTGCTGGCCGCCGGTTCCCCCGCGACTGACAGGGCGCCGTACCCAAGTCCGCCGATGAGCAGGCCGGAAACCAAGGGCGCGATCGTCGCCGCCCGCAGGCGCCGCCGCTGCAGGGCCTGCAACAGGGCCAGGTCGGCGCCGATGGCAGCCATGGCGGCCAGTCCCCGGCGGTTGGTGAGCAGGTCATCGACAGCGGCCAGAGTGATCGTCGCCAGTCCGGCCAGTGCTGCCAGCCCGGCCGCGACGGCAGCCAGGACGATCCCGGTGAGGTGACCACCCGAGCCGAGGTCAGTGGCTTGGCGCAGGATGTTGCCAAGGATCACGGTCGCGACGCCCGTGGTCAGGCCGGCACCCAGCAGAACTCCGGCGGCTCGTCCCGCAGGTCCAGCGAGGGCGCGCAGCCCGCCGCCGGCCAGGAGGTCTGTGGTCCTCCCTCGGCGGCTCATCCTGCTGGCCTTGCCCCGGGCCCAGGGAGCCCCGCAGGCCAGCGCAACCAGCAGCAGCAACGTCACTGCGACCGACATGAGGGTGACCTGCAGCTGCCGGTCGCCCTGACCCAACTGGGGAAGGGTGAACATGCCGGCAAGCGCCACGATCGCCAGTGCCAACCACCACCACCCGCTGAGCGGGCGTCGGTGCAGCTGGGTGCCCGAGCGGGCGCCAGCGGCGGCGGCCAATGCCGCGGACGCGGGCACCAGGCACGCCCATGCGATCAGATCGGCGGGTGCCAGGGCGGGCAGCAGACGGCTGGTAGCCGGCTGGGCCGGTCCGAGGACGAACCACAGCAGCAGGTAGACGGGTCCGGCGAGCAGCCCGCCCACCGCACCGGCGACGGCGGTCTCGATCGCGCCCAGTCGGCGCAGGTCACCTGGCGTGGCGCCGGTAGTGGTGAGCGCTTGGTCACGGCGATGGCGGCGGGCGCTGCCGGAGGAGACGGCCTGCCAGGCCAAGACCAGGGCGGTGCCAGCGACCAGGAGCACCGCGGTGGCCACGCCGATCCGGGTCTCCGCGCTGGTCACGATGCCGGCGTAGCGGGGGTCATAGCTGATCGAGTAGTTCGCGGTGCTGCCGCGGGGCGGGAGAGCGAAGGCCGGCACGCGGAACAGGGCCAAGGTGACCAGGACCAGTCCACCGGCGGCTGCGGTGCCCATCGCGACCAGGGCTGCTCTGGTGCGGGACGCCCGCACGTTGGGGACCGCCAGCAACCAAAGGGTGGCTGGCTTCATGACAGGGCCACCTGATGGGCGATGGTGCCGCGGCGCAGCCGGATCTCGCGATCGGCTCGTGCGGCGACCGCGTTGTCGTGGCTGACCAGGACCACCGATCCGCCGGCCTGCACAGTGGTCTTCACCAGCAGGTCCAGCAGCGCCCTGCCGCTGTTGGTGTCCAGGCTCGCGGTCGGTTCGTCAGCCAGCAGCAGTTGTGGGCCAGCGACCAGGGCACGGGCCCCGGCCGCCAGCTGAGCCTGTCCACCGGACAGGTCCGCAGGCAACGTGTCCGGCTCGACGTCCAACCCGACACGATCCAGCCAGCCGTCGGCGGCGGCGCGGGCGTCAGCCGACCGGTGGCCTTCCAGCAGCAACGGCAGCGCGACGTTGTCTCGCACCGACAGATCGGGGACCAGCTGCCCGAACTGCAGGACCAGGCCGATCGCCCGGCGCCGGAACCGGGCGCGGGCGGCGTCATCCGCCCCGGCCAGGTCGGTGCCGGCGACCACGATGCGGCCGGACTGGGTGCGGAGCACGCCGGCGGTGAGCATGAGCAGCGTCGACTTCCCGCATCCGCTGGGCCCGGTGACGGCGACGACCTCTCCGGGTTCGACGGTCAGCGACACATCGCTGAGCGCCTGCGTCCGGCCGTAGGCATGGCTGACACCGGAAAGTTGCACCGTGCTCATGCGGGCTTCCTCTCATCGGAACGAACGGTCGGCTGGTCATCAGGGGCCGGTAGTAGCTCGGTGGCCAGCTCGAGCCAGCGCAGATCGGCGTCGAGGTGGGCGATGAGGTGCTCACGGACCAGTCGCTCGGCAGGACCGGCACCGGGCGGGGTGCCCTGCAGATCACGGATGCGGCGCAGGTGAGCAGCCCGTTGGCGGGCAACGAACCCGGAGACGTCGATGCCGGTGTGCAGCGCGGACACGGTCTTGCGGACGATCTCCTCGGCACCGACCCCGGTCGGCGCGGCAGGCTCGGCCAGCCAGGCGCGCAGCCGCGCGGACCCCTTGGCGGTCAGCGCGTACACCGTCCGCTCGGGGCCACCGTCCACGCGCGTCTCCACGACCTCGGCCAATCCGTCGCGCTGCAACCGAGCCAACGTCGCGTACACCTGTCCATAGGGGAGCGGACGAGTGTCGGGGAACCAAGAATCGTGCTCCTGCTTGATGTCGTACCCGTGCCGCGGAGCGCCCGCGAGCAGGGCCAGGTGTAGCTCGGTCAACGACATGCCCAGTGTCTACACCACGAGTAGGTACTCAGTGAATAGCAACACGCGGCCCGACTGGGAGGGCGGCCGCTGCCATCGGGGGCGGCGTGGGCTGGCAGGTGTCGGGACTGCTGAAACAGCAGCACCCCACAGGCCAGGTTCCCGGCGTGCTCAGCCGGTGGGGCGTGCCGGCGGGAGAGGTGTCACGGTGGGGTGCTCGGGACTGCCCAGACTTGCGTTGACTCGTCGGGTGGGTGCCGCCATGTCACGTCCGGTAGGCGTCTCGGCGGTGCGCCACGTCGACCACGGTCACCGTTCGGCTTGCGTCGTCGATGCGGTAGATGACGCGGTAGGTGCCACGGCGTGCGCTGTGTCGGTCGTCCAGGGGAGGGCGGAGCTGCTTTCCGACCCGGTAGGGCCTGTCGAGGAGCGGGCCGACGATGAACTCGTAGGCAGCGGTCGCGACCGCTTCGGGCAGGTGCTCGGTGAGTTGGCGGCGCGCGGTGGGGGTGATGGCCAGGACATAGCGGTCCTGGTCCTCGGTCACGTGGTGGCGCGCCGGCGCTGCATTGCGGCGTCGAGGTCCCCTAGCGTCTCGGCATGACCGCGGGCGAGTTCAGCGTCGGAGGCGTGCAGTCGGCGCATGGCGTCGGCGTCAGCAAGGATTTCGATGGTTTCTTCGAGGGACTCGAGATCCGCGGTCGCCAGGAGAACAGCAGACGGCTTGCCGTGCACGGTTACGTAGACGCGCTCGTGTTGCCCGCTGACCTGGGCGACCAGTCGGGACAGGTGCGCCTTGGCGTCCGCCAGCGAGAAGGTCGTCATGGTCAGAAGTATGACTAGATGGGTGTGAGTCGTCCAGAGGTTGCGGAGGAGGACTCACGCCCAGCCGCACCGCCTGCGTTGCAAGAGTCGGCGATCTCGTACTGCAACCGTGACAGCAACCCCGTCCGTGCGCCCACGGATTCGAGGTTCAAATCCTGTCAGCCAGGACACTGTTAGCCCGACAGAGAAACTCCAGGTCAGAGCCGGGTCGACCGGGAAGGTCGGCCCGTCTTTCGCGTGAGTACGGCAATGGATAGAGCAACGCGGCCGTGATATAGCAACGGCCGCCCTCGCAGCGCCCTGATCAGCCGTCTTCTGCGTCGTGCTCTGCACGATGTCGCTCCGGCGCAGCCGCGAGACGGCGTTGAGGCGCGCCTCCTGCTCAGCCGTCGGCTGCCTGTCGCTGACAGCGGGGGCAGCTGGACCGCAGGAGTAATAGGTGAGACCCAGCTGCGCGCCGGCGGCGATCCGGGCCCTGCCGACGCAGTAGCGGCGGCCGGAGCCACGTCGGCGCGCCCGGGGCGCGCGCCTGATCGCGGCGTCGCGTTTCCGACGCCGGGTGACATGCCCACCGGGTGGGGGTGGAGGCATGCACGAGGGCGTTCGGCGGGAGCCGGCCGAGGTCCGGGGAGCTGCTCTCCGTGGCGGAGGGGGGCCCCGCGGTCTGCCCTCGCAGGCGCGGCCGTGGACCGCGCGTGACGGGCGTCTGCCCGGCGCCCTGCCTCGTCTTGACCGCCATATGGCACCGTGATATTCATCACGCCTAGTGGACGCCTCACTGCTAGGTGGGCATCGCTGACCATCAGGTGGGCGCCGCCAGGGGCGTAGCCACCCGGCGACGTCCGCTCCCACAACTCGCCTCGAGCACCGGGGCGCACCTGGGCGCAGCCCTTGGGGGAAATCACCATGACCATCCAGCTCGAGCGGTCCTCCCGCACCGACGACCCGCTGACCCTGATCGGCCGTCGCACTCCCGGGTACAGCCTGGAAGCGCCCTTCTACACGAGCCGGGAGATCTTCGACCTGGACGTGACGGCGATCTTCAGCGAGCACTGGTTGTTCGTGGCCGCCGGCGCGGAGGTGTCCGAACCCGGTGACTTCGTCACCGTCGACGTCGGCCCGTACTCGGTGGTCGTCGTCCGGGACGACGACGAGGAGATCCGTGCCTTCCACAACGTCTGCCGACACCGCGGGTCGCGGATCCTCGACGAGGACCGGGGCAGCGTCGGCAACCTCGTGTGCCCTTACCACCACTGGACGTACAACGTCGACGGACGACTGCTCCACGCGGACAACCAGCCGGCCACCTTCGACCGCAGCCGGTTCGGGCTGAAGCCGGTCCACGTCCGCGAAGTCGCCGGCTGCGTGTTCATCTGCCTCGCCGACGAGCCGCCGGCCGACTTCGAGGACGTGGCGGCGCGCATCGGGACATACCTGGCGCCCTACGAGCTGGCGCGGACCAAGGTCGCCCACCAGGTCGACATCGTCGAGGCCGGCAACTGGAAGCTCGTGATGGAGAACAACCGCGAGTGCTACCACTGCGACGGGCACCCGGAGCTGATCAGCGCCTACTTCCCGCTGCACGGCTACACAGCCGAGGACGTCCCGCCCCGGCTGCACAGGGTCTGGGAGCGCTACGAGAAGGCCAGCGCGGACCTCCAGGCCTCATGCCTCCGGCAGGGCCTGCCGGTGGAGGGGATGCGGGAGCTCGACAACCGGCCCACCGGTTTCATGGTCACCCACGCCCCGCTCGACGGGGCCGGGAAGTCGTACACCGCGGGCGGCGAGTCCGTGTGCCGCAAGCGGCTGGGCTCCATCGCCGACGACCGCTTCGGCGACCTGCACCTGCACCTGCAGCCCAACTCGTGGTTCCACATGCTCTCCGACCACGCGGTGATGTTCTCCGTGCTGCCCCTCGCGCCCGACAAGAGCTTCCTGCGGACGACCTGGCTGGTCCACGCCGATGCGGTCGAGGGAGTGGACTACGACGTGCCGACCCTGACCGCGGTGTGGAGCGCCACCAACGCGCAGGACAGTGCATTCGTCACCCGGACCCAGCGGGGCGTCGAGGACCCCGGCTACCAACCTGGGCCGTACTCCCAGGTCGAGGGCGACGTCGACGCCTTCGTCAACTGGTACGTCGCCCGTGTCGACGCGCACCTGTCCCGCTAGGACCCGACGGCCGGTCGGGCCTCGATCTGCACCGAGCCGGTCCGCGAGATGCGAACCGCGCACGACGTAGTGGCTGTACCGCTCCGCCTTGCAGGACTCCATGCGCGGCTTCCCGTCGGCGAAAAGGAAACAGCATGACTCAGACGCATGACAAGGAACGATCGAAGCTCGGACCCGTCTTCTACGTCTCGATAGCCATCGCTGTCCTGTTCGTCATATGGGGCGTGTTCTTCTCGGAGAGCATGGAGTCGTTCAACGCCACAGCCATGTCCGCCGTCACGGGCGCCTTCGGTTGGGTCTACCTCCTTGCCACCACCTCCTTCATCGTCTTCCTGGTCTTCCTGGCGCTCAGTCGTTTCGGCAGGATTCGGCTCGGCAAGGACACGGACCGGCCGGAGTTCAGCACGGGCGCATGGCTCGCCATGCTCTTCAGCGCCGGCATGGGGATCGGGCTCGTCTTCTACGGCGTCGCCGAACCGTTGACGCACTACGCGGCACCGCCCCCGTTCGGCGCGTCCGAGGGGGCGACGCCGGAAGCCGCACGGCTGGCCATGCAGTACACGTTTTTCCACTGGGGCCTGCACGCCTGGGCGATCTACGGGCTGGTGGCTCTCTCCCTCGCCTACTTCCAATTCCGCAAGGGCGCTCGTGGACTGATCAGTTCGGTCTTCTACCGCCTGCTCGGGGAGCGGGTCAACGGACCCATCGGCAAGGCGATCGACGTGCTGGCCATCTTCGTCACCGCGCTCGGTGTCGCGACGTCCTTCGGCATCGGCGCCACGCAGATCAACAGCGGCCTGAACTTCGTCTTCGACGTCCCGGAGAACATCCCCGTGCAGGTCGTGATCATCGTCGTGGTGATGATCCTCTTCCTGGTGTCGGCGGTGTCGGGGCTCAATCGCGGCATCCGGTACCTGAGCAACACCAACATCGCGCTCTTCGTGGCGATCATGCTCTTCGTCCTGGTGCTCGGGCCGGGGCTGTTCCTGCTCAACATCTTCACCGAGTCGATCGGCAACTATCTGCAGAACTTCCTCACGATGAGCTTCAACTCGGGCGCTTTCACCAGCGAGGAAGGGGAGGACTGGCTGCAGAGCTGGACCATCTTCTACTGGGCCTGGTGGATGATGTGGGTGATGTGGGTCGGCACGTTCATCGCCCGCATCTCGAAGGGACGCACGATTCGCGAATTCGTCGCCGGCGTGCTGTTGGTGCCCTGCGTGTTCAGCTTCCTGTGGTTCTCGGTCATGGGGGGTGCCGCACTCGACCTGGACCTCTCCGGGGCCGCTGACATCGGTGGTGCCGTGGCGGAAGACATCAACACGGCGTTGTTCGTGACCCTGGGCGAGTTCCCGCTCGGGACAGTGGTCTCGGTGATAGCGATGATCCTCATCGCGACCTTCTTCATCACCTCGGCCGACTCGGCGGCTTTCGTCCTCGCGATGCTGTCGACCGACGGGGACCAGAACCCGCCCTGGCGCGTCAAGGTCATGTGGGGCGTCTTCGTGGCCTTCTTCGCCTTCGTGCTGCTGCTGGCAGGCGGACTGGAGGCCGTGCAGCAGGTCGCCATCATCACCGGGGTGCCGTTCACCATCCTCCTCATCGGGATGGGGGTGTCGCTGTTCAAGGCGGTGTCCGACGAGGTGCTGCCGGAACGGGGGCACGTCGTCGCCCCTGCTCCGGACGGGAGCCCCGTTCTCCGCCACGTCGCCGCCCCGGAGTCCAGCGCCGAGCCCGGTCCCGCCGCCGAGGAGACGCCGGTGGAAGGAGCGGGCGCCTCCGCCGCTGCCGAACCACGGGGAGCCACAGCTCCTGCTCCGGACGGCCGCGCTACGAGCCACGGAGCTGCCTCCCGGGACAGCACCGCGACACCCGGCGCCGATTAGGCCTCCCTCTCGACGGGGCCGTAACCGGTCACGACGTTGACGACACCGGCCGGCGGGATGTCGGCCACCCGGTGCAGCAGCTCCGACCGCACCTTGGGCCTCAGGTCGCCCCACGCGGGTGCCGCGGCGACCGCGGCCGCCACCGCCAGGTCGGTGTCCTCGACCGTGCCCTCCGCGGCCTGAAGGATCCGGCGGGCGCAGCTCGGGTCGATCACGTCCATCAGGCTTCCGGACAGGTGCGGGTGAAAGGCTCCGTCGATGAAGTGCTGGCCCGGTGGCAGCTCGCCCTCCTCGAGCAGGGGCCCCGGGGCCTGGGCCCGGCGTACCGCCGGCTTCTCGGTCGCGGTCGACAGGGACGTCTGCATCCCTCCGTGCGGGCTGGTGTGGGACGCACTCGAGCTGTGGTCGGGTGTTCGGTCAGGACGTGGGAACGGGGCTCACGGCCGCGGCCAGCTCCTCGATGCGGGCGGCCGCGGCGGGCTCGAGCGGGGCGACCGGAGCGCGCGGGGGGCCGACGGGGAAGCCGACCGCCGTCAGCGCTGCCTTGACGGCCGGGATGAAGGGCTGGGTCATGATCGCGTCGATGAGGGGGTAGACCCGCGCCCAGGCCTGGCGAGCACCCGCGAGGTCGCCGGCGTGGACGGCGTCATGGACGGCCACGAGCTCGGCCGGCACGACGTTCGCCGTCCCGGCCATCACGCCCGCGGCACCCTCGCTGAGCGACGACAGCACCAGGCTGTCCCAGCCGACGAACGTGGAGATGACGTCACCGTGGTTGTGGATCAGCTGGGCCGACTGCGCCATGTCGACCGTCGTGTTCTTGATGTAGCGGATGTTCTCGACCTCGCGGGCCAGCGCGCCCACGGTGTCCGGATCGAGGTCCACCCCGGTCGCCACCGGCAGGTTGTAGAGCATCACCGGGATGTCGACGGCGCCGGCGACGGCCCGCAGGTACGTCAGCGTCTCGCCGACCGACAGCGGCTCGTAGTACGGGGCCACCGGCATGATCACGTCGGCGCCGACCGACTGCGCGTGCCGGGAGAGCGCGATGGCCTCGGCCGTGCTCGTGGCGCCGGTCTGCGCGACCACCGGGACCCGGTGGGCGACGTGATCGACGACCGTCTCGACGACCAGGCGGCGCTCGTCGCCGTCCAGCGTGCTGAACTCGCCGGTGGAGCCGCACGCCACGACGCCGTGCACCCCTCCCTCGATCGACCGGTCCACCAGGGCCCGCAGCCGGGCGTCGTCGACCCGGCCGTCCGGGGCGAAGGGAGTGGCGAGCGCGGTCAGGATCCCGCCGAGTCGCACCGTCATCTGTTCTCCTCGTGCATGTCAGCCGGCGACCAGTGGGAGGCCGGTCACCCTGCGCTGCTGGCGTTCCGTGGCGAGCAGGCTCGCGACCTCCTGCGCCGCCGAGAAACCGGTCTGGATGGCCGTCTCGGTATAGAGCGTCCCGAGGTAGTCACCGGCCAGCAGGACGCGGCTGCCCCGTCGCATCAGGGTCGGCTGGAGCGCACCGCGACCCGGGAAGCAGTAGGGCGCACCGGTCTCCCAGCGCTGCACCTGCGACTCGACGACCGAGTCGCCGAAGCCGCTGCCCAGGACCTGCTCCAGGTCGCCGGTGTAGATGCGCAGGATCTCCTCGTCGCTCTTCTCCAGCAGCGTGCGCGCCAGGCCGGCGGGGGAGAAGGTCATGATGCTGCTGCCGGGCTGCCGCGTCGTCTCGCTGCCGCGGACCAGGCTGGCCTGGTTCAGCACGACGTTGAACGATCGCTTCGGCGTGGCTATGCCGTACGCGGTGTCCCAGGGCTGGGGGGTCGTCTCCTCGGTGAGGAACGCGGCGCTGACGTACGGCCCGTAGACGATCTTCCCGAGGGCCTCGCGGATGTCCGGCGGGAGGTCCACGGCGACGCGGTGGCTCACCGTCGCCGGGGCGGCGAGGACGACGTACCGCGCCTCGACCTCCCGGTCCGCTCCGTCCTGCCGGTACCTGACCACGACCGATCGCTTGGTGTGGGCGATCTCGACGACGTCGGCGCCGAGGTGCACGCGGTCGCCCAGTGCGGCGGCGACGCCCTGCGTGAGGGTGGACGGGCCACCCACGATGCCGCGGTTCAGGCCCTGACCGATGTTCCACACCAGGCTGAAGTAGCCGATCCCGGCGCCGGCCGAGATCTCGTGCGGATCGGCGGCGGACCGGGTGACCGTCGGGCGGAACAGCGCGTCGGCGTCCTCGGGCAGGTCGCCCACGAAGTCCCGGAAGCTCCGGCCGTTCTGGAAGTCGTAGACCCGCTGCTGCCGGACGGCCGGGTCCTCCCCGGGGCGCTGCCGCACGATCCTCGCGTACCGCAGGACCTGCCCGCCGACCTTGAGGCCCGTCCGGACCAGCGCGACACGGGAGGCGAGCGGCATCGGGATCCGGAAGGGATAGCTCTCGATGCGTCCCTCGAGCAGCAGCTTGCCGTTCATCGCCAGGCCCTTGAGCGAGCCGGGTACCTGTGCGGCCGTGATGCCCACCTCGGTGAGGAGGGCGTCGGTGGACGTTCCCGGGCCGGCGAAGACGTGTCCGCCCCAGTTCAGCCAGTACCGGCCGCGGCGCTCGGACCGGATGCGTCCACCGACGCGGCTGCCGGACTCCAGGAGCACCGTGTCCCAGTGGCGCAACCGCCATCCCGCGGCCAGGCCCGCGAGGCCGCCCCCGACGACGACGGCGTCCCGCACGGCGGACTCCTTCCGGGGCTGGCTACTGAAATCTCATTGATACATCGAAACAATGTATGGGGACGTCAACGGCGTCCGCTGCGGTGCGGTCGGCACGCACCGGCCCCTGGCCGGTCCGCGGGAGCGGCGGCTCAGGAGTCGATCGTGAGGTCGCTCAACGGTTTCGAGCAGCAGATCAGAACCTTGCTCTGGGCGATCTCGCGCGGCCGGATGCCGCCGTTGTGCTGCATGTCCACGGTGCCGGAGAGCACGGTCGTCTTGCAGGTGCCGCACATGCCCTGGCCGCACGACGACGGCGGGGTCAGTCCCGCCGCGTAGGCGGCGTCCAGCACGTTCTCGTCATCGCCGCAGGTGAAGGTCTGGCCGCTGCGGGCGAACTCCACCGTGAAGGTCCGGGCGACGGTCCTTGCGCCGTCCCCGCCGGTTCCGTCGTCGCCCACCTCGTCATCCGTGGCCGCCTGCGTTCCCGGCGGAGAGGGGAACTCCTGGACGGTGAGGTCCCCGAAGGAGAAGGACTCCTCGTGGTAGTTCTGCATGTCGAAGCCGCGGTCCAGCAGCATCTGCCGCACCGCGGCCATGTACGGAGCCGGCCCGCAGCAGAACACGACCCGCTCGGTGAGATCGGGTGCCACCAGCGGCAGCATGTCGGCGGTGAGCAGTCCGCGGAGTCCTCCCCACGGATCCCGGGGCGCGTCGCGCTCGCACACGTGGGCGACGTGCAGCGTGGGCACGGTGCTGGCCATCATCTCGAGCTCGCGGCGGAAGATGATGTCCGAGGGGGTCCGCGCACTGTGCAGGAAGACGATGTCGGCGTCCGAGCCCAGGTCGTACATCGTCCGGGTCATCGACATCAGCGGGGTGATCCCGCTCCCGGCGGACAGGAAGAGGTACTTCGCCGACGGGTGGCGGGCCGCCGTGAACACTCCGAACGGGCCGTCGGCCGAGATGCGCGTGCCGGGCGCCATCGTGTCGTGCAGCCAGTTGGACACCAGTCCATCGGGCTGGCGCTTGACCGTGATCCCGAGCAGGTGCGGACGCGTCGGTGGGGAGGAGATCGTGTAGCACCGGCTCACCGCGCGGCCGTCGATCTCCAGGTTCAACGTCACGAACTGGCCGGCGTCGTGCTGGAACAGGGCCGGCTCGTCGGCCTGGAACAGGAAGGTCCTGACGTCGTCGGTGACATCCTGGACCTGTCGGCAGACGAGCACCGCGGTGGCGTCCTCGCCCCACACCGGGAGGCCGGACGGAGTGCCCGGCTTCGGCTGCTCGCCTGGATCGGGTGCGGCACGCCACGGCGGGTCGAGCACTCCGTTGAAGCTGATGAGGGCCGTCATCGTTTGCGCCTTCCGACGTTCTCGTCCATGTCCGCCGGGCCGGCCCTGCCGATGTCGACGGGCCAGGATCGGCGGCGACCGTTGCGTGCGGTCGGTATGTGGTGTGCGGCCGGTGGACCCAGTCGTGCGGGGCATCGGCGGACCTCGCCACCCGATTCCTGCTTGCCCACTACGTGGGCGGGGGTGCCCACAGAGTCAACGGTAAAACGCCGATCCCTGTGTCGCAAGACACATCGACGACGGGACCATGGGTCCTGGCACGGCTGACCGGACCACCTCGTGCGGCGCGCCGCCGCCGTAGCCGCCCGACCAGGGCGGGGAGGGGCTGCTGCGGGTCAGTGACCCGCGCGGGCGACGACATCCAGGGGCGTCGCGGTCGCCCGTCCACGGCCTAGCGCCGTCGCGATGCGGCCGGCCGCACGTGCCAGCTGGTCGACCGCGTATCGCCGCCCGGGCCCATCGAGCCGTTGGGTGGGGCCGCTCAGGGTGAGCACGCCGAGGAGTTCGTCGCCCCGGCCGTGGATGGGCCGGGCGACGCTGAACAGGCCCTCCTCCTCCTCGTCGACGTTCAGCGCGTGCTGCTGCTCGCGGACCCGCGCCAGCTCCGACCGCAGTTGCTCCCCGGTCGTGATCGTGGCGGAGGTGAACGGCGGGAGCGGGTCGCGGAGGAACTGCTCGAGGCGTGCCTCGTCCCAGGTGGCCAGGAGCACCTTGCCGCTCGCACTGGCGTGCAGCGGGAAGCGCTGCCCCATCCAGGACTGGGGGCGCAGGTGCTGTGGTCCGTCCACCTGGTCCACGACGTCGAGACCGCCGTCGGGCGCGAGGACGCTGAGCGTCACCGTCTCCCGGACGGCGGCGACCAGGTCGACGATGACGGGGCGGGACACCTCCCGCAGGAGCAGGGCCTCGTCGGTGGACCTGGCGAGGCGCAGCAGCTCCGGCCCGAGCAGCACGCGGTCGTCGCCGACGACCCTGAGCAGGAAGCCCTCCTGCTCCAGCGTCTGGATCATCCGGAGCGCGGTCGCCCGCGGGAGCCCCGCGGCCCGCGCCAGCGACGAGACGGTCGCGTCGCCGTCCTCGGCGGTGGCGCGCAGGAGCGTGATCGCCTTCCGCACCGACTGGTTGAGCTTGCCCCGCTCTTCCATCGACGTCACGCGTCCACGATATAGAGGGCGGGTGCGGGCGTGGCGCATGCGTTCCGGCCCGTCAACCGTTCAGGTGCAGGTCAGGTGCTCGACGGGCGCGTCCCGGGCCCGGGATCAGCCGCGCCGGCCCATGTAGGGATAGGTCCAGTCGACGGCCGGACTGAACGTCTCCTTGATGAAGCGCCCGGTGATCCAGCGCTGCAGGGCGAGGGGGGACCCGGTCTTGTCGTTGGTTCCCGAGCCCCGGCTGCCGCCGAACGACTGCTGCCCGATGGATGCGCCGGTCGGCTTGTCGTTGACGTACGTCATGCCGCCCGCGTCGCGGAGGACGTCGAGGCCCTGCGCAATGGCGCGTCGGTCGCCGGCGAAGATCGAGCAGCACAACGCGTAGTCGCTGGTCCGGTCGACGAGCTGGAGCGTGCGCTCCCACTCGTCGTCCTCGTACACGTAGACGCTGAGGAGCGGACCGAAGTACTCCTCCGACATCGTGATGGCGTCGGGGTCGGTGGTGCGGAAGATCGTCGGGTCGACGAACCAGCCCTCCTCGGTGCGAGTGCTGCCGCCGGCCAGCAGCTCGTGGCTGTCGAGGGACCTGCCCCGCTCGATCGCCCGCTCGAGGCGCCGCGCGGAGGCCCCGTCGATGACGGCACCCACGAACGTCTCGTGCTGGGTCACGTCCCCGACCCGGAGGTTCGCCGTGGTGGCGACCAGCGGCTCCTCGACGGACTTCCACAGGCTTCGCGGGATGTAGGTGCGCGAGGCCGCGGAGCACTTCTGGCCCTGGTACTCGAACGCGCCGCGGACGAGCGCGGTCACCAGCGCCTCCGGGTCGGCAGAGGGGTGCGCGACGACCGCGTTCTTGCCTCCCGTCTCCCCGACCAGGCGTGGGTAGCTGCGGTAGCGGTCGATGTTCGCCGCGGTGCTCTTCCACAGCTGGCGGAACACCGCGGTGGAGCCGGTGAAGGTGATGCCGGCGAGGTGCTCGCTCTGCTGCGCCACCGCGGCGACCTCGCCGCCCGAGCCGTGCACGAGGTTGATGACCCCCGGGGGCAGGCCGGCCTCCTCGAACACGCGCATGACGACGTCGCTGCTCAGCGCCGACTTCTCCGACGGCTTCCAGACCACGACGTTGCCCATCAGGGCCGGGGTGGACGGCAGGTTGCCCGCGATGGCCGTGAAATTGAACGGGGTGATGGCGAGGACGAACCCCTCCAGGGGGCGGTGGTCCATCTGGTTCCAGGCGCCGGCCGCGGAGCGCGGTTGGGTGTCGTAGATCTGGGCCGCGAACGAGGCGTTGTACCGGAAGAAATCCGCCAGCTCGTTGATGTCGATGTCGGCCTGGTGGAAGGTCTTCGACTGGCCCAGCATCGTGGTGGCCAGGAGCTCGGCCCGGTACTTGCCGGTGACCAGGTCCGCGGCCCGGAGAAAGATCGCCGTCCGGTCCCACCACGGGGTGCGGGACCAGGCCGGACGTGCGCGCAACGCCGCCTCGATGGCCGCGGTGACCTCGTGCGGCCCGGCGGGGGAGAAGTGCCCCAGCAGGTGCCCGTGGTCGTGTGGGGTGACCACGTCCGACGGCCCGCCGAGCGGGAGCCGCTCACCCGCGATCACGTGCGGCAGCTCCCGGACCTGCCCGCGGATCCGGTCGATCTCCTTGAGGAGTTCTGCCGCCTCCGGGGAACCGGGTGCGAAATCACGTGCCGGCTCGTTGAACGGGTCCGGTACGCGGAGGTTGCCGGTCACGCTGACGCGCGGAGAGGTCATCGGTGGATCCGCCTTCGAGGGGTGGAACGCCGGCCGACCGGGGGCAAGGGGATGGGCGGCTGCTCGGCGAGAGACTGGGGTGGGCTGAAGCTACATAGAAATTTCTCGCTCGGGAACCCCGCGCTGCGGCACCTTCCGGCACGGCGGCCGACGGCGTCGGAAGGCTTGTGTGATGTGTGATCACATCCTAAGGTCCCCGCCATCCAGGTCCTGCTCGAGCTCCCGCCCTGCCGCGGCCGCAGCTCCGCTCCGACGGTAGGCCCGGTCGTCCTCGCCGCCCCACCCCCGGGAGATCCCGATGCTCAGCCGACTCCTCCTCGTCGCGTCCGAGAGCAAGAAGCTCGAGGCGACGGTCAGCCGCTCCCGGCTCACCCGTGGCCTGGTGCACCGCTACGTCGCCGGGACCACCCTCGACGACGCCCTGGCGGTCACCGACGAGCTGCGGCGGCAGGGCCTCCAGGTGAGCCTCGACCTGCTGGGGGAGTCCGTCACGGACCTGGCCGACGCCGAGCGGGCGACCGGGGAGTACGTCCAGGCCCTGCCGGCCCTCGCCGAGCGGGCGCCGGGCTCCACCGTGTCGGTCAAGCTCTCCCAGCTCGGGATCGGCGTCGACGAGCAGGCGTGCCGGAAGAACCTCGACCGGCTGCTCGGCGCGGCTGCCGAGCACGGCGTGCCCGTGGAGGTCGACATGGAGTACAGCGCGGTCGGCCCGGCGACCCTGGAGGCATTCCGGGCCTGCCTCCCCGAGCACGAGAGGACGCGCGTCGCCATCCAGGCGGCGATGCGCCGGGCCCAGACCGACCTGGAGTCGTTCACCGGGGTCAAACCGCGCATCCGGCTGGTCAAGGGCGCCTTCCTGGAGCCGATCAAGAAGGCGGCCCTCGACAAGGAGGAGGTCACCGCGCGCTACAGGTGGTTCTCGACGTGGGCGCTGGAGAACCTGCCGGACCCGGCGTTCGGCACCCACGACGACGCGTGCATCGAACACGTCACGTCGGAAGCCGAACGGCTGGGGATCGACCGGCGGGACTTCGAGTTCCAGATGCTCTACGGCGTGCGTCGCAAGCGCCAGCTGGAGCTGGCCGAGCAGGGCTACCGCCTGCGCGTGTACCTGCCGTACGGCTCGCAGTGGTACCCGTACCTGATGCGCCGGATGGCCGAGCGGCCGGCGAACCTCCTCCTGTTCCTGCGCTCGCTCGTCGGGGGCTGACCGGTGTCGGCGAAGGACGCCGACGTCGTCGTCGTCGGTGCCGGTCTGACCGGTGCATCGACGGCCTGGGCACTGTCCCGGGACGGCGTGTCGGTCGTCCTCCTCGAGGCGCACCCCTTCGGGCACACGCTGGGCAGCTCGCACGGCAGTTCCCGGATCTTCCGGCGCATCTACCGCGACCCGGTGTACCTGCGGATGACCGGGCAGGCCCAGCAGAGGTGGGCGCAGCTGGAGAGCGAGAGCGGGACCTCCCTCCTCCGGTGGACCGGGGGCGTCGACCACGGCCGGCACCGCGATCCGGAAGGCATCGCCGAGTTCCTCGCCCAGCAGCCCGAGAAGGTCGACCACGAGCTGCTCGACGCGCAGGAGGCCGAGGGTCGGTGGCCGGGCATGCGGTTCCGCGGCCCGGTCCTGTTCCACCCGGACGCCGGCACCGTGGATGCCGATCTGGCGGTCGCGACCTTCCTCGCCCAGGCCGGCGGGCACGGCGCACACCTGGCCGCGGAGACCCCGGTCGAGCGCATCGACGTCCGCGGGGACTCGGACGTCGTCGTCCACGCCGGCGCTGAGTCGGTGCGCGCGCGCAGCGTCGTGCTCGCCAACGGACCGTGGATGCCGAGCTTCCTGGCCGGCTCCGGCCTGGGAATCGACCTCCCACCGGTCCGGGTCACCAGGCAGCAGGTCTTCCACTTCCCACGGGTGGAGCCCGACACCACCTGGCCCGTGGTCGTGCACAAGGACGCGATGCAGGTCTTCGCCCTGCCCTCGGGCAGCGACGGTGGCATCCGGCCGGCCGTCAAGGTCGCCCAGCACGACGCCGGCCCGATCGTGGACCCCGGCTCGACGGGTGCGCTCGATCCGGCGGCCGGCGATCGGATCCGCGGCTACGTGCGGGAGTGGATGCCCGGTCTGGAGGACGTCCCGGTCGCCGCCGCGACCTGCCTCTACACGACCACGGCGGACGAGGACTTCGTCCTGGACCGGCGCGGGCCGGTGGTCGTCGCCTCGCCCTGCTCCGGCCACGGCGCGAAGTTCGCCCCCCTGCTCGGCCACCTCATCGGTGAGCTGGCCCGTGGGCGTCGGCAGCCCCCACCGCGGTTCGCCATCGACCGTCCGGGTCGCCGGGCGGCGCCCTCCACCAGCAGCTCTACCCTCGCCTGATGGCCGAGCCCGACCTCGCGGTCCAGCCTCCGTCGCTGCTCGCTGACCAGGTCTTCGCCAGCCTCCGCACCGCCATCGCGAACGGGGAGCTACCCGCGGGGGCGCGGTTGCGGGTGCGGGACCTGGCTGCTCGCGCGGGTACCAGCGTCATGCCCGTCCGCGAGGCGATCCGACGGCTGGAGGAAGCCGGCATGGCCGTTCGCGTGCCCCACCGGGGGGCGGTCGTGCGGGGGCTGACCCACGACGAGCTGCTGCACGTCTACGACGTCCGGCTGCACCTTGAGGTCCCGGCGGCCGAGCAGGGCTGCCGGCACGTGGACCCGGGAACCGTCGAGCTGATGTGGCAGACCCACGGTCGCATGCGCGACGCGGCCGCCGACGGGCGACTCGGCGACGCTCTCGACGAGGACGAGGAGCTGCTGCGGACCCTCTACTCCCGCACCGGGAACCAGGTGCTGCTCGAGTTGATCGAGGGGCTGTGGCGGCGCTGCCGGCCGTACAAGCTGCTGGGCGCCGCCGAAGCGCGACGGAACGACGACGACTCCCTCTGGTCGCACCAGTCGGCCCTCGTGGCCGCCGCCGCAGCGGGTGACGGTGCGGCTGCCGCGGGGATCACCAGGGCCTCGCTCCTGGGAGCTCGCAGAAGGGTCGAGGCGTCCCTGGCGGCCGCCCGATGAGCTCCCGGCCGTCCGGCGACACCGCGGGCCCGCGGCGAGGGGGCCACTCCATCAGGGGACCGAGATCGAACCGGCACGAGTTGTCCCCGTTACTGTTGCGGCCGCGGTTCGAGGACGATCCGGCCGCGTCCGTGCACCGTTGACCGAGGATGGCCACGTGCCTGAGGGCCTCACGTACCTCGACCGCCGCTCCGGTGACACCCCTGCGCCCGTGCGCCTGGTGGACCGGGCGTACGAGTCGATCCGGGACTCGTTGATCTCCCTCGCCATCGAGCCGGGGGAGCCGATGGACGAGAAGCGGCTGAGCGCGGCGATGGGGATGGGCCTCACGCCGGTGCGGGACGCGCTCAAGCGGCTGACGCTCGAGGGCCTCGTGGTCATCTACCCCCGGCGCGGGACCTTCGCAACCGAGATCCGGGTATCCGACGAGCTGTGGCTGACCGAGGTGCGGATACCCCTGGAGGGCCAGGCGGCCGCACTGGCCGCGCAGCGAGCGATCCCCGCGGACTGCGACCGGTTGCTCGCCCTGGCGGCCCGGCTGGAGGCAGGGAACACCAGCCCCATCGACCTGGACGCGGCGATCCACCGCGCGGTGTACGCCGCCGCGGGCAACGCCTACCTCGAGACCACGTGCAACCAGTACGCCAACCTCGCGATGCGGCTCTGGAACTACGCCTTCCGGCGGGATCCGGGCGCCGCCGACGTCCCGTGCACCCTCGGCGCCGTGGTGGACGCCGTCATCGCCCGTGACCCCGACCGTGCCCGGCGGGAGGCGGAGACCCACCTGCGGCAGTTCTCCGACGAGGTCCGCACGCTGCTGTCGCGCTGACCCGGCGTCGTCGGCCGGGAGAGGTGCGGTCGGTACCCGGCGACCGGGCGCAGCGGCAGACCGTCCGGACGGCGACGGCAGTCGTGCGGTCCTGCCCCCGTCGAGCACCAAGATCCCGCCGGTCAGCAAGCTCCAGCGTCACTGGCCAGGTAGACGGCGAGGTCCCCGACGTCCCTGGGCTGCCCCACGCGTCCGACGGGGTGCAGGAAGGCCATAGGAACCGGCAGTCGGCAGCCGGATAGCTCCGTGACCACGCCGTAACCTGGCGGTGTGCACCCCGCCGCCCCGGACCGCAAGCAGCGGTTCGCCCACCTCCCGGACCGGGCGCGCAGGGCCATCTCCGGCTCCGGGCCGCCGACCGAACCCTTCGCGCTGCGCCCCCAGCAAGGCCGGGTGGATGCGACCACCGCGCACGCGGCCCTCCGCCTGGTCCTCCGCATCGGAGAGTCGATGATGGCCGTCGGCGCGTCGGCCGCCGATGTGACCGCCACGGTGCTGCGCGTGGCGGGGAGCTACGGGCTGGCCGACTGCCACGTCGACATCACCTTCACGTCGCTGACGATCAGCTACGACCCGGACGACGCCGCGCCGCTGACGCTCATGCGCATCGTGCGCCCGCGTGGGTCGGACTACACCCGGCTGCAGGGGATCACCGATCTGGCGGGCGCGATCAGGGCGGACCACCTGGGGCTCGAGGAGGCGCATGGCCGGTTGGACGAGGTCGTGTCCGCACCCCACCCCTACCGCCGGTGGATCCACGCGTTCGGCTGGTGGGGCATGGCCGGATGCGTCGCCTTCCTGCTCGGTGGTGGCTGGCTGGTCGCCCTCGTCGCGGCGCTCACCACGGCCGCCATCGGGGAGATGATCCGGGCGCTCGACCGGCGCGGGCTGCCGACGTTCTTCCAGCAGGCGGCAGGCGCCGCGGTGGCGACGGGGTCGGCCGTCCTCCTCGTCGTCCTGCAGGTCGACGTCCGCACCTCGCTGGTCGTCGCCGCAGGGATTGTGGTGCTCCTGGCCGGACTCTCGTTCGTGAGCGCCGCCGAGGACGCCATCAGCGGGTTCCCGGTCACCGCCGCCGCGCGGGCCTTCCAGGTGCTGACGCTGACGACGGGGATCGTCGTCGGCATCGCCGGCGTGCTGGACCTGGCGCAGCGGGCGCAGGTCCCGCTGGCCGTCGTCGACCCGGCCACGGCCGGCGTGCCGTTCGCCGTGGCGCTGGCCGCGGCGGCCGGGATGGCGGGGTTCTGGGCGTTGGCGTCGCATGCCCGTCCGCACGCCGTCGGCGTCGCGATGGTGGCCGGCGCTCTGGCATGGACGACGTCGTCGGCGGCCGGCGCATTCGGTGCCGGCCCAGCGGTGGCGAGCGCGTCGGCCGCCGTGGTCGTCGGGTTCTGCGGGGAGGCGTTGACGGAGCGCCTGCGAATCCCGCTATTGCTGATCGCGATCTGCGGCATCGTCCCGCTGCTGCCTGGGCTCGCCATCTACCGGGGCCTTTTCGCGATCGTCGTGGAGGCGGACGTCCCGGGGGGGCTGAACTTGCTGGTGGGAGCCGCGGCGATCGGGCTCGCTCTCGCCGCCGGCATCGTGCTGGGGAGGTACTTCGGCCGGCCGCTCGGCGGCAGGCGCGACCGGTTCGACCGACGGGTGCGACGCCGTGCGACCAACATCGACTGAGATCGCCTCCGAAAGGCCGTAGAGCCACCCCCATCACTGCGCCATCGTTCGCGCAGGACGCCCTTCTCCAGTCGATGTCGGGGCTGCTTGGCAGTTGGCAGGTGATGGCTGGATACGCGACTCGACGCCTGCACCCTGGGCGTTGGACGCGCTTGGTCGCGGATAACGCTCGCGGACCAGTTGCGGAGTGTCCACGGATGTCACCGGCCCGACGCCGGCCCGGCCCTCGCCGCGCTGTCACGCAGCCGGACCGCGCTGAGTCCGGGCCGGCCCGCGAGTGCCCCGGTGGCCGCGCCCGGACCGGACAGGGTGGGGCGATTGGCACCCCAGGGGTCCTGGAGAGGACGGTCGGCGCCCCCGATGCTCGTCCCATCGGGGAAACACCCCGCCACTCTCCCGAAGGGACCACCCGTCATGGCCGCCACCGCTCGTTCCCTGCTCCGTTCCGCCGCGGTCATCACCGTGGCTCTCGGTACCACCGCGGCCACCGCGGTCGCCACCGCCACGACGGCCTCGGCCGCGGGCTACGACGCCCAGGCGGTCGCCTGTTTCCAGCAGACCGACCGCGGCCCCTACACCGGCCATGTGGGGGTGGAGGTCTGGACCGGCAGCGTCTGGTGGCAGCTGCTGCGGCAGAAGCCCAACGCGAGCGGCTGCGTCGAGACCGCCCTCGTGGGCGGGCACACCTACCGCTACAGCGCCGCCGAGTACCACTTCACCGGATCCAGCGCCCACCAGTTCGTCCACCCCGGCTACGTCCACCGGTTCGACGCCACCATCACGTGGAAGTGCGACCCCAGCCGGCCGAACCTGCCGGCCGACTGCGGCAGCTTCCTCATCACGATGTGACGGTGGAGGAGTACGGAGCCTGACCAGGCCCAGCAGCGCCCAGTCAGGCTCCGTACCTCAGCGCTCCACGGGACCACCGAACGAAGGGCTCGACCATCGCAGCCCTGCTCGAGACCGGCGGGTTCCGACCGCGACTACACCCTGGATTGCGGTGGAGGAGCCGGAAGGACCGGTGGCTCACCCAGGCCTGCACCCGGCGACCAACATTCGATCAGCAGTCGATCCAGCCGACCGAGATCAATGGTGCATCGAGGTTCAGGCCGGGGCTTTTGGCGTCACCCGCAACATCGGTCGCTCCAGCGAGGCGAGCAACTCCACCGCCCGCTGCTGCGCCTTGGCCGCATTGGAAGATTTGACCTGCTCGTAACCGCGGATCAGGTCGGGCAGGTCGGCGATCGCCGCCACGGTTTCCGCCGTGAGCGGGCGCAGTTGCGGGAGCGCCTGGAACAGCACGTCGCGGTACCAGGCGATGTGCTCGCGTTCCTCTCGGCGAGAAGCCTGGCGCCCAAATGGATCGAACGGGGTGCCCCTCAACCGTCGTCCCGATCGAAGGAGACGGAACGCCGTCGTGAACCAATCACCGACGCGGACCTTGCCGTCGTAGCCGAGCCGTCGCAGCAGTGGGGGCTGGAGGTTGTAGGAAACCGAGACGGGCGCCTCGAAGGTGTTGCGGACATGCTCGCGCCACTCGTCGCTCAGATACAGCCGCGCGACCTCGTACTCGTCCTTGTAGGCCATCAGCTTGAACAGACCGCGGACGACGGCGCTCGTCACCGCGGAGCTCCCCGGTGTCGCGACCGACTCGTGCTTGGCGACCGTGAGAACGCAGTCGAGGTACTCCTGCGCGTAGTCGGGCGACTGGTAGTCGATGAGCTCGGCCAGCCGTACCGCCAGCAGCCGACGCACCTCGTCGTCGACTGCCGCCGCGTCGACACGGTGGTTGAGCTCCGCGTAGCTCGCCCTTGCGCGCGGAGACAGGCCGTCGGCCCGCTGCACCCGTTCCTCCTCGACCCCGAGGGCGGGTGGGTCCAGCAGCCGGGCGATGCGCTCCGGTTCCTGCACCCAGAGCCGTCCGTAGCGGAACGCCTGCACGTTGGGCTCCACCGCGACGCCGTTCAGCCGGATGGCTGCCTCGATGGCCTCCGCGCTCAGCGGCAGCAGGCCCGCCTGGTAGGCGGCCCCGACCGCGACGATGTTGGTCATCATGTAGTCGCCGAACAGGGTCTCCGCGATGCCCCGCGCCGGGACGGTGTGGACACCCCCGGGACGGACGTACCTCGAAATCGACTCACGCATCGCGCCGGTGTCCACGCTGTGCCAGACATCGCGGACCATTTCACCGGTCGGGAACAGATCGGTGTTGATTACCGTGGCCGTCCGTTCAGGTGAACAGCGGTCGAGGTTGACCGGCGTGACACTGCCCACCTCGTCGAGCGCGAGGTACACGTCCGCCCGTCCCTTCCCGACCTTGTTCGTGTGCGCCGACGCCTTCGCCTCGGCCACCGGACCGGCATCCCTTCCGCCGAGTGGCGACCACACCGCCGCGTCGCCGGGGAGCACGACCAGGCTGGACAGCACCTGCCCCCACTTCTGCGCGGCACCAGTGAGGTCGAAGGAGATGACGTGGTGTCCGTCGAGCAGGGCGGCGAAGGCGAGCACCGCATTCGTGGTGAGAACCCCGGTGCCACCGACCCCGGGCATGTAGAGGTGAAACGCCTCGGCAAGAGGTCCGGTGGCGGGTGGTGCGACCAGGTCATCCGCCGCCAGTGGCACCACGACGGGCTTCCGGTACCCCGTCCCCTCCCGGACGGTCACCGTCGTGAAGGAGGGGCACTCGCCCTTGACGCACGAATAGTCGTCGTTGCACGAGGAGGTGTGGATCCGGGTCTTTGGCCCGAACTCCGTCGGTGTCTTCTGCAAGCTCATGCAGTTGCTCTTGGCTCCGCAGTCACCGCAGTTCTCGCATACGCCTTCATTGATCAGCACGTGTTCGCTGGGAGCCTTCAGGAGCCCGCGCTTGATCTGCCGCCGCCGCTCGTTCGCGCAGGACTCGTCGTAGATCATGACCGTCACATCGTCGATGTCCTCGAGCTCCCGCGCCACGGCGATCATCTCTTCGGCGTCGCGAATCTGCACGCCCCTCCCCAGCCGCTGACCGCGGTACTGGCCGGGGTCCTTCGTGCAGATGACGATGTGACGGACGCCCTCGGACTCCAGTCCGCGCGTGAGCGCGGCCAGGCCGTGCTGGCCGGGCGCAGCCTGCGCGCCGGTGTTGGCCAGCACGCCGTTGTAGAGAAGCTTGAAGGTCATGCGAGTACCGGTTGCGACGGCCCACCGGATGTTGAGGTAGGACGAGTGGTAGAGCGATCCGTCGCCGATCTGCTGCACCAGGTGCGGATGTTCGGTGAACGGCGCCAGCCCGATCCACGGCAGCCCTTCACCGCCCATGTGCGTCATGGTGTCGATGTGTCGTTCAGGCTGCTCGATGACCGTGGCGAAGCAGTGGCAGCCCGGCGCGCTCCAGGCGATCTGCCCCTCGGCCATGACGGTGCTGGCGCTGTGCGGACATCCGGAGCAGTAGTTCGGAGTACGTCCCTGGTGCAGGTCGTAGGAACGCCCGGCCACGGCGGCCAGCTCGCGTAGCCGCGGGGCATCCCCTACGGCCGGCACGATGGGCGTCAGGCGTGCTGCCAGTGGGCCGGCGATGACGTCGGCATCCATGCCGCCCTCGACCGGGAACAGGGGTCGACCGTCCTCGTCCCACTTGCCGACGACCCGGATCGCCTGGGCCAGCGGCTGCAGGGCGGTCTTGACCGCGTCCTCGAGGAACCCCCGCTTCTCCTCGACGACCACCACCTCCTCGAGCCCGGAGCAGAAGTCCCGCACGGCCTCCTCGTCGAGGGGGTAGACGAGGCCGACCGTCAGCATGCGGACGCCCGTTCCTGCGAGACGCACCGGGTCGAGTCCGAGATCGAGCAGGGCCTGACGAACGTCAGCCGCGCTCTTCCCGGCCGTGATAATGCCGATGCGGTCGTCCGGCCGCCCGCCGTCCTGTCGATTCAGCCCGTTGGCACGGGCGTAGCGCAGGACTGCGGCGTGCTTGTCGATGTACAGATGCCGTTCCTGGTCGATGTTCTTCCCGGGGAAGAACGAGAAGTCCACCCGCTTGTCGAAGCCGTCCTCCGGCACATGACAGGACACGTCGTCGCTGTGGACCTCGACCACCTCGCCGCCGTCGCACAGCGCGCTGGTCAGCTTCATGGACACCCAGCAGCCGGCGTACCGCGACATCGCCACCGCGTGCAGGCCCAGTGTCCGGAACTCCGCGATCGACGACGGGTACACGATCGGGATGCCGGCCGAGACGAAGGCGTACTCCTGCTGGAACGGCATGGTCGACGACTTGGCTTCGTGGTCCTCCCCGGACAAGACGACGACGGCGCCATCCTTGCTCGTACCGGCGAAGTTGGCGTGCTTCAGCGCATCACCGGAGCGGTCGACACCGGGCCCCTTGCCGTACCAGAACCCGTTGACGCCGTCGTAGCGCTCGTGCGGGTACCCGTCGAGCATCTGGGTGCCCATGAGGGCGGTGACCGCCTGCTCCTCGTTGCCTGCCGGGAGCAGACGGATGTCCTCCTGCTCGAGCACCGCGGAGCTGCGCTGCAGCTGGAGGTCGTAGCCGCCCATCGGGCTGCCCGGATAGCCGCTGATGAGCGTCCCCGGCCGCAGACCGCTGGCTCGATCCCGGCGGGCCTGCTCGATGGGGAGACGGACCAGCATCGACATTCCGGAGAAGTAGAATCGACCGTCGCGAGCGGTCAGTCGGTCGTTGATCCCGAAGTCAGTTCCAGAATCCTTGTTCGATCGCTCGTCGATGTACACAGGAAGAGCTCCTCTCGGACGTTCGGTCGACCGGTTCTGATAACGGCGGACGCCGCAGCCGCACCGCCGTCACGGCCGCCACCTCGATAAGCGGCGCTCGAAGAACCCTAGGACCAGGTTCACGGCGATCGCCGCGGCACACACGGTTGCGATGAGCGCGTACAGACGTGCAGGCGCAAAACTCGACGACAGGCTGTGGAGCATGGCTCCGACTCCGCCGACGGAGACCATCAGCTCGGCGAGGAGCACCCCCAGCAGCGTCAGTGCCGCAGCGACCCGAAGGCTCGAGACGACCTCCGGCAGGATCGAGGGCAGGACCACCTTGCGCAGGATTGTCCTGCGACCACCTCCCATGGCCCGCACCGAGGTGACGAGATTCGGGTCGACCATCTTGGTCGCCGCCATGGTCCCGAGCAGCACCGGGAAGATGCCGTGGGTGATCCCGAAGACGACCTTCGAGGAGAACCCGAAGCCCAGCCAGAGCACGAACAGGGGATAGAGGGCGACCTGAGGCAGGGAGAACGCCATCTGCAGCAGATTCCGCGATGGTGCGAACGCTCGACGGGTCGCGCCCAGCAGCGCTCCGAAGAGCACTCCGGCGATCGTGGCGATCGCGAACGCCAGGAGGAACTCTCCTGCGGTGATCGCGAGAGCCTCGCGCACCGCCGGGTCGCTCAGGGTCCCCGGTATCGCCTGGACGATCGCGACGGGCCCCGCGAGGAAGAGGCTGTCCTGGAGGTAGAGCCGAGCAAGCACCTCCCAACCGAGGACCACCGCGGCGAGGGTGAGGACCCGGAGCATCACCGGGCTCATCCCGGCCCCGCCGGGCCGGACGGCCCGGCGGGCCTGTGGCTCCCCGCCGACCCGGCGGAAGGTGACAGCAGACACGGACTAGCCTCCTTCGCCGACCGGCACGAACTCGTCGGTGGTGAACTCCTCGGGCTCAGGAACGCGGTCGGCGAGTTCCAGATCGGGAAGGACCGAGGCCAGCTGCTCCAGCCCGGCGGTGCTCATGTCACCCTGCGGGTTGAGGTTGCCGACGAGCTCCTCGTACGTCGCCTCGGCCACCGTCGGCTCCAGGTCGAGGTACTCGGCCGTGAGCTGGACGGCTTCCTCCCTGTTCGCCTCGTCCTGCATCCACTCGATGCCGCAGCTGTAGGCCTGCACGAATCGCTCGACGGTTTCCGATTCCGCCTCCAGGTAGTCCGGCTGCGCCATCAGTACGGCGTACTGGTCTTCCTCCACCACGTCGGCGAAGCGCTCGATGATCGTCCCGTCACCGGACGCCTCGAGGCCCAGCCCGACCTCCGTCGACCAGATGAACGCGGAGATGTCGCCACGCTGCATGGCGGCCACATGGTCCGCGGGATTGCCGCCGAGGGGCACGGCGGTGATGCCGCCGGGACTGCCCGCCTCGTCCGCGAGGACACGGACGACGTAGTCCGTGGCGCTGCCGAACCTCGTGATCCCGACGTTCTGCCCGACCAGGTCCTCGATGGACTCGATACCGGAGTCGGGGGCCGCGATGGCGACGAACGGGGACCGCTCGGCGACACCGTAGAAGGCCTGCATCGGCACGCCCTTGGCCGCCGCGGCCGGAGGGTCGAAACCGGTGGCTGCACCGATGTCCACCACTCCCGAGAGCATGCCCTTGACCAGGTCAGCGCCACCCTGGAAGGCGACGATCTCCACGTCCAGGTTCTGCTCGTCGAAGCAGCCGACTTCCTCGGTGATCTTCGGTACGACGGCGTGCTCGAAGGTCCTGTCGACGACGAGCCCGACCGTCACCTCGCTGGCCTGACCCTCCCCACCGCCGCCGGCCTGCGAGCCGGAGGCGTCGTCGCCTCCACCACATGCCGCGGTCAGCGTGGCCAGGGTGAGGGCCACGCCCAGTGTGCCGAATCGAGCGAGGGCTGGTCTGTTCGTCATGTCAAGCTCCTGTTGGTGTAGTGATCGAGCGCCGCCATCAGCCCGTTGACGAGCACGGCGAAGGCAAGGGTGAGGACGATGTAGGCGAACATCAGCACCGTCTGGAACGACTGACCCGCGGTGGCCAGCAGGTAACCCAGTCCGGACGTGCCCGCGATGTACTGACCGCCGACGACGGCGAGCGTCGCGAGGATGATCCCGAGTCTGAGTCCGACCATGATGCGAGGTCGTGCGGCCGGCAGCACGACGGTCCGGAAGAGCGTCGCCCCGCGCGCTCCCATGGAGCGGCCCGCGGACACCAGGTTCTGGTCGACGAGCGAGACCGCGGAGATGGTGGCGAGCACGATCGGGAAGAACGCGTACAGCGCGCCGAAGACGATCTTGGACGTGGCGCCGATGCCGAAGAAGAGTGCGATGACGGGGTACAGGACGACGAGCGGGACCGCGTAGACCATGCCCAGCACGGGCTCGTAGGCCTTCCGGAGGGTGCGATACCACCCGATCGGTAGACCGATCCCGATGCCGAGCGCTGCGGCGAGCCCGAACGCCAGGAGAACCTGGCGCAGCGTGGTCCACAGGTGGGGGTAGGTGGCGCTGTCGGTCAGGACGGTGCCCAGGTCGCGAGCCACCTCGATCGGAGACGGCAGCAGGAAGGGATTGACCACCTCGCTGATGGCGAGGAGGAACCAGGCGAGCAGGATGAGGAAGGGGACGCCGAGATAGATCCCGAGCCTGGTCGCTGTCATGGCTGGTTCATCGCCAACGCCGATTCCTCGTACAGCAGGCTGAAGAGATGGCGCTGGATCTCGGTGAACGCTTCGCTGACCATGATGTCGGGTGAGCGGGGCCGAGGGATGTCCACCTCGATGATCTCCTTGATGCGCGCGGGACGCGCCGACATGGCCACCACCCTGTCGGAGAGGTACACCGCCTCCTGGAGGTTGTGGGTGACGAAGATGATCGTCTTGCCCAGAGATTCCAGGATCCGTAGGAGCTCGGTTCCGAGCACGAGTCTCGTCTGCTCGTCGAGAGCGCCGAACGGCTCGTCGAGCAGGAGCACGTCGCAGTTGGACACCAGTGCCCGCGCCACGGCCACGCGCTGCTTCATGCCACCGGACAGCTCGTGCGGATGACGGTCTGCAGCATCGGCGAGCCCGACCGTAGCCAGAGCCTCGCGGGCCCGTTCCCGTCGCTCAGCCTTGGGGACCTTCTTCAGCTCGAGAGCCACTTCGACATTGCCCAGGGCCGTACGCCAGGGAAAGAGTGCGAAGTCCTGGAACACGTAAGCGACCTGGTCCGGGACGGGGCCTGTGACGATCGTGTCCCCGATACGGACGTCTCCGCCGTCCGGCGTGATCAGCCCGCCGACCGCTTTCAGGATCGACGTCTTGCCGCAGCCGGAGGGACCGATCAGGGTGAGGAACTCACCGCGTCGGATGTCGAGCGAGAAGTCCACGACGGCATGCACACGGGAACCGCTGGGTGTCGCGTAGGCGACCTCCAGATCCTCGACGAAGATCCGTGCCTCCGACTCGGTCGTCGGCTGTCGCCCCTCGGGGGAATTCTCGTTCTTGAGCACCTGCACTCCTCGTGCCAGTCCTGGCGGTTTGCTGCTCGACAGCGGGCTCACGGCCCCCGTCGCTGCATTCGGGGAAGTCGGTCATCCATCGGTCGGCACTGGAGCACTCGACCTGCGCCCGCGCGTCAGTCAGTGACGGACAAAGGCGTCCTCCAACCAATCGGCCACGAGCGTGGGCACCACCTTGACGTCGATGACGATTCCGGAGCGCGACCCGCTGTTCACCCAGGCGACAACCTGCTGCACGTCCTGCGCGCGACGGATGGTCACTGCTTCCAGCCCCACGGCCCGGCCGAGAGCGGCGAAATCCGTGTCGGGGAAACGCACCAGGTCCAGCGCCTTGCCGGCCGGCCCGAAGTGGTGTGCCTCGGCGCCGTACGCCTGGTCGTTGTAGACCACGACGGCGATGTGGAGGCCCAGCCGCCCGACCGTCTCCAGCTCCGCGAGCCCCATCAGAGCACCGCCGTCGCCCAGGGCGGCCACGGCGAGCCGGTCCGGACGCGCTATCGCGGCACCGATCGCCGACGAGAGGCCGAGCCCCACGCACTGGAAGGACTGGCTGAAGACGAAGCCGCGTTCGTCCGGGACCGACAAATAGCGGGACGGCCAACCGAGGAAATGCCCGGAGTCCAGCACGACCGTCCGCGCCGGGGGCAGTGCCCGATCCAGCACCAACGAGAAGGCCCGAGGATCGATGGCGTCGGCAGAGCTCACGTCGTCGAACGGCTCCGCCGACCACGAACCCTCGGCGATCTGATGTGCCAGTTCCGGTGTGCGGCGACCGCCGTTACCCGTCCCGCGGTCCTCGATCTCGGCCACGAGCGCCGCTGCCGCCTCACCCACGTCTGCGAGGACAGGGAGGGCGACCGACTGGTGGCGGCCGAGCGCCGTGACGTCGTCGTCGATCTGCACCACTGCCGCGCCGTCCACCAGCGCGCCATGCTTGGTGGTCCACATCGTCAGCGCAGCGCCGAAGGCGACGACCACGTCCGCCGAGGCGATGAGGCGCGCAGCTGTCGGGGACGCCAGACCACCGCAGACGTCGACGGACCACTCGCTGCCGGCGAACAACCCGCGGCACACCGCCGTCGTCGTGAGCACTGCTCCGGTCAGATCGCCGAGCCGCTCGAGCATGTCCCGATGCCCCTGCGCCCCGCGCCCGGCGAGGAGGAGTGGACGTTCGGCCCTGTCCAGAAGGTCCGCCACGGCACTGACCGCCTCCGCGGAGGGACGGACCGGGAGTGGCGAGCACGGCAGCGGCAAGGGCGTCGGGTCGGGGACCGTGAGTGCCTGCACGTCGGTGGGCAGGTGCAGGACGACCGTGCTTCTCCCGGCCACCGCACGGTGCCAGGCCCGGCGGATGTCCTCGGCGGCAGAGGTTGCGCCGTGGACGCGCTCGGAGACCGCACCCACCGAGCGCACCAGTGCCTCTTGGTCGATCCGGAAGTTCGAGTTGACCGACGCGGCCGCCGTGTCTGCTGCCAGCACGACCATCGGCGTACGACTCTTGGCTGCCTCGGCGATGCCTGTGACGGCGTTCGTGAGACCGCACCCTTGGTGCAGCGTCACCACGCCTACCTGGCCCGAGACCTTGGCGTAGGCGTCGGCCATCATCACGGCTCCCGTCTCGTGACGAGCTGCTGTGAATGTCATGCCGGAGGTGACCAAGGCGTTCGAGAGGTCGAAGTTGCCGCTGCCCACCAGACCGAAGGCGTGCCGCGCGCCGCGCGAGGAGAGAGCCCCGCCCACGAGGTCCGCGACCGTCGTGGTCACGTGGCGTGGTCTCGTCGGCGTGTGGGATGACCAGCAACGACGTCTTTTCGGATCCCGGCCGTGGTGGCCTGCTCCTCGTTGCCGGCCGGTACGTGCACGACCCCGTGCCCGCGAGAAGGATCGGCCTCGCGATCGAGGGTGAGGCCGCGCCCGCCGAGGGGTGAGCCGGGATGGCCCGAGATGAGGACGCCGGTGCGGAGTCCCGCCTCCCGATCGCGCTGCGCCACGTAGAGCGGCAGTCGGACGAGCGCCTCGGTCCCCGGGACGTAGTGGCGGCCCGACGACGCGGTCAGGCGGTCAGGGATTCGCAGCTCGGTCACGACGCCCGCGCTGTTCCCCGTGGTCACGGACGAGCGACCCGCGAGGGGGGCGTTTGGTGCGTCTGCCACGGAGGCTCCCTCCAGGGGTGAAGTGGGTCACGCCATAGTGTGTCATCTTCACGCCTAACGTCAAGCAAATAGCACGTCATGAGCGTGGTGCCTCCGCGAGGAGCCTCCGCCAGGCGCTGCGGCCCGGCGGCGCGTCAACGCCGGCTGGGCCCGCCGAGCAGATCGAGGAACTGCCCACCGGGCGATTGCTTCGTGAGGACCACCGCTTAGCGTCGGCCCCACGGAAAGCCCACCCATCCCCGTGAGGTGCACGTGACCGACGCCCGTTCCACCGCCGAAGACCTCCCCGTCCGCGTGTTCGGCGGGCCGACCGCCCTCATCGAGTACGGAGGGCTGCGGATCCTGACCGACCCGACCTTCGACGCTCCTGGCGACTACCCCTTCGGTGACCTCGTCCTGACCAAGACCGCTCCGGCGTCGATCGACCCCGCCGACCTCGGCGCGGTCGACGCGGTGCTGCTGTCCCACGACGAGCACCCGGACAATCTGGACAACTCGGGTCGGGCCTTCCTCGCCGACGTCCCGCTCGTGCTGACCACCGGTGGCGGAGCCGGCCGTCTCGGCGGTACCGCGCGCGGCCTCGCCCCCTGGCAGGCCGTCGAGCTCACCCGCCCCGACGGCGGAAGCGTGACCGTGACCGCCACCCCCGCCGAGCACGGCCCGAAGGGCTGCGAGCCGGTCACCGGGGAGGTCATCGGTTTCGTGCTGACCGGGGACGGCCTGCCCACCGTCTATGTCAGCGGTGACAACGCGTCGCTGGACCTGGTCCGGGAGATCAGCGAGCGTGTCGGCGCGGTGGACACCGCGGTGCTGTTCGTCGGCGCCGTGCGCACCCCCTTCTTCGACGGTGCGCTGCTCACCATCGACAGCGCCCAGTCGGCCGAGGCCGCCACCATCCTGGGTGCCCGGCGCGTGGTCCCGGTCCACTGCGACAGCTGGGGCCACTTCACCGAGAGCCGTGAGGACGTCGTCGCCGCCTTCGCCGCGGCCGGACTCTCCGACCGGCTCCAGCAGGGCTGAGCCCGGCTACCAGCCGCCGGCGCCCGCGCCCGCTGCGATCGGCCCGGGCACACGGTCGGTACGTCGTGAGGACCACGGGCAGCAGCACGCGCCAGGCGTGCTGAGGATCGTGCCGGATCCGCTGCCGCGCCGGCACGCAGCAAGGTTCACCGGCGGAAAGTGTCTGCGCCAGAGCGACGCAACACCAAGGCATGACATCAGCTGGCCAACAATGGGTCGGTCGTTGGCCAGAAGTTGTCGAGGTGACCGCGTCGCCGGTCACATTCCCATCACGCCCGGCCGCACCCGTCCCACGCCGCATGTCATGTACTGATGAGAACCGACCGGTGCCGTTACGTTCCGCTGCAGCCAGCGCCACCGGGGCGTTGCGGTCGCCGGAAGGTGTCCCCCCCATGTCACGCAACACCCACAAGCGCCGCCCGCAGGCCCGGCGATTCAGCGCCGTCGGCCTCGGTGCCGCTGCCGTCCTCGTCGGCACCGCGTCCGCGGCGGGCGCCGCGACCGGCGTCGTCATCCCGCTCGAGCCGGGCGAGGTCGTGCTGACCGCCTTCCCGGCAGAGAACCTCGGCGACATGAACCCCATGGCCGATCCGAACGCCGTGCCCACGCTGACGCCCGTGGGTGTGCAGTACGGCGGCGCGATCACCGTGGACCTGCCCGCCCAGCTCGACGACTCCACCGTCGAGGCCGAGCTCGCCTTCGACGACGACGCCGACCCGCTCACCCCGGACGTGACCTACTCCTCCGCCGTGGCGTCCAGCGACCCGTTCTACCTCGCCATCAGCGGCGCGGGCACCGGCAGCATCGAGGTCACCCTGCCGGCCGACCCCGGCTTCGGCGTCGACGAGGCCACCCTCTCCCTCGAGCCGCTCACCTCGGCCCTCACCAGCCCGGCGTTCACCGTCGTCGACCCGGTGAGCTACCTCGTCGCCTTCGATGCCACCGCGGCCGCCGCGGTGACCGTGGAGCCTGCGCTGGTCGCCCTCTCGCAGGTGCCCTGCAACCTCTCGGCCGTCACCCGGTGCCCCTTCCCGACCCCGGTGACGGCCGGCTCGACCGTCGCGCTCGACCTGACCGCGGGCTCCGCGCTGCGCGAGCTCGGAATCGCCGACCTCACCGGTGCGCAGGTCGGCCTGGCGCAGGTGGATGCGAGCGGTGCCCCCACCGGCGCCGCCGTGCTGCTCACGCCCCAGGTCACCGGGTCGACGGCGAGCATCACCGTTCCGGCGGGCACGGCGGCCGGTTCCTACGGCCTGGTGATCGCCCAGCCGACCCCGTCCGGCGGCATCTCGGTCGTGGCCGTGGAGCTGGTGGTCCTCGCCGCGGAGACGCCGGCGGTGGTCCCGCCGGCCGCGGCGCCGACCACCCCGGCGGCCGCCCCGGTCAACGCCGGGCTCGACTCGAACACCGGCGTCGAGGTCGTCGAGACCGGCTCCACCGGCACCGTCGTGGTCGCCACGGGTGCCGGCATGCTGCTCCTCGCCGGCGTCGGCGGCGTCGCCGTCGCCCGCACCCGGCGGACCCCGGCGGTCGAGGGCGGGACGTGCGAGGCCTGATCCGGCCGGGCCGGCGCACCGCCGCGATCGCGGCGGTCGCCGCCCTCGGGATCACCGGGGGCACGGTGCTCGCCGTCGGCCTGGCCGACGGCGGGCAGCCGGCCACGGCGACCGGGTCCTCCGACCCGGTCGCCGCGGCCACCGCGGCCCCGCCTCACGGTGAGCCGCCCCAGCCCACCCTGCCGCCCGAGGGGACGACGCTGCCCACCCCGTCCTCGGACGTGCACGTGACCATCCCCGCGCTGGGCCTGGATCTGCCGGTGCTGCCGCACACCCCGCGCGGCGGCGCGATCAATCCGCCGACGCTCACGGCGGCCTACTGGATCCAGCCCTACGGCGACCCGGTCGGCATGGCCGGGGAGGCCGACAACACGCTCTACCTCGCGGCCCACTCGACCGGCACCGGCGAGTACGGCTTCGACCCGCTGATGGCGCCCGGCGGCGGGGGCAGCACCCTCGGGGCCGGCGACGTCATCGAGGTCAGCACCCCGCAGGGCACGGTCGGCTACACCGTCGAACGCGCCGAGCGGTACGCCAAGGGCGAGCTGGCCGACGCCACCGAGGTGTGGGAGGCCGCGCCGGGACGGCTGGTGCTCATCACGTGCTTCCAGCGCGGCGGAGGGCGGGCATCCACCGAGAACCTCGTCGTCTTCGCGGAGTCCTCGGCGGAGTCCTCGGCGGGGACGGTCGCGGAGTCCTGACCCCGCGACCGGATCGCCCGGTGGGTGCGCCCGTCAGGGCGGTGGCGCCCTCCGCGACCCGCGCCGCGCCGGTGATCACGCCCGGAGGCGGTCCTCCGGGATCACGGCGACGCCGAGGATCTCGATCATGGCCTCCGGCTGCCACAGCGCGGTGCAGCCGATGCCGGCCATCGCGGGGTAGACCGGCCCGGCGATCTCCCGCCACACCCGGCCGATCTCCCGACCGTGGGCCTGGTAGTCGGGGATGTCGGTCATGTACAGCGTGATGCTGACCAGGTCCTCGGGCTGACCGCCGACCTCGCGCAGCGTGGTCAGGACGTTGCTGAACGCCTGATGGAACTGCTCGACGATGCCGCCCTCGACGATCTTCATGTCCTTGTCCAGGGCGGTCTGACCGCCCAGGTACAGCGTGTTCCCGGCCAGCGTCCCGTGGGAGTAGCCGGTCGGCGCGGGCAGTGCAGTGGGGTTCACGGGGATCGGGGGCATGCCGCCTCCATCAGGTCGTGCCGCGCATCGGCGCGGCAGCGGGCGATTCGCTTATTGACATTACATGACGGGCGTGAAGAATCAGAGATAACGGGTAAGGGACGACGGACCCTGGAAGGCGCGCCACGAGGTGCCGCTGCCGGCATTCGGGGCCACCGTGGTGGAGAACCTGTCGATCCGGGGACCGGCAGCGACGGGCGGTCCGGCGCGGCCACGTCGCCGTCACCAACGAGGAGGAGCTGGGATGCAACCGACCGACAAGGACCTCCGCAACATGCCGCCGGAGGGCGACAACGCGATGTACGCCAACGAGAGCGGCCTGGTGGTTCCGGTCGTCACCCGCGGCGGGCTCGAGTCGCTCAACACCGGCCAGTCGGGAGGCGCCTCCCGCATCGCCGGGGTGAGCCCCGAGCACACCCCGGCCACCCGGATCTGGTTCGGCAAGGTCAGCAACGACCCGGGCTACCGATCGGTGCCGCACCACCACGGCGAGGCCGAGACCGGCGGTTACGTGCTCTCGGGCCGCGCGCGGATCTACTTCGGGGAGAAGTACGCGGACTACATCGACATGGCGGAGGGCGACTGGGTCTTCGTGCCGCCCTACATGCCGCACGTCGAGTGCAACGTCGACCGCAACCGGCCGCTCACCTGGATGACCACCCGCACCCCGGACAACATCGTGGTCAACCTCGCCGACGTGGCCGACACCGCCCTGAACGACTGGGTCGACCGACCGTGACCGAGGCGCCGCGAGTGGTCGACGCACCGACGTCGGCCACGTTCACCGCCGCCGTCACGCTCAGCGAGACGGAGCCCGAGCACTACGACGCCGCGTACGTCGCCGTCACCCAGGCGTGCCCCTGGCCGAAGGCCTACGGCGGGGACCTCGTCGCGGCGGCCGCGGCGGCTGCGATGCGGACGGTTCCCGACGCGGAGGAGGGCGGCAAGTCGCTGCACTCCATGCACTCCTACTTCATGCGGCCGGCGGACATCGGCGCCGGCGTGACCTACGAGGTCGAACGCCTCCGCGACGGGCGCGGCTACAGCACCCGTCATGTGCGCGGATACCAGAACGGCAAGCCGGTGTACGTCGCGCTCGCCTCCTTCGCGGCCGGGGAACAGGGCGGCTCCTTCGCCCCGCAGCAGCCCGACGTGCCGGCCCCGGAGACGCTGCCATCCGCGGCGACGTACCTCGCCGACCGCTCCGGCGGGACCATGACGGAGGAGTCGAAGGCCTACTGGAGCGGGGGCCGCAGCTTCGACATGCGGCACCTCCCGGGGCCCGTCTACCTCTCCGTCGAGGGGGAGCAGGCCCCCCACCAGGCAGTGTGGATCCGGCCCTACGACGGCCTGCGCGACGTCCCCGGGCTCTCGCGGGCCCAGCGCGACCTGGCCGCCCTGGCCTACGTCTGCGACTACACCATCCTCGAACCGGTGCTCCGGATGCTCGACCTGCCCTGGGCACGGCCGGGGCTCGTGACCGCGAGCCTGGACCACGCGATGTGGTTCCACTCGGTCCCGGTCGAGGGTGCCCTCGACGACTGGCTGCTGTACGTCCAGGACGCCGGCCACGCGGCCTCGGGGCGCGGCGTCGGGCAGGGCCGCTTCTTCACCCGCGACGGACGGCACCTGGCCACCGTCGTCCAGGAGGGCATGATCCGCGCCTCCTGAGGCCGGTCCTCCCTCCGGCACGGCACCGGCCTCCGGGCACGGCGCCTCCCTCGGCTCCCCTTCGGCTCCGGAAGGACCTCCGATGCAGCTGTTCCCCAGCTCCCACACCGACACCTTCGCCCGTGATCACCTGCCGCCGTTCGAGCAGTGGCCGCGCCTGGAGTTCACCACCCCCGAACTGCAGTACCCCGAGCGGCTCAACGCCGCCGGCGAGCTCATCGACGTCGCGGTCGCCACCCACGGCCCCGACCGCCCGGCGATCCGGACCGACACCGGCGAGGTGTGGTCCTACGGTGACCTGCAGCGGCGCGCGAACCAGGTGGCCCAGGTGCTCGTCGAGGACCTCGGGCTCGTGCCGGGCAACCGGGTGCTCCTGCGCTCGCCGAACAACCCCTGGACCGTCGCCGCGTGGCTGGGCGTGCTCAAGGCCGGCGGCATCGTCGTCCTGACCATGCCGGCGCTGCGCGCCCGGGAGCTCGCGCCGGTCGTGACCAAGGCCCAGCCGACGGTCGCCCTGGTCGACCACCGGTACACCGAGGACGTCGCGGTGGTCCGGGACACCGCGGCAGGGCAGCTCGTCGTCGTCCCCTTCGGCGGCGAGGGCAGCGACGACCTCGTCGCCCGCTGCGCCGCGAAGTCGGGGGAGTTCGTCAACGTCGACACCGCGGCCGACGACGTGGCGCTGTTCGGACCGACGTCGGGGAGCACCGGCGTCCCGAAGCTGACCATGCACTTCCACCGTGACGTGCTCTCCATCGACAACACCTTCGGCCGGGGGTTGCTGCGCCTGCACGCCGACGACCTCGTCGCCTGCACCGCCCCGTTCGCCTTCACCTTCGGCCTCGGGATGCTCCTGGTGTTCCCGCTGCGGGCAGGGGCGTGCATGTTCCTGGTCGAGGCCGCGACTCCGCCGCGCCTGGCCGACCTCGTCGAGGAGCACCGGGTCACCGTGCTGGCCACGGCGCCGACCGCCTACAAGCAGATCCTCCGGTCCGGGAAGATCGGCCAGCTACGCAGCCTGCGGAACGCGGTCAGCGCCGGAGAGCACATCCCGCAACCGGTGTGGGAGCAGATCGAGGCGGAGCTGGGGCTGCGGATCATCGACGGCATCGGTGCCACGGAGCTGCTCCACATCTTCATCTCCGCCACCGGCGACGACATCCGGCCCGGTGCCACCGGCATGCCGGTGCCCGGGTACCGGGCGACCATCCTCGGCCCCGACGGGGAGGAACTGCCCGCCGGAGCCGAGGGGCGGCTCGCGGTGATCGGGCCGGTCGGGTGCCGCTACCTCGACGACGACAGGCAGCAGAGCTACGTCGTGGACGGCTGGAACGTCACCGGCGACACCTTCTACCGGGACGAGGACGGCTACTTCCACTACTGCGCGCGCACCGACAACATGATCGTCTCCTCCGGCTACAACATCGGAGGCCCGGAGGTCGAGGCCGCGATCGACACGCACCCCGACGTGGTCGAGTCGGCCGTCGTCGCGAAACCGGACGCCGAGCGCGGATCGATCGTCTGCGCCTTCGTGGTGCTGCGCGACGGGGTGGCCGGGGACGCGGCGAAGGCCAAGGAGATCCAGGACCACGTCAAGCAGCAGCTGGCTCCGTACAAGTACCCGCGCGACGTCCGCTTCAGCGGATCCCTGCCGCGCAACACCAGCGGCAAGCTCCAGCACTACATCTTGCGCCGCACCGTCGAAGAAGAGCGGGCAAGCACGCTTGCCTCGTCGCAGTGAGAGGAACGGCCATGAAGATCGCAATCGCCGGCGGTGGACCGGGTGGGCTCTACCTCGCCGCCCTGATGAAGCAGCTCGACCCCGGTCACGACGTCACCGTGTGGGAGCGCAACGCTCCCGATGACACCTTCGGGTTCGGCGTCGTCTTCTCCGACGAGACCCTGGGCGGCATCGAGGGTGCCGACACCGTGATCCACGAGCAGATGGCGCGCCGGTTCGCCCGGTGGACCGACATCGACATCGAGTTCAACGGACACGCCTTCACCGTCGGTGGCCAGGGCTTCGCGGCGATGGGCCGCAAGGACCTGCTCCACCTCCTCCAGGAGCGCGTCGCCGAACTCGGCGTCACGGTGCACTACGAGACCGAGGCGCCCGACGTCGACGAGCTGCGGGCCGCGCACGACCTCGTCGTGGCCGCGGACGGCCTGAACTCCCGGATCCGCACCAAGTACGCCGACGCCTTCCGCCCGTCCCTGGACCACCGGCAGAACAAGTACATCTGGTTCGGGACGGACCTGGTCTTCGAGGCCTTCCAGTTCTTCGTCAAGCAGACGGAGTGGGGCACCATGCAGATCCACGGGTACCCCTACTCCGACAGCGGCTCGACGTTCATCGTCGAGATGCACCAGGACGTATGGCGCCGCGCCGGTTTCGACGCCACGGAGAGCCAGAACTTCCCGCCGGGCGTCTCCGACGACTACGCGGTCGAGCGGATCGCGGAGATCTTCGCCGACGAGCTCGCCGGCCACTCGGTGCTGACGAACAACTCCAAGTGGCTCAACTTCGTCACCGTCCGCAACCAGTCCTGGCACCACGGCAACGTGGTGCTGCTCGGCGACGCCGCCCACACCGCGCACTTCTCCATCGGGTCGGGCACCAAGCTGGCGATGGAGGACGCCCTGGCGTTGGCCGCGTGCCTGCACGAGCACCCCACCGTGGACGCCGCCCTCGCGGCGTACCAGGCCGAGCGCAAGCCCGTGGTGGAGTCGACCCAGCGGGCGGCGCAGGCCTCGCTCGAGTGGTTCGAGAACATCAACATGTACGCCGACCAGGAGCCGGGTCAGTTCTGCTTCAACCTGCTGACCCGGTCCCGCCGGATCACCTTCGAGAACCTCAAGGAGCGTGACGCCGACTTCGCCTACCAGGTCGAGTCCGCGTTCGCCGAGGCCAACGGCTCGGCAGAGGTGGTGCCGGCCATGTTCCAGCCCGTCGACATCGGCCCGCTGACGCTGCCCAACCGGGTCGTGGTGTCACCGATGGACATGTACAGCGCCCGGGACGGCGTGCCCGATGACTTCCACCTGGTCCACCTGGGCTCGAAGGCCCTGGGTGGTGCCGGACTGGTGATGACCGAGATGGTCTGCATCTCACCCGAAGGCCGCATCACCCCCGGCTGCACCGGGCTGTGGGACGACGGGCAGCGCGACGCCTACCGCCGCGTCACCGACTTCGTGCACGAACGCACCTCGGCCAAGATCGGTCTGCAGCTCGGGCACTCCGGGCGCAAGGGGTCGACCCGGCTCATGTGGGAGGGCATCGACGAGCCGCTCCCGGAGAACAACTGGGAGGTCATCAGCCCCTCCGCCCTGGCCTACGGCGAGGGCTGCCACATGCCGCGGGAGGCGAACCGCGCGGACCTGGACAAGGTCTTGGCCGACTTCGTCACCGCCGCGCAGCGTGGCGTCGCGGCCGGGTTCGACCTCATCGAGCTCCATGCCGCGCACGGCTATCTGCTCTCCGCGTTCCTCTCGCCGGTCGCCAACCGGCGGACCGACGAGTACGGCGGCTCGCTGGCCAACCGGTTGCGCTTCCCGCTGGAGGTCTTCGACGCCGTCCGGCGGGTGGTTCCGGAGACGATCCCGGTGACCGTCCGGATCTCCGCCAGCGACTGGCTGCCCGACGGCAACACCGAGCACGACGCCGTGGAGATCGCCCGTGCCTTCGTCGAGCACGGCGCGGCCGCCATCGACGTGTCGTCGGGGCAGATCGCCAAGAACGAGCAGCCGGCGTTCGGGCGGTCGTACCAGACGCCCTTCGCCGACCGGATCCGGCACGTCGTCGCCGCGCCGGCCGGGGCGAAGGTCATCGCCGTCGGTGCCATCTCCTCCTACGACGACGTCAACTCGATCCTGCTCGCGGGCCGCGCGGATCTCTGCGCCCTGGGCCGGAGCCACCTCTACGACCCCCAGTGGACGCTCCACGCGGCAGCCGAGCAGGAGTACCAGGGCGAGGGGGCGCAGTGGCCGGAGCAGTTCCGGGCCGGCCGGCGCAGGCCGCCCACCTCGCGCACCGACAAGATCCCGCCGCGGCTCGCCCTGCTCCGCGCCGGGAAGGCCGCCACCGTCCACGTGCGGTGGACGCCGAACGAGGACAGCGCTCCGGTCGCCTGAGCTACGCGCTCACGCGGCCGGAGCGGCCGGGACCGGTGGCCCGGTGCGGGGCCGCAGCGCGGGGGAGGGGCTGGTCACGACGTCGCGGGCCCCGGCGCCCCGGCCGGCCCCGCCCCGGCGTTCCGCGCGGGCCCACCGTGGATGACCGACATCGCGTGCTTCTGGGCGAGGGGGGCCAGGACGGAGTTGAGCTCGTCGAACAACGCGCCGGCGCTCTCGCCGATCCAGCCGGGCGGGAGCAGGGACATCGGAAGGCCCGGATCGCGGTAGGGCAGCCGCCGCCAGTGGGTCAGCATCGGTACGTACGTCCGGAACGCTTCCTGCGGTTCGATGCCGTTCGACGTCGCCCGGTGCAGGACCGGCCGGTAACGGTGCAGGAAGTCCGTGTACAGCTCGGTGAGCTCGTCCAGGTCCCACCAGCCGCGCACCTTGCCGCCCGGATCGCCGAACGCCACGTACTCGCCCCGGAAGATGTCGACGTAGGAGGACAGGCCCCGCCGGTCCAGGGTGTGGCGGGTCTCCGACTCGAGGTTGCCGGGTGCCAGCCACACCCCGGGGGCCGCGGTGCCGAAGCCGAGGCCGGTCAGGCTCGTGCGGAGCGAGTGCCGCTTCTCCCGCTCGGACTCGGGCACGGAGAACACCAGCAGGACCCAGCCGTCCGCGACCGTCGCCCGCCGGCGCTCGAAGATCCGGACGTCACCTTCGGCCAGCACCTCGAGTGTGGAGCCGGCCAGGCTGTAGCCGGCCGCGCCCCGCTGCCGTTCAGCGTGGATGACACCGCGGCGCTTCAGCCGGGAGATCGAGGACCGCACCGCCTGCGCCTCGGCTCCGACGTCCGCCATCAGCGAGATCAAGGACGCGACGGAGAGCCAGTTGCCCTCGGCCCGGGCGTAGAGACCCAGGACCGTGGTGATCAGCGGCGCGAGCCGGGCCTCCCGACCGCCGGCGCGGGAGGTCGAACTCGGCTCCGTCGTCACGGAAGCAGAATATCGCCGCACTGCGGAGTGCACGGCCGGGTGCGGGTCCGCCCGGATGACCGGCGCCGGTGGAGCGGGGCGTGCGTGCCCCACCGGCGCCGGTCGGCCCCGTCGGATCAGCCGTGGCCCGGCGTGCCCCAGCGGCCGTACGTGCGCTTGCAGTCGTAGCTGGCCTCGACACGGGGGTTCCCGCTGCCGTCGTACCGGGCGACCAGCGGGTAGAGACACAGCGGCCGGGTCAGCACCTGCTGGCCGTCCTCGACGCGCGCGGCGGAGATGCGCTCGGGTGCCGCACCGTCCTCGACCCACGCGACGAGCTCGCCGAACATGTCGAACTGGTCGGCCCCCGCACCGCCACTACAGTGCTCCACCCCGGGGGCCATGAACAACCGGGCGAAGTCCTGGGCCCGGTGCAGGTTGCCCACCGTGTCCACGACCCGTTCGTAGTAGTCGATGGTGCCTTCGGGGAAGATCAGCTGGTCGTTCCAGCCGTGCCAGATCAGGACCTTGCCGCCGGAGTGCCGGAAGGCGGACAGATCCGGGTCGTCGGTGCCGATGACCTCGTTGAAGAGCTGCTGCGAGGCGGCGAAGTTCTCCTCGAAACCCGCGTAGTCCAGCTTCTGCCAGTCCCAGTTCGGGTCCTGCTCGATCCAGTACCTGTGGTGGTCGACGGTGATCGGGAAGGGCTGCGGCCCGGCGAGGCCCTGCAGCGGGGCGCCGGGTGCCAGGCCGTACCACAACCGGGTGCCGTCAACGGTCCGGGCACCGTCCCAGATCGCCTGGACCACGCGGGCATCGACGTCGGTGAACTCGCCGCAGTCGGTCGGCTGGCCGACGAGGGAGGCGGCCTGGAAGTCACACCTGCGCGGGTCGTCGAGCACGCCGTCCGCGACCCCGTCCAGGGTGTCGCACGCAGCCACGACGGCGCGGGTCGCGGCCTCCAGCTTGCACGGGGCGATCGGCCCGCCGAGTTCCTGCTGCATCACGACCTGGGGCCAGAGCTCCGCGGGGATGAAGCGGTCCCAGTTGATGGCCGGCGCGCCGGCGAGGATCCCGTCGTAGCCGTCGGGGAGCTGCTGCGCCAGCATCAGGCCCTGCCGCCCCCCGGTGGAGCAGCCGTTCCAGTAGGAGTACTCCGCCGGCATGCCGTAGAACGCCCCGACCAGGGTCTGTGCCTTCTCCGTGAGCTGGAACAGCGACCGGGAGGCGAAGTCCTCGATGAGCTGCTCGTCGAGGTCGCCGGGCGCCGCCAGGGCGAACGAGCCGCCCGGCGTGGAGTGGCCGGTGTCGGTGGATGCGGTGGCGTACCCGTCCCGCAGCGCGGTGGCCATGGCCGGGTAGCTGATGGTGCCGGCGTAGCCGCCGCCACCGACTGCCTGGAACCGCCCGTTGTACGTCTCGACGGGCAGCCAGACCGCGATGTCGACCATCGGCTCGACGGTCAGCGCCACCCGGCAGAACGCCGGCAGGTCGGTCTGGTCGTCCGACGTACCCGCCGTCACGAGCTCGGCGGAGATCGCCGTGACCTCGGCCAGCTCGAGCTCCGCCAACCCGGCGCAGTCGCCGGCAGGAGAAGTCGGTGCCGGAGCGGGGGCGGGATCCGGCCCGGGGGTGGCCGCCGCCGGGCCGGCGCCGAGCACCATCGCCGCCATGGCGACGACTGCGGGAACGAGGCTGCGGAGCGGCACCCTGCTTCGAGGCCGGTGCCGGGAAGAGGTGGGCCGATCGGGATACCTGGCAGCGCGCATGCCGCTCCTCGGGAGGTGAGCTGGATCACTGACCCGGGAAAGGTGCTACGCCGAGCTCCCAACCGTCAACCCGGACGTGGAATGTCCCGGCGTGTCGTGTCGGCATGTCCACCGCGTGCGGTGGTGGCGCCACCCGAGCTCGACCTGTGGCAGGACGCCCGGGGGTCACCGTGGCGCACCGGTGACCCCCGGACGCCGCTGTCAGCGCGGGTCGAGGGGGGTGAAGGTGCCCGCGCGGGCTTCGATCACCTGGGCGGCATCGAGGATGCCGTCCTCGTCGAAGCGCCGGCCGAGCAGCTGGACGCCGGCGGGGAGGCCGTCGGTGACCCCGGTGGGCACCGACAGCGCCGGGAAGCCGAGGACGGGAACCGCCATCATCGACGCCTGCGCGGCCATCACCCGCCGCATGCTCTCGATGCTGGCGATGTCGGCGTCCTGCTCGAACGCCTGCTCCGCGGACATGGGCAGCAGGACGGTGGAGTACCGCTCCATGAACTCCCCGAGCATGCGGATCAACGTGCCCCGCCGGGCGTATCCGTTCATGTAGTCGGTCAGGCCGGGCTGGGTGCCCCACCACTCCGAGGAGACGGCGTAGTAGCCCTCCGCCGCCTTCTTCATGCCCTCGTCGCCGACCTCCTCGACCAGCGGCATGATCTGGCGGAACTCCTCCATGCACAGCAGGTACCAGAGCCGGTAGGCCTCGGCGAGCAAGGGCAGCTCGACCTCCTCGACCACGTAGCCGGCCTCGGTCAGCCAGCCCGCGGCCTGGGTCAGGGCCTCGTCGACGGCCGCGGTCGGCGTGGCGACGCCGTGGTCCCGGACCAGTGCGACCCGGAGCGGGCGTTCCGCGGCCGCGGCCGCGGGAGCCCCGGGCACGTGGAAGGGGTCACGCGGGTCGTGGGCGGTCAGCCCGCGCATCGCCAGCCGGACGTCGGCGACCGTGCGGGCCAGCGGCCCCTGGACCAGCATGGACTGCACCGACAGCGCCGGGTCGGCGTCCGGGGGGCCGTAGAGCCCGGCCACCCGGCCCACGGTCGGCCGCAGGCCGACGACGCCGCAGGCGTAGGCGGGGTACCGGACGGAGCCGCCGATGTCGTTGCCGTGCCCGATCGGAACCATGCCCGACGCGACGGCCGAGCCCGCCCCGCCACTGGACCCGCCGGGTGTGCGGGTCGCGTCCCACGGGTTCAGCGTGCGTCCGTGCAGGTCGTTGTTGGTGAACCACCGGTAGGAGAACGCCGGCGTGTTGCTGCGGGCGAGCAGGATCGCGCCGGACTGCCGGAGGCTGGCCACGTGCGGGCTGTCGGTGGTGGCGGTGTTGTCCTTGAACGCCACGACGCCGTTCGTCGTGGCGTGACCGACCTGGTCGGAGTTCACCTTGATCGCGACCGGGACGCCGTGCAGCGGGCCGAGCGGGGCGCCGGACGCGGTGCGCCGGTCGGCGTCGTCCGCGGCCTTCAGCGCCTCGTCACCGGACACCTCGACGAGGGCGTTGAGCTCGGGGTTGACCGCCTCGATCCGGGACAGGCAGCTCTCCACCGCCTCGCGGCTGGAGATCAGTCCGGTGGCGACCCCGTCGGCGATCCGCGTCGCCGACCACCGCCAGAGTTCGTCGGTGCTACCCGGAGCGTTGGTGTCAGCTGTCATTGCTCGCCCTCCCAGGGCTTGGACGGTGTGGCGCCCGACACGGGCGGGGGCAATCCTCTACAACGGGCTACCGGGGTGTCAACGGCGTGTTGCACGTCGACGAGGAGCCCCGGGTCGCCGCACCATCGGTCCCGGTCCGGGCGGCGCGAGCGGGTCAGTGCGCCTGGGCCGGCCGGGCGCGGATCAGGTTCACCGCCACCAGCCGCAGGACCACGTCCCCGGCCTGGTTGACCATCTCGATGCGCGTGGTGACGACGCCGCGGTCGGGCTTGCTGCGGGACAGCCGGGCGTCCTCGACCGTGGTGCGCAGGGTGAGCTCGTCACCCGGCCGCACCGGCAACGGCCAGCGCAGCTCGTCGATCCCCGGTGACCCGAGGCTGGACACCGGCGAGAGGTACTCGTCGGCGAACAGCCGCATCATCAGCGCGCCGGTGTGCCAGCCACTGGCGATCAGCCCACTGAAGGGGCCGGCCGCGGCGGCGTCCGCGTCCACGTGGAAGGGCTGCGGGTCGAACCGCCGGGCGAACTCGACCAGCTCGGCCTCGTCCACCCGGATCGGCCCGAACTCGCTCGTCGTGCCCGGTACGTAGTCGGCGAACCAGCGCTCGGTCACGGCCTCGGACCGGGCGCGAAGGACTCCAGCAGGGCCGGGCTGCCCTGGATCGCGACCCGCTGCATGTGGTGGAGGACGGCGCGCAGGCCACCCTCCTCCTCGCCGCCACCGGCCCGGCCCGGCCCGCCGTGCACGAGCTGCGGCATGGGGATGCCGTGGCCGGTGTTCTCGGCGGCGGAGTGCCGGTCCAGCAGCAGCATCCGGCCGTGGTGCGCACCGGCACCCAGCACGACGTCGCGCTGGAAGGCGGCGTCCTCGCTCACCACCGAGGCGACGAGGCTACCGCCACCGCGGGCGAGCTGGTCGACGACGTCGGCGGTCCCGGTGTAGGGCAGCACCGTGCTCACCGGCCCGAAGGCCTCGATGTCGTGCGGCTCGGGGCGGTCGGTGTCATCGCAGCGCAGCAGCAGCGGGGAGAGGAACGCCCCGGTGGTGTCGTCGGCACCCACCACGTCGATGGACGCCGGGTTCCCGTAGACGATCCCGCCGGCGCCGGCGAGCCGGGCGACGGCCTCCCGGACGCTGTCCCGCTGCTCGTGGCTGACCAGGGCCCCCATGACCGACCGTTCGTCGGCCGGGCTGCCCACCACGACCTCGGCGAGCCGCGACCGGACCGCCTCCACCACGTCGTCCGCCGCGGCCGCCGGGACGAACGCGCGCCGGATCGCGGTGCACTTCTGCCCGGCCTTGACCGTCATCTCGGTGACCAGCTGGTCGACGTAGAGGTCGAACTCGGGTGTACCGGCGACCGCGTCGGGGCCGAGCACCGAGGCGTTCAGCGAGTCGGCCTCGGCGTTGAACCGGGCCGAGCGCTCGGTGACCGCCGGGTGCCGGCGCAGCGCCGCCGCGGTGTCGGCCGAGCCGGTGAACCACACCGAGTCCTGGCCGTCCAGTTCGTCGAGCAGCTGCCGGGCGCTGCCGCAGACCAGCTGCAGCGCACCCTCGGGCAGCACTCCGGACTCGATGACCCGGCGCACCATCAGCTCGGTGAGGTAGGCGGTGGGGGTGGCCGGCTTGATGATCGTCGGGACACCGGCCAGCAGCGCGGGCGCGAACTTCTCTGCGGGGCCCCAGACGGGGAAGTTGAACGCGTTGATCTGCACGGCGACCCCCAGCCGGGAGCGGTAGAGGTGCCGGCCGGCGAACGTTCCCCCGCGCCCGAGCGGCTCGATGTCGCCGTCGAGGAGGACGTCGCCCTCGGGCAGCTCCTTGCGCCCCTTGCTGGCGTAGACCGCGAGCGTGCCGATGCCCCCGTCGATGTCGACCGCGGAGTCCCGGCGGGTGGCGCCGGTCCGGGCGGACAGCTCGTACAGCTCCTCCCGGGCCTCTCCGAGCACCGTCGCCACCGCCTTCACCAGCGCCGCGCGCTCGGCGAAGGGCAGCGCCCGCAGCGCGGGCCCGCCGACCTCCCGGCCCCAGCGGACCGCGGCGGCGGTGTCCACGCCGGTGCTGGACACCCGGGCGACCGGGTTCCCGGTCACCGCGTCGGTCAGGGTGGTGCCCTCGTCGGTGCCGGACTGCCAGCGCCCGGAGACGTAGGACTCGAGGGCGGGTGCGGTGGTCGACATGGTCAGTCCTCCTGGACGTGGCTGCGGGGGTGCGATGAGGGGGATGCCCCGGACGGGCGGATGTCAGCCGTGCAGCCGCGGCAGGACGGCGTGGCTGAAGAGATCGACGGCGGTCTGCCGGTGGGCGCCTTCCCCCGAGGGGGAGAAGACCAGGGTCTCGGCGCCCGCGTCGGCGTACTCCCGGGCGCGGGCGACCACCCGGTCGGGGTCGCCGTGCAGGAGGTAGCGGTCGGCGAGTGGACCGAAGTCCTGCTGGTAGACCGCGCTGACGGTCTCGACGGCGTCCTGCCGGGCCCGGGCCGGGTCCTCGTGGACCGCGCCCCAGCAGAAGACCGAGCCCCGCACGGACGACGGGTCGCGGCCGGCCTGCTCCGCCGCGTCGCGGACCTCGGCCAGGCTCCGGGCGACCTGTTCGGGTGTGTACATGTAGGGCATCCACACGTCGGCGTGCCGCCCGGCCCGGCGGATTGCCGGCGGGCGGCGGCCACCGAGCCAGATCGGTGGCCCACCGGGCTGCACGGGGCCGGGGTCCAGCGTCAGCCCGGGAACGGTGGTGAACCGGCCGGCGAAGTCGACCGGCCCGCCCGCCCACAGCGCGCGGAGCACCTCCAGCGCCTCGTCGGCGCGGGCTCCGCGCTCGCCGACCTCGACGCCGGCGGCGACGAACTCGGGCGGGTGTTCCCCGCCGACGCCCACGCCCAGGTCGAAGCGCCCGCCGGAGACCTGGTCCAGGGTGGTGGCGAACTTGGCCGCGAGGGCCGCCGGGTAGAGCGGCAGCACGGTCAGGGAGGTGAGCAGCCGGATCCGGGTCGTGGCGCCGGCCGCCGCGGCCATCGCGATGAACCCGTTGGTCACCGGCCCGTGGAAGAACACGTGCTCACCGGTCGAGACCCCGTCGTAGCCGGCCTCTTCCGCGGCTCGGGCCTCGGTCGCGGTGGCGGTCTGGTCGCTGCTGAGCATGAGCACGACGCGCACGCTGGCCTCCGATGGGACGATGGAAAATACTACGAGAACCCTACTGGATGGGCGACCCGGTGTAGGACGTCGTGGTGCGACGTCGTGCGGGCCGACCGGATCCGGTCAGTCCGCGGCGGGCACCCAGCGCGCCGGGCGCTTCTCCCGGAACGCCGCGATCCCCTCCTGGCCCTCCTCGCTGGCGAAGAACCGGGCCGACAAGCCCAGCAGCTCCTCGAACTGGGCCCCCAGCGGCCCGCCACGCTCGGCGCGCAGCAGCCGCTTGGTCTCCGCCAGGGCCAGCGGGGCCCCGGCGGCCAGCGCGGCGACCTGCCCGGCGACGGCGGAGTCGACGTCGCCGTCGTCCACGACGAGGTCCACCAGCCCACCCGCCGCGGCGGTGCCGGCGTCGAACACCTCGCCGGTGAGCAGCAGCCGGTGCGCGGCGTTGCGGATCATCCGGGGCACCACCACGGCGGAGATGATGGCCGGCACCACCCCGATCCGGACCTCGGCGAAGCCGAACGTCGCCGACCTCCCGGCGACGACGACGTCGCAGGCGGCGAGCAGGCCCACCCCGCCGGCGCGCGCCGGGCCGCGGACGGCGGCCAGCACCGGTTTGGGGGAGTGCCAGATCGTCTCCAGCAGCTCGGGGAACTCGTGGACGCCCTGATCCGCGGCCGAGCCGCCGGCCGCCTCGGCCAGGTCCATCCCGGAGCAGAAGACCCGTCCGGTGTGGTCGAGCACGATGACCCGCACCGCGTCGTCGGCGAGCGCGTCGGCCAGCGCGGTGCGCAGCCGGGCCCGCATCGCCCGGGACAGGGCGTTGCGGTTGCCGGGGGAGTCCAGCGTCAGGGTGGCGACGCCCCGGGAGACGGCCACGCGCAGCACGTCGTCGCTCATGCCGGGGGCTGGTCGTCGTAGGAGTGGAACCCGCGGCCGGTCTTGCGGCCCAGCTCGCCGGCGGCCACCTTGTCCCGCAGCAGCTGTGGTGGTGCGAAGCGCTCGCCCAGCGTGCTCGCCAGGTACTCGGCGATGGCCAGCCGCACGTCCAGCCCGACCAGGTCGGTGGAGCGCAGCGGGCCCATGGGGTGCCGGTAGCCCAGTTCCATCGCCGCGTCGATCGCGGCGGCGTCGGCGACCCCCTCCTCCAGCATCCGGATCGCCTCGAGGCCGAGCAGCACGCCCAGCCGGGAGGAGGCGAAGCCGGGGGAGTCCCGGACGACGACGTCGGTCTTGCCCAGCGCCTGCACCCAGCCGCGGGTCGCGTCGACCACCTCGGGTGCGGTCCCGGGGGCCACCACCACCTCGACCAGCTTCGAGGCGGGCACGGGGTTGAAGAAGTGCATGCCGAGGAACCGGGCGGGCCGGCGCAGGGCGGCGGCCAGCTCGGAGACCGACAGGGACGAGGTGTTGGTGGCCAGCACGGCGTCCGGCCCCAGCACCGACTCCGCGGCGGTGAGGACGGCGACCTTCAGCTCGGCCCGCTCGGGTACGGCCTCCACGACCAGCCCCGTGGCCGGGTCGAGCTCCCCGGGTGCGTCGACCAGGGTAAGCCGGTCGAGAACCGCCTCCACCGGGCCGGTGAGCTTGCCCCGCCGGGCCGACTCCTCGAGGCCGTCGGCGACCCGCCCGCGGGCGGCCTCGGCCGCCGCGTCCCCGGCCTCCACCACCGCGACCCGCGCGCCGGCCGCCAGGAACACCTGGGCGATGCCCGCACCCATGCGGCCACCGCCGATCACGCCCACCTGGGCTGGGACGCCGGTCACGCCGGCACCGCCGACTGGTCGGAGCCCCGGCGCGGAACGCCGCGACTGGGCTGGCTGGGCATGGCAATGGACCTGGACACGGATCTCCTCGACGTCGGGACGTGCTACACGACACCTTGCCACAAGTGAACGACGTGTAGCCCGGTCGTCCGGCTCGGGGCCGACGGTGGAACAGTGAACCGGCAGGCGGCGGCCGGACCGCCCGCCATGGAGAACGGAGCCCGCAGTGCTTGACGGTCATGTCCTCGTCGATGCGCACGTCCACGTGCCGCAGCTGTCCACGCTGGCGCCGGCCTGGGTCGACTGGGCCCGCCGGTTCGGCCGGCCCGGCATCCTCGAGGAGGTCTGGGCCGCGGACGGCACGCCGAAGCCGGCGGCGCTGGACCAGTTGTTCGCCGACGAGGGCGTCGACACCGCGCTGCTGTTCTGCGAGTACAGCCCCAAGGCCACCGGGTACCAGCTCTTCGACGACCTGCTGCCCATCGTGGCGCAGAACCCGCGGCGCTTCCGCCCGGTCGCCAACGTCAACCCGCACCTGCACTTCCCGATCGCCCGCGAGCTGACCCGGCAGCTCGACCTGGGTGCGGCCGCGCTGAAGCTGCACCCCGTGCACGGCGGCTTCCGCACCGACGACCCCGCGCTGTACCCCGCCTACGCGGTGCTGGTCGAGCGGGGCGTCCCCCTCGTCGTGCACTGCGGCACCAGCAGCTTCCCGGGGTCGACCAACTCCTTCGCCGACCCGGTGCACCTCGACGCGGTGCTGCGCGACTTCCCCGGCCTGCAGGTGGTGCTGGCCCACGGCGGCCGGGGCTGGTGGTACGACGCGGCCGCGTTCCTGGCGGTCTCGCGCGAGAACGTCTGGATCGAGCTGTCCGGGCTGCCGCCGAAGCGGCTGCCGGAGTACTACAGCCGGTTCGACCTCGGCCGGCTGGCGCGCAAGTGGATCTACGGCACGGACTGGCCCGGCGTGCCCGGCCAGGCGGCGAACGCCCGTGCGGTGGCGTCGCTCGGGCTGCCCGAGGACGTCGTACCGCTGGTGCTGGGCGGCAACGCGCTCCGGGTGTACTCGGGGCTCGACCCCGCCTGACCATCCCGCGGCCGCTGCGACGTGCTACGGCACCATTGCGTCGAGGTGCGGTTCCCGTAGGGTGACCGAATGGCGCAGACAGGCACCGTGCTGGTGCTCGGTGGGAGCAGTGGGATCGGGGAGGCGACCGTCCGTCGCCTGGTGGCCGGGGGGACACCGGTGGTGTTCACCCACCGCACCGGTGCGGACCGGGCGGGGCGCATCTGCGCCGAGCTGGGCCCCGACGTCCGCACGGTGCACTGCGACGTGCGTGATCCCGAGTCGCTGGCCGCGGCCTTCGCGGCGGCAGGGGAGGGGCTGACCGGGGTCGTCCACTGCGTCGGCGCCTGGACCTACACCCGGCTGGCCGAGCTGACCCTCGACGAGCTCGACGACGCCTGGGCGATGAACGGCCGTTCGGTGGTGCTCGCCCTGCAGCACGCCGGCCGGCTGCTGCCCGAGGGCGGCGCGGTGGTGGTGGTCTCGTCGGTGGCCGCGGAGCTCGCGCCGCCCCGGCAGGCCAGCTACGTCATGACCAAGGCCGCGGCCGAGGCGGCCGCCCGGGTGGCGGCGAAGGAGCTGGGCCGGCAGGGGATCCGCGTGGTCGTGGTGCGGCCGGGCGCGACCGACACCCCGCAGCTGCGCGGGAGCACGAGCGAGAAGGCGATCGAGGCGATGGCCGGCGCGCCCGCGCTGCGCCGGCTGGGCGCCCCGGACGACCTGGCCGGCGTGATCACCTTCCTGCTCGGGCCGGACGCCCGCTGGGTCACCGGCACCGTGGTGGAGGCGACCGGCGGGCTGCGCTGACCGGCGGGCTGCGCTGACCGGCTCTGGGGTCAGCCGACCCGGCTGAGCCCGTCGCGGTACCGGCGGGCGTTCCCGACGTACTCCGCGACCGCCGACTCGATGAACCCGGCCGTTCCGGCGCCGGGACGCACGCGCGCCGGAATGCCCAGCGCCCGGTGGTCCGGCGGCACCACGGTGCCCTCGGCGACGAGGGCCCCCGCCCCGACCAGCGAGCCGTCACCGAGCACCGCGCGGTTGAGCACCACGGAGTTCGAGCCGACGAGCACTCGGTTCCCCACGGTGCACCCCTCCAGGTGGGCGAGGTGCCCCACGACGCAGTCCGCCCCGATCACCGTGGGGTGCTCGGCCGTCGTGTGCAGCACCGTGCCGTCCTGGATCGACGTCCGCGCGCCGATCCGGATGTCGCCGAAGTCGCCGCGCAGCACCGCCTGGGGCCACACGCTGACCTCCGCACCGAGCTCCACCCGGCCGATCACGGTCGCGTCGGGGTGCACCCAGGCGGTCGGGTGGAGGACGGGGGCGACGCCGTCGAGCGCGTAGAGGGTCACCCCTGGTCGGCGACGAGTTCGGTGTCCGCCCCGATCCGGCCGACCTTCGAGGCACCGCCGGGGCTGCCCACCGGCTCGTCCCGACCGGGCAGCGGCTCGACGAAGAAGCGCCGGTTGTCGGCGATGTGCGGCTCGTTGTCCGCGCTCACCCGGCGGTCCTGCGAGATCGCCTCGACCGGGCAGACCGGCTCGCAGGCCCCGCAGTCGATGCACTCCTTGGGGTTGATGTAGAGCTTGCGGTCACCCTCGTAGATGCAGTCGACCGGGCATTCCTCGACGCAGGACATGTCGGTGGTGTCGATGCACTCGGCGCCGATGACGTAGGGCACGGGATGTCTCCTCGGGTGCGATGGGGCTCAGGCGGGGGCGCCGATGCCGGCGGGGTCGTCGCTGCTGTGCCCTGGGAAGAGCGGCTGGTCGGGGTCGAGATAGGTGGCCGCATTGTTCACGGCGGTGGCTGCCTCCCCGAAACCTACCGAGATCAACCGCACCTTGCCCGGGTACTCGGTGATGTCGCCGGCGGAGTAGACGCCGGACACCGAGGTGCGCATCGCGGTGTCGACCAGGATCTTGCGGTCGACGATGTCGATGCCCCAGGTCTCCAGCGGGCCGATGTCGGCGGTGAAGCCGAGGGCGGCGATCACGGCCTGTGCCTTGTGGGGGGTGATCGACCCGTCCTTGTGCTTCACCTGGACGGTGTGCACCCGGTCCTCGCCCTCGACCGAGCTCACCTGGGCATCGGTGACGACGACGGTCGGGCCGGCCTCCATGTCGGCCACGCTCGCGGCGTGGGCGCGGAAGGCCTTCCGGCGGTGCACCAGCGTCACCGACGAGGCGATGTCGGCCAGGGCCAGCGCCCAGTCCACGGCGCTGTCCCCGCCGCCGACGATGACGACGTCCTGCCCGGCGTGGGCGGCCAGCTCCTTGACCACGTAGGTCAGTCCGCGGCCCTCCCACTCCGCGCCGCCGGGCAGCGGCCGGGGGGTGAAGGTGCCGATCCCGCCGGTGATCACCACGGCGCCGCAGTGGATGCGGGTGCCGCGGTCGGTGGTCACAATCAGCCGGTCACCGGGCCGGGGGCGCTGGCCCGCGGCGTTGGTGAGGCTCTCGGCACGCTCGCCGAGCACGTACACCGGCTCGAACCGGGCGGCCTGCTCCACCAGCCCGGCCACCAGGTCGCGGCCCTTGATCGCCGGGAGTGCGGCCACGTCGTAGATGTTCTTCTCCGGGTACAGCGCCATCACCTGGCCACCGGGCTCCGAGAGGCTGTCCACGATCGCCGTCCGCAGCCCGCGGAAGCCGGCGTAGTAGGCGGCGTACAGGCCGGCCGGGCCGGCGCCGACGACGAGCAGGTCGACCTCGACGTCGCGTCCGGTGCCGCTCGCGTCGGTGGGTGCCAGCGTGTCCGTGGCGGTCATGCGGGGCCTCCGGGGGCGAGAGGGGCGGAAGGGGCGGAAGGGGCGCCCGCACCGTCGATGCGGGCCAGGGCCAGCTCGCGGACCCGGAAGCGCTGGAGCTTGCCGGTCGCGGTCTGGGGCAGATCGTCGAACACCAGCACGTGCCGCGGCCGCTTGAAGGCGGCCAGGCCCTCGCGGCAGTGGGCGACCAGGTCCTCGGCGGTCGTGGCCGACCCCGGGTTGAGGACCACGCAGGCCACCGGCTTGTCCAGCCCGTCGACGTCGGGGACCGACACCACGACCACCTGGACGACCTCGGGGTGCAGTCGCAGCCGTTCCTCGACCTCGGTGGGGGAGACCCAGATGCCGCCGGCCTTGATGATGTCGTCGGTGCGGCCCAGCGACGCGAAGAAGCCGTCCTCGCTGCGCACGTACGTGTCGCCGGTGCGCACCCAGGCGCCCTCGAACACCCGGCGCGTGGTCTCCGTCCGGCACCAGTAGCCGGTCGCCGCCGAGTTGCCGCGCACGTAGAGGTTGCCCGGCGTGCCGTCGGGGACGGGCTGACCGTCGTCGTCGACGATCTTCGCCTCGTACCCGGCCACGACCTCGCCGGTGGCGCCCGCCCGGGTACGTCCGGGGCGGCCGGAGATGAAGATGTGCAGCATCTCCGTGGACCCGATGCCATCGAGCATCTCCACGTCGAAGGTGCTGGTGAAGCGCTCGAACAGCGGGGCCGGGAAGGCTTCGCCCGCCGACACGCAGGCGCGGACGCCGGCGAACGCATCGCCCGGCAGCCCGGCGGCGAGCAGGGCGGCGTAGTAGGTCGGGCCCCCGAAGAACAGCGTGGGGCGGTGGTCCTGGAGGACCCGCAGCGTGCCGGCCGGGCTGGGCCGGGACCGGTCGAGCACCACGCTGGCGCCCACGGAGAACGGGAACGTCAGGGTGTTGCCCAGGCCGTAGGCGAAGAAGAACTTGGCGACCGAGAAGGTCACGTCGTCCGGGCCGATCGCCAGCACGTCCCGGGCGTAGGTCTCCGCGGTGTCGCGCAGCGACCCGTGCCGGTGCATCGCCCCCTTGGGCGTACCGGTGGTGCCGGAGGTGTAGAGCCAGAAGGCGGGGGAGTCGGGGACGGTCGGGTAGGGCGTGGCCACCCGGTCGAGGCAGTCGGCGCCGTCGGATACGAACGTGTCCCAGCTGCGGACCCGCGGACCCGCCACCTCGGGCAGGGCGTCGGCGGTCAGCACCACGACGTCGGCCAGGTCCGGCAGGCCGCCGACCGCGGGGGCGAGCGCGACGAACTCCGAGCTCACGACCAGCATCCGGGCCCGGCTGTCCCGGGCCATCAGGGCGATGTCCTTGGGCTTGAGCATCGTGCTGACCGGTACGGGCACCGCGCCGATCCGCATTCCCGCCAGGAAGGCGATGAGCAGCTCGGGGCTGTCCCCGAGGCACAGCAGCAGGCGCTCCTCCGGGCGCACGCCGGAGGCCAGCAGCGCCGCGGCGAACTGGTGGACCGCTGTCTCGACCTCGGCGTAGCTGAGCGTCCGGACGCTGCCGTCCAGGTCGATGGCGGTGATCGCCCGCCGGTCGGGCGTCGCGAGGGCGTGCCGGGTGACCAGCCACTCCGCGGCGTTGAAGGTCTCCTGCCCCGTGGAGGTTCCGGTACCGGCCGGGAGGCCGGGTGTCGCGGGTGGTGCGGTGTCGAGGATGGCCACGCTGGGAGTCCCTTCAGTGCCGTGGAGTCGTTCCGGCTGGGTCCGGTACCGGCGGTGCTGCCGCTGGAGTACCTGAGGTCATGGCTGCGGCCGGGCCCCGGGAAGGGCCCGGCCGCAGCCCAGTCGAGTGCGCTGGTTCACCCACGCACTCGACCGGCGTCGAACTCAGAAGCGGACGTAGTCGTACTCGACCGGCAGCGAGTTGATGCCGACCGACGGCGGCGCGATCCAGCCGGCGAAGTCACCGGCCTCGTAGTGCGGGACCATCAGCTCGGCGACCTGGGCGCGGTCCTCCGGGCTGGGCAGGGCCTCGTGCGAGATCCGCTCCCAGGTGGCGTCGTCGACGATCTCGCCAGTCGGCGTGACGTTGTGGCCGGCGAACACACCCACCTTGCGGTTGAACCCCTCGTGCGGAACGGTCAGCCGCTCGTCGAGCCCGGCGTCCTCCAGCTCCTGGTTCCACCGCTTGACGCCGTTCTCGCAGTCCGCGGCGTACTCGTTGCGGAGGTCGAGGTTCAGCGCGGTCAGCATCGGCACGTTGCGGGTGCTCATCCGCCCGTCCTCGATGATCGGCACGTCCATCGTGAGGTCGTGCAGCAGGTGGTCGTCCTTGCGGCGGGTCTCCATCCACCGGCCCTTGAGCCCGGAGGTGTAGTACCCGGCCACGTTGGACGACGTCTCGGAGCCGAACAGGTCCATCGACACCGAGTACTGGAAGTTCAGGTACTTCTGGATGACCGACAGCGGGATGCCGCCGTACTTCCAGATGTCGTCGGTGCCGTGCTCCTTCATCAGCTGCGCGGTCCGCTGGACGGTGCGCTGCACGCCGGTGGTCCCGACGAACATGTGGTGCGCCTCTTCCTTGAGCATGAACTCGCAGGTGCGGGCCAGCGGGTCGAAGGCGCTCTCCTTCAGCGTGCCGAGCTGGTACTTGCCGTCCCGGTCGGTGAAGTAGGTGAACATGAAGAACTGCAGCCAGTCGGTCGTCTCCTCGTTGAAGGCGCCAAGGATGCGGGGGCTGTCGAAGTCACCGGAGTTGCGCTTGAGCAGCTCCTCGGCCTCCTCGCGCCCGTCCTTCCCGAAGTAGGCCTGCAGCAGGTAGACCATCGCCCACAGGTGCCGGCCCTCCTCCACGTTGACCTGGAAGAGGTTGCGCATGTCGTAGAGCGACGGCGCGGTCATGCCCAGGTGCCGCTGCTGCTCGACCGAGGCCGGCTCGGTGTCGCCCTGCACGGTGATCAGCCGGCGGAGGTCGGAGCGGTACTCGCCCGGGACCTCCTGCCACGCCGGCTCGCCCTTGTGCTGGCCGAAGTTGACCTTCCGGTCGGGGTCCGCCTCGGCGAGGAAGATGCCCCAGCGGTAGTCCTCCATCGGCACCCGGTCGAAGTGCGCCCAGCCGTCCCGGCCGACCGCGACCGCGGTGCGCAGGTAGACGTCGTGGGTCGGGATGGAGGGACCGAGGTTCTTCCACCAGTCCAGGAACTTCGGCTGCCAGCTCTCCAGTGCGCGCTGCAGCTTCCGGTCACCGGCCAGGTTGACGTTGTTGGGGATCTTCTCGCTGTAGTCGATCTTCGACAGCGGACCGGTCGGGGTGGGGGCTTCGCCGGTGACCGTTCCGGTCGCCGGGGTGCTCTCGGTGGTGGTCATGGATCAGACCCGCTTCCTGTCGTAGTCAGCCCGCTGGCCGGTCCCGTACCGGCGCAGCGCTCCTTCGGGACCAGCGGCGTTCGGCCGCTGGAAGATCCAGTTCTGCCAGGCGGTCAGCCGGCCGAAGACCTTGGTTTCCGGGGTCTCCTGCCCGGCGAAGCGCAGGTTGGCCTCCATGCCGGTCAGCGCGTCGGGGGAGAAGCTGGCCCGCTCCTCGAGGAGCAGGCGGACCTCGTCCTCCCAGTCGATGTCGTCCGGCGTGCCCGTCACCAGGCCGAGCTCGAGGGCGTCGGCGGCGAGCAGGTCACGGCCGACGGCGGCCTCGGCTGCGGCCAGCTCCGCGGCAGAGCCCAGGAAACGCACCTGGAGCCGGGTGAGGTCGTTGCCCATCGGCAGCAGTCCGGTGTTGAACTCGTCGAGCCGGAGGACCGCCGGGGGCTTGGGCTCGTCGTCGTCCTCGAACTGCCCCTCGAGCATGAACGAGCGGTCGGCGGCGAAGGCGATCTCGGCGAGCGCACCGGCGAAGCAGCTGCCCGGCTCGATCAGCGCGAACAGGCTGCGGGACGTGGTGTCCAGCCGCTTGACGGTGCGCTTGAAGAAGCCGATGAGCTCGTTGACCAGCCAGTCATCACGGTGGTCCAGCAGGAACTGGTCCATCGCGATGGCGGTCTCGACGTCGCCCTCGGTGCGCAGCAGCCAGGTGCCCAGACCGAGCTCGTTCGTGCGGAGCCGGAGGATCGCGTCGTCGAGCTCGCGGGTGGCGGCCAGCAGCCAGCCCTGGTCGCCCTGCTCGTGCAGCTCCTCGATGGAGGAGGGGACGCCGGTGGGCCCGAGCACCGTGATGGTCGCGGTGCCGGCCGCCCGGTCGAGCACCACGCGCACGTGCTGGTAGCGGGTGGTGTCGCCGTCCACCTCGCGCTGCAGCGGGGTGAGGGCCACGCCGCGGGCGCCGGCCCCCGGACGCGAGGAGGTCGCGGCGGCCGCCGTTGCCCGGCTGGCGATCTCCGCCGGGAAGTCGCTGGCCTTGCTGACGGCGTCGACGAGGCGCCACTGGACGGCGCGGTCACCGCGGACGCCCTCGGCGGTGGTGGAGAAGATGTCGGCCAGGTCGCGCCGGACGCCGCGCTTGTCCACCACCCGGGTCAGACCGCCGGTGCCGGGCAGCACACCCAGCAGGGGCACCTCGGGCAGCGAGACGGCCGAGGAGCTGTCGTCGATGAGGACGATCTCCTCGCACGCCAGCGCCAGCTCGTAGCCGCCACCGGCGGCCGTGCCGTTCACCGCGGCGATGAAGGGCAGGCCGGAGTTCGCGGTCGCGTCCTCGATGCCGTTGCGGGTCTCGTTGGTGAACTTGCAGAAGTTCACCTTCCAGCTGTGCGAGGAGGCCGCCAGCATCTTGATGTTGGCGCCGGCGCAGAACATCCGGTCCTTGCCGCTGGTCACCACGACGGCCTTGACCTCGGGGTGCTCGAAGCGGAGCCGCTGCACCGCGTCGTGGAGCTCGATGTCCACGCCGAGGTCGTAGCTGTTCATCTTCAGCTCGTAGCCCGGGACGATCCCGCCGTCCTCGGCCACGTTGAGCAGCAGTGTCGCGATCTCGCCGTCGACCGACAGGGACCAGTGCTTGTAGGCCTCAGGCGACGTGTCGAAGGAGACGGTCGGGGCCGGCTGGGGTGCAGCCGCGGCAGCCTCCGTTCCGGCGTCGGCCTGACGGGCGTCTTCGAGAGTGGTCACGCTGCCTCCAGGGCTTGCTGTGCGAGGGGGTCCCGCGGGCTTCCGATCCCATCCTGACGTGCTACAGACGGAAGTGCAACCCGTCGGCCGAGTGTAGACATGTGGCGTAGCTCCCATCTTCCTCGCTCCATCGTGGATCTGCGACGCTGAGGCGGGTACGGGCCGACCTACCGAGAGGAACCGACATGGTGACGGCGGAAACGGGAACGACTCGATTGAACTGGGTGAAGGAGCCCGATCCCCGCTGGGATGCCGCCCGGGAACGAGTCTTCAGCACCGTTCCGGAGGGAGTCTTCCGGGCTGAGACCCGGCACCCCGGCGATCGGCTGTCCGGGGACTGGTGGCGGGTCGAAGGTCCCGACGGGGTCGTCGGGTACGGCTGGCTGGACGACGTGTGGGGGGACGCGGAGATCCTGCTCGCCATCGACGCCGACGCCCGGGGAACCGGTGCCGGGGCCTTCACCCTCGCCCGGCTGGAGGAGGAGGCCGCCGCGCGCGGACTCAACTACGTCGTCAATGTGGTGCGCGACACACATCCGGAGCGTGATGCGGTGACGGCGTGGTTCTGCGCCCGGGGCTTCGCCGATACCGAGGACGGGCGGTTGCGCAAGCAGGTGGGGGACCGGACCAGGGACATCGGGCAGCACCAGGGCGGCCGTCCCGGAACCGGTCGAGCTGCCGAGCCCGACGAGGGACGGCGCTCGCGGTACGTGGCCGAACGGGACCGGGCAGCGGTCCGACCGCGGTCGGTGGACGCCGACGTGGAGAGCGAACCGCTCGGACCGGGCGCCGAGGACCAGGGCGGCTACGTGGACCAGGAGCAGCACCGGTTCTGAGACGCGCATCCGGCGGCCGGCTCCCAGGGAGCCGGCCGCCGGATGCGGATGGGTCGGGAGGCGCGGTTCGGTCAGGCGACGCCGAGAAGCGCGTGCGCGATCGAGCTGTCGCGGCGGAACTCCAACGTGGGGGAGCGGTGCACCACCCGCCCCTTGTCCATCACCGCGATCTCGTCGGCCACCGCGAAGGCCAGGTGGAGGTCCTGCTCGACCACCACGAGCGTGACGCCCTCCTGCTTCATGCCGGCGATCACCTCACCGATCGAGTCGACCACCGCCGGGGCCAGCCCGTCGGAGGGCTCGTCCATCAGCACCAGCCGCGGATTGGTCAGCAGGGCCCGCGCGATGGCCAGCATCTGCTGCTCGCCGCCGGAGAGCTGACCGGCCTGGTGCCGGTCCCGCTCGCCCAGCCGGGGCAGCAGCTCGATCACCCGGGCGGTGTCCCACGGCCCCCGCCCGCGTCCCCGGCGCGCGGCCAGGGCCAGGTGCTCGGCGACGGTGAGCGGCGCCCACACCCGGCGGCCCTGCGGGACCAGCGCCACGCCGGCGCGGGCGATCACGTCGGGCCGGCGACCGGCCAGATCCGCGCCCTCGAGCCGCACACTGCCCGCCGACGGTGTCACCAGCCCCATCAGCGTGTTGATCAACGTGGTTTTGCCGACTCCGTTGCGGCCCAGCAGGCCGAGCACCTGCCCCGCCGCGAGGTCGAGGTCGACCCCCTGCAGCACCGTGCTCCGCTTGTACCCGGACTCCAGTCCGCGGACCTCCAGCACTCAGCTCACCTCCATCTGGGTCGATCCCGGGTGGTCGAGGAAGAGCGCTTCGCGTCCGGTGCCGAGGTAGGCCTCCTGGACCGCCGCGCTGGCCCGCACCTCGTCGGGGCTGCCGGTGAGCAGCACCTGCCCGAGGTGGAGCACGGTCACCGACGTGGCCAAAGCGAAGACGACGTCGAGGTCGTGCTCGACGATGACCAGCGTCACCGACGCGGGCAGCGACTGGAGCAGGCCGACCAACCGTGAGCTCTCCGCCGGCGACATGCCCGCCGCGGGTTCGTCGAGCAGCAGCAGCTTCGGCTCGCACGCCAGCGCGATGGCCACCTCCAGCTGACGCCGCTCGCCGTGGGACAGCGCAGCGACGGGGGTGTCGGCCCGCGCCTCCAGGCCCACGTCCACCAGCAGGCCGCGCACCCGGTCCCGGGCGGCGGCCTGCCGCCGCGGCAGGAGCGAGCGACGGCTGCGGTGCTGGCGCTGCGCGGCGAGCAGCACGTTGTCCTGCACGCTCTGGGACAGGAACAGGCTCGAGTGCTGCAGCGTCTGGCTGACACCCCGCCGCGCCCGCTGGTGCTCGGGCAGCTGGGTGATGTCCGTGCCGTCCAGCGTGACCGTGCCGGCCGAGACCGGCATCGAGCCGGTGACCAGCTTGAACAGGGTGCTCTTGCCGGCGCCGTTGGGCCCGATGAGCGCGTGCCGCGCACCGGCCGGGACGTCGATCGAGACGTCGTCCACGGCCCGGAGGGCGCCGTAGTGCCGGCTCACGCCGGACAGGGACAGCAGGGTGGTGCTCATGCGGTGCCTCCCGTTGAGCGCCGGCGACCGGGAACCAGGCCGGCGAGACCGGCGAAGCCGCGGGGCAGCACGTACACCGCGACGACGAACACGACCCCGAGCAGGAGCGGACCGTGCCCGTCCAGCTGGGGCCCGAAGGTGTCCCGCACGAGCACGACGACGGCCGCGCCCAGCACCGGGCCCCACAGCGTCCCGGCGCCGCCCAGGACCACCGCGAGGAGGATCAGCGCACTGGTGGTGAAGCCGGCGTCGCTCGGGTTGACGATGCGTACCAGGGCGGCGAAGAGGCCACCGGCCAGCCCGGCGAACCCGCCCGCGACGACGAACGCCAGGTACTTGTAGCGGAACGGCGAGTAGCCCAGCGACCGCATGCGGGGCTCGTTGTCGCGGATGCCGCGCAACGTGGCACCGAACGGGGAGCGCGCGACCAGCCAGAGCCCGAGGAAGCCGAGCACCGCCACGGCCAGCACGTACCAGTAGACGTAGCCGGCCAGGGTCAGCGGCTCGCCCCCGATCCGGACGCTCGGGATCCCGAACAGGCCGTTCGAGCCGCCGGTCACCGACGACAGGCTCTGCGCGAGCTGGTGCACCAGCTCACCGATGGCCAGCGTGAGCATCAGGAAGTACACCCCGCCGCTGCGCACCGCCAGCCAGCCGGTGGCCACCGCGGCCAGCGCCCCTACGGCTGCGGCCAGCAGGACCGGGACGGGGGCTGCGCTGGTCCAGTGGATCGACACCAGGCCGGCGGTGTAGGCGCCCACCCCGAAGTACGCGGCGTGCCCGAGGGAGGGCAGTCCGGTGATGCCGACGAGCAGGTCGAGGCTCACCGCGAACAGCGCGAAGATCAGGATCCGGGACAGCGTGTTCGCGGTGAACGGAGCGGCGAACAGCGGGGCCGATGCGAGCAGCACCAGCAGGACGAGCAGCGGGATGCCGCGCGTGGCCAGCCGGGCGGCCCGGGACGGGCCCGGCGCCGGGCCGGTCCTCGGGTCGGCGCCGACGCCGGAGGCGTCGGTCGAGCTGTCGGGGACCACGCTCATGAGTCCTCCTCGCTGGCGCTCGTCGGCCGCATTCGCGGCGCTGCTGTACCCCTGCGCGAACTCGTAAGCTCGCTCACGAGTGGGCCACCTTTCCGGCGAAGAGGCCCCGCGGCCGGATGATGAGCACCAGCGCGAGGGTCCCGAACAGGATGAAGGACGCCAGCTCGGGCAGCAGTGCCCGGCCCAGTGACTCGACCTGGCCGATGACCAGCGCGCCGATGAGGGCGCCCCGGACCGAGCCGAGGCCGCCGATGACGACGACGACGAGCGCGAGGATGAGGATCGTCTTGTCCAGGCCCGGCCGGGCACCGTAGACCGGGGCGCCGAGCACTCCGGCGACGGCGGCCAGCATCGAGCCGATCCCGAGGACGGCGAACTTGACCTTCCGGTTGTCGATGCCCATCGCCGAGACCATCTCCCGGTCGGCGACGCTGGCCCGCACGAGCGCGCCGATCGAGGTCCGCTCCACGACCAGCCAGACCACGAGGGCCAGCAGCAGCCCGACCGCGATGAGCATCAGCCGGTAGGTGGGATAGGTGCTGCCGGCGACCTGCACGCTGCCGTCCAGCCCGGGGGGGCCGGGCACCGAACGGACGTTGTTGCCGTAGATGATCGACAGGACCTCGGCGACGATCAGTGAGATGCCCAGCGTGAGCAGGGCCTGGTCGAGGATCGGCCGGCGCGCCAGTGGTTCGGTCATGCCCGAGAGCACCCCGCCGGCGAGCAGGCCGAACAGGGCGGCGACGGCCAGCGCGGCGAGGAAACCACCCCAGGAGACGCCGGCCACGAAGCTGACCGCCAGGTAGGAGCCGACGAGGAAGAAGGCGCCGTGCGCCAGGTTGAGCACGTCCATCATCCCGAAGACGATCGACAGGCCCACGGCGAGGATGAACAGCAACGAGCCGATGGCGAACCCGTTGAGGATGCTGACCAGGTTCGCGTCGAACCAGCCGGCCATGGAAGAACCTCCGCTCCGCATGGACCGGCGGCCGCGGTCGGGGTGCGAACACCCCGACCGCGGCCGCCGGTCAGCGCTGGACTAGGGCTGGGCGAACACGCCGAGGTCGGTGACCACGGTGTTGCGCAGGGTGCCGTCCACCTCGGCCACCTCGCGCAGGTACATGGTCTGCTCGGGCGTCTGGCCGTTGAACGTCCACGGCCCACGGGGGCTGTCGTCGATCTCGCCCACGGTCTCGAGAGCCTCGGCGATCGCCTGGCCACTGACCTCCTCGACTCCCTCCAGCGCACTGTCGAGCACGTTGGCGGCGTCGTAGGCCTGCACCGCGTACGTCGTCGGCAGCTCGCCGTAGGCCTCCTGGTAGGCGGCGACGAACTCGGTGTTGGCCGGGTTGTCGATCTCGGTGGAGTAGTGCAGCGACGTGCGCACCCCGACTGCGGACTCGCCCTGTGCGTCCAGGACGCTGCCCTCGGTCAGGAAGCCCGACCCGTACAGCGGGGTGCTGTCCTTGAGCCCGAAGGCGTCGTACTGCTGCACGAAGCTCACGGCCTCGCCGCCGGCGTAGAAGACGAAGACCGCCTCGGCGCCGGAGGACTGGACGTTGGACAGGAAGGGCTGGAAGTCCTGGGTGCTGCCGAAGGGGGTCAGCGTCTGGCCTGCCACGGTGCCGCCGGCGGCCTCGTAGGCCTCGGTGAAGCCCGCCACGACCTCCTGGCCGGCCGCGTAGTCCGGCGCCATGACGTAGACCGGGCCGACGCCCTCGGCGGCGAGGTGCTCACCCATCGCCGCGGCGACCTGCGCGTTGGTGAACGAGGTGCGCCACACGTAGGGGTTGCCCGCGTCCTTGGTGACGGCCTCGGCGCCGGCGTTGGCGACGATCAGCGGGATCTGGGCCTCGGCCACCTGCTCGGCCACCCCCAGCGCCGTGGCGGAGTTCACGATGCCCACCAGGGCGTCGACCTCCCCCTCGGTCAGCAGCCGCTGGACGGCCGGGACGCCGGTGTCGGGACTCTCGCCCTCGTCGGCGACGACGGTCTCGACCTCGTACCCGCCGAGCTGACCGTCGTGCTGGTCCAGGTAGAGATCCCAGCCCTGCTGCATGTCCTCGCCCAGCGGCGTGTACACGCCGGCCTGGGGGATGACCAGCCCGACGGTGACGGTGCCGCCGGCCTCGCCGCCACCTTCACCGCCGCCCTCGTCACCGCCGAGGCTGCCGCCGCCACCGCAGGCGGCGGTCAGGGTCAGGGCCAGCAGCCCGACGCCGAGTCGGGTTCCGTTCCGTCGGGACGATCCTTGTGCCATGGACACACACACTCCGAACATCTCGTGACGTGCTACATCGCACGTCCGTTGGCGACAAAGCCTGTAGTGCGCGATCCGCTGGTGTCAAGCCTCACAGGGCCTTCCGCGGCCGTTGTGGCCGAGTCGTGACCACCCCGTGGTGGGGCGTCGGCCCGGCAGCCGGGAACGCCACCACCGGAGGATGCCAGGATGGCGGGCGTGGAGGTCGTCGAAGGGCCGTTCGTGACGCGGCGTCAGGAGCTGGGCGCCGCGAGTGCGCGCAGCCTGCTGCTCACCGTGCTCGGTGAGTTCGTGCTGCCCAGTGGCCGGCCGGTGTGGACCGCGACGCTCATCGAACTGCTCGCCGACCTCGACGTCGCCGAGAAGGCCGCGCGCCAGGCGATCATGCGGACCGCTGACAGCGGCTGGATCGAGGGCAGCCGGGTGGGCCGGGAGACGCGCTGGGCGCTCACCGGCGCCGGCACCCGGCTGCTGCGGGCGGGCACCGACCGCATCTACGGCTTCGCCGCCGACGAACGGGCGTGGGACGGGCGCTGGCTGGTGATGACCGTCGGGGTGCCGGAGAACAAGCGGGCGCTGCGCCAGCGGCTGCGCACCCAGCTGGGTTGGGCCGGGCTGGGGTCGGTCAACGCCAGCACCTGGGTCACCCCACGGACGGGCCGCGAGCCGGAGGCGCACCGGGTGCTGGACGACCTCGGGCTGCTGGCCGGGAGCTGGTCCTTCCTGGCATCGGCCGGGCAGGTCGGGGACGAGCGGTCACTGGCCCGGAGCGCCTGGGACCTCGACGTCATCGAGCGCCGGTACGAGCACTTTCTCGACCTGGTGAGCCGTCGTCGGCCGCGGACCGACCGTCAGGCGCTGGTGGCCCAGGTGCGGCTGATCCAGGAGTGGCGGCGGTTCCCGCTGCTGGATCCCGGCCTGCCCCGGGAGCTGCTGCCCCCCCGGTGGAGCGGCAACCGGGCCGCGGAGGTGTTCCGGGAGCGGCACGCCAGCTGGGCTCCGCGAGCCCAGCTGGCGTGGGAGTCCGTCGCCCGGCAGGACTGACTCAGGCCGGCACGGCGTGCTCGGCCAGCCAGGCCCGTCCGGCGTCGGTGATGACCCGCATGTCCCGCTCGGCCTGCAGCAGGGACGGCTCCTGCCGGTAGAGGCGCGCCACCAGGTGGCTGTCGGAGGTGAGTTCCCGGGCGATGTGGTGCGCCTCCAGCTTGTGCATCCGGCCGCCCGGGGCCTCGGCGAAGCGCTGCAGCAGGGCGGCCTGCGCCGCCGCGGGGTCCAGCCGCGGGGTCCCGCCGGCCGACGCCGCGGGCGGGGCCTCGTCCAGCAGCGCCGTGATGGCCCGGGAGAAGGTGAGCACCAGGTCGCGGATCCGGTCGTCGCGTGAGCCCGTGGCGGCCTCGCCGCCCGATCCCTGCCAGGTGCGCTGCGGGTGCCGGCGGAGGTACTCCTGCTCCAGCTCCAGCATCCGCTCGGTGTGCGTGCGGAACTGCTCGGCGGTGCCGTGCAGGAACACCCAGTGGCGCATGGCGTGGGCGTGCACGCCCTGGCGTTCCAGCTCCTCGTCGGACAACTCGCGGGCGGGGATGCCCGGTCGGTCGCTCATCTGCCGCTCCCTCGTTCGGTGTCCGGCCGTACGTGACCGGGATCCCATCGTGCTGTGTGGGTCGTGCACTGTCATCTCCCGGGGTGCCGGCGGGTGGCGACCGTCACCAGGGCCGGGCCGGCAGGGGAGGCCGCCGGGTGGTCCCGGCGGCCTCCTGCAGCTCAGGCCTGGCCGGCGGCGGCCTTCTCCTGGGCGTACCTGTCGGATGCCGCCTGGATGGCTGCGCCGTTCTTGGCGTCCAGCTCGCTGTGCTTGCTGCGGGCCCACGCCTCGGCGGCGAGCAGCCGCCGCTGCGACGGCTGGAAGGCCGGGATGACGTGCCGGGCGAACAGCTCGAAGCTGCGCTGGGTGGCCTGCCAGTTCGCCCAGTCGTGCTGCAGCAGGATGTAGCAGCCGAACCCGCCGTCGGACTGGTCGACCAGCCGCTGGATCTGGGCGATCGCGTCATCGGGCGTGCCCACCACGCCCCACCCGCTCTCGTCGATCCAGGCCAGCCGCTCGTCGAAGGTGTCCCCGGGGATGCGGACCGGCGGCAGGGCCAGCGTCTTCTGCGTGTAGTCGGCGAACGCGTCGAACCCGTAGCGGATGTCCTCGACGGCCTGCTCCCGGGTCTCGGCGATGTGCATCGGGCCCATCAACCGCCAGCGGGACCGGTCCGGAGTCCGGCCGGCCGCGGCCGCCTCGGCCTCCAGCACGTTCCAGTGGTGACCGAGGACGTCGAACCCCTCCTTGGTGGTGGCACCGACCGAGAGCATCCCGAGCCCGTACTTCCCCGCCAGGGTCGGGCCGGTGGGCGAGGCGGTCGCGGCGACCGCCAGCTCGAAGCACGGGTCCTGGAAAGGAGCCAGCTGGCAGCGGGCGTCGACCAGCTCGTACCGGTCGGTCTTCACCGACACCGGCTCCTCGCTGAGCAGCAGGCGCAGCAGGACGTCGAGGTCCTCGGCCAGCGCCGGGCGCAGCTGCGCCGGCTCCAGGCCGATCATCGCGGCGTCGGTGGGCAGCGAGCCCGGGCCCACCCCGAGCATGAGCCGGCCGCGGAGCAGGTGGTCGACCAGGATCGCGCGGTCGGCCACCCACAACGGGTTGTGGTACGGGATGGAGACCACGCCGGTGCCCAACTTGATGTCCCGGGTGATCGCGCCGACGTGCGCGATGAAGGTGAGCGGGTCGGCGATGATCTCCGTCGCGGCCGAGTGGTGCTCGCCGATCCAGGCCTCGTCGAAGCCCAGCCGGTCCAGCAGCTGGATGGTCTCGACGTTGCGCTGCAGCGAGGTCGTCGGGTTCTGGGTGGGCGGGCTGTTGAACGGCGGCATGAAGATGCCGAAGCGCATCTTGGACACGGGAACTCCTCGGGTGCGTCGGTGGACCGGGGAACGCGGCCGGGCCCGGCTGGGGCCCGCGGGTGCGGTAGGCCGAGTATGCGGTGGGTCACGGGAACTCCGCTGTTCGGTCGCCGCCGGCGCGGCACACATTGCGATCTGCGGACGACACGCTCGGGGAGGCGGTGACGATGTCGCCCTGACCAGGTGGGTGCCCGATCACTGCGGGACGCTGGTGGAAGGCAACCGATGGAGGTCCGTCATGTTCAGTGCCCGTTCACTCCGCCGGCTCCCGCTGGTGCTGGCCGGTGTCATGGCCGTGGCGGTCGGCCTGGTGTCACCGGCCGCCGCGGCCACTCCCTACTGCGGGATCTGGTGGGGGTCCCTGCCCGAGGTCGAGCCCGGCGGCCCGGTGCCGGAAGGCGCCGTCGTCGACGTGCGGACCGGACAGCACGACTGCTTCGACCGGCTGGTGGTGGACCTCTCCGGAGCCACCGACGCCTACGACGCGCGGTACGTTCCGCGGCTGACCGCGCAGGGATCCGGCGAGCCGGTCCCGCTGCGCGGCGGCGCGGTGCTCCGGCTCATCGTGCAGGCACCGGCGTACGACGACGCCCGCCGGCCGACCTTCCTGCCGTCCGACCCCGCCGAGGTCGTCGACGTCAGCGGCCACCGCACCCTGCAGCAGGTCGCCTGGGCCGGCTCCTTCGAGGGGCAGACATCCCTCGGCCTCGGCACGCGGGCGCGGTTGCCGTTCCGGGTGTTCGTGCTGTCCGGGAACGCCGACTCGTCCGAGGGCGCGCGGCTGGTCGTCGACGTCGCCCACGAGTGGTGACGTTCCGGCGCTGATCCGGTTCGCCGTACCGTCCTGATCCCGGGCGGGCGGCTGCCCACGCCGGTCGGTGATTCGACCGTTATCCCCAACACTGCGTCGACATATCAAGTGGTCGCCCGGCGAGAAGGAGCCCGCCACCCGGCCGACACCGCACGAGCCGCAACACAGGGACCGCCGGTCCCGGGCACTAACCTGGCTGGCGGTGGACGGCGAGGCGGAGGATCGGTGACGGCGACGGACGGTCGGGCAGATGGGCAGCCCGGCGGCGGGGCCGATGGACGGCGTCCGGGAGCAGTCGCGTCCCGCGACGACCTGGGCGACCGGGTGGCCACGCTGCCCAACGCGCTGTCGCTGCTACGGCTGCTGGGCGTGCCGCTGTTCCTCTGGCTCCTGCTCGGGCCGGAGGCCGACGGCTGGGCGGTCATCGTGCTGATGATCTCGGGGTTCACCGACTGGGCCGACGGGAAGCTGGCCCGCGCCTGGGGCCAGGAGAGCAAGCTGGGCGCGCTGCTGGACCCCGCCGCCGACCGGCTGTACATCATCGCCACGCTGGTCGCCTTCGTGCTGCGCGACGTCGTCCCGCTGTGGGTGGTCGCCGTCCTGGTCGGTCGGGAACTCGTCCTCGGCATCGTGCTCCTGCTCCTGCGCCGGGCCGGCTGGCCACCGCTGCAGGTCCACTACCTCGGCAAGGCGGCCACCTTCCTGCTGCTGTACGCCTTTCCGCTGCTGCTCCTGGCCGACGGTGACGGGCCGCTGGCCAGCATCGCCCGGCCGTTCGCCTACGCCCTCACCGCGTGGGGCGGCGCGTTGTACCTGCTGGCCGGGGTGCTCTACGTCGTCCAGGCGGTCGGACTGCTCCGCGGCGAGCGGTTCGCCGGCGGGCGGCCGTGAGCGGGGACACGGGCAGTCCGGTGCCGGGGCGGCAACGCTCGCTGGGCGCCTCGCTGCTCGACCAGGTCCTGGCCGAGACCCTCGACCCGGCCTACGAGCGGGCGGCCGCCGACCGCCGGGCGCGGGCCGCGGCCACCGGCGGCACCGGCGAGATCCGCAGCCGCCGCGCCAGCAGCCTGCTCGTCGCGGCCACCCTGGTCGTCGCCGGCCTCCTGGCCGCGGTGGCCTACCGGGAGGCCGCGGAGGGTGCGCAGGGCCGCGAGCAGGTCCGGGAGGCCCTGATCGAGGACATCCGGACGCAGTCGGCGACCACCGACGACCTCGCCGAGCAGCTGGACGAGCTCATCGTCGAGGTGACCCGCACCCGGGAGGCCGCGCTGGACGCCACCGCCATCGGGCAGAACGCGCTGACCCGGCTCGCCGCCGCGCAACAGGGGGCCGGGGTCGTCGCGGTCACCGGCCCCGGGCTGCGGGTCACCCTGGGCAACGCCGCGGCCGATGCCGACTCCGACCCGGTCGGCGGCTCCCCGGAGATCGCGCTGGCCGGCCTGGTGCAGGACAGCGACCTCCAGCTCGTGGTCAACGCGCTGTGGTCGGCGGGGGCCGAGGCGATCGGCATCAACGGCCAGCGGCTGGGGCCCACGACCGCGATCCGGCAGGCCGGCGGGGCGATCCTGGTCGACTTCCGGCCGGTCGCCAGCCCGTACCAGGTCTCGGCCATCGGCGACCCCGACGAGCTGGCCAACGGCTTCCTGAGCTCGCCCGAGGCGACGTACGTCGCCGGCCTGGAGAGGGACTACGGTCTGACGTTCGAGTTCGCCCGATCCGACGAGTTGTCCCTCCCGGCGGGCAGGGGTGCCGAGCTGCGGTTCGCGCGGCCGCTGGAACGGTCGGCCGACGCCGGCTCCACCCCGACACCCACCAACGGAGGCTGATGCATGATCCCCATCCTCGGCCTCGCCGTCGGTGTCGTGCTCGGCCTGATCCTCGATCCCAGCGTCCCGCTCTGGCTGCAGCCCTACCTCCCCATCGCGGTGGTGGCCGCGCTGGACGCCGTCTTCGGCGGCGTCCGGGCCCGGTTCGACGGCATCTTCGACGCCAAGGTGTTCGTCGTCTCCTTCGTCTCCAACGTCGTCGTCGCCGCGCTGATCGTCTTCCTCGGTGACCAGCTGGGCGTCGGCGCCCAGCTGTCCACTGCCGTGGTGGTGGTGCTGGGCATCCGCATCTTCGGCAACGCCGCGGCCATCCGACGGCACCTGTTCCGCGCATGACCACGCCGTCGAGCGGTGACCCGGGCGACGGGACGCCGGACGAGGTGCGTCCGGCGCAGGAGAGTGTGCGTCCCGAGCCGGCGACCGCCGACGACGGGCCCGCTGCCCCGGCGCCCCGCCGGAAGCAGCGCGGTGATCTGCTGGCCGCCGCCCTCATCGGCGTGCTCGCCCTGCTGCTCGGCTTCGCCTTCGCCGTCCAGGTGCGCACCACCGACGACGGCCAGGCCCTGGCCGGGGCCCGCGAGGAGGACCTCGTCCGGATCCTCGACGACCTCACCGGCCGGGAGGACCGGCTGCGGCAGCAGATCGCCGAGCAGCGCAGCGCCCTCGCTCAGCTCGGCAGCTCCGACAGCCAGGCCGAAGCCGCCCTGGCCGAGGCCCGGGAGCGGTCCCAGGCCCTGGGCATCCTCAACGGAACCCTGCCGGCGCAGGGGCCGGGGCTGGAGATGACCATCCGCGACCCGATGGACCGGGTGCCCGCAGCCGTCCTGCTCGACGCCATCCAGGAGCTGCGGGGCGCCGGGGCGGAGACCATGCAGATCGACGACGTCCGGGTGGGGGTGAGCACCGCGGTCACCGGCAGCCCCGGCGACCTCGCGCTCGACGGCCAGCCGGTGGAGGCGCCCTACGTCTTCCAGGTGATCGGCTCTCCGCAGGACATGGCCACGGCGATGAACATCCCCAACGGCGTCGTCGACAAGGTCCGGCTCCGCGACGGCACCGTCGACCTGGTCCAGAGCGACCTGGTCGTCGTCGACGCGTTGCGGCAGCTGGACATGCCTCAATACGCTGAGCCGGCCGACGGCGACTGACGAAGGATCGGTGCTCCCCAGCCCTCGCTCCGCCCGGACCGGGCCCCTGCACCGAGGCCCATGAACGCACCCACCCCTGCCCCCGCTCACCCTGGAGCCCGCATGGCCACGCCCGAGGACCGCCGCTACACCGAGCAGCACGAGTGGGCGCAGGTCCAGGGCTCCACGGGTGAGGCGACCGTCGTGCGGATGGGCCTCACCGACCACGCCCAGGACGCGCTGGGTGACATCGTGTTCGTCCAGTTGCCCGACGTCGGCGAGGAGGTCGTCGTGGGCACCCCGATCGGCGAGGTCGAGTCGACCAAGTCGGTCTCGGACGTCTACGCCCCCGTCGCCGGCGTCGTCACCGCTCGCAACGAGGCGCTCGAGGCCCAGCCGGAGACGGTGAACTCCGATCCCTACGGCGCGGGCTGGCTGATCGAGATCAGGGTGAGCGGCGGCGGCGAGGACCCCACCGCCGCGTTGCTCGACGCGGCCGGTTACCAGGCCGTCGTGGACGCTTCCTGACCGACCTCCCGCGATCGCGGGAGGAACCCCGGTCACTATGATCGTCACGACGTCCGAGGCGCGACCGGGGCACCCCATCCGCACCCCGGACGTTCGGTTGACCCTCGGGCCGACCGACTGGTTCCATGACCCCGGCCCGCCGCAACCCCGCGGTGGCCGACCTGCGACGGGCCGCCCGGCCCGTCGTCCGCCGGCCGACGCGGCCGCACCACAAGCCCGCGGCGGTGCCGCTGCACCGGAGGAGACAGACGTGCACTGCACTCGATGTGGCCACCAGAACCCCGAGGGCAGTCGCTTCTGCGCGCAGTGCGGGGCGGCTCTGAGCCCGGAGCGCGTCGGTGAGTCCACCAGCGTGATCCCCAAGGTCGGCGGCGAGGACTCCGGCGAGGTCGCCGAGGTCTCCGAGTCGGCGGCCGACGTGCACGCCGGCGCCGTGGAGTCGCTGCCGGCGGGGTCGGCCCTGCTGGTGGTCAAGCGTGGCCCCAACGCGGGTAGCCGCTTCCTGCTCGACCAGGACGTCACCACCGCGGGCCGGCACCCCGACAGCGACATCTTCCTCGACGACGTGACGGTCAGCCGCCGGCACGTGGAGTTCCACCGCGAGGGCGGTGGCTTCACCGTGCACGACGTCGGCAGCCTGAACGGCACCTACGTCAACCGCGAGCCGGTCGACGTGGCCTCCCTCGCCGGCGGTGACGAGGTCCAGATCGGCAAGTTCCGGCTGGTGTACCTGACCGGCCCGCGCACCGGCGAGTCCGCCGGGGCCTGACGCGGTCGCAGTGGCGTCGGCGACCGGGGAGCGGAACGAAGCGGGAAGTGAGAGATGAACGCGGTGCCCCAGCCCAGCGGGAGCGCTGACCGGGACACCACCCACGGCACCGCACCGCGGCTCACCATCGGGGAGGTCCTCGGCGCCCTGCGCGACGAGTTCCCCGACGTCACCATCAGCAAGATCCGCTACCTGGAGGCGGAGGACCTCGTCCACCCCCAGCGGACGCCGTCGGGGTACCGCAAGTTCGCCGACGCCGACGTCGCCCGGCTGCGGTACGTGCTGTCCGCCCAGCGCGATCAGTACCTGCCGTTGCGGGTGATCAAGGAGCACCTCGACGCCCGTGACCGGGGGGAGCCGGTGCCGGGCGTCGGGCCCGAGGGCGGCGGCGCCGTCGCGGACCCGGGACCGGTGGGCCTCACCGTCACCCTCGGCGGCTCGCCGGCCGGCCGGCCCGCCCCGGCGGCCCTGTCGGCCGAGGAGTTCGCCCGCGCGGCCGGGCTGGACGACGCCCAGCTCGCCGACTGCGTGCAGTTCGGGCTCGTCGGCCAGGACGACCGCGGCCGCCACCCGGCCAGCGACCTCCCGGTGGCCCGGGCGGCCGCCGGGCTGGCGCGGCACGGCATCGAGCCCCGGCACCTGCGGGTCTACCGCACTGCCGCCGAACGCGAGGCCGGCCTGCTGGAGCAGCTGGTGTCACCGCTCCTGCGGGCCCGCCCGGAGGAGGCGCGCGCCCGGGCGGCCGAGCAGTTGCAGGAGCTGGCCGAGCTGTCGGTGCAGTTGCACACCGCCCTGCTGGAAGCCCGACTGCGGGACGTCCTGGGCAGCTGACCCTGGCGTAACCTCGGGGTGACAGGCACGGGGGAGCGACCCGACGTCCCCGGACGGCGGACGCGCCACCGACCGCCCCGACCAGACCAGCCGAGACCGCACTGCACCGTCTGTCCGCAGACGTGCCACACAGCGGAGGGAGCCAGCCGTGCAGGAGCTCAGAGTCGTCGGCGTCCGGGTCGAGTTGCCCGGCAACCAGCCCATCCTGCTGCTCAAGGAGACCCAGGGGGAGCGCTACCTGCCGATCTGGATCGGCGCGGTCGAGGCCGCCGCCATCGCCTTCGAGCAGCAGGGGGTCCGGCCGGCCCGGCCGATGACCCACGACCTGCTGCGCGAGGTGGTGCACGCCCTGGGCGCCAGCCTCGAGGCGGTCAACATCACCGAGATGCGGGACGGCATCTACATCGCCGAGCTCGTGTTCGGCGACGAGCGCACGGTGAGCGCCCGCCCGTCGGACGCGGTGGCGCTGGCCGTGCGGACCGGGGCGCCGATCTACGGGGCCGAGGCCCTGCTCGACGAGGTCGGGATCGAGATCCCCGACGAGCAGGAGGACGAGGTGGAGAAGTTCCGCGAGTTCCTGGACAACATCAGCCCCGAGGACTTCGGCGCCGGCTCCGGGTCCGGCGGCAGCGGCCCCACCTGACGAAGGGGCCCCACGGCCCCCGGCCCGCTCCAGAGGCCGGGCCGAGCTTCCCCTCACGTGGGGACCCTGCAGAGGGGCCGGAGGTGTTCTCCCACTCGGGAGGGGTGAGTGGGGCGACACGCCCCCCGCCGCGGTTGACCGGCTCCCGGCCCCGGCCTACGGTCAGCGAATCACGCCCGTGTGACTCCTTGGTCGCCCGGGCTGACCGTTCCCGGACTCGGTGGCGGGGTGGGACACGAGGAGGCGCCGACGTGAGCGAGCCTGCGAGCGAGCGCATGGGTACAGCAGCAGCGCGAGCGCGGTCGACGAGCGCCGGCGAGGAGAGCTCGTGACCGACCAGGGCAACGGTGCGCAGGGGCAGCTGTTCTCCGACCGGGCCGTGGGCGCGCCCGCCTACGACGAGGTCGACAACGACGCCGTCGGGTACCGCGGCCCGACCGCCTGTTCGGCCGCCGGCATCACCTACCGCCAGCTCGACTACTGGGCGCGCACCGGTCTGGTCGCCCCGTCGGTGCGCACGGCGACCGGCTCGGGCACGCAGCGGCTGTACTCCTTCCGCGACATCCTGGTGCTCAAGGTCGTCAAGCGGCTGCTCGACACCGGGGTCTCGCTGCAGAACATCCGCAAGGCCGTCGACCACCTGCGCCAGCGCGGCGTGCGTGAGCTCGCGAACCTCACGCTGCTGTCCGACGGCGCCACGGTCTACGAGTGCACGTCTGCCGAGGAGGTCGTCGACCTGCTCGCCGGCGGCCAGGGCGTGTTCGGCATCGCCGTCTCCGGTGCGCTGCGCGAGCTCTCCGGCGAGCTCGCCGAGCTCCCGGCCGAACGGCTGGACGGCAGCGGCCAGCAGGTGGACGACGAGCTCACCGCCCGCCGCCGGCGTCGCGCCGCCTCCGCGTAGTAGCCCCGTCCAGAAAGCGCCAGGCACTGTCGTGCCGAGTGGGCCCCGGAGGGGTCCGCGCAGGCGCGACGCAGCGGCTCCGCGGGCATGGGGACGGCACTTGATCGCGGTGTCGGCCGGAAGGCCGACGTTGTTGTAGCGTCGATGCAATGGTCGACCAGTCGTCTGGGTCGGATGCGGCGGCGGTCCCGCCCCTGACCGGACCGCTCCCGTCTCTGTCCGCTCTCTCTCCCAGCGGCTCGTTCGCCGCCCGGCACATCGGGCCCCGCCCGGACGAGACGGCGGCCATGCTCGGCGCCGTCGGGTACCCCTCGCTGGGCGCCCTCGCCGACGCGTGCGTCCCCGAGGGCGTGCGCGACCGCACCGCGCTCGACCTGCCCGCGGCCCGGGACGAGGCCACGGTGCTGCGCGACCTGCAGGACCGCGCCCGGGACAACGAGGTGTTCGCCTCGATGATCGGCCTGGGCTACTCGGGCACCGTCACCCCCGCGGTGATCCAGCGGAACATCCTGGAGAACCCGGCCTGGTACACCGCCTACACGCCCTACCAGCCCGAGATCAGCCAGGGCCGGCTCGAGGCGCTGATCAACTTCCAGACGATGGTCGCCGACCTCACCGGCCTGCCGGTCGCCGGCGCGTCCATGCTCGACGAGGCCACCGCCGCCGCCGAGGCGATGACCCTGGTGCGCCGCGCCGGCCGTGCGAAGGCGGACACGGTGTTCGTCGTCGACGCCGACACGCTTCCGCAGACCCTCGCCGTCCTGGCGACGCGCGCCGAGCCGCTCGGCATCGCGCTGCACGTCACCGACCTGTCGGCCGGCTGGCCCACCGACCTGCCTCCGGCCGGCGCGTTCGGCGTCCTGCTGTCCTTCCCCGGCGCCAGCGGCGCGGTCCGCGACCACCGGGCGCTGGCCGCCGCCGCCCACGAGGCCGGCGCCGCCGTCGTGGTCGCCGCCGACCTGCTGGCGCTCACGCTGCTCGAGGCGCCGGGGGAGTGGGGCGCCGACGTCGCCTGCGGCACCACCCAGCGCTTCGGCGTCCCGATGGGCTTCGGCGGCCCGCACGCCGGCTACCTCTCGGTCCGCGAGGGCCTGGCGCGGCAGCTGCCCGGCCGGCTGGTCGGGGTGTCGGTCGACGCCGACGGCGACGTCGCCTACCGGCTGGCGCTGCAGACCCGCGAGCAGCACATCCGCCGCGAGAAGGCGACCAGCAACATCTGCACCGCCCAGGTGCTGCTGGCGGTCATGGCCGGCGCCTACGCGGTGTACCACGGCCCGGAGGGGCTGTCGGCCATCGCGGCACGGGTGCACCGGTCCGCCGGCGCCCTGGCCGGCTGGCTGCGCGCCGGCGGGGTCGACGTCGTGCACGGCTCGTTCTTCGACACCGTGCTCGCGTCGGTGCCCGGCCGGGCGGACGAGGTGGTGGCGGCGGCCGCCCGGCGGAGGGTCAACCTGCGGCGGGTCGACGCCGACACCGTCGCGATCTCCTGCGACGAGACCACGTCGGTGGACGCGCTGCGGCGGGTGGCCGAGGCCTTCGGCGTGCCGGCCGACAGCACCGAGGAGGGCAGGGCCCTGCTGGACGACGCCGGCCCCGACGCGCTGCCGGCCGACCTGCGCCGCCGCACCCCGTTCCTGACCCACCCGGTCTTCGCCACGCACCGCTCGGAGACCGCGATGCTGCGCTACCTGCGCAGGCTGTCGGACAAGGATCTCGCCCTGGACCGCACGATGATCCCGCTGGGCTCGTGCACGATGAAGCTCAACGCAGCGGTGGAGATGGCCGCCATCACCTGGCCCGAGTTCGCCGACCTGCATCCCTTCGCCCCCGCCGAGCAGACCCGCGGGTACGCGCGGCTGATCGACGAACTGTGCACCGGCCTGGCGGAGATCACCGGTTACGCCGCAGTGAGCGTGCAGCCCAACGCCGGGTCGCAGGGCGAGTTCGCCGGCCTGCTGGCCATCCGGGGCTACCACCGCTCGCGCGGGGACCTGCAGCGCGACGTCTGCCTCATCCCGTCCTCCGCGCACGGCACCAACGCCGCCAGCGCGGTCATGGCCGGCATGCGGGTGGTCGTGGTCGCCTGCGACGAGGCCGGCAACGTCGACCTCGCCGACCTGCGGGCGAAGGCCGGTCAGCACGCCGACCGGCTCGCCGCCATCATGATCACCTACCCGTCGACGCACGGGGTGTTCGAGACCGAGGTGCAGGAGATCTGCGCCGCGGTGCACGACGCCGGGGGGCAGGTCTACGTCGACGGCGCCAATCTCAACGCCCTCGTCGGGCTCGCCCGGCCCGGCCGGTTCGGCTCCGACGTCAGCCACCTCAACCTGCACAAGACGTTCTGCATCCCGCACGGCGGAGGCGGCCCCGGGGTGGGCCCGATCGGCGTCCGGGAGCACCTGGTGCCGTTCCTCCCCGGCCACCCGTTGGTCGACACCGGCGCGCAGGGGCCGACGGTGTCCGGCGCGCCCTGGGGATCCGCGGGGATCCTGCCGATCTCCTGGGCCTACCTGCGGCTGATGGGCCCGGACGGACTGCTGGCGGCCACCGAGCACGCGATCCTCGGCGCCAACTACCTCGCCGCCCGGCTGCGCGAGCACTACCCGGTGCTCTACAGCGGCGCCGACGGGCTGGTCGCCCACGAGTGCATCCTCGACATCCGGCCGCTCACCAAGGCCACCGGCGTCACCAACGACGACATCGCCAAGCGCCTCATCGACCTGGGGTTCCACGCCCCGACGATGAGCTTCCCGGTCGCCGGCACGCTGATGGTCGAGCCGACCGAGAGCGAGGACAAGGCCGAGCTCGACCGGTTCGTCGAGGCGATGGTGCACATCCGCGGCGAGATCGAGAAGGTTGCCACCGGCGAGTACGACCGCACCGACAACCCGCTGCGCAACGCCCCCCACACGCTGGCGATGGTGGCGGGGGAGTGGAACCGGCCCTACCCCCGGGAGACGGCGGTGTACCCGGTGCCCGGGCTGGCCGGCCGCGGCTACCTCGCCCCGGTACGCCGGATCGACGGGGCCTACGGCGACCGCAACCTGGTCTGCTCCTGCCCACCGCCGGAGGCCTTCGAGGAACCGCACGCCGGACACCAGCCGGTCGCCACGGAGCCCGACCGGTCGACCGGGTCCCCGGACGACATGGGCACGACGGCGGACGTGGTCGGCTCCCGGGCGTAGCCGACGCCGGGGCCGTCAACCGACCACCGCCTGCGCGGCGGCGTCCAGGGCTTCCTTGGCGCGGGCCCAGCTCGTCGTGACCGGGAAGTCGCCGAGCAGGACGACGGTGCGCCCGTCGGCCAGCACGCCGGCGGAGTGCAGCTGCCGGCGGCCGTCGATGCAGCACATCCAGCCCTGCTTGGCCGCGACCGGGCCGGTGGTGGTCACGGCGGGGGAGAGCAGCCCCCACCGCTGGTCGAAGCCGTCCCGGGCGATCGCGGCGGGAGAGCGCAGCCAGCCGGTGAGCGTGGCCAGGTCGTCCGCGGCCAGCTGATCGGGGAGGCGGGACAGGAACACGGCGGTGTCGCGGGCGGTGGTGAGCGCCTCGCCCCACTGACCGCGCTCCGCCGGCAGCGTGGTTCCACGAAGACCGACCTGGGCGGCCGCAGCGGTCATCAGCTCCGCGCCGCCGAACCGGTCCCACAGCGTGCTCATCGCGCCGTCGTCGGACGAGGTCACGGCCCGCTCCATCAGGCGGAGGTCCCCGGCCGACAGGGGAAGCAGGCCGGCCGCCTCCCGGGCGAACAACTGCTGGACGACCAGCAGCTTGACCAGGGAGGCGGTGAAGACCGGCTGATCGGCGCCCGGGCCGGCCAGCTGCTCGCGGCCGTCAGGCCCGAGAACCACGACGTGCACGGTGCCCCCCGCCCGGGCGGCCGCGTCGCGCACCGCGGCGAGCGCGGCGCCGGTGCGCTCTCCGGCGAGGTGGGCCGTGGCCACCTGCGCCGCGGTGGCCAGGGCGCCGCTGACCGCCCGTTCGACGGTGCCGCTGCCATCGGTCGCCCCGGCACCCGGCGCGGACCCGGGTGCGGCGGCCCCGGCCACCAGCGCGACATCGGGCTGTTCCGCGTTCCCCGCCGCCCGCAGCGCGCCGCCGATGGCGAGCACGACCGCCAGCGCCAGGGCCAGCACCACGGCGAGCACCGGTGCCAGGAGCGTCGCCACCAGCCGACGTCGTCCTGCCGCGTGTCGTGGGCCGGGTCGGGCCATCGCCCGATGATCCACCCCCCGGCTGTGGTCCGGCTGTGAACCGGGCCCGGAACCTGCCCGGGTCCACCCGGCTCAGGCGTTGGCCAGCTGCCACCGGCGGCTGAGGACCACCTGGCCGTCGGGCAGCAGCTCGCCGTCGTCGTCGAACAGGACGACGCCGTTGCACAGCAGGGTCCAGCCCTGCTCGGGGTGCCGGCTGACCGGGGCGGCGAGCACGCGGCCGTCGTCGGCGGCGGCGGGGCAGGGCGTTCCGTGGAAGCACATGGGGGTCTCTCCTCGTCGGCCCCCGGGAGCACCGGGGGAGTGGTGCACAGCGGCCGCATCCGTGCGGCCCGCGACCGAGTGTGCGCCGGGCGCCGGGCGTGGCCCGGGGTGGGAATCGATGAACAGTGACCTGGATCTCAACAACTCCCGCCAGTGCGGCACCTGCCGGGAGCGCGGGTCAGAGCTTGCGGAGCAGCACCCGGCGCACCGAGTGGTCAGCGGCCTTCTGCAGCACCAGCCGCGCCCGCGACCTGGTGGGGGCGATGTTGCGCCGCAGGTTGGGGCCGTTGACCGCGCCCCAGATCCCCCGGGCGGTCTCGATCGCCTGCTCGTCGGTGAGGCCGGCGAAGCGGTGGAAGTAGGCGGCGCTGTCCTGGAAGGCGGTGCGCCGCAGGGCGAGGAACCGCTCGACGTACCACTGCTCGACGTCGTGCTCGGTGGCGTCGACGTAGACCGAGAAGTCGAAGAAGTCGGACAGGAACACCTCCGGTACCCGGCCGCCGGCCCCGCTCCCGGCCTGCAGCACGTTCAGGCCCTCCAGCACGAGGATGTCGGGGGAGTCGACCCGCTGACGCTCGGGCAGCACGTCGTAGGCCTGGTGGGAGTACAGCGGCGCGCTGACCTCGGGCCGGCCGGACTTTACGTCAGCCAGGAAGCGGAGCAACGACCGCCGGTCGTAGCTCTCCGGGAACCCCTTGCGCTGCAGCAGCCCCCGTGACTCCAGCACCGCGTTGGGCAGCAGGAAGCCGTCCGTGGTGACCAGGTCGACGCGCGGGGAGCCCGGCCCGGCGGCCAGCAGCGCCTGCAGCAGCCGGGCGGTGGTGCTCTTGCCCACGGCGACGCTGCCGGCCACCCCGATCACGAAGGGAACCTTGTCGGTCCGGGCACCGAGGAACTCGGTCTGCGCCGACCACAGCCGGCGGCTGGCCGACACGTGCAGGTCCAGCAGCCGGGCCAGTGGCAGGTAGACGGTGGCGACCTCGTCCAGGTCGATCCGGTCGCCGAGGCTGGCGAGCTCCCGCAGATCGGCGGCGTCCAGGGGCAGCGTCGAGCCGGCCGCCAGGGCCCGCCAGGAGGCCCGGTCGAAGGCGGCGAAGGGCGAGACCTGCGCTCGCGTCCCGACGGTCACGGCGCCCATCGTGCCGTCTGGCACCGCGATCCCGTCCGGCACCCCACCCGGCCGGGTGCCCTTCCGTCGCCGGGCGAGCCGCCGGGTCGGCTCCGGCGTCCAGCGTCGGCCCCGGCGTCTAGGGTCGGCCCTGTGCCGTCCCATCCCGGGCTGCTCGACCAGATCGAGCGCTACTTCTCCCTGGCCCCGCTGCCGGACGCCCGGGTGCACGAGGTCGGGGCGCTCGCGGTGCCCATCGGCTCCCCGGAATGGCCCCATCCCGCGCGTCCCCGCCCCGGGCTGGAGGGGGACGTCACCGTAGCCGATGTCCAGGCGGCGGTCGAGCTGCAGGAGCGGTCCGGGCTGCCCGCGTCGCTGGAATGGCTCGGTGACCGGTGCCGCGGCCTGGCCGGGGTGGCGCGCAGCGCCGGGCTGGTCGTCGAGGAGCTACCGCTCCTGGTGTCGGTCGACCCGGTCGAGGTGCTGCTACCGGCCGAGGTTCGGTTGTACCTGGTCGGCGGGGACGATCCCCGGCTGGCGCACTACCAGCTGCTCACCCAGCTGGCGTTCGAGGCGCCGGGCGCCGCGCCCAGCCCGGCCGCCCCGAGCCCGGTGCAGCTGCCGCCGACGACCGTCCTGCGGGAACGCGTCACGTCCGGCCGCACGGTCATGATGGTCGCGGTCGACGACGGCGAGGTCGTGGCCGTCGGCTCGCACCAGCCGGTGGACGTGGACGGTCGGGAGGTCAGCGAGATCGTCGGGGTGGCCACGATGCCCCGGTTCCGCGGCCGGGGCCTGGGTGCCGGGCTGGCGTCGGCGCTGGTGGAGCACGCCCGGCAGACCGCCGAGCTGGTGTTCCTCTCCGCCGGCGACGATGACGTCGCCCGGGTCTACGAGCGGGCCGGGTTCGCCTGGGTCGGCACCAGCTGCGTCGCCGAGCGTCCCGGCAGCTGATCGGGGCGGGGACGCCGGCCGGACCGCCGGGTCAGTCGATCTGGTAGGTGGGCACCAGCGTGGCCCGCGCCAGCGTGTGGCCGGACAACGTGAAGCCCAGGTAGGCCGGCGTCGCCTCGGCGGGGATCCCCAGCTCGTCGGTGTCCAGGGCGTGGACCACGACGTAGTACCGGTGCGGGCCGTGGCCGGCCGGGGGCGCGGCGCCGATGTAGCGGGCGAGACCGGCGTCGTTGCGGAGCTGGACGGCGCCCGGGGGTAACCCGGAACCGGCCTCGTCGCCGGCTCCGGAGGGCAGTTCGGTCACCGAGGCCGGTATGCCGGTGACGGCCCAGTGCCAGAAGCCGCTGGCGGTCGGGGCGTCGGGGTCGAGGACGGTGACGGCGAAGCCCTTCGTGCCCGCGGGGAACCCGGACCAGGACAGCTGGGGTGAGGTGTCCTCCCCGCCGGCGCCCATGACGCCGCTGACGTGCGGGGTGGCCAGTGGCTCACCGTTCCGGACGTCGGTGCTGGCGAGCGGAAAGCTCGGCACCTGCGGCAGGAAGTCGTACGGGTTCGGGGGGATGGGGCGTCCGGCCATGCCGGGTCCTCCTCGGGTCACTGGCGGTTCCCCGGCTCCGCCGGGGGCGGCGGTCGCCGCACTCGGCACCGACCCTAGGCAGCTCGGCGGCGTACTGCCCGGCGCACCGGCTCTCCGGTCACTCGGTACCGGACACGACCATGACCGTTATCCCCAACAAAAGGCGATATATCGACGAACCGCCAAGACGCCCTCTGAACGCCGACAGCGACCACGCCGCCACCAGCCCTGCCCCGGCCGGGTGACGGCACGCTGCTCGACGAGTCGGCTCCGGCGCCGGGCCGTAGCGTGTCGGGCGTGCTGGGACTCCCCGACGACATCCGAGCCTGCCTGTTCGACCTCGATGGGGTGCTGACCCAGACGGCGAAGGTGCACCAGGCCGCCTGGAAACGGACCTTCGACGAGTTCCTGCGCAGCCGGGACCCGGAGGCGGCGGAGTTCAGCCCGGCCGACTACAACGAGCACGTCGACGGCAAACCGCGGAAGGACGGCGTCCGGGACTTCCTGGCCAGCCGGGGGATCACCCTGCCGGAAGGCGCCGCGGACGACCCGCCGGACATGCCCACCGTGCACGGGGTCGCGTCCCGGAAGAACGACCTGGTGCTGCGCGAGCTGGCGGAGCACGGGGTCGAGGTCTACGAGGGCTCGATGCGGTACCTGCGCGCCGCCCGCGACGCAGGCCTGGCCATCGCCGTGGTGACCGCGTCGGCCAACGGCGAGCACGTGCTCGAGGTGGCCGGCTTCGCCGACCTCGTCGACACCCGGGTCGACGGGCTGGTCGCCGCCCGCGACGGGCTGCCCGGTAAGCCCGCACCCGACACCTTCCTCGCCGGCGCCCGCGCGCTCGGCGTGCCACCGGCCCGGGCGGCGGTCTTCGAGGACGCCCTGTCCGGGGTGGCCGCCGGCCGGGCCGGGAACTTCGGCTTCGTGGTGGGGGTGGACCGGGTCGGCCAGGCGGCGGCGCTGACCGACCGGGGCGCGGACGTCGTCGTCACCGACCTGGACGAGCTGCTGGCGGGGGAGCAGCACACATGACAGAGGGGCGCACGCACTTCCCGGTCGAGCCATGGGCGCTCACCGAGATCGGGCTGGACATGTCCTCCCTGGCGGTCAACGAGTCGGTGTTCGCGCTCGCCAACGGGCACATCGGCATGCGCGGCACCCTGGAGGAGGGCGAGCCGGTCGTCGTCGCCGGCACCTACCTCAACGGGTTCTTCGAGGAGCGCCCGCTGCCCTACGCCGAGGCCGGGTACGGCTTCCCCGAGCAGGGCCAGACCGTGGTCAACGTGACCGACGGCAAGCTCATCCGGCTGCTGGTCGGCGACACCCCGCTCGACCTGGCCTACGGCGAGATCATCGACCACCGCCGGACCCTCGACCTGCGCGCGGGCGTGCTCCGGCGCACCACCGAGTGGCGCTCGCCCAACGGCCGGACGGTCAAGGTCACCAGCACCCGGCTGGTCTCGCTGACCCGCCGCTCGATCGCCGCCATCGACTACACCGTCGAGTGCACCGACGACGGTGGTGACCTCTACATCGCCCTGCAGTCGGACCTGCTGGCCAACCAGCTGGTCGAGGGCACCGGGCCCGACGACGACCCGCGGGCGTGGGCCGCGCTGGCCAGGCCGCTCCAGTCCGAGCTGGCGGTCGCCCGCGGCCGGCACGCCGTCCTGGCCCACCGCACCAGGCGCAGCCGGTTGCGGCTGGCGGCCGGGATGGACCACACGGTGGAGATCCCCGACTCCTCGACCGAGGACATCGAGGCCTCCGGCGACCTGGCCCGCTACACCCTCGCCGCCCGGCTACCGGCCGGCTCGTCGCTGCGGTTGGTCAAGTACCTGGCCTACGGCTGGTCCTCCCGCCGGTCGACCGAGGCGCTGCGCGACCAGGTCGAGGGTGGGCTGGCGACGGCCAAGCTGGCCGGCTGGGACCGGCTGGTCCGCGAGCAGCGGGAGCTGCTGGACGCCCACTGGGCGCAGTCGGACGTGCAGATCGACGGCGACGACGAGCTCCAGCAGGCGGTGCGGGTCGGCATCTTCCACGTGCTGCAGGCCGGGCTGCGCGCCGAGCGGCAGCCGATCCCGGCGAAGGGCCTGACCGGGCCGGGCTACGACGGGCACGCCTTCTGGGACACCGAGACCTACGTGCTGCCGATGCTCATCTACACCGCCCCCGCCGCCGCGCGCGACGCGCTGCGGTGGCGGCACTCGATCCTGGACATGGCGCGCGACCGGGCCCGTGAACTGGGGCACCGGGGAGCGGCGTTCCCGTGGCGCACCATCCGGGGGGAGGAGACGTCGGGGTACTGGCCGGCCGGGACGGCGGCCTTCCACATCAACGCCGACATCGCCGACGCGGTGACCCGCTACCTCCACGCCACCCACGACGACGCCTTCGACCGCGACTACGGCACCGAACTGCTGGTGGAGACCGCGCGCCTGTTCGCCGACCTCGGCCACTTCGACGTCGCGGACGGGTTCCGGATCGACGGGGTCACCGGCCCGGACGAGTACACCGCCGTCGTCGACAACAACGTGTACACGAACCTGATGGCCCAGCGGAACCTGCGCGAGGCCGCCGCCGCGGTCGAGCGACAGCCGGAGACCGCGGGCCGGCTGGACGTCACCGCGCAGGAGGTCGAGCACTGGCTGGCGGCCGCCGACGCGATGCGGGTGCCCTTCGACGAGCGGCTGGGCGTGCACATGCAGTCCGACGCGTTCACCCACCACGAGGAGTGGGACTTCGAGGGCACGCCGGCGGACCGGTACCCGCTGCTGCTGCACTATCCCTACTTCGAGATCTACCGCAAGCAGGTGGTCAAGCAGGCCGACCTGGTCATGGCGCTGCACCTGCGCGGCGACGCCTTCACCCTCGAGCAGAAGATCGCCGACTTCGCCTACTACGAGGCCCGGACGGTCCGCGACTCCTCGCTCTCCGCCGCGCAGCAGGCCGTGGTCGCCGCCGAGACCGGGCACCTCCAGCTGGCCTACGACTACTGGGCCGAGGCGGCGCTGACCGACCTGCAGAACCTGCACAAGAACTCCGGGCACGGCCTGCACATCGCGTCGCTGGCCGGCGGGTGGACGGTGGCGGTGGCCGGGTTCGGTGGCATGCGCGACCACGACGGGGCGCTGTCCTTCGCCCCCCGGCTACCCGACCGGCTCGGCCGGCTGGGCTTCCGCGTCGTCTACCAGGGCCGGGTGCTGTCGGTGTCGGTGGCCGGGCGACGGGCCACCTACCAGGTGGTGGACGGCGAGCCGCTGGACGTCCACCACCACGGCCGGCAGGTCACCGTGACCGACCGCGAGCTGGTCCTCGACATCCCCCCGGCCCCCTCGGTGGAACCGGTGCACCAGCCCCCGCACGCCGCGCCGCGGCGGCGCACCCGGCCCTCCAGCGACTGAGGCAGGACCCCGCTGCCCCCCAACCGCTCGCGAGCTCGCGGTCGGGCCCCTGCAGCGGGGCCTGGATCAATGAACCAGCCAGCGGGTGCCCTGGACCAGGGCGGCGACGTCGACGAGCAGGAAGACGCCCACCCAGACCAGGCCCGGCAGCCCGGTGAGCCGGGCCAGCTGGTCGGCGTCGGAGTCCGGCGCGCCACCGCGACGACGGCGCTTGGCCTGCAGCTCCAGCACGGTCTTCGGGGCGGCCAGGAGCAGGAACCAGGTGACGCCGTGGGCGAAGACCGACTGGCCCTGCGCGGGCAGCCACCAGGTGGCGGCGAACACCAGCGCGCCGGTGACCAGGACCGACCACAACCCGTACCAGTTGCGGATCTGCACCAGCAGCAGCGCCAGGAGGCCCAGCAGCGCCCACAGCAGCCCGACGGCGTACCCGGCCCCCAGCATCGCGGCGGCACCGAGGCCGAACAGCCCGGGCCCGGTGTAGCCGGCCGCGCTGGTCAGCACCATCCCGGCGCCGGTCGGCCGGCCGGCGGAGACGGTGAGCCCGGAGGTGTCCGAGTGCAGCCGGATCCCGGCCAGTCGCCGTCCGGTGACCAGCGCGGCCAGCCCGTGAGCGCCCTCGTGCGCGATGGTCACCGCGTGCCGGGTGCGCCGCCAGACGACGGGGGAGAGGACCAGGACGGCGGCGAGCACCGCGCCGGCCAGCAGCCACCGGGCCGGCAGCGGGGGAGCGACCACGCTGACCCGCTCCCAGAACCGGCCGAGGAACTCCACGGTCGGTTCCTCCTCGGGGCATCGGCGCGGGGGCCCGCCAGGATGGCCGGCCGTGGCGCGGCCCCAGTCAACCCCACGGCCACGGCCGGCCCGGTCAGGCGAGCTCCGCGTCGTGGGTGAGCAGGGCCACCTGGACCCGGTTGTCCACTTCCAGCTTGGTGAGCAGCCGGGAGACGTAGGCCTTGACGGTGGCCACGCTCAGGTACAGCTCCGCGCCGACCTGGGCGTTGGACAGGCCCCGACCCACCGCCAGGGCGACCTCCAGCTCGCGTTCGCCCAGCTGCTCCAGCCTGCTCCGGGCCCGCGCCCGGCGGTCGGCGCCGGCGTCGCCGGGCACCGGCTCCAGCTGGGCCACGTGCGCCATCAGCTGCCGGGTGACGGTGGGGGACAGCATCGGCTCACCATCGGCGACCCGCCGCACGGCCGCCACGATGTCGGCCGGCGGGGTGTCCTTGAGCAGGAACCCGCTGGCGCCGGCGCGCAACGCCCGCAGCACCGACGCGTCAGCGTCGAAGGTGGTCAGCACGATGACCTGCGGCCCGCCGGGGCGGCCGCGCAGCTGCTCGGTGGCGGTCAGCCCGTCGACCCGGGTCATCCGGATGTCCATCAGGACGACGTCGGGTGCGGTGCGCTCGACGGCCCCGGGCACCTCGTCGCCGTCGGTGGCCTCCCCGGCGAGCAGCAGGCCCGGGGCGCCGCCCAGGACCATGGACAGCGCCGCCCGCACCAGCGGGTCGTCGTCGACCACCAGGACGCGCACCGGTGCGCCCGCGGGGGCCGTCGGGGAAGCGGTCATGCGCCGGCCGGCCAGGGCAACCAGGCGCTCAGCCGGAAGTCGCCATCCGGACTCCAGCCGTGCTCGAGGCGTCCACCGGCCAGGCCGACCCGCTCCCGCAGCCCGATCAGCCCGGTACCGCCGCTGGGCAGCGGGGCGTGCACCCGGGCGCCGACCGGCGGCGGGTTGCCCACCTCGACGGTGAGCCCGTCGTCGGGCCCGCCGGAGACGGTGACGGTCGAGATCGCCCCCGGGGCGTGCTTGCGCACGTTGGTCAGCCCCTCCTGGACGACGCGGTAGGCGGTGCGCCCGGCGACGGCCGGCGCAGCGTCGAGGTCGGCCACCCGGTACTCCGCGCGGACCCGCACCCCGGCGCCCCGCACCTCCTCGACCAGCGCGGGCAGGTCGCGCAGCGCGGGCTGTGGCCGGATGCCGGCGGCACCGTCGGGGGAGTCGCGCAGCACGCCGATGACCTCGCGAAGATCCTCCAGTGCCTGCCGGGCACTGGCCCGGATCACCCCGGCCGCGTGGGCGACCTCGTCGGGAGGCGCGTCCGGGCGGAACTCCAGGGCGCCGGCGTGCATGCTCAGCAGCGAGATGCGGTGGGCCAGCACGTCATGCATCTCCCGGGCGATCCGGGTGCGCTCGAGCTGGCGGGCCTGGTCGACGCGCAACAGCTGCTCGGCCTCGGCGCGCAGCGCCCGCTCCTGGAGCGACCGCACCAGCTGGCGCCGGGCCCGCACGAACATGCCCCAGGCGACGACGGCCGCGGTGAGCGCGGTGCCCAGGGCGGCGAACACCAGCTGGTCGACGCCCGAGACCGGCCGCACCAGCACGTAGCCGGTCAGGCTGACCAAGTTGGCCGCGGCGACCACGACCACCGTCGGCCAGCGCCGGTGCACGGCCACGGTGAACAGGGTGATGAGCACGGCGAGGCCGGCCATGTCGGAGAAGCTGCCCGCCACGGCGACGGCGAGCGCCACCCCGACCGGCCAGCGGCGCCGCAGCCACAGCGCCAGGCAGGCGAGCGTCCCGGCGACGACGTCCAGCGCGACGAGCGGGTCAGAGGGAGGGGAGGGCTCGGACAGCGCTATGCCCACGAAGACCAGGCCGCACAGCAGCGAGGCCAGGAACGCGCCGACGTCGACGGCCCAGTCGCGCACCGACCGGCGGACCCGGCGCCGCGGCGGGCCGGCTCCCGACGGTTCCCCGCTGGTGTCCAGGCCGGTGCCCAGGTCGGTGTCCAGGTCGAGATCGGCGAGCAGCTGGGCGGGCACCAGCGAGGGGTGCTCGACGCCGGGGGTGCCCGTCCGCGGTCGGGTGGCTGAAGGCACACCAGCAGGCTACGAGGGAGGACCGACCCCCGGTAGCGACCGAGGTCTACCCCTGCCACCTCCGGAGGAAGACCTTCGGCCACGAGATCGAGCCCGCCGGCCGATGCGGGTGACCGGCCGCCCCGCCAGGCTCTCCCCATGATCGCGATCGAGCACCTCACCAAGCGGTACGGCACGCAGCTCGCCGTCTCCGACGTGTCCTTCGAATGCGCCCCCGGGACGGTCACCGGTTTCCTCGGGCCCAACGGCGCCGGCAAGTCCACCACCCTCCGCTCGCTCTGCGGCCTGGCCACCCCGACCAGCGGGGCGGCGACCGTCGCCGGGCGGGCCTACCGGGACCTGCCCAACGCCGGGCGGCACGTCGGTGTGCTGCTGGACGCCGGCGCCCAGCACGCCGGCCGCACCGGGCGGGAGTCCCTCGTCCTGTCGGCGATGGTCCTGGGAGTCGGGCGGAGCCGGGTGGACGAGGTGCTCGAGCTGGTCGGCCTGGCGGGCAGCCCGGCCGGCAAGCGGGTGGGGAAGTACTCGCTCGGCATGCGGCAGCGCCTCGGCCTGGCCACCGCCCTGCTGGGCGACCCGCAGGTGCTCGTGCTGGACGAGCCGGCCAACGGCTTGGACCCGGAGGGCATCTTCTGGATGCGCGGACTGTTGCGCGGCTTTGCCGACCGCGGCGGCACCGTGCTGCTCTCCTCGCACCTGCTGCACGAGGTCGAGGCGGTCGCCGATCAGCTCGTCGTCATCGCCGGCGGGCGGATCGTGGCGCAGGGCAGCAAGGCCGAGCTGCTCACCACCCGCGGCACGGTGGTCCGCGCGGCCGACCCCACTGCACTGGAGCAGGCACTCGCCGCGGCGGGGATCCCCGCGACCGCCGGCCGGAGCGGCGCGCTGATCGCGGATGCCGAGCCGGAGGCCGTGGGCCGGGTGGCCGCGGCGGCCGCCGTGGTCCTCGTGGAACTGCGCCCGGCCGACGGCGGCGGCCTCGAGGAGCTCTTCCGGTCCCTGACCGGGTCCACCGACACCCCGCCGGCCGGCACCGCTCCGGCCGCCCACCAGGTCCAGGAGGCCCGGGCATGAGCAGCACCGTCCTGACACCGGCCGACGACAGGTCACGCTTCCAGCAGTCGCCCAGCGCCCCCTCGCTGCTGCAACTGGTCCGGGTCGAGCTGCGGAAGTCCGCCGACACCCGTGCCGGACGCTGGCTACTGGTGGCGATCGCCGCGGCGGCGCTGCTCGTCGTCGGGCTGCAGTTGTTCTTCGATGACGGGGTGGATGGCAGCTTCGCCTACTTCTTCACCGCGAGCCAGTTCCCGGTGGGCCTCCTGCTGCCCGTCCTGGGCATCCTGCTGGTCACCAGCGAGTGGTCGCAGCGCACGGCCATGACCACCTTCGCGCTGGTGCCCCGGAGGTCGCAGGTGCTCACGGCCAAGGTGCTGGCAGCGACCGTGCTGGCGGTCCTGGGCGTCCTGGCCGCAGCCGCAGTCTCGGCCCTGGCCACCGCGCTCACACCGGTGGTCACCGACCTGGAGGCCGGCTGGGAGCTCAGCGGCGCCCAGCTGGCCCAGGTGCTGCTCGTCCAGATCGTCTACGTGCTCGTCGGCGTCGCGTTCGGCATGCTGCTGCTCAGCTCGCCGCTGGCCATCGTCCTGTACTTCCTGCTGCCGACGGTGTTCACCATCCTGGTCAGCACCGTCGGTGCACTGGACTGGGTACAGAACTGGCTGGACCTGTCCATGACCACGATCCCGATGTACGAGGGGCAGCTCGACGGCCAGGGCTGGGCGCAGGTCGGCACCTCCGTGGCGCTGTGGCTGCTGCTGCCGCTGGTGGTCGGCTGGCTGCGGATCCAGCGCGCCGAGATCGCCTGATCCGCAGCCCCCGTCCTCCCGGCCGGCGCCGGCCGGGAGGACGAGGGCGGGCGCCCGGCAGGTCAGCCGTGCTCGCCGGGTACCCGGTGCGCTCCGCCGAGGTGCCGCGCGGTGTTGACCAGGCCGACGTGGCTGAACGCCTGCGGGGTGTTGCCCAGGTGCCGGCCGGTGCGCGGGTCGTACTCCTCGCTCATCAGGCCCAGGTCGTTGGTCAGCCCGAGCAGCCGCTCGAAGAGCTCCCGCGCCTCCGCCGTCCGGCCGATCCCGTTGAGGGCGTCGGCGAGCCAGAAGCTGCACAGCAGGAACGGCGCCTCCTCGCCGGGCAGGCCGTCGACCCGCCCGTCGGCGTCGACCTTGTAGCGCAGCAGGAAGCCGTCCTCGGTGAGCTCGCGCTGGACCGCCTCGACGGTGCCCACGACGCGCTCGTCGTCCCAGGGGAGGAAGCCCACCTGGGGGATCAGCAGCAGTGCCGCGTCCAGGCCGGTGGAGCCGTAGAACTGGGTGAAGGTCCGCCGCTCGGCGTCGTACCCCTTGGCGCAGACGTCGTCGTGGATCTGCTGGCGCAGCGTGCGCCAGCGGTCCACCGGGCCGTCCAGGCCGTGCTTCTCCACCGCCTCGATCGCGCCGTTGACGCCCGCCCAGGCCAGCACCTTGGAGTGCACGAAGTGCCGTGGCTCGCCGCGAACCTCCCACAGGCTGCTGTCCGGGGTGTCCCAGACGTCCTCGAGGAAGTTCAGCAGCTCCTTCTGCACATCCCAGGCGTCCTCCATCGGGGACAGCCCGGACTCCCGGGCCAGGTGCAGACCGTCGAGCAGCTCTCCCCAGACGTCGAGCTGGAACTGCCCGGCGGCGCCGTTGCCGACCCGGACGGGGGCGGAGCCCTCGTAGCCGCTCAGCCAGGGCAGCTCGTACTCGGGGATCCGCCGGGACCCGTCGAGGGCGTACATGATCCGCAGCTCGGCCGGATCGCCGGCGACAGCCCGCAGCAGCCATTCCCGCCAGGCGCGCGCCTCGGCGAGGTAGCCCGTGCCCAGCAACGCCTGGAGGGTGAACGCCGCATCACGCAGCCAGCAGTAGCGGTAGTCCCAGTTGCGGCTGCCGCCCAGCTCCTCCGGAAGCGAGGTGGTGGCGGCGGCGACGATGCCGCCGGTGGGCCGGTAGGTCAGCGCCTTGAGGGTGATCAGCGACCGGCGGACCGCAGGCGCCCACTCGCCGTCGTAGCTGCACTGGCTGATCCACTCCGCCCAGAAGGACTCGGTGTCCCCGAGAGCCCGCTTGGCCTCGACCGGTGTCGGCAGGGGCAGGTGCGAGGCGCTGTGGGTGAGCACGAAGGGAACCCGCTCGCCGGCGGCCACCTCGAACTCCGCCTGCGTCGTCCGGTCGCGGCCCTGCAGCTGCACCGGGGTGCTCAGCGAGACCGCGTCCGGCCCAGCCACCGCCACCAGGTCCCCGTCCACGTGACGCACCCAGGGCACCAGGTGTCCGTAGTCGAATCGCAGCACCAGGTCCATGCGCATCGGGACCCGGCCGGAGACCCCCTCCACGATCCGGACGACGTCGGGCGCCTCGCCGCGCGGCGGCATGAAGTCGATCACCCGCACGGTGCCGTCCGGGGTCTCCCACTCCGTCTCCAGGACCAGCGAATCGCCCCGATAGCGGCGCCGGGTGCAGCTGCCCCCACTGGCCGGCGCGAGCTGCCACCGGCCGTTGCCGTCGTTGCCGACCAGGGCGGCGAAGCACGCCGGGGAGTCGAACGACGGCAGGCACAGCCAGTCGATGGAGCCGTTCCGGCCGACCAATGCGGCGGTCTGGAGGTCCCCGATCAGCCCGTAGTCCTCGATCCTGCTGGCCATGGTGGCTCCCTCTCGTGGTCGTGGATGGTGTGCTGGTGGACGGCGGGGGCTCACCCGCCGAAGGCGAGCACGACCTTGACGTCGTCGTCCGCGAACTCGAACGCCTCCGCGAACGACTCGAGCCCGACGCGGCGGGTGACCAGCGATCGCAGCCAGTCACCATCGGCATCCGCCAGGGCGGTGGCCGCCAGCGCGTAGTGGTGCAGGTTCGCGTTCACCGACCCGAACACCACGTCGTTCTCCAGGACCATCGAGCGGTTCAGCCCGCTGGCGTCCAGCTCCCGGGTGCGCCCGGCAGCGGACACGCCGGTCAGGCAGACGATGCCGTAGGGGGCGGTGCGCGCCATCGCCTCCAGCACCAGCGAGGGGACGCCGGTCGCCTCGATGATGACGTCGGGATGCCCGCCCTCGACCGCTGCGTCGAAGCCGTCGGAGTGGTAGGTGGCGCCCAGCGCGTCGACCAGTTCGGGTTTGGGTCCGGTGGTCACCTGGTCCAGCACGTGGACCTCCAGCCCCCGCTGCCGGCCCAGCATCGCGGCCAGCAGCCCGATCGGCCCGGCGCCGGTGACCAGCACGCGCTCGGGGGCGAACCAGGAGCGGTTACCGATGCTCTCGATCTCGTCCCAGGCCTTCGCGACGACGCTCGTCGGTTCCAGCAGCATGCCCACGTCGGCCAGCCCGCGGTCCAGCGGGACGGCGTAGTCGGCCTGGACGCACCAGCGCTCGCTGGCGAAGCCGTCGAGTTCCTTGATGCCCCGCTCGGTGTACCGGCCGTTGCGGCACATGTCGAAGTGGCCGTGCGCGCACGCCCCGCAGGGCTCCGGGTCCGGCCGGCGGACCACGCCGACGACCAGGTCACCGGCCTGGAAGGCCGAGCCGGGCGGTGCCTCGCGGACCCGGCCGAGTGACTCGTGGCCCAGCACCAGCCGGTCCCGGCCGGGCGGCGCCCAGCCGTACTCCCCGGCGGCGATCTCGTGGTCGGTGCCGCAGATGCCCACGGCCAGCCCGTCCACCAGCAGTTCGTCGGCGGCGGGTGTCGGCTCGGGGACGTCGGTCACGGCGAGGGAGCCGCTCTGCCCGGGAATCACGGTCAGCGCCTTCACGTCTTCCTCCTGCATCGGTGCGGTCGTGGTGCGGTCCAGCGACTGCCCGGGGTCCGGAGCACGCGCCAGGCCGGCCGACGTGCACGCGTGCAGCGGCGTCAGCACGTCCTCTCCCTACCAACGGTCGGGGGCGCGGCAAACCCGGCAGGCCCGGCTTCGGCACCGGCACGCCGCGCCGGCCCCGACGGGTGTCCAGCCGCGAGATGTGTTGGTATCACTCGGTGACGAGCCCGCCGCCGCAGCGCCACGGCGCCCTCCCCGGGGTGCCCCGGGCGGGCCGCCGGTGACGGCCGTCGTCCTGGCGTTGCTGTCGGCCTGCATGTTCGCCGTCTCCACGGTCGTCCAGCACCGCGCCGCCACGTCGGCGTCCGCGGACATCGGCACGGGGAAGGTGTTCCGGCTGATCCGCGCCCTGGTCAGCCATCGCGGCTGGCTGGCCGGGCAGGCCGCGGCGCTCACCGGTTTCATGCTGCACGCCGCGGCGCTGCGGCACGGCGCGGTCGTCATCGTCCAGCCGTTGCTCTCCGGCGGGCTGGTCATCTCCCTGGCACTGGGCGCGCTGGTGGACCGCCGGCACCCCGGCCGGCCGCTGCCCGACCGGCGGCAGTGGCTGGCCGCCGGCGCAGTGGTGGCCGCCCTGGCGCTGTTCGTGGTCTCCGCCGCGCCCCGGCACGGCCGTGCCGAGGCCCGCCCCGCCGCGCTGCTGGCCTGCCTCGCCGGCCTGGTGGTCGTAGCCACGGCCGCGGCGCTGTGGGCCCGCCGGCCCGACGCCGCCCATCGCGCGCTGGCGCTGGCCGTTGCCTCGGGCCTGGGGTTCGGCATCACCGGCCTGCTGGTGAAGGACGTCGTCACCCGGCCGGCAGGGGAGTGGCTCACCTCCTGGACGACGTACGTGCTGCTCGCCGCCGGGGCCACGTCGATCGTCTTCGCCCAGTGGGCCTACCAGTCCGGCGCGCTCATCGAGGCGCTGCCGGTGATGGCCGTGCTGGAGCCGCTGGTCGCCGTCGGGCTGGCCGGCCCGGTGTACGGCGAGCAGCTGGCGCCCGGGTTCCTGATGCACACCGGCCAGGTGGTCGGCGTCCTCGGCTTGACGGTCGGGGTGCTGGTGCTGGCCAGACGGAGCGCGGCCAGCGAGCTGAAGCGCGCGGAGATCGAGCACGTGCCGGTGCACGGAGCGATCCCGCCGATCGCCGGCTGACTTGACATAATGTCGATTATCGGCGGACGGTAGAGCGACCGTCCGGAGCCCCCGACAACACCGTGGATTCGTCACCGTGACGTATTCACTGCGTTGTCGGGCGTTCGACGGGCGGCGGCCGGGATCGCTTCGTAGGGTCAGGACATGAACACCCGACGCCCGGTGGCCGCCCTGTTCCTCGCGTTCGCCCTCGTCGGCGGCGGCGCCGGCACGCTGACCGCCTGCGGCGACCCGAGCGGCGGGGAGAACAGCGACACCCGTAACGACGGCACGACCGACGACGACAGCGAGAACACCGGCGGCAACGATCCCGGCGACGTCTCGCAGGGCAACCTGCCCGACAACAGCGACAACGACCCGGACGACAACAGCGACAGCGAGCGCGACGAGGACGAGAGCGACGGCGGCAACGACTGAGCCGGCCGGCGGGCCGCTCCCCGGCCGGATCCCGTCCGACCACCTCGATTCGTCACAGTGACGGAAGCGACGTGGTCAGGTGTGCGTCAGCCGGCCGACCGTCCCGACAGCCACAGCCGGTCCAGTCGCCCGGTCGAGCGCACCAGCTCGGCGAGCGAGCGTTCCAGCTCGGCCTTGGTGGGCTTCTCGCTCAGCAGGGTCTGCACGTCCTCGATGGCGCAGCGCAGCTGGTAGAGCCGGTCCTGCAGACCGTCGAGCTCGGCGCGGGTCACCAGGACCACGTCGTCGGACAGGCCTGCTTTGGCCGTCGCCGAGCGCTGCTCGTAGGCGCGCTGCCGGCACGCCTGTCCGCAGTACAGCCGCGGGCGGCCGACCGTCTCCTGGACCGGCAGCACGCTGCGGCACCATCCGCACCGTCGTTCCTCGGCGTCGGCCCGTCGCGTCCGGGACGCGGGACGGGGCGGTGCGCCGGTCTCTACAACCACGTCAGGGACCGTAGACGGCAGAGCGCGGCGGCCCCGGCGGACACGCCCAACCGGACCGCCGGAGGCCTGCCGGGAACACCGGGGACCCCCGGGGGACGCCCGGCGGCCCGCCATTAACGTGATCGCGTGCCGGGCTCGCGCTATGCCTTCCTCGACGCACCGACACCGTTGGCGATGGCGCACCGTGGCGGGGCCATCGATCACGTGGAGAACACCATGCCGGCGTTCGAGGCCTGCCTCGCACTGGGCTACCGCTACCTGGAGACCGACGTCCGGGTGACCGCCGACGGCGCCCTGGTGGCCTTCCACGACCCGACGCTGGACCGGGTGACCGATCGGGCCGGGCGGATCGAGAACCTGCCGTGGCGGGAGGTCCGCGGGGCGCTGATCGGTGGCCGGGAACCGGTCGTGCGGCTGGACGACCTGCTCGGCGCGTGGCCCGACGTCCGGTTCAACCTCGACATCAAGGCGGCCGGCGTGCTGGCTCCCCTGGTGCGCACCGTCCGCCGGCTCGGGGTGGAGGACCGGATCTGCCTGGGATCGTTCTCCGACGCCCGGCTGGCCGCGGCCCGCCGGCTGTTCGGCCCGGACGTCTGCACCTCGCTCGGCCCGCGGGGCGTGGCCGCGCTGCGGTTGTCGTCGTACTCGCCGCGGGCCGCGGGGTTGGTGCGCATCCAGGCCGGGTGCGCCCAGGTGCCCTTGCAGCTGGGTGGCCGGCCGCTGGTGGACGAGCGGTTCCTCGCCGCCGCGCACGCCCGCGGCCTGCAGGTGCACGTGTGGACGGTCGACACCGAGCAGGAGGCCACCGACCTGCTGGACCTCGGCGTGGACGGCATCATGACCGACCGGCCGACGATGCTGCGCGACCTGTTGGTGGCCCGGGACCAATGGACAGCGTCGTGAGCCTGCGGCAACGGGTCCGCGACTGGCACCCCGCTCCCCCGCCGCTGCCACCCCAGCTGGCGGGCATGGTCGGCGCGGACGACCCCGCCTGGTTCGCCCGCGAGCTGGCCATCGCCGCGGCACCACCCTGGTGGTTCGGACGGCTGGCGCTGCGCGTCTTCGCGCACCTGCCCGGCATCTTCGGGCGGCTGCAGGTGACCGGCAGCATCCAGGAGGGGCGGCTGCGCGGGCCGCTGCTGCTGGCGGCCAACCACATCGGGGATTTCGACACCTTCGTCGTCGCTGCGGCGCTGCACCGTGCCGGGGTGTACCCGCGGTTCATGGCCACCGGCAGCATCGTCGCCGCCCCCGTGGTCGGCCCGCTGCTGGAGCGGGCGGGGGTCATCCGGGTGGTACGCGGCACCGACCTCGCGGCGCACGCCGTGCGGGTGGCCCGGGTGGCCCTGGACGCCGGTGGGCACGTGCTCGCCTACCCCGAGGGCCGGGTCGGGCTGGCACCCGACGGCTGGCCCGAACGCGGTCGCACCGGCCTGGCCCGGATGGCGCTGGCAGCCGACGTCCCGGTGGTGCCGGTCAGCCAGTGGGGCGCCCACGAGGTGCTGCAGTACGCCAACGACCGGGGCAAGCTGAGCACCGCGCTGCGGGCGCTCCGGTACCGGCCGGCCCTGCAGGTGCACCTCGGGCCGCCGGTGCACGTCGAGGACCTGCGGGTGGGCCGGGTCGGCGACGCCCACCGGGCCCGGGCCCGCATCGCCGCGGCGATCACCCGTGGCCTGGCACCGCTGCGGGCCGGGGAGCCGCGGGACCGGATGGCCTACCTCGACGCCACGCGCCCCACGACCGGCGTCGCGGCGTACCCCGGCGGCGTCGTGCCGACGGACATCCCGTGAGCGAGCCCGGAAACCCCGCGCCGGTCCGCTTCCCGGCGCCGCCGCCGGACCGGGCGCTGCGCCGCGAGCGCCGCGGTTGGTACTCCTACGACTGGGCGATGTCGGTCTTCAACACCTCGGTGACGACCGTCTTCCTGGCCCCGTACCTGACCTCCATCGCGGAGGCGGCCGCCGACCGGGCGGACCGCATCCATCCGCTGGGGATCAGCATCCCGCCGGGCAGCTTCTTCGGGTACGTGCTCTCCCTGTCGGTGGTGCTGCAGGTGTTCGTGCTGCCGCTGACCGGCGCGATCGCCGACCGGAGCGGGCGCAAGCGTCAGTTGCTGGCCGGCTTCGCCTTCCTCGGGTCGCTGTGCACGATGGCGCTGTTCTTCGTCGCCGGCGAGCGCTACCTGTTGGGCGCCGGGCTCTTCGTCGTCGCCAACCTGTGCTTCGGCGCGGCCACCGTCGTCTACTACTCGTGGCTGCCCGACCTCGCCGGCCCGGACGAGCGGGACGCCGTGTCCAGCCGCGGCTGGGCCTTCGGCTACCTCGGCGGCGCGCTGCTGCTGGCCGCCAACCTGGTGCTGTTCACCCAGCACGGGTCGCTGGGGATCACCGAGGGCGAGGCGGTGCGGATCTGCCTGGCCTCGGCGGGCATCTGGTGGGCGGGGTTCACCGTCGTCAGCGTCTCGCTGCTGCGCAACCGTCGGCCTCGGGAGTCCGCGGTGGTCGCCGCGCCGGGCAGCGGCGCCCTCGTCGGCGGGTTCCGCCAGCTCGGCGCCACCCTGCGCGACCTGCGCCGCTACCGGCTCACGCTGTGGTTCCTGGCTGCCTACCTGCTGTTCAACGACGGCGTCCAGACGATCATCGGCGTCTCCGCCCAGTACGGCGCCGAGGAGCTCGAGCTCTCCCAGACCACGCTGGTCTCCACGATCCTGCTCGTCCAGGTGGTCGCCTTCTTCGGGGCCGTGGCCCTCGGCCGGGTCGCTGCCACCGTCGGGGCCAAGCGCACCGTGCTCGGCGCGCTGGTGGTCTGGACCGGAGTCCTGGTGGCCGCCTACTTCCTCACACCCGGCGCGGCGACGCAGTTCTACCTGCTGGCCGTCGTCATCGGGTTCGTGCTCGGCGGCACCCAGGCGTTGTCCCGGTCGCTGTTCAGCCAGCTGATCCCACCCGGCAAGGAGGCAGAGTACTTCGGGTTCTACGAGATCAGCGACCGCGGCACCAGCTGGCTGGGCCCCTTCCTGTTCGCCCTGACCTACCAGCTCACCGACTCCTACCGCTACGCCATCTTCAGCCTGGTCTTCTTCTTCATCGCCGGTTTCGTGCTGCTCGCCACGCTGGACATGCGGAAGGCGATCGTTGAGGCCGGCAACGTCCCACCGGAGCGCCTGTGACCTCCCTGCCCAGCACCGACACCACCGCTCTCCTCCCGGAGACCGCGTTCGGCCCGGATGCCGTTCCGGTGGCCGGCGACCGCCGCCGGCACCCGGCGCCGGCGCACCTGGTGTTCTTCCACGGCCCGATGGACTGCGGGAAGTCCACCCTGGCGCTGCAGGTCGACCACAACCAGAGCCGGCAGGGCCGGCACGGCCTGCTGCTGACCCAGGGCGACCGTTCGGGGAACCCGCAGATCAGCTCACGGGTCGGCCTGCGCCAGGACGCCGTCGAACTCACCGGGCACATCGACGTCCGCCTGCTCGTGCGGGACCGCTGGGCCGCCGGCCACCGGGTCGACTACCTGATCGTCGACGAGGCGCAGTTCCTCACCCGCGACCAGGTCGGGCAGCTGGCCGAGCTCGTCGACGAGTCGCATGTCGACGTCTACGCATTCGGGCTGACCACCGACTTCCGCACCCGCCTGTTCGAGGGCACCGCACGGCTGTTCGAGCTCGCCGACGACGTGCAACGGGTGCAGGTCGAGGTGCTGTGCTGGTGTGGCCTGCCCGGCCTCCTCAACGCGCGGGTGGCCGGGAACGCGATGGTCCGGGAGGGTGCCACGGTGGTCGTCGCCGACACCGGTCCGGCCGAGCCCGGCGCCGGCGCGGACGACGGTGCTCCGGTGCGCTACCAGGTGCTCTGCCGACGCCACCACGCCCGCGGCCAACTCGGGCCGACCCCCACCGGACCGGGACAGCTGGCCCTCCCATGATCTCACCCCGGGCGGGGACGACCCCCTCCGCACAGGGGTGGTCGACGGTGCAATACCACCCCATGAGATGATGGGGAACTGATAACGCGGAATCTCTCCAGGAGTTCTGTCGTTACTCCCCATGACTTCCCCTGGCCGTGTGGCATGAGCACACGGCTGCCCGGGTAGCCAAGACCACCGACGAAGCACGAGAGGACGGTGTGCCATGGGCGAGCGATCCCTGCGGGGCAGCCGACTGGGCAGCGTGAGCTACGAGACCGAGCGCAACACCGCGCCCATCGAGCGGCAGTACGCCGAGTACCGGTGCCCGCAGGGGCACCTGGTGACGGTGCCCTTCGCTGATGACGCCGAGCTTCCCGACACCTGGGAGTGCAAGTACGACGGCTCGGCCGCCAAGCTGGTGGGCGGCACCGAGCCCGCCCCCAAGAAGGTGAAGCCGCCGCGCACCCACTGGGACATGCTCCTGGAGCGCCGCTCGGTCGATGACCTCGAAGAGGTTCTCGCCGAGCGTCTCGAGGTGCTCCGCGGCCGGCGGACCCGCGCCAGCTGAGAAAGGACCTGCCTCCTCCCCACCGCTCGCAGGCTCGCGGCGGGCCCCTGGAGGCAGGCCGTACCGAACGCACACGGCCCTGGTGGGGACTCCCCTGCCAGGGCCGTGTGCTGTCCGCGGCCGTCAGTGGCCGACGATGTCGCCCTCGATGACCCGGGGCGGACCGGCCGGACGCTGACCCGCCGGACCCGGGGGCTCCGTCGGACCCGCGGGCCCGGTCGGACCGGCGGGGCCCCCGGGGTCGACGGTCGCCGTGCGGGTCGACCGGACCCGGACCGGCCCACGGAGCTGGTCGGGCAACCGGCGCAACAGCCCACGGGCGATCAGCGCCCGCGGCAGCGCCCGGGTGAACGGCAGCAGGCAGAGCAACCCCAGCAGATCACCCAGGAACCCCGGCAACACCATCAGCACGCCACCCAGTGCGACGAGCCCGGCGTCGCCGAGGGCCCGGCCGGGGTGCTGGCGGGTCTGGGCCCGGTCACGCAGCTCGGCCAGCGCCTTCGTGCCCTGGCGGGCCAGCAGGACCGCCCCGAGCGCGCTGGTGGCGAGGGCGAGCAGGATCGTCCACCCCACGCCGAGCTGGCTGGCCACCAAGGCGAAGACGGCGACCTCGGCCAGCACGCCCAGCCCGATCGCCGCCCGCAGCCGCTGCGACGCCGGCCGCCGGGTCGGGTACCCGGCCGGTGGATGGACTGTCGCCATGTCTCCTCCTCAGCTGTGCCGTGCTCGGTGACCGGCGCTCCGCCTACCGGAGCGCCCTGAGCCACCGCTGGGCACGGTCACTGTTCCGGCACCACCCGCGGGACTCGCCCGGGCAGCCAGTCGGCCAGCCGGTCGCGCACGCCCCACCAGGTGACCCGGGCCAGTGCCTCTCCAACGATCGAACCGCTCATCTTGCTCCGCCCGACGGCACGTTCGGTGAACGTGATCGGCACCTCGGCCACCCGGGCACCGGCCCGGACGGCCCGCCAGGCCCAGTCGACCTGGAAGCAGTACCCCTGGCTGGCGACCTCGTCGAAGGGCAACCGGGCCAGCAGGTCGGCCCGGGCGACCCGGTACCCGCCGGTGGCGTCCTGCAGCGGCAGCCGGAGCAGCCACCGGGTGTACAGGTTGCCGAACCGGGACAGCGCCAGCCGGTAGGCCGGCCAGTCCTGCACCTGCCCGCCGGGCACGTAGCGCGAGCCCAGCACCAGGTCGGCGTCGGCCAGGGCGGCCAGCAGCGCCGGCAGCCGCTCCGGGGGGTGCGAGCCGTCGGCGTCCATCTCGACGACCACGTGGTACCCGCGCTCGGCCGCCCAGCCGAACCCGGCGACGTAGGCCGACCCGAGGCCGGCCTTGCCCGCCCGGTGCAGCACGTGCACCCGCTCGTCGCCGGCGGCGCGGGCGTCGGCCAGCTCACCGGTGCCGTCGGGCGACGCGTCGTCCACCACCAGTGCGTGCGCCGACGGGACCGCGGCGTGCAGCCGGTCCAGCACCCCGCCCAGGCTCCCCACCTCGTCGTAGGTCGGGATGACGACCAGGACATGACCCGCGCCGACCTCCGGTGTCATGCGGCCGCTCCGCGGCCGGAGCGGCGGCGGGCCGCCGCCGGGACGACGACGGCGATCACCGCGCCCACCGCCAGGGCGGTCAGCAGCCACTCGGGGCCGCCGCCCAGCCGCGAGGCCACCGTGCGCTGCTCCCGCTGGGCGATCTCCTCGACGAACACGTCGGGGGTGAACAGCTCCGACCGGCGGACGACCGACCCGTCGGGGGCGACGATCGCGCTGATCCCGCTGGTGGCGGCCACCACCACCGTGCGGCCGTGCTCGACGGCGCGCAACCGGCCCATGGCCAGCTGCTGGGCGCTCTCGTCGGTGTACCCGAACGTGGCGTTGTTGGTCTGCACGACGATCATGCCGGCGCCATCGGCGACCGTGTCGGCGACCAGGGAGTCGTAGGCGACCTCGAAGCAGATGACGTCGCCGATCCGGGCGCCACCGATGTCGAGCACCCCGCTGCCCTCCCCCGCGACGAAGTCACGGCGCACCAGGTCCACCTTCTCGCTGAAGAAGCGGAAGAACGACCGGGCCGGCACGTACTCGGCCAGCGGGACGGGGTGGCGCTTCACGTACGTGGCGCCGGGCCCGGTGACCGGGTCCCAGACGATGCCGGTGTTCGACAGCTTCTCCCCCGGCCCGTCGACGACCGCACCGACCAGGATCGGCGCCCCGATGGCCTGCGCGCCGCGGCTGATCGCGGCGGCGGCGTCGGCGTTGCGGTAGGGGTCGATGTCGGAGCTGTTCTCCGGCCAGATCACCAGGTCGGGCCGGGCGGCGGTACCGGCCCGGACGTCGTCGGCCAGCTCGACGGTCCGGCTCACGTGGTTGTCCAGCACCGCGCGGCGCTGGGCGTTGAAGTCGAGACCCGCGCGGGGCACGTTGCCCTGGATCACGGCGACGGTGCGGGTCGGGCCCCCGGCGGTCAGCGAGCCGCCGGCCAGCGGCAGCTCGGCGACCACCCCCACCAGCGGCACGGCCACCGCGCCGGCGAGGGCCAGCGCCGCCGCCCGCGCTCCGCGCCGCCGTCCGGTTCCGCGGGGAGCCCGGCGGGCGCGGTGCAGCGCCACCGCCGCCGCGGCGAGGGCGGATCCGGTGAGCGCGACGGCGAAGCTCACCAGCGGCACCCCGCCGTACGCGGCCAGCGCGGTGAACGGGCCGTCGGCCTGGCTGAACCCCAGCCGGCCCCAGGGGAAGCCGCCCATCGGGAAGCGCCCGCGCAGCGCCTCGTCGGCCACCCACAGCGCGGCGGCCCACACCGGCCAGCCGGGCAGCCGCGAGGTCAGCGCCAGGGCGCCGCCGAGCAGCGCCAGGTACAGCGACTCGAAGACGGCGAGCGCCAGCCAGGGGAAGGCACCCACGTAGATGCCGGTCCAGGACAGCAGCGGTACCAGGAAGACCAGCCCGAGGACCAGGCCCAGCCACACGCCGCTGCGGACCCGCTGGCCGCGGGTGGCCAGCGCCAGCGCGGCGGGGCCCAGCACGGCCAGGAAGCCCAGGTCGTGTCCGGGGAAGGAGAGGAAGAGCGCCAGGCCACCGGCCGCCGCGAGCGCGGTACGCCAGGGCGGGGACCACCGGCGGCGGACGGCGTCGTCCGCGGCGGCCGGCCCGTTCTCAGCCGGCGTCCCGAGCTGCATCGTGCCGGTCGCCGCCACTGCCGGCACCGTCCCTCCCACCGCCCGGCGTTCCCGGGTCCACCTCAGGTGGCCCCGCACCGGTCGGACGGGGCCGGGCCGCCGCTGCGTCGCGACGACCCCGCCCAGCATCCCATCCCGCGCAGGCGTCCCGGTGGGGCGACGGAGGCGTCCGTCGCCGGGCACGTACGGGGGCGCTCGCCCGGGCGAGCCACCCGCGGGGCACCCCGCGCCTTCGGGCCGGTGGGACGGTCGCTGGCTGCGGCCGGTCCACCGTTGTCTGGTGGCGCGGGGCCCCACGTGTGGCTGTGCCGGAGAGGCACGACACGCCGGATGTCCCGGGTGTGACGCGGACCGACCATAGAGAGCGCTGGTCGACGCACCAAGCACCGGAGGGCTTCGGTGCGACCTGTGACCAGATCGTTACCGAGCGAGCCCTTGACGGCCGTCGTCCGGGCGCTTCCTGTACCGAAAGCCCCGGGCTTCGGTACAGGAAGCCCGGAGCCGGGTCGTCATCGTGCGGCTCCGATCAACTGGCCGGCGACGAGCAGCTGCCGGCAGGCGGGCCGCGCCCGGGCAGCGAGGACGGCGGACAGCGGTCGCTCGGTCGCCCAGAGCGCCAGGTGCGCCCAGGCGCCGACGGCGAGCGGGCCGTCGGGATGCTCGGCCCGAACGGCGTGCCAGCCGCCGTGGGTGGCCGCGTCGAAGGCATCGAAGGGGCGTAGCCCCGCACCCGGGGTCCGGTGGTCGACGGCGGCGTGCACGCCGCCCCATGGGTCGAGCGGGGTCACCGGGGCGTCGCTGCCCAGCGCCACGGCCACCCCGGCATCGACCAGGTCGGCCAGCGGGTTGCAGCCGGCCGCCCGGTCGGCACCGAGCCGCTCGGCGTACATGCCGGCGTCCCCACCCCAGGCGGCGTCGAAGGCCGGTTGGACGCTGGCGACCATTCCCCACCGGCGCATCCGCTCGATGGCGTCCTCGTCGACCATCTCCACATGCTCGAGCCGGTGCCGGCAGGCGCGCACGGCGTTCCGGCCGAGCTCGTCGACGACGGCGCCGACGGCGGTGAGCACCTGCGCCACCGCGGCGTCGCCGATGCAGTGGAAGCCGGCCTGCACCCCCGCCGCGGTGCAGGCACGCAGGTGCTCGACCAGCGAGCCGGTGTCGAAGCGCAGGGCGCCGGCGGTCTCCGGCCGGTCGGCGTAGGGGGCGCTCAGCGCGGCGGTGTGCGAGCCGAAGGCACCGTCGCAGAACAGGTCGCCGCCGGCCCCGGCCACGCCGAGCTCGCGCACGACGTCCAGCCCACCGCGTTCGGACAGCTCGCCCCAGTAGCCGACCACCGCCGGCCCGGGCTCCGCGCCGGCCAGCTCCAGCAGCCCGGCGAGGTCCTCGGCGCTGGACACCTCGGGGCCGGCCATCTCGTGCACGCTGCCGATGCCCAGCGCGGCGGCGGCCCGCAGCGTCGCCCGCTGGGCGGACCGGCGCTGGTCGGGGTGGACCGACCCGTAGGCGGCCTGCCGGGCGGCGTGGTGGGCGTCCAGGCGCAGCCGCCCGTCCGGGGCGTAGCCGGGCAGGGCGGTGATCCCCGGCACCCGGTCCAGCAGGGCGGTGGACACGGTGGCGGAGTGCACGTCGACCCGCGCCAGGTAGGCCGGTCGGGCGCCCAGCACGGCGTCCAGGTCGGCCCGGGTCAGACCGCGGCCCTCGGGCCAGTCGGTCTCGTCCCAGCCGGTGCCCAGCACCGTCCCGGTGGGGGCGGCCGCGGCGTGCGCGGCGATCCGGCCGACCGCGGCCCGCAGGCTGTCGGTGCCGTGCAGGTCCAGGCCGGTGAGCGCCAGCCCGGTGGCGGTGGCGTGCACGTGGGCGTCGACGAAGGCCGGGGTCAGCAGCGCCCCCTCGCCGGACACCGTGCGGGCGGCGGGCGGCGCGTCCGCGGCCGGGCCGAGCCAGCCGATCGCCCCGTCGACCAGGTGGACGGCGCGGCCCGGGGTGTCGCCGATCGTGACGTCGGCGACCAGCAGGCCCTCCCGGGTCATGGGCGGACCCGCGGGTCGATGAGCGCCCGGACACCCGGCGTCCGCCGGTACAGGTCCAGGGCCAGGGCGGCGTGCCCCGGTGTGTAGCCGTTGCCGACGAGCATGGTCACGTCTGCTGCCATCCCCTCCGCGCCCAGGGCCGCCGCCGAGAAGGAGGTGGCCATGGAGAAGAAGACCACGGTGCCGCCGTCGGCCGTGGTCAGCACCGCCCCGTGCTCGGCGCCGGGCACATCGACGCAGACCACGGTGACGTCGACGCACCGGTCCACCGCGGCCGCCACGGCCAGCGGGTCGGTGGCGTCGGCGATGACGACCTCATCGGCGAGCCCGGCGGCCCGCAGCGCGGCGGCCTCCCGCTCGTCCCGGACGACGCCGACCAGGTGCCCGGCCCGGGCGTCCCGCGCCGCGGCGAGGCTGAGGCACCCGGACTTGCCGGCGGCCCCGAGGACGGCGACCGACGGGCGGTGACCGGAGCGGGCCACCACCCGCTCGGTGGTGGCCGGCGCGCCGCAGACGTCGAGCACCGCGAGCACCACCTCCCGCGGCAGGTCGTCGGGCAGCACCGCGGCGATCGAGCGGGCGAAGAGGATCGCCGTCCCGCTGGCCGGCACCCGCTCGCTGCGGCCGTCCCAGCCGGCCAGGCCGTCGGTGATCCGCAGCGGGGTCAGGGTGAGCGGGACCAGGGTGGCGACGGACTGCCCCGGCTGCAGCCCGAGGGGCGAGTCGGGGCCCACCTCGTCGACCACGCCGATCAGCATCCCGCCGGAGCCGGTGACCGGGTCGTGCAGCTTCCCGCGTCGCTCGACGATCTCCAGCACCGCGGCGCGCACCCGGTCGCCGTCCCCACCGTGCGCCACGGACAGCTGCCGGAAGGAGACCGCGTCCAGGTCGAGCCGGGACACCGCGATGCGGACCTCGTCGGGGCCCAGCGCGGGGTCGGCGTCCAGGCGCAGGGCAGCCTGGGGCAGCACGCCCGGCGGCTCGAGCACCCGGTGCACCCCCAGGCTGTGCTCCAGTGCGGTGCAGCTCACCGGCTTCTCCTCCCCTCGGCCCCCATGGCGCGAGAACCTATCGGTGCGCGACGTCCGGCCGGCTGAGGACGACCGGCCGCACCCTGTGGTCGCCGTCCTCGCGCCGTGGGGGGCGGACGGCGGCGACACGGTGCGGAGGGCGGTGCCGGGTTTCCCGGTGGACGGGCGGCGGTAGCCCTCCCCGATGGAGGTGCTGTGCACTGCCCGGCTGCGGCTCCGGGCGTGGACGACGGAGCCCGGTGACCTCGCCCGGCTCACGGACCTCTACGGCCGTCCGGAGGTCGTCCGCTGGCTGGGCGGCCCGCCGAGCGTGCCGGTCCGGGAGCTGGTCGAGCGCTGGCAGCGGGTGCACGAGCTGGACCCGCTGCACGGCTGCTGGGCCGTCGACCCCGTGGACGGCGGAGCACCGGCGGGCACCGTGCTGCTCAAGCCGCTGCCCAACGGCGTCGGCGAGGTCGAGGTGGGGTGGCATCTGCACCCGGACAGTTGGGGGCACGGCTACGCCACCGAGGCCGCGCGGACGGTGGTCGACCGCGCCTTCGACGGCGGGTTGCCCGAGGTCTACGCCGTCGTCCGGCCGGGCAACGACCCCTCCATGGCGGTCTGCCGCCGGTTGGGCATGACGCCGCTGGGCCGGCTGCGGCGCTGGTACGACGTCGAGCTGGAGGCGTTCCGGCTGGTCGCGCCGGAGTGAGCGGAGGCGGGGATGGACTGGGCAGCGGATCCGGGCGCCTGGCTGAGCCGGCTGGTGTTCACCCGCGGCGTGGCGCTGGTCTACCTCATCGCCTTCGTGGCCGCGCTGCGGCAGTTCCGGCCGCTGATCGGCACCGACGGGCTCACCCCGGTGCCGCGGTACCTGACCCGGACGACGTTCCGCCGCTCTCCCAGCGTGTTCCACCTGCACTGGTCGGATCGCTTCTTCGCCGGCTGCTGCTGGGCCGGCATCGCGCTGTCGGCCGCCGCGCTGCTCGGGGTGGCCGATCGGCTGCCGCTGCCGGGCTGGATGGCGCTGTGGCTGGTGCTCTGGGCCCTGTACCTCTCCATCGTCAACGTGGGTCAGGTCTGGTACGGCTTCGGCTGGGAGACGCTGCTGGTGGAGGCCGGGTTTCTCGCGGTCTTCCTCGGCCCGGCGTCGGTCGCGCCGCCGCTGCTGGTGCTGTGGCTGCTGCGCTGGCTGCTGTTCCGGCTGGAGTTCGGCGCCGGGCTGATCAAGATGCGGGGCGACCGGTGCTGGCGGGACCTCACCTGCCTGGCGTACCACCACGAGACCCAGCCGCTGCCCAACCCGGCCAGCTGGTGGTTCCACCGGCTCCCTCCGCGGCTGCACAAGGCGGAGACGCTGGCCAACCACGCCACCCAGCTGGTCGTCGTCTTCGGCCTGCTGGCACCCCAGCCGGTCGCGAGCATCGCCGCACTCGTGATGGTGGTCGCCCAGGGGTACCTGATCGTCAGCGGCAACTTCGCCTGGCTGAACCTGCTGACGCTGGTCATCGCGCTCTCGGTGATCGACGGCCGCTGGTACGCCGCCGTCCTGCCCGTCGATCCGCCGGCCGACCTCGACTCCCCCACCTGGTTCACCGCGCTGACCATCGTCCTCACCGGCGTGGTCGCGGTGCTGAGCTGGGCGCCGGTGCGCAACCTGCTGTCGCCCCGGCAGCGGATGAACACCACCCATGACCCGCTGCGGCTGGTCAACAGCTACGGGGCGTTCGGGTCGGTCACCCGCGTCCGCTACGAGGTCGTCCTCGAGGCCACCGACGACCCGGCCCCCGGCCCGGGCACGGTCTGGCGCGAGTACGAGTTCCGCGGCAAGCCCGGCGATCCGCGCCGCCGTCCGCCGCAGGTGGCGCCGTACCACCTGCGGCTGGACTGGCTGATGTGGTTCGTCGGGATCGACCCCGGCTACGGCCGGGGGTGGCTCGTGCCGTTGCTGCACGAGCTGCTGGCCGCCGACCCGGCGACGCTGGGTCTGCTGCGGTCGGCACCGTTCGGGACGACGCCGCCGGCCGCGGTACGGGCGGTGCGGTACCGCTACCGGTTCACCACCTGGGCCGAGCGGCGGGAGTCGGGCGCCTGGTGGCACCGCGAGCCGCTCGGGGTGCTGGTCGGCCCGCTGACGCTCAGCGGCCGCGGCGCCGGCTGACCAGCGCGGCGAGCCGCCGGGCCGGATGCGGCCGCGGCACGTGGACCTTGTGGCCGTCGGCGTGCCTGAGATCGATCACGGCGGCCTCCTCCAGGGTCGGTGCAGTGCCACCCAGGTGCGCCGGGATCCACCAGCGGTCGTCGGGACCGGCGGGCTGGTCGGGGTAGGTGCGCTGGGCCTCGACCACGAGCTCCTCGATCGCGGCCTTCGTGCGCCGCAGCAGGGCCTGCACCTTCTCCCCCGGCTCCGGGACGAGCGGTTCGCCGATGATCACGGTGATCGCCACCCCTCGGCGCAGCACGATCTTGCGGCGCTTGGTGGCGATCCGCTGCCCGCCCCAGACCGCGGCGGGCAGGATCGGCACACCGGAGTCCACGGCCATCCGGGCGGCGCCGGCCTTGAGGTCCTTGAGGGTGAACGAGCTGCTGATGGTCGCCTCGGGGAAGACGCCGATGACGTGCCCGTCCTGCAGCGCCCGCACCGCGGCCTCGAACGCCGCCGTCCCCGCCTTGCGGTCGACCGGGATGTGCTGCATGGCGCGCATGAAGGGCCCGGAGAACCAGTGGTGGAATACCGATGCCTTGGCCATGAACCGCACCAACCGGTGCTGGGGCAGCGCGCCCAGACCGAGGAAGGTGAAGTCGAGGTAGCTGACGTGGTTGCTGCACAGGACAGCGCCACCGGTGGTCGGCACGTGCTCGGAGCCGCGGACGTCGAACCGGAAGCCGAACAGCCGGAAGACGACGAGCGCCACCCGGATGACCAGCCGGTAGGGCCGGTCCCGCCGGTCGGGGTGCGGCCCGAAGAGGTTGCGGCGCACGACGTCGTGCCAGCTCGCGGTGTACATGGTCGGGACCATAACGGGCCGCACCCGGGTGGGAGCGGCCTCCTCGTGCACCCGCCCACCGGGACGTCGGTGTCCCGGACCGCTCGCCGGGGAGCGCTCGGCCCTTTTACTGCCGCACCGTGCTCCTCTCGGTGGGCGACGGTGGTAGGTGTTCACAAAAATCAGTCGAGACTTTTGTTGGGGATAACGGTAGAGTTGGATCATGCGAGGTGAGTGGCAGCCGCCGCTGCCCGATATGCCGGCTCCGCCCCCCGCCCGTGCCTGGCGCCGGCTGAGCCCGCCGGAGCACTACGAGGACCAGTGGCGCCGGCTGGTCGAGGCGGCCCTCGAGCAGGATCTGGGCCCCGACCAGCTGGCCGAGACAGGGCTCGACCCGCTCGCCGCTGCCCGCGGCTGGAAGCCCGCGACGGTGACGCTCTACAGCAAGGTCGCCCGGTACGGCGGGCTCGACCTGCCCCTCCCGCCGACCCCCGAACCGGATCCGCCGACGCTCGACCTGCGGCCGCTGATCCAGGTCCGCGGCGGGGAGGCCGAGCACCTGCGCGCCGTGTGCTGGTGCGCCATCGCGCTGAGCTGGCCGGCGCCGATCGCCCAGTTCCGCGATCTGCGCCGCGACCAGGTCCGGGCCACCACCCGCCGGCTGGTCGTCAGCACCGACGACGGCGAGTGGCAGGTGCCCGGTGCGCTGACCGCGTGGCATGCCTGGGAGTCGCTGCGCAACAGGTTCCCGGCCCTGGCCGCCAGCCCCTGGGTGCTGCCCGCGTTGCGCCGGGGCCCCGGACTTGCCTCCCATGTCGGCGGGCAACTGTCCCCGCAGGCGCTGCAGGTGACCTTCGCCAAGCATGCCGTCCGGACGGCGCTGAACCTCAGGGCCACCACCCCGGAGCGCCGGCGGAGCTCCGCCGAGGCGGTGGCCGCCGGGTACCTCGCCCTCTCCTACGACTCCTACCGCCGGCTGGCGTTGGCCGGCGGCGCCGCCCCGGTCGCCGCCCGGGGGGCCACCCGGGCGCTGCGCAGCGTCAGCCGCGCGGCCAGGCTGGCGGGTTGACCGCTCAGCAGAGGGTGAGCTGCTCGGCCGAGCAGGCTCGTGAGCCGGCCGGGGCCGGACGGATGCCGGGCAGGCTGCCCGGCGGGAGGCCGGCCGATTCGCCCCCGGGCAGCCCGGTCGCCGCCCCTGCCGCGACCTGGCCGTTCCCGGCTGCACTGCTCCCGGCTGCACTGCTCCCGGCTGCACTGCTCCCGGTCATGCCCCGGGCGGTACCGCCCCGTTGCCGGTCCAGCCCGTGCCGGGCCAGGATCGGGGCGACCCGGCGGGCCAGCCAGCTGCGGTGCTCGGCCGGCACGTACGCGTCGCGCCCGTAGAGCGCCCGGTACCGGCTGACCAGCGCAGGGTGCTCGCGGACCAGCCAGCTGGTGAACCACTCGCGGGCGCCGGGGCGCAGGTGCAGCGCCAGCACGGTGACCCCGGTGGCGCCGGCCTCGGCGATCGCGTCGATCGCCGCCTCCAGGTGGTCGAGGCGGTCGGTCAGCCCGGGCAGCACCGGGGCGAGGAACACCCCGCAGGGCAGCCCGGCGTCGGTGATGGCGCGGACCAGCTCCAGCCGGGCGCGGGGGGTGGGGGCGCCGGGGTCCAGCGCGGCGTGCAGGCCGTCGTCCCCGATGGCCATCGAGACGCCCATGCCGATCGGCACGTCCAGGGCCGCCGCGGTCAGCAGGGGCAGATCGCGGCGGGCCAGCGTGCCCTTGGTGAGGATGGAGAACCGCGTGCCCGACCGGGCCAGCGCGTCGATGACCCCGGGCATCAGCCGGTACCTACCCTCGGCCCGCTGGTACGGGTCGGTGTTGGTGCCCGGCGCGACGTGCTCGCGCTTCCAGGACGGACGGCCCAGCTCGCGGCGCAGCACCTCGACGAGGTTGGTCTTGACCACGATCTGCTGGTCGAATTCGGCGCCGCTGTCGAGCTCCAGCCACTCGTGCGTGCCCCGGGCGAAGCAGTTGTGGCTGACCACGCCGTTCACGATGAAGTCGCCGGTACCGGTGGCGATGTCGAACATGGGCATCTCGGTCCCGATGTCCTCGACCGCAGTGACGCGGAGGTCCGCCGAGGACTTGATGGCGGTTCCCTGCACTCCACACTTCCGGCGGATCGCCGGGTCGACCAGGTGGATGAAGCGGAGGTGCTCGACCAGCCCGCCGCGCAGCCGGACCGTGGCGAGGCCGTTCGCCCGGCGCCGGTCCTCCATCGCCGGTGCACATCGCCGTGCGCCCGGCCGGCCCGGGCGTACCGGTAGGTCGCCAGGTGACCATCACCGCGCACCATGCCCGTCAGGTAGCCGCGGCGGTAGTCGGCGCAGGCCGCCGGCGTGGACGAGGAGCGGCCGAACCCCAGCAGCTCGTCGTGCAGCGTCAGGTGCGGGCGCTGCCCGGCCCCGGAGCCCGTTCCCATCACGTGCTTCCACCCACGGCCGGTCAGGAAGCGGTGGTCGCCGCTGGCCACGATCGCGGTGCCGTCGGCCAGCCGCAAACGGTGCGCCGGTTTGACCGTTGACCAGTGCGCCAGCACCTCGGTCTCGACGTAGTACCGGTATCTGCCCCGTCTCTCGGTGCCGATGATCCGGTCGCCGACGCGCAGGTCGGCGATCCACACCTGACGGCCATCCGCCGTCAGGACGTTGGTGTCTCCTCCTACGCAATACACGCACGTATGACTGCAGCCCCGGAACGTGTTGATCGTGTGGCCGAACGGCATCGCCGAGCTCTTCGGGACGGCGTTCAGCGCGCTCTTGCAGCGCACCTCGTGCAGGGTCAGGCCGGGGAACTCGGGCACCTGCACGCTGCGCAGCAGCCCGCGGACATCGGGCACCCCGGGCAGCGTCGACGGCTCCTCGAAGTCCAGCCGCTGCGCGCCCCACCGCATGCCCTCATCCGAACACACGTTCGAGCAGGAGTCCAGTGGCCCCCTCGCAGGGTCCCACCGCGAGCTCGCGAGTGGTGGGGTCAGGCCCTGCTGCAGGGGCCCGCGCTGAGCCTGCGAAGCGTGGGAGGCAGCGGGGTCCTTCCACCTTCCTCAGACCGGCGGGCGGTCCTCGTAGAACGTGGACAGCACCACGGTCGTGCGGGTGGTCACGTCGGCGACCCGGCGGATCTCGCCCAGCAGCGCCTCCAGCGCGTCGGGTGAGGCCACCCGGACCTTGAGCACGTAGCTCTCGACGCCGGCCACCGAGTGACAGGCCTCGATGGCCGGCAGGTGGGCGAGCCGGGCGGGGGCGTCGTCGGCCTGGGAGACGTCGATCGGCGTGATCGACACGAAGGCGGTCAGCGGCAGGCCGACGGCCCTGGCATCGACCTTGGCCGAGTACCCGGTGATCAGGCCGCGTTGCTCCAGCCGGCGGACCCGCTGGTGCACCGCCGACACCGACAGGCCGACCCGCTCGGCGAGGTCGGTGTAGCTGGCCCGACCGTCCCGGGCCAGTGCGCTCAGCAGTGTCCGGTCGACGTCGGGCGCCGATGGCGGCGTACCCCCGCCCGCCGGCTCAGCCGGGGAGTTCGACGAGCCCACGGGGACCCTCGTTGAGGACGCGGACGCCGTCGTCGGTGCAGACCACGATGTCCTCGATCCGGGCGCCGCAGCGACCGGCCAGGTAGATGCCTGGCTCGACGGAGAAGGCCATGCCCGGCTCGAGCGGCAGGTCGTTGCCGGCGACGACGTAGGGCGCCTCGTGGGTGTCCAGGCCGATGCCGTGCCCGGTGCGGTGGATGAAGTGCTCCCCCCAGCCCGCCGCGGTGATGACGTCGCGGGCGACGGCGTCGACCTGCTCGCAGGTCACCCCCGGCCGCACCGCGGCCGTGGCCGCCCCCTGGGCGCCCTGGAGCACGGCGTACCACTCGGTGACCTGCGGGCCGGCCGCGCCGCCCACGACGTAGGTGCGGGTGCAGTCGGAGCGGTAACCGGTGGCGGTCTCGCCGCCGATGTCGACGACGACGAGGTCGCCGGCCTGCACCACCCGGTCGGACAGCTCGTGGTGCGGGCTGGCGCCGTTGGGCCCGGAGCCGACGATGGTGAAGTCGACGCCCACGTGCCCCTCGGCCAGGATCGCCGCCGCGATGTCGGCGCCGACCTCGGTCTCGGTGCGCCCCACCCGCAGCCACTCCCCCATCGCCGCGTGCACCCGGTCGATCGCCGCACCGGCCAGCGCGAGCTCCTCGATCTCGGCCGGTGTCTTGACCATCCGCAGCCGGTCGATGACCGGGCTCGCCAGCTCCAGCGCCGCACCGGGGATGGCACGCTGCACGCCCAGCGCGTGCTCGGCCCAGGTGCGGGCGCCCACCGCCACGCGGGCGGGAGGGGTGCCCAGCCGGGCAACGGCCGCCTCGGCGAGGCGGGCGAACGGGTCGTCGGTCTCGTCCCAGGCCAACACCTCCAGACCCAGGCCGCCCGCCGGGGAGGCCTCGACCATCGGCGCCTCCAGCCGCGGGACCACCAGGAACGGCTCGCCGCGGCGTGGAACGGCCAGCGCGGTGAGCCGCTCCATCGCGTGGGCGGAGTACCCGCAGAGGTAGCGCAGGTCGGACCCGGGCGTCACGACCAGCAGGTCGACGCCGAGCTCACCGGCGACCGCCCGGGCGGCGTGCACCCGGTCGACGGACACCAGGAGGGAGGACGGGGTTGGGGCAGCAGCGACCACCTCGGCAGACTAGCCAGCGGGGACGACAGCTCCGACCGCCGCCACCGGGCCGTTACCGTCGCGGTCGTGACGACCATGCTGCTGGACGCGGCGAGCCTGTACTTCCGCGCCTTCTACGGGGTGCCCACCAGCGTCACCTCCCCCGATGGCCGGCCGGTCAACGCCGTCCGCGGCTTCCTGGACATGACCGCCCGCCTCGTCGCCGCGCACCGGCCGGAGCGGCTGGTCGCCTGCTGGGACGACGACTGGCGGCCGGCCTTCCGGGTCGCGGCGCTGCCGTCCTACAAGGCGCACCGGGTGGCTCCCGAAGGCGGCGAGGAGGTGCCCGACGAGCTGGGGCCCCAGGTGCCGGTGCTGGTCGAGGTGCTGGCCGCGGCGGGCCTGGCCAGGGTCGGCGCACCGGGCTACGAGGCGGACGACGTGATCGGGACGCTGGCCACCCGCGCCCGCGGTGCGGTCGACGTCGTGACCGGCGACCGGGACCTGTTCCAGCTGGTGGACGACGCCCGCGGCGTACGGATCCTCTACACCGCGCGCGGCATCACCGACCTCGACTACGTCGACGAGGCGAGCGTGGCCGCCAGGTACGGCATCCCCGGCCGGTCCTACGCCGACTTCGCCGTGCTGCGCGGCGACCCCAGCGACGGCCTGCCCGGCGTCGCCGGGGTCGGCGCGAAGACCGCCGCCGCACTGATCAACGCGTTCGGTTCGCTGGCCGGCATCCAGGAGGCGGCGGCCCGTGCCGTCGTGCCGAAGGCCCCGCTGACCGCCGCGGTGCTGAAGAAGCTGCACGCCGCCACCGACTACCTGGCGGCCGCGCCACGGGTCGTCGCCGTGGTCACCGACATCGACCTGCCCCCGGTGGACGGCGTGCTGCCAGCGCGTCCTGCCGACCCGGACGTGCTGGCCGGGCTGGCCGCCGGGTACGGGCTGGAGAACTCGGTGCGGCGGCTGGGCGCGGTGCTGGGCTGGCCGGCGGACGTCCTGGGCTGACCCACGGGCCCGCTCAGCCTTCGCCCCAGGTGTAGTTCGCCTGCTCGTCGGTGACGGTGATCGTGATGGTGACGGGCTCGCCGTCGGCCGTGGTTCCCGAGCATCGGTAGTCGCGGCCGGCCTCGACGGTCATGTCGTCGCCGCACTGCAGCTCCACCGCGACCCCCTCCCGCTGCTCGAACTGCTCGGCCACGTCGCGCTGCACCGCCGTCGGGTCCAGCGCGGTGGACTGCAGCGCGGTGAGCAGCAGCACCGCCCCGACGGCCACCACGACGGCGAGCAGGCCGAGGAGCAGCAGCAGCGGGCGCCGGGACCGGCCCGGCGGGGGCAGCTGCTCCCAGCCTGGCTGGCCGTACGGCGGTGGCCCGGACGCGGGCTGCCCGTACGGCGGTGGTCCGTACGCCGACTGCCCGTACGGCGACTGCCCGTACGGCGACTGCCCGGACGCGGGGTACCCGTACGGCGGCGGCCCGGGCCGGGGTGGGCCGAACGGTGGCTGGCCGTGACCGAACTGCCCGGTCGACGGCGTCCCCTGGGACCGCGCCGGCTGCTGCCCGCCCCACGGCGGAGCCGGCTGGGCGTGCCCGCCGCGCTCGCCGTCCCGCTCGTCGTCGCCGTAGGGCGGATGGGTCATCGTCGCTCCCTGCTCGCGCCTGGCTGCCGGCCCGGCCGCCGCGGACCGGCGCTCGTGACCGGATGCCGATTGTGTCCTACGCCCGGCCGCGCGGACCGGGGATCGCAGCGGCTCGCCGGGTCAGCCGCCGACCGCCACCGCGACCACGCCGCGCCGTACCCGGCCGACCGCCGCCCGGGCCACTCCCGCCACCGGCTCCTCGGCGACCTTGGCCAGCTGGTCGAGCAGGTCGATGAGCTGCCGGGCCCACCGCACGAAGTCGCCACCGGACAGCTCCGTGCCGGCCTGCTCCGCACCCGCCAGCACCCGGTCCAGCGTCTGCCCGTCGGCCCAGCGGAACGCCGCCCACACGAAGCCGAGATCCAGGTCGCGGGTCACCGGCACCTGGTGCTCCACCTCGACGTCGGCCAGCCGCACCCGCACCCGGCGCATCTCGCCGATCGCGGCGGCGACCTTCCCCGCGGGTACCGACGGCTGGCCCGGCGACTCCCGGCGGGCCTCGAACACCAGCGTGGAGACGCAGGCGGCCAGCTCCGCCGGGGTCAGGCCGCGGAACACCCCAGCACGCAGGCACTCGGCGGTGAGCAGGTCGGTCTCCGACCAGATCCGGCCCAGCCGCCGCCCGGCATCGGTCACGACCGGCCGGGGGTCGGCGTCCCCGCCGTCCGTCGCCGGCTCGCCGGCGTCCTCGGGCACGAGGTAGCCCAGCTCCTCCAGGACGTCGCAGGTGCGGTCGAACTGCCGGGTCAGCGAGCCGGTGCGCTCGTCCATCCGGCGGCGCAGTGCCTCGGCCTCCCGCAGCTCACGCATCCAGCGCTCGGCGGCCCGGACCCGCTCCTCGCGGTCGGGCAGCGAGTGCACCGGGTGGGCGCGCAGCGCGTGCCGCAGGTCGGCCAGCACCGGGTCGTCGGCGGCCGCCGACCGGCCCTTGGTGCGCCGGGCCCCCAGGTCGTTCTCCATCCGGGCGTTGCGCAGCGTGGAGGCCAGGTCGCGGCGGGCGTGCGGGCTGCGGTGGTTGAAGTTCTTGGGCACCCGGACCCGGGCCAGCGCCGTCACTGGTGACGGGAAGTCGACCGCCGCGAGCCGGCCGGCCCACTTGTCCTCGGTGAGCACGAGCGGCCGGGGCTCGGTGAGCTCGGTCAGGCCCGGGTCGAGCACGACCGCCAGCCCCTGCCGCCGGCCGCTGGGCACCCGGATGACGTCGCCGATGCGCAGCGCCTCCAGCGACTCGGCGGCCTCGAGCCGGCGCTTGGCCTGAGAATCGCGGGACAGCGCCCTCTCCCGCTCGGAGATCTCCACGCGCAGCCGGGCGTACCCGGGGACGTCGCCGGCAGCGGAGTGCATCTCGACGGCCAGCCGCTGCGCGTCGGCCTCGTGCCGGGCGGCGGACCGCGCCAGCCCGACGACCGAGCGGTCGGCCTGGAACTGGGCGAACGAGGCGGCCAGCAGTTCCCGCGCCCGTTCCCGCCCGAAGGCGCCCACCAGGTTGACCGCCATGTTGTAGCTGGGCCGGAAGGATGACCGCAGCGGATAGGTGCGGGTGCTGGCCAGCCCGGCCACCGCGGCCGGGTCGACGCCCGGCGCCCACACCACCACCGCGTGCCCCTCGACGTCGATCCCGCGGCGCCCGGCCCGGCCGGTCAGCTGGGTGTACTCCCCCGGCGTGACGTCGACGTGCGCCTCACCGTTCCACTTCACCAGCCGCTCGAGGACGACGGTCCGGGCCGGCATGTTGATGCCCAGGGCGAGGGTCTCGGTGGCGAAGACGGCCTTGACCAAGCCGCGCACGAAGCACTCCTCGACGGTTTCCTTGAACGCCGGCACCAAGCCGGCGTGGTGCGCCGCGACGCCGGCGAGCAGCCCCTCGCGCCACTCCCAGAAGCCCAGGACGTGCAGGTCCTCCTCGGGCAGCGCTCCGGTGCGCCGGTCGATGACCTCGGCGATCGCCGACCGCTCGGACTCGTCGGTGAGCCGCAGGCCGGCCGCCCGGCACTGCTGCACGGCGGCGTCGCAGCCGTTGCGGCTGAAGACGAACGTGATGGCCGGCAGCAGGCCGGCGCGGTCCAGCCGGTCGACGACCTCCGGGCGGGACGGCGGCCGGTAGCGCGGCCGGTGGCTGAAGCCGCCCCGGGAGCCGCCGCCACCGGACCAGGAGTCGTAGCGGCGCTCCTGCTCGTGCACGTAGCGGACCAGCTCCGGATCGACGACGGCGCGCCCCCGTTCCCGGGTCGACTGCCCCCGCGGGGTCTGCTCCCACTCCCCGGCGTGCGCGGCCGGACGCAGCGCGAACAGGTCGAAGACCCGGGAGCCGACCAGCATGTGCTGCCACAGCGGGATCGGACGCACCTCGCTGACCACCACCGTTGTGTGGCCCCGAACGGTGACCAGCCAGTCGGCGAACTCCTCCGCGTTGCTGACCGTGGCCGACAGCGAGACCAGGGCGACGTGCTCGGGCAGGTGGATGATCACCTCCTCCCACACCGCGCCGCGGAACCGGTCGGCGAGGTAGTGCACCTCGTCCATCACCACGTAGCCGAGGTCGGTGAGCGCCGGGGAGTCGACGTAGAGCATGTTGCGCAGCACCTCGGTGGTCATCACGACCACCGGAGCGTCGCCGTTGATGGCGTTGTCACCGGTGAGCAGGCCGACCTTGGCCGAGCCGTAGCGCGCGACCAGGTCGTTGTACTTCTGGTTCGACAGCGCCTTGATCGGTGTCGTGTAGAACGCCTTGCGGCCCTCGCGGAGCGCCTTGTGCACAGCGAACTCGCCGACCACGGTCTTGCCCGCCCCGGTCGGGGCGCACACCAGCACCCCGGCGCCGTCCTCCACCGCCTCGCAGGCCTCGACCTGGAACGGGTCGAGGGAGAAGCCGAGCTCGCTGGTGAACTCCGACAGGGTGGGGTGCGCGGTACGGCGGCGGGCAGCCGCGTACCGCTCGGCCGGGCTGGACATGTCCCCACGGTATGCGCCGGGTGCGACCGCCGCGGGTCGGACCGAACCGCCGGGAGATCAGCCGGGGGCGGCGCCGGCGGCGGTCAGCGGGGCGCGGTGGTCGGCTCGTCGAGGGGGCTGGGCTCGTCCAGCCGGGCGGGATCCTCGACCAGCGGGGATGACTCGTCGTCGGCCAGCCCGGTGAGACCGAGCGCGGCCTCCCGCTTGGCCCGGCGCCTGTCGACGAACCGGGCGACCTGGATGGCGAGCTCGAACAGCACGATCATCGGCCCGGCCATCAGCAGCATGGTGAACGGGTCCTGGGTGGGTGTGATGAAGGCGGCGAAGACGATGGTCAGGAAGAAGATCCACCGCCGGCCCTTGCTCAGCGTCGCGTGGCTGAGCACCCCCACCAGGTTCAGCACGACGGCGATCAGCGGCAGCTCGAAGCTGACCCCGAAGGCGACCAGCAACGAGATGACGAAGCCGATGTAGTCCTGGGCGGTGAGCGCGATGGCCACGCCGTCCCCGGCCAGCCCCAGGAGCAGATCCAGGCCGGCGGACAGCGAGAAGTAGGCCAGTGCGGCGCCGAGCGCGAACAGCGTGCTGGAGGCGGCGACGAAGGCCACGCCGTAGAGCTTCTCGTTCTTCTTCAGCCCCGGGGTGAGGAAGGCCCACACCTGGTGGAGCCAGAACGGCGCGGCCAGCACCACGCCCACGATGAAGCTGATCTTCAACCGGATCAGGGCACCGCCGAAGACGTCGGTGACCAGCAGCGCGCAGTCCCCCGTGCCACCGGTGGCCAACGCGCGGAGATCGGTGTCCAGGCCGCAGTACGGGGCGCGGATGAACTCCCCGAGGCCGTGCTCGTACCACCAGAACGACACCGCGGTGCCGATCAGGACGAAGAACAGCGCGATGCCGATCCGGTTGCGCAACTCGCGCAGGTGGCCGACGAGGGGCATGGTCGCCGCCTCGTCCCGCAGGGGACGCCGGGGGCGACGGTCGCGCGGGCGCCCGGGCGTGCTCACGAGCCGGTCAGTGCGAGAAGGTCAGCGGGTGCGGTCGGCCGCGGCCGACCGCGCCCGGGCGGCCTGCGCCCGCAGCTCCGCGGCGCGAAGCTCGGCGGCGCGGGCGTCCTCGTCCAGGTCGCCGCCGGCGGGAGGGGCGACGATCTCGCCGCGGACCGGGGTGGTGGCCGCCGGCTCCTTGTCGCGGACGTCGTCGTCCTTCATGCCCTTCATCTCGCTCTTGAAGATGCGCAGCGAGCGCCCCATGGAGCGGGAGGCGTCGGGCAGCTTCTTGTAACCGAAGAGCAGCAGGACGGCCAGGATGATGAGGCCGATCTCCATCGGGCCGAGGTTCATCGGATCCTCCGAGTCGTGGGCGTGCCCAGGATGCTACGCGGCGAACCGGACCCGGTCCCCGCTCCGGACGGGCGGCACCGGTTGTTCGTGCCAGCGGTCAGGAGCGGTTCACCGGGGCGTCGCCGTCCCGTTCCCGGCGCGCTGGGCGGCGGCCCGGTCCAGGGTCTGCTGCACCTCGGCGCGGACCGGCCGCAGCGCGGTGTCGGTTGCCCGGAGCTCCCTGGTCAGCCGCTGCATCGCGCCGAGCAGGCCGAAGGCGAGGATGCCCAGCACCAGCACGGCCAGGACGGCGACCACGATCCACACCCAGAGCAGCACAGGCACGACCCTAGCCGCCGATCAGTCCGCCGCCGATCAGTCCGTCGCCGTCAGTCCGCGTAGCGGGCGAGCGCTGCCCTGGCCTCGGCCGCGACCTGCTCCCCCAGCTCCGCCGGCTCGTCGACCACCGCTGCCCCGCCCAGGGAGGCGACCAGCCGGCGGGCCCAGGCCAGGTCCGCGGTGCGCACCGACACGGCCAGCCCCCCGGGCGGGTCCTCGACCGGCGCGACGCCCTCGACCGGGTAGTAGTCGGCCACCCAGCGGGCGGTCCGGGCCAGCCGCAGCCGGACCAGCGGCGACTCCTCGTCGGGCTGGTACAGCCCGGAGTCGACGTCGCGCTCGGAGGCCTGCGGCGGCGGCGCGGCCGGCTCGTCGAGGACGACGACGTCGTCGATCCGGTCCAGCCGGAACAGCCGCACGCCCTCGGCCCCTCGGCACCAGGCCTCCAGGTACCAGTGACCGTCGACCAGCAGCAGCCGCATCGGGTCGACGGTGCGCTCGGTCCGCTCGTCCCGGCTGGGCACGTAGTAGTGCAGGTGCAGCGCCCGGTGCCGGTCCGGTTCCAGGGCGGCGCGGACGACGGCCAAGGCCTGCTCCCGGGCGTCGACGCTGACCGCGACCGGGGCGGACTGCTCGGCGGCGTGCCCGGCGGCCGCGGACACCTTGGCCAGCGCGCGGCTCACCGCCTCGCCCTCGGCCAGCCCGGGCAGCTCCAGCAGCGTGCGGAGCGCGACGGTGAGCGCCACGGCCTCGTCGGTGGTCAGCCGTAGCGGCCGGACCATCCCCGCGGTGAACGTGACCCGTACCCGGTCGCCCTCGAACGACAGGTCGATCAGGTCGCCGGGCCCGTGCCCGGGCAGGCCGCACACCCACAGCAGGTCCAGGTCACGGCGCAGCTGGACCTCGGTGATGCCGAAGTCGGCCGCGGCGTCGGCCATCCGGACCCCGTCCGGATGGGCCTGCAGGTAGGGCACCAGGGTGAGCAACCGGGTCATCCGGTCCGCGGTGCTCGGGCTGGTCATGCGGTCTCCTCGCCGGCGCTCGGCGGCCGCAGGCCCTGTGGTGCTCTCCTCCGGCGTGAGCCCGCAAGCTCGCTCACGGGGTGCCTCCCAGGGCGGCCAGCCGGGTCAGCCGCTCGACGACCGCCTCCCGAATCGGCTGCGGCGCCTCGACCAGCACGTCGGGGCCGTAGGCGGCCAGCTCGTCGGCGAGCGCCCACGGCTCGGTGGTGCGCAGCTGCAGCCGGTCGTCGCCGTCCTCGGCGGGGCCCAGCGAGGTGCCGGTGCGGCGCAGCCCGTTGGCGGTGCCCGGCCGGACCCGGACGACGACCAGCTGCTCCTCCCGGCGCTCCTGCCCGGCCACCACGGCGGCGAGGTCGAGGTCGGGCGGCGGCTGGAACGCACCGGCGGGCCCCAGGGGCTTCGGCATGCCGGTGACCCGGGACAGCCGGAACACCCGCGGGGCCTGCCGGTCGCGGTCGTGCCCGACGAGGTACCAGCGGCCGTGCCAGGCGACGACGCCCCACGGCTGGACGCGCCGCCGGACGGGGGTGTCCTCGTCGGGACGGCGGTAGTCGAAGGTGAGCTCGCGGCGGTCGCGGGCGGCGAGGTAGCACGGCTCGAAGGCCGGCTCACCGGCGTCCAGCCGGGGGCGCAGCGGGATGCCGCGGCTCTGGTCGACCTCGACGCCGGCGGCCCGCAGCTTTCCCAGCGCGCTCTGCGCGGCGCCGGCCAGCTGGGCGGACTGCCACAGCCGCAGCGCCAGCCCGACGGCCGCGGCCTCCTCGGGTTCGAGGGTGACGTCGGGCAGCTCGTAGTCGCTGCGGGCGATCCGGTAGCCGTCCTCGGTGTCGAAGAAGCTGTTCCGGCCGGTCTCCAGCGGGACGCCGATCTCGCGGAGCTCGGCCTTGTCCCGCTCGAACATCCGCTTGAAGGCCTCGTCGGCCCGGTCGGTGCCGTCGTCGTGCTCGTACCCGGGGACCGTCGACCGGATCTTGGCGGCCGAGACGAACTGCCGGGTGCCGAGCAGCGCGATCACCAGGTTCACCAGTCGCTCCGCGCGCTTGGCTGCCACGGACCCAGGCTAGTCAGCCGGGTCGCCGGTGGCCGCCTGCAGGGTTCCGCTGCGAGCTCTGCGAGCGGTGGGGGGCAGGGGGCCCTTCATCTAGCCTGCCGGGGTGACGTCCCCGGAGACCCCGCCGTCCCCGTCCGCGCCCGTCCCCGGATCCCGGATCCGCTGGCGTCGCGGCCGGGTCGCCGCGCTCGGCCGCGCCTGGCGCGATGCCCTCGAGCTGACCGTCGAGGTGCCCGGCGACGGCACGCTGCGGGCGCTGGCGCACCCCTCCGTCGTCGGCAGCCCCGAGGTGGGTGACGACGTGCTGCTCAACACCACGGCCTGGGCGCAGCGGCTGGGCACCGGCGGGTACGCGCTGGTGGTCGCCGTCCCGGACCGGCTGCCCGCCGACCCGGCCGGCCCCGGTCACCTGGTGAAGGGCCGTTACACGCCGCTGCAGGTCACCGTGCAGGGCGTGGACGAGCAGGACACCGAGCACCACCGGGTGATCGCCGACGCCGAGGACGTCGGCGGCATGCCCGTCGTCGTCGCCGACCTGCACTCCGCCCTGCCCGCCGTGCTGGCCGGGGCGCGGGCGACCGACCCGGCGCTGCGGGTGGCGTACGTGATGACCGACGGCGGCGCGCTGCCGGCGGCCTTCTCCCGCACCCTGGACGCGCTGGCCGGCACGCTGGCCGGGGTGGTCACCGTCGGGCAGTCCTTCGGTGGCGACCTGGAGGCGGTTACCGTGCACACCGGGTTGCTCGCCGCCCGGCACGTGCTGCACGCCGACGTCACCGTGGTCGCCCAGGGGCCCGGGAACCTGGGCACCGGCACGCCGTGGGGGTTCTCCGGCGTGGCGGCCGGCGAGGCGTGCAACGCCGTCGCCGTGCTGGGCGGGCGGGCGGTCGGTGCGCTGCGGCTGTCCGACGCCGACCCCCGCCCCCGGCACCGCGGCGTCTCCCACCACTCGCTGACCGCCTTCGGCCGCGTCGCGCTGGCCGGGGTCACCCTCGTGGTCCCCGAGGGGCTGCCGCCGGAGCTCGCCGGCCAGGTCGAGGAGGACCTCGCCGGGCAGCCGGACCGCAACCCCGTCGTCTCCGTGCGCACCGACGGGCTGGACGAGGCGCTGGCCGCGTTGCCGGTGCGGCTGTCGACGATGGGCCGCGGCCTGGCCGAGGACCACGCGTACTTCCTCGCCGCCGCGGCTGCCGGCCGGTACGCCGCCGAGCTCGTCGCGGTCTGACCGGGTTCGTTGCTGCGCGGTGTGCGCCCGTAGGGCGTGGCATGCTCCTCCCCCGCCGGCCGGGTTGTGATTTCGCCGCGGTGTTGGGGATAACGGTTGTAGGCCGGGCGCGCGTCCATCGGTCCCAACCGGGTCCCGCTGCCTCAGCGCCGGAAGCCGCCCTCGGCGTCCAGAGTCTGACCGGTGACCGAGCCGGCGTCCGGGCCGGTCAGCCAGGCAACCACGGCCGCGGCGTCGTCCGGGTTGTTCCACCGCCCGCCCGGCATCGCCGCCGCCACCTGTTCGCGGGTGCCGGGATCGGCCCAGCCGGTGTCGGTCGGGCCGGGGTTGAGGCAGTTCACCGTGATGCCCTGCTCGGCCAGTCCGTCGGCCAGGCTGAGGGTGATCGACTGGATCGCGCCCTTGCTGAGCGCGTACGCCAGCTCCCCGGCCATCGGGCCGCGGTGCTGGCCGGAGGTGAACAGCACGACCCGCCCCGGGCCGGCGGCCGGTTCGTACTGGGCCGCGAAGGCCTGGGTGAGCAGCACGCTCCCCCGGGCGTTCGCCGCGAAGCAGAGGTCGAGCTCGGCCGCGGTCACCTCGGCGAGCCCGCCGGTGGCGCTGCGCGCGTGGTTGGCGACCAGCGTGGTGAGCGGTCCGGCCGCGGCCCGGGCCTGCGCGACGACGGCGGCCGGCGCACGTGGATCGGCGAGGTCGGCGCTGACGTGCGGCGGATGGCCGAGCTCGGCGAGGACGGCGGTCAGGTCGTCGCTCCCCCACGGCTGCTGCGCGTCGTGCGCTGCCCAGGAGTGGACGACGACGCGGTCGCCACGGTCGAGCAGCCGACGGGCGATGGCGAAGCCGATGCCGGCCCGCCGGCTGACCCCGGTGACGAGTGCGGTGGCCATGCCAGCAGTCTGCGCTGCCGACCCGCCGAGGCACCTGCCGCCGAGCTGACCGGCCCCTCGGCAGGGTCCCGCGCCGAGCTCGCGAGGCGTGGGGGGCCGAGGGGTCCTTTCTCACATGCTGGCGATCAGCTTCTCCACCCGCTCGTCGACGGCCTTGAACGGGTCCTTGCACAGCACGGTGCGCTGGGCCTGGTCGTTGAGCTTGAGGTGCACCCAGTCGACGGTGAAGTCGCGGCGCTTCTCCTGGGCGCGGCGGATGAACTCGCCCCGGAGCTTGGCCCGGGTGGTCTGCGGCGGCACGTTCTTGGCCTCGAACACCCGGGGCTCGTGGGCCACCCGGTCGACCTGGCCGGCCCGCTCGAGCAGGTAGTACAGGCCCCGATCACGGCGGATGTCGTGGTAGGCGAGGTCCATCTGGGCCACCCGCGAACTGGACAGCGGGAGATCACGCTTGGCGCGGTACCGCTCGATGAGCTGGAACTTGGTGGCCCAGTCGATCTCCCGCTCGATCAACGAGAGGTCACCGGAGTCGACGGCCTTGAGCGTGCGGCCCCACAGCTCGAGCATCTGCCGGTGCACCGGGCCGTAGCCCTCGCGGTCGACGAACTCGGCGGCCCGGTCGTGGTACTCGGTCTGGATCTCCAGCGCCGACATCTCCCGGCCGTTGGCCAGGCGCACCTTGCGCCGCCCGGTCATGTCGTGGCTGATCTCCCGGATCGCCCGGATCGGGTTCTCCAGGGTCATGTCGCGCAGAACCACGCCCTGCTCGATCATCCGCAGCACCAGGTCGGTGATGGTGACCTTGAGCAGCGTCGTCGTCTCGTTCATGTTGGAGTCGCCGACGATGACGTGCAGCCGGCGGTACTTCTCCGCGTCGGCGTGCGGCTCGTCGCGGGTGTTGATGATCGGCCGGGACCGGGTGGTGGCGCTGGAGACGCCCTCCCAGATGTGTTCGGCGCGCTGACTGACGCAGTACACCGCGCCCCGCGGGGTCTGCAGCACCTTGCCGGCACCGACGACCATCTGTCGGCTGACCAGGAACGGGATGAGCACGTCGGCGAGGCGGCTGAACTCGCCGTGCCGGCCGACGAGGTAGTTCTCGTGGCAGCCGTAGCTGTTGCCGGCGGAGTCGGTGTTGTTCTTGAACAGATAGATGTCGCCGGTGACGCCCTCTTCGTTGAGGCGCTGCTCGGCGTCGACCATCAGCCCTTCGAGAATTCGCTCGCCGGCCTTGTCGTGGACGACCAGTTCGCTGACGTCGTCGCACTCGGCGGTGGCGTACTCGGGGTGTGACCCCACGTCGAGGTACAGCCGGGAGCCGTTGCGCAGGAAGACGTTGGAGCTGCGCCCCCAGGACACCACCCGGCGGAACAGGTAGCGGGCCACCTCGTCCGGGGACAGCCGGCGTTGGCCCTTGAAGGTGCACGTGACGCCGTACTCGGTCTCGATGCCGAAGATCCGTCGTTCCACCTGCCCGAGCCTAGGCGTCCGCGGCGCGCTCGGCTCGTGTCCCGAGCGCGCCGCGCCGCTCACCGGTCCTCGGTGACGGAGGTGGTGTCACCCTTGCCGTCGGTCTCGCCACCGGCACCGTCGGTCACGGCCGGCTGTCCCGCGGCGTGTTCGGTGCCGCCGGCGGTGTCGACCGCCCCGGGGTCGCCGAGGCCGGGTGGGGTGCCCGGTGCGGGGGTGCTGGGCGCGTGGACGTGCGCGGCCTCGGCGGCCGGCTCGTCCTCGGCGGCTGCCGCGGACTCGTCACCGAGCAGGCTGCGCAGGGCGACGCCGACGACCCGCCGGAAGGCGCGCTTGGGACGCCGCCGGTCGAGGACGGCGACCTCGAGCTGTTCGGCGGGGAGCTGGTCGTGGCCCCCGCCGTTGGCCGCCGTCGCCGGGCTGACCGCGGACAGCGCCCGGACGCCGACCCGGAGCGCCTCAGCGAGGCCCATGCCGGGGAGGAAGTGCTCGCGCAGGTGGCCGCTGACCGCTTCGGCCTGCCCGCCCATCACCACGAAATCCGGTTCGTCGACGACCGATCCGTCGAAGGTGAGCCGGTACAGCTGATCGTGCTCGGGGGTCTCCCCGACCTCGGCGACGCAGAGCTCGACCTCGTAGGGCTTCATCTGCTCGGTGAAGATCGCGCCGAGGGTCTGCGCGTAGGCGTTGGCGATGACCCGGCCGGTGACGTCGCGGCGGTTGTAGGAGTAGCCGCGGACGTCGGCCAGGCGCACACCGGCGACCCGCAGGCTCTCGAACTCCGAGTACCGGCCCACGGCGGCGAAGCCGATCCGGTCGTAGAGCTCACCGACCTTGTGCAGGGTGGAGCTGGGGTTCTCGGCGATGAAGAGGACGCCGTCGGAGTAGGTGACGACGGCGACGCTGCGGCCGCGGGAGATGCCCTTGCGGGCGTACTCCGAGCGGTCGCGCATGACCTGCTCGGCGGAGGCGTAGTACGGCATGGTCATGGCTCAGCCCTGCCCGTCCGCGGCGGTGCGCTCCGCGACGATGGTGGCCGCCACGGAGGAGACCTGGTCGTCGGAGAGCCGGACGGCGCCCTCGGCGTCGACCCGGTAGACGATCGGGTAGAGCTTGCGGACCATGTCGGGGCCGCCGGTGGCGGAATCGTCGTCGGCGGCGTCGTAGAGCGACTCGACGACGGTGCGGGTGGCGGCATCGGCGGACAGACCCGGCCGCCAGGTCTTCTTCAGCGAGCTCTTGGCGAAGAGGGAACCGGAACCCACCGCGGTGTAGCCGTTCTCCTCGTAGTTGCCGCCGGTGACGTCGTAGCTGAATACGCGGCCCGGGCTGGTGCCCTCGGCGGCGTCGAGGTCGTAGCCGGCGAACAGCGGGACGACGGCCAGGCCCTGCATCGCGGCACCGAGGTTGCCCCGGATCATCGCGGCGAGGCGGTTGGCCTTGCCGTCGAGGGACATCGTCATCCCCTCGATCTTCTCGTAGTGCTCCAGCTCCACCTGGTAGAGCCGGACCATCTCGATCGCGATGCCCGCGGCCCCGGCGATGCCGATCACCGACCAGGAGTCGGCGGCGTAGACCTTCTCGATGTCGCGGGAGGAGATGAGGTTGCCCATGGTGGCCCGGCGGTCGCCGCCCATGAGCACACCGTCGCCGTACGTGACCGCGACGATCGTGGTGGCGTGCGGGCCGACCTCACCGAGCGGCATCGCCGGCAACGGGCGACGGCCGGGCAGCAGGTCGGGGGCGGTGATGCCCAGGAAATCGGTGAACGAGGAGCCCACCCGGTCCAGGTACGCGGGCGGGAACCCGCTCCGGCCAGCCGACTGGTCTGTCACCCATCCACCTCTCGTGCCGCCTGCCGACGGCTGTTCGTGCTGCTCCGTCCCGTGCGCCGGGAGGCGCTGGGACGTCCCGGCGACCCTATCGGTGGGCTGCCCGGGCGGCCCGGCGTGCCGGGCCGGGAGCCGGCGCTCCCTCCCCCTCCGCCGCCTGGCGGGCGCGGTGCCGCTCGACGTAGTCCGCCGCGGCGCGGAGCACGACCGGGTCGTCCCGGAACTGGCCGAGCCCGCCGTTGCAGTTGAAGCAGAGCAGCTGGCGAACCCTGCCCGTCACATGATCGTGATCGACGTGTCCGGCGGCCGCCGTCCGGCAGATGGCGCACAACCCGCCCTGGGCCTCGAGGAGATGATCTGCCTCGTCAGCAGTGATGCCGTACCGGCGAGTCAGGTGGTACGTACGTGAGCCACCAACCTTCTCGCGAGACGCCCGAGACCGTTTATTGTGGCAGGGCTTGCAGTAGGCGGAGTAGCCACTGGCCGACTGCACGGTCCTGACGAAGTTCTCGATGACGAGGACCTGCTCGCACTCGGGGCACCACTTGTGACCATCTGGCACCACCAACTCCGCCGGTGGTCGACGCTGCACTCGCGGTTGTGTCCGCCGCGCCTCACGGCTTCGCAAGGCTCTCTCGGCCAGGTGAACCCGACAGTAGAAGGCCATCCCGTCCCGAGAACGTGCGTTCTTGGAGAACTCGGACAATGGCTTGTAACCGCAACAATCCCTGCAGAATTTCACGTCCATCGCCATTTTGTCCGATGTTATCTATTGTCCCCCTTTTTGTACGTACTGGCGAACAAATTCTTCCGAGTTCTCCTCAAGAACGCCATCAATTTCATCAAGGATGGAGTCGACGTCGTCGCTCATCTCCTGGTGGCGCTCGGCGACGTCGGCGTCGACCGACGCCTCGACCTCGTCGGTCTCCTCGCGCGTGCGCGTGGCCTTCTGCTGCCCGCCGGTGTCCCTCGTGGCCATCTCACCCTCCGCTGCTCGGTGCTGGGGCTGTCTGGTGTGGGTCCTGCTGATCAGCAAGCTACCCGCGGGGTGCGACAGGAGTGGGCCTCCGCGTCACCCTCCGGTGATGGTGTCCACCAGCTCCTGCGCCGTCGACGTCGACTCGAACAGCATGCCGACGTGCTCCCGGGTACCGCGCAGCGGCTCCATCGTCGGGATCCGCACCAGGTTCTCCCGGCCGAGGTCGAACACCACGGAGTCCCAGGAGGCGGCGGCGACCTGGGCGGGGTACCGGCGCAGGCACTCGCCGCGGAAGTAGGCGCGGGTGTCCGACGGTGGGGAGGTCATCGCCCGGGTGACCTCCTCGTCGGTGAGCAGCCGCTGCATCGACCCGCGGGCCACCAGCCGGTGGTACAGCCCCTTGTCCTGGCGGACGTCGGAGTACTGCAGGTCGACCAGGTGCAGCCGGGAATCGCCCCAGCCCAGCCCGTCGCGCGTGCGGTAGCCCTCCAGCAGCCGCAGCTTCGCCGGCCAGTCCAGCCGGTCGGCACAGCGCATCGGGTCGATCGAGAGGTCCTCGAGCACCTCGGCCCAGCGGCGCAGCACGTCGTGGGTCTGCTCGTCGGTGTCGCCGGTGTCCGCGACGAACCGTTCGGCCCGGGCGAGGTACTCCCGCTGCACCTCCAGCCCGGTGAGCCGTCGCCCGTCGCGCATCCGCACCCGGTGGGTCAGCGTCGGATCGTGGCTGATCGCCTGCAGTTCGGCGACCGGGTCCTCGATGGTGAGATCCTTGCCCAGCGCCCGGGCCTCGATCATGGCCAGGACGAGCGACGTCGTCCCGACCTTGAGGTACGTGGACAGCTCGGCGAGGTTGGCGTCGCCGATGATCACGTGCAGCCGGCGGTACTTGTCCGCGTCGGCGTGCGGCTCGTCCCGGGTGTTGATGATCGGCCGCTTGAGCGTCGTCTCCAGGCCCACCTCGACCTCGAAGAAGTCGGCCCGCTGGGAGATCTGGAAGCCCTGCCGGCGGCCCTCCGGGCCGATGCCGACGCGGCCGGCGCCGGCGAACACCTGCCGGGTGACGAAGAACGGGACGAGGCCGCGGATGATGTCGATGAACGGTGTCCGGCGGTCCATCAGGTAGTTCTCGTGCGCGCCGTAGGAGGCGCCCTTGCCGTCGGTGTTGTTCTTGTAGAGCTGGATGGGCCGGGTGCCCGGGATGCGCGCGGCCCGGCGGGACGCCTCGGCCATCACCAGCTCGCCGGCCTTGTCCCACAGCACGATGTCGCGGGGGCTGGTCACCTCCGGCGTCGAGTACTCCGGGTGGGCGTGGTCGACGTACAGCCGGGCGCCGTTGGTGAGGATGACGTTGGCCATCCCGGCGTCCTCGTCGGCGTCGTTGTGATCCAGCGCGGTGGCGGGCGACAGGTCAAACCCGCGGGCGTCGCGCAGCGGCGACTCCTCCTCGAAGTCCCACCGCGGCCGCCGCCTGGTCGGCGCCTCGGCCACCGACCAGGCGTTGACCACCTGGCTCGACAACGTCGTCGGGTTCGCCCCCGGCTGGCCCGGCACGGAGATCCCGTACTCGAGCTCGGTGCCCATCACCCGTCGCACGCTCATGGTCGCCAGGTTAGAGAAGGGACCCTGCTGCCCCCCACGCCTCGCGAGCTCGGCGCGGGCCCCTGCAGCAGGGCCGTCGAGCTCACAGGTACTGGCCGGTGTTCGTCGCGGTGTCGATCGCGCGCCCGCTCTCGCTGCCCTTGCCGGAGATGAGCGTGCGGATGTAGACGATCCGCTCGCCCTTCTTGCCCGAGATCCGCGCCCAGTCGTCGGGGTTGGTCGTGTTGGGCAGGTCCTCGTTCTCCTTGAACTCGTCGACGCAGGCCGCCATCAGGTGGCCGACCCGCAGCCCCCCGACGCCGGTCTCCAGCCGGTCCTTGATCGCCATCTTCTTGGCCCGGTCGACGATGTTCTGCAGCATCGCGCCGGAGTTGAAGTCCTTGAAGTACAGGACCTCCTTGTCACCGTTGGCGTACGTCACCTCGAGGAAGCGGTTGTCCTCGGTCTCGGTGTACATCCGCTCGACGGTGCTCTGGATCATCCCGGCGATGGTCGCCTCGCGGCTTCCGCCGTGCTCGGCCAGGTCGTCGGCGTTGATCGGCAGCGTGGTGGTCAGGTACTTGCTGAAGATGTCGCGCGCGGCCTCGGCGTCCGGCCGCTCGATCTTGATCTTTACGTCCAGGCGGCCGGGCCGCAGGATCGCCGGGTCGATCATGTCCTCGCGGTTGGAGGCGCCGATGACGATCACGTTCTCCAGCCCCTCGACGCCGTCGATCTCGCTGAGCAGCTGCGGCACGATCGTGCTCTCCACGTCGGAGGACACCCCGGATCCGCGGGTGCGGAAGATCGAGTCCATCTCGTCGAAGAAGACGATGACCGGCGTGCCCTCGCTGGCCTTCTCCCGGGCCCGCTGGAAGACCAGCCGGATGTGCCGCTCGGTCTCCCCCACGTACTTGTTCAGCAGCTCCGGGCCCTTGATGTTGAGGAAGAACGACTTCCCCTGGCTCCGGTCGGAGTCGCCGTTGAGCGCCGCGACCTTCTTGGCCAGCGAGTTGGCCACCGCCTTGGCGATGAGCGTCTTCCCGCAGCCGGGCGGGCCGTACAGCAGGATGCCCTTCGGCGGGCGCAGCTCGTACTCGCGGAACAGGTCGGCGTGCAGGAACGGCAGCTCGACGGCGTCCCGGATCTGCTCGATCTGCCGGGACAGCCCACCGATGTCGGCGTAGTCGATGTCGGGGACCTCTTCGAGGATCAGCTCCTCGACCTCGCTCTTCGGGATCCGCTCGTAGACGTACCCGGAGCGGGACTCCAGCAGCAGCGAGTCGCCCACACGCACCGGCTGGTCGGCGAGGGAATCGGCGAGGTAGACGACCCGCTCCTCGTCGGTGTGCCCGATGACCAGCGCCCGGCGCGGAATGCCCTCGACCGGCTCGAGCAGCTCCTTGAGCATGACGACGTCGCCGGCCCGCTCGAAGCCACGCGCCTCGACGACGTTCATCGCCTCGTTGAGCATGACCTCCTGGCCGTGCCGGAGGTCGTCGACCGCCAGGGCCGGGGACACCGACACCCGCAGCTTCCGGCCACCGGTGAAGACGTCGACGGTGCCGTCCTCGAACCTGGCGAGGAAGACGCCGTACCCGGACGGGGGCTGGCCCAGACGCTCGACCTCCTCCTTGAGCGTGACCAGCTGGTCGCGCGCCTCGCGGAGCGTGGTGGCCAGCTTGTCGTTGCGCTCGGACAGGAAGGCCGCCCGGCCCTCCGCCTCGGCGAGGCGCTCCTCCAGCGCGCGCACCTGGCGCGGGCCGTCGGACACCTTGCGCCGCAGGAGGCCGATCTCCTCCTCGAGGTAGGAGATCTGGCTCACCAGTGAGGCGACGTCACGCTCACGTCGCGCTCGGAACTCGTCGGGATCCAGGGTCATCGCGCACCTCCACAGCCATCGGGGGGAGCCAGGACGCCAATCTATACACGCGGGAGGTGACAGCGCCGCAGCCCACGCGACCGGCGCGCGCGCCCGGCCAGGACGTCGTCCGGGCGCCACCCGGCCGACTCCGGCGAGCGGTCAGCCGGCGTTCTTGCGGCGCTGCCGGAGGGGTGCGACGGTGCCCTCGGCCAGCCGCCGGGCGGTGACCAGGAAGGCGGTGTGGGCGACCATCCGGTGCTCGGGCCGGACGGCGAGCCCCACCGCGTGCCACGGCCGGAGCAACGACTCCCAGGCGTACGGCTCGGTCCACAGGCCCTGCGCGCGCAGCGCCTCCATGTAGGTCGAGAGCTGGGTGACCGTCGCGACGTAGCCGACCAGGACACCGCCGGGCCGCAGCGCGGCGGCGACGGTGGGCAGCACGGCCCACGGCTCGAGCATGTCCAGGACGACGCGGTCCACCACCTCCTCGGCCGGGTGGTCGGCGAGGTCGCCCAGCCGGAGCGACCAGTTGGCCGGCACCTCGCCGATGAAGGCACCGACGTTGCCGCGGGCGACGTCGGCGAAGTCCTCCCGCCGCTCGTAGCTGGTGACCGAGCCCCGCTCCCCCACCGCACGCAGCAGCGAGCAGGTGAGGGCGCCGGAGCCGGCGCCGGCCTCGAGCACGCGCATGCCGGGGCCGACGTCGCCGAAGCCGACGATCTGCGCGGCGTCCTTGGGGTAGATGACCTGCGCCCCGCGCGGCATGGAGAGGACGAAGTCGGCCAGCAGCGGGCGCAGCGCCAGGTACCCGGTGTTCGCCGTCGAGTGGACGACGGAGCCCTCGGGCGCACCGATGAGGTGGTCGTGCTCGATCGCGCCGCGGTGGGTGTGGAACTGCTTGCCGGCCTCCAGGACGACGGTGTGCAGCCGTCCCTTGGGGTCGGTGAGCTGCACCCGGTCGCCGACCTGGAAGGCCCCGGGCGCCGCCGGCGGGGGTTCCGCCTCGACGGGCGCGGGCGCGGGCGGAGCGTCGGCGGGCACCTCGGTCGCGGTGGGGGCGGCTACCCGGGAGGCGCGCTCGATCGTGTCCTGCTGCTCGTCGCTCACGTACGGACAGGGTACGGACGGCGACCCTGGCCGCTCCCGGCGCGCACACCCGGAACTGTCGGAGGACCGATCTAGCCTCGCCCCATGACGTCGACCCTCGAGACGGACCCGTCCGCGGGAGTGGCCCCGGCGGGCGGCTCCTCGGACCGGACGTCGGCCGCCGACACGGCGCCCCGGCGGCCGTCCTTGTCCCCCTCGCGCGCCGCGGACTTCAAGTCCTGCCCGCTGCTCTACCGGTTCCGCACCATCGACCGGCTGCCCGAGCGCAAGTCGCCCGCGGCCGTGCGCGGCACGCTGGTGCACGCGGTACTCGAGCGGCTCTACGACCTCCCGGCGGCCGAGCGCACGGTCGAGGCGGCCCGCTCGCTGATCGAGCCGGCCTGGGCCGACCTGCGGGCGGAGCCCGGCGTCGCGGAGCTGTTCCCCGTCCCGACGGCCGCCGACGGGGCCGATGCCCCCGCCGGCGGCACGGCGGCCGGCCTGGAGGCGTGGCTGGCCTCGGCCGGCACGCTGGTGGAGACCTACTTCGCCCTCGAGGACCCGACCCGCATCCAGCCGCACGGCCGTGAGGAGCTGGTCGAGGTCACCCTCCCCGACGGGCTGCTGCTGCGCGGCTACGTCGACCGGCTGGACGTCGCGCCCAGCGGCGCGCTGCGGGTGGTGGACTACAAGACCGGCTCGATGCCGCGGGAGGCCTTCGAGGCCAAGGCCCTGTTCCAGATGAAGTTCTACGCGCTGGTCCTCTGGCGCACCCGCGGCGTGATCGCCGCCCAGTTGAAGCTGCTCTACCTCGGCGATGGCGACGCGCTCACCTACGCCCCCGACGAGGCCGAGCTGCTCCGTTTCGAGCGGACCCTGCAGGCGATCTGGGCGGCGATCGAGCGGGCGGTGGCCACCGCCGACTTCCGGCCGAACAAGAGCCGGCTGTGCGGCTGGTGCGACCACCAGGCGCTGTGCCCGGCGTTCGGCGGCACTCCGCCGCCCTTTCCGGCCGACGCCGCCGCGGCGGCCGGCTGGCGCACCACCCTTCCGGTCACCCCGCTCTGAGCCGCCGCCCGGTAGCGCGTGGCGTCCTGCCCAGCTCCACCCGGCGGTAGCTCGACCAGCGGGTCGGCGTCACTGGCCGGCGCCGCCGGCCTCGACCCTGAGCAGGTCGCCGAGCTGGCCGGCGGTCAGGCCCACCAGCCCGTGGCGGACAACCAGTCCGGGAAGTGGTTGCATCCGCTGTAACGACGGCACGCCCAGTACGGTTGCGCCCGCGGCCAGCCCCGCGGCGATGCCGACCTGGGAGTCCTCGATCACCAGGCACCCGCCGGCCTCGACGCCGAGGGCGGCCATCGCCTGGAGGTAGGGCGCCGGGTCGGGCTTGCGGGCCGGCGCCTCGTCGCCGCAGACGGTGACGTCGAACGGGTTCCCGCCCAGGTCGCCGGTGATCCGCTGCAGCACCGGGGCGGCCAGTCGGCGCGGCGTCGTCGTCACCAGCGCCGTCGCCACGCCCGCGTCTCGGACCGCGGCCAGCAGTGCGCGCGCGCCCGGGCGCCAATCGATCCCACCGGCGGCCATCAGCTCCGCCGTCCGGTCCTCTACCCAGCGGACGTCCCCCTGCAGGTCGACCTCGTCGCGCCGTACCCCGAGGTCGGCGTACAGGACGCCCATGGCGACCCGCATCGACGTCCCGACGGTGCGCTCCCGGGCCGCCGGCGACATGCTCCCGCCGAGCTCCCGGGCCAGGTCGCACATCGCCTCACCCCAGTACTGCTCGGTCTCCACCAGCGTGCCGTCCATGTCGAACAGCACTGCTTGCAGCGGCTGTAGATGGCCCTGCGGCAGGAGCCCACCGTGCGCGGGCGAGGGATGCGGGGATCCGGGGCCCTTCGAGTTCATTCGTCCTCCGTGCGGTAGCCGAGGTTGGGTGACAGCCAGCGCTCCGCCTCGGCGACGGTCCAGCCCTTGCGGCGTGCGTAGTCCTCGACCTGGTCCCGGGCGACCCGGCCCAGCACGAAGTACCGCGACTGCGGGTGCGAGAAGTACAGCCCGCTGACCGCCGCGCCGGGCCACATGGCCATGCTCTCGGTGAGCTCGATGCCGGTGGCGGCGGACACGTCCAGCAACTCCCAGATCGTCTGCTTCTCGGTGTGCTCGGGACAGGCCGGGTAGCCGGGCGCCGGGCGGATCCCGACGTACTTCTCGGCGAGCAGGCCGGCGCCGTCCAGCGTCTCGCCCGGCGCGTACGCCCAGAACTCCCGGCGCACGCGCTCGTGCAGCCGTTCGGCGAACGCCTCGGCGAGCCGGTCGGCCAGCGACTCCAGCAGGATCGCGGAGTAGTCGTCGTTGTCCGCCTTGAAGCGCGCCACCCGCTCGGCCGACCCGAGCCCGGCGGTGACCGCGAAGGCGCCCACGTAGTCGCGGAGCCCGGTGGACCGCGGTGCCACCAGGTCGGCCAGGGACTTGCGCGGGGAACCGTCCCGCCCCTCGGTCTGCTGGCGGAGCAGGTGCAGCGTCGCCCGGACCGCACTGCGCGACTCGTCGGTGTAGACCTCGATGTCGTCGCCGTCCACCGCGTTGGCCGGGAACAGCCCGACCACCCCGCTCGCCCGCAGCCACCGCTCGCCGATCAGCTGGTCCAGCATCGCCTGGGCGTCCTCGTACAGCCGGCGGGCCGCCTCGCCGGTCGTCGGGTTGTGCAGGATGTCGGGGAACCTGCCGCGCATCTCCCAGGCGTTGAAGAACGGCTGCCAGTCGATGTAGCGACGCAGCTCCTCGAGGGAGTAGTCGCCAAAGGTGCGGACGAACTGGGTGGCCCGGCCGTGCTGGTGCTCGCAGTCGGCCCCGGCGCAGACGTCCCGGGCCTGCTGGGCCAGCATCCGCGGCCGGGGCGGGGCGTAGCCGGTCCAGTCGATCGGTGTCGCGTTGGCCCGCGCGGCGGCGATCGGCAGCAGGGCGCGGGTGTCCTGGCGGGCGGCGTGCCGGTCGCGCAGCGTCTGGTACTCGGCGTCGGTCTCGGCGAGCAACCGCGGGCGCTGATCGTCCGACAGCAGCGCGGCCACCACCGGCACCGACCGCGACGCGTCCTTCACCCAGATCACCGGGCCGTGGTACTTCTGCGCCACCTTGACCGCCGTGTGCGCGCGGGAGGTGGTGGCCCCGCCGATGAGCAACGGGAGGTCGAAGCCCTGCCGCTCCATCTCCGACGCCAGGTTCACCATCTCGTCCAGCGAGGGCGTGATCAGCCCGGACAGCCCGATGACGTCGGCGCCCTCCGCCTTCGCGGCGTCGAGGATCTTCTGCGCGGGCACCATCACACCGAGGTCGACGACGTCGTAGTTGTTGCACTGCAGGACGACGCCGACGATGTTCTTGCCGATGTCGTGGACGTCGCCCTTCACGGTCGCCATGATCACCCGGCCGTTGCTGCGTTCGGCGTCCCCCGGCCGCTTCTCCGCCTCGATGAACGGGATCAGGTGCGCGACGGCCTTCTTCATCACCCGGGCCGACTTGACCACCTGCGGCAGGAACATCTTTCCCTGCCCGAACAGGTCGCCCACGACGTTCATGCCGGCCATCAGCGGGCCCTCGATCACCTCGATCGGCCGGCCGCCCCGCGCGCTGATCTGCGCCCGCAGCTCCTCGGTGTCCTCTTCGACGAACGCGTCGATGCCCTTCACCAGCGCATGCGTGATGCGCTCGGCGACCGGCAGCGAGCGCCATTCCTCGGAGGCGACCTCCTGCACCGCGCCGTCCCCGGCGAAGTCGCCGGCGATCTCGAGCAGGCGCTCGGTGCTGTCCGGCCGGCGGGCGAGGACGACGTCCTCGATGCGCTCGCGGAGCAGCGGCGGCACCTGGTCGTAGACCTCCAGCGCGCCGGCGTTGACGATGCCCATGTCCATGCCGGCCGCGATGGCGTGGTAGAGGAACACCGCGTGGATGGCCTCGCGCACGGGGTTGTTGCCGCGGAAGGAGAACGAGACGTTCGAGACGCCGCCGGAGACCAGCGCACCGGGCAGGTTCGACTTGATCCAGCGGGTGGCCTCGATGAAGTCCAGCCCGTAGCGGGCGTGCTCCTCGATGCCCGTCGCGACCGCGAAGACGTTCGGATCGAAGATGATGTCCTCGGCGGGGAAGCCGACGTCCCGGGTGAGGACGTCGTAGGCCCGCCGGCAGATCTGCTGGCGACGCTCGAGGGTGTCGGCCTGCCCGTCCTCGTCGAAGGCCATGACGACGATCGCGGCCCCGTACTTGCGGCACAGCCGGGCCTGCCGGACGAACTCCTTTTCGCCCGACTTCAGCGAGATCGAGTTGACGATCGCCTTGCCCTGCACGCACTTGAGCCCGGCCTCGATGACCTCCCACTTCGAGGAGTCGATCATCGTGGGCACCCGGCAGATGTCGGGCTCGGCGGCGATCAGCCTGGTGAAGCGGTCCATCGCCGCGATGCCGTCGATCATCCCCTCGTCCATGTTCACGTCGATGACCTGGGCGCCGGCCTCGACCTGCTGCCGGGCGACGGCGAGGGCCGCCGGGTAGTCACCGGCCTTGATCAGGTTCCGGAACCTGGCTGACCCGGTGATGTTCGTGCGCTCGCCGACGTTGACGAACAGGGAGTCGCCGGTGATGGTCACCGGCTCGAGCCCGGCCAACCGCAGGGCGGGCTGCACCCGGGGCGGGACCCGGGGTGCGAGCTCCCCGACCCCACCGGCGAGCTCGGCGATGTGCGCCGGGGTGGTGCCGCAGCAGCCACCGACGACGTTGACGAAGCCGGCCCGGGCGAACTCCGTCAGGATCTCCGCCGTCTGCTCCGGGGACTCGTCGTACTCGCCGAAGGCGTTGGGCAGGCCGGCGTTCGGGTAGCAGGAGACGAAGGTGTCGGCGATCCGGGCGATCTCGGCGAGGTAGGGCCGCATCTCCGCCGCGCCCAGCGCACAGTTGAGGCCGACCAGCAGCGGCTCCACGTGCCGCACGGAGTGCCAGAACGCCTCGGTGACCTGGCCGGACAGCGTTCGCCCGGAGGCGTCGGTGATCGTGCCGGAGACCATCACCGGCCAGCGGCGCCCGCGCTGCTCGAACAGCGTCTCCAGCGCGAAGATCGCCGCCTTGGCGTTGAGGGTGTCGAAGACGGTCTCGATCAGCAGCACGTCGCTGCCGCCGTCCACCAGCCCGTCGGCCTGTTCGAGATAGGCCTCGACCAGCTCGTCGAAGGTGACGTTGCGGGCGCCGGGGTCGTTCACGTCCGGCGAGATGGACGCCGTCCGGCTGGTGGGGCCGAGCGCCCCGACGACGTACCGGGGCTTGTCCGGGGTACGGGCGGTCATGGCGTCGCACTCGGCGCGGGCCAGCCGGGCCGCGGCGACGTTGAGCTCGGTGGCGAGACCGGCCATGCCGTAGTCGGCCAGGGAGATCCGGGTGGCGTTGAAGGTGTTGGTCTCGATCAAGTCCGCGCCGGCCTCGAGGTACTCGCGGTGGATGCCGGAGATGATCTCCGGCGCGGTGAGGCTGAGCAGGTCGTTGTTGCCCTGGACGTCGCTGGGCCACTCGGCGAAGCGCTCTCCCCGGTAGCCCGCCTCGTCCGGCCGGTCGCGCTGGATCGCGGTGCCCATCGCCCCGTCGAGCACCAGGATGCGCTGTTCCAGCCGGGCGGTCAGCTCGGCGGTGGCGTCGGGGCGGAGGGACGGGAGCTCGGACACAGGCGATCCTCGGGCGTCGATCGGGCACGATCACGGAGACGTCCGGCGCCAGGGCCCTGGCAACTCCGACGGGGGCGAGCCCCTCGTCGTCCTCGAACAACCCGACCATGGTCGCACTCCGCACCGTCCTGCGTGCACCGCGGTGCCTCCCCGCGCGGTCACCGGGGGCCGGGCGGCGGGATCGACGTAGGCTCGTGAAGGTGAGTGATCCGAAGTCCGCAGCAGACGACCTGCCCCAGCTGGACGACCCCGTCGTGGTGGTCGCGTTCGAGGGTTGGAACGACGCCGGGGACGCCGCCACCGGGGCGCTCGAGCACCTCGAGCTCATCTGGGACGCCACCCCGCTGGCCGCGCTGGACCCCGAGGACTACTACGACTTCCAGGTCAACCGGCCGACCGTCGCCCTGATCGACGGCATCAGCCGCCGGCTGGAGTGGCCGACCACCCGCATCTCGGTCGCCCGCCCGCCGGACGGCGACCGGCACGTCGTGCTCATCCGCGGCATCGAGCCCAACATGCGCTGGCGGGGCTTCTGCGCGGAGCTGATCGAGATCTGCCAGGAGCTCGGCGCGCACACCGTCGTGGCCCTCGGTGCCCTGCTGGCCGACACCCCGCACACCCGGCCCACCCCGGTCACCGGCTCCGCCTACGACGACGAGTCCGCCACGAAGTGGGGTCTGGAGACCTCCCGCTACACGGGCCCGACCGGCATCCTCGGCGTCTTCCAGGACGCCTGCGTGCAGGCCGGGCTACCGGCGGTGAGCTTCTGGGCCGCGGTGCCGCACTACGTGTCGCAGCCGCCGGCGCCGCGGGCGACCATGGCGCTGCTCCAGCGGGTGGAGGAGGTGCTGGAGGTGGCGGTGCCGCTCGGCGCCCTGCCCCAGCAGGCCGAGGAGTGGGTCACCACCGTCGACGAGATGGCCCAGGAGGACGACGAGGTCGTCGAGTACGTCCGGTCCCTGGAGGAGCGGGCCACCGCCACCGACCTGTCCCAGACCAGCGGCGACTCGATCGCCCGCGAGTTCGAGCGCTACCTGCGCCGCCGGGGCCCGTCCGGCAGCTGATCCCCTCCCCTGGCGCGCCGCCCCGCGCGGAGCCGGTGGCACGTTGCGATCACACGCGTGGTCACACCCCGGTCGTGGACGGTCCTCCCAGCCGCACATCCGGTGTCGGCCGAGCAGAGGAGCAGCCATGCCGTTCGTCAACGTGAAGGTCATCGAGGGCGTGTTCACTTCCGGCCAGAAGCAGGCCATCGTGGAGCGACTGACCGATGCGATGGTCGCCATCGAGGGCGAGGCCATGCGCGGCGTGACCTGGGTGGTCGTGGAAGAGGTGGCCAGCGGCGAGTGGGGCATCGGTGGGAAGTGCCTGACCACCGCTGACGTGAGGGCGCTGGCCGGCACTGCCGCCGGGTGACCAGCGGGTGGCGGTACCGGCGGGACACGGTGCCGCCACCCCGCCACCGCCACGCGCGGCCCGATGCAGCTACCGTCGCTCCGGCGGAGGAGGCGACGCCGTGACCGCCACCATCAGACTGCTCGGCCGACCCCGCATCGAGCGGGACGGGGCACCGGCCGTTGCCCCGCGGGGCAACAAGGCCTGGGCCCTGCTGACCTACCTCGTGCTGGCCGGGTGTCCGCCGAGCCGACAGCACCTGGCATCCCTGCTGTTCGGCGACGCGCTCGACCCCTTGGGCGCCCTACGCTGGAACCTGAGCGAGCTGCGGCGTGCGCTGGCCGGGATCGCCGTCCTCGACGGCGGCGGGTTAGCGCTGACCCTCTCCCCCGCCTGCGGCGTCGACGTCCGCCAGCTCACCGACGGCACATCCGCCCAGGCACTGGCTCTCGCCGACTTCGGCGCGGAGCTCCTGGAGGGGGTGGCACTCCCCGACGCGCCTGGGTTCGAGGCGTGGCTGGCGGCGGAACGGTGCCGGATCACGTCCTGCACCGAGACGGTCCTCGTCGAGGCAGCGCTCGACCTGCTCGCCGCGGGCTCCGCCGCGGCTGCGGCCCGGCTGGCCGCCCGGGCGGTGGCGATGAACCCGCTGGACCCCGACCACCACGCGGTGCTGGTTCGAAGTCTGACCGCGGCCGGGGACCGGCCCGGTGCTCGCCGGCAGGCCCTGCGCTGCACCGACCTGTTCCGCCGCGAACTCGGCTGCGCACCACCCGCTGAAGTACTCGCCGCCGCGACGGACCCGGTCCCTCGTCAGCCGCCGCTTCCCGCGAGCGCCGCCGCGGTGCGCTCCTACCTCGACGCCGGCCGCGCGTCGCTGATGGCCGGGGCCGTGGAGCGCGCGCTCGAGCAGCTGCGCCGGGCGGCGGGCATGGCGGTGGAGGTCGGCGAACCTGCCCTGCGCGCGACCGCCTATGTCGCGCTGGCCGGTGCACGGGTGCACGCCGCCGGAGAGCGGGGCACCGCGGTCCGGGGTCTCCTCCAGGAGGCGGCCGCCCTGGCCCGCGGGGTCCAGGCAGGTGACATCGTCGCCGCCGCCTGCCGCGAGCTGGGCTTCCTGGCCCTGCAGCGCGGTCAGCAGGATCGGGCATTGCTCTGGCTGGACGAGGGCCGCCGGTCCACCGGCGACGACGCCGAGATCGCCCGGCTGCTCGGGGTGCGCGGCATGTGCCTCACCGATGGTGCCGACTACCCCGGCGCCCTCGCCGCCCTGGACAGGTCCGCTGCCCTGGCCCGGCAGGTGGGCGACTCCCGGCAGGAGGCGTGGTCGCTGTCCATGATCGGACGCCGCCACGCCCTGCGCGGCGAGTACGCACTCGCAGCGGCCGTCCTCGACGGCGCGCTCGAGAAGGTGGCGCGGCAGGACTGGACGGCTTTCCAGCCGTGGCCGACGGCGTTCCGGGCTGAGGCGGCGGTCGGACTGGGCGACCTGAACGTTGCCCGCGAGCTGCTCGACCACGCCTGGGTGCTCGCGACCGAGAGCGATGACCACTGCTGGATGGCGACGGTCGCGCACGGGCAGGCCACCCTGTCACTAGCGGAGGGCAGCCCGGAGCGGGCACGGCGCTGGTGCGACCAGGGCCTGACCCCGGCGCCGTGGTACCTGTGGCCCTACGCCCGCCTGCTCGACGTCGTCTGCACGATCACGCTGGACACCGCCCCGGCCGCAGCAGCCGGTCCGGTCGACCGGCTGGCCGACCTCGCCTCGCGCGGCAGCATGCGTGACCTCCTGGTGCGCGTGCACCTGCACCGCGCCCGGGCCGGGTCCCGCACGGCGCTGGCGGCCGCCACCGCCATCGCCGGGCAGATCGACGACCCGGCCCTGCAGGCCCGGATCCAGGCCTGCCCGGTGGCGGGCTGAGCCCACCGCCGTGTCGACACGGGCGTTCGTCGACAGATCGACACGGCGATCTGTCGGCTCAGGACGTCACCAGCAACGGGCGCATCCGCGTGCCGGCCGTGTCGTCGAAGAGCCGGTCGTGCGTCGCGAGGGCGAACCGGTCGGTCATCCCGGTGACGTAGTCGACGACCTGGGTGACCGGGTCGGCCTCGGTGTCGCGGTAGCTGGCCGGCAGCAGTTCCGGGTGCGTGAGGTGGTGGTCGACCAGCCGGCGGATGACGTCGATGGCCACGTGCTTCTGCCCCGCCGCGGTGTCGGACTCGTACACCCGCTCGAACATGAACGTGCGGAGTTCGTGCATCGCCTCGAGCGCGTCGGCCCGCATGACCACCGCGCCACCGGTGTTGTCCGGCGACAGGCTGCCCTCGACGACCGCGGCGATCATCGCGCCGACCATCTCGCTGCCCGGGTCACCGAACACCGCCCGGGTGCGCGCGGGCAGGTCGCCGGGCTGCAGCACGCCGGCCCGGACGGCATCCAGCGCGTCGTGGGAGAGATAGCCGATCCGGTCGGCGTACCGCACGCACTCGCCCTCGCGGGTGGACGGCGGCGGGGTGATCTTCCAGCTGTGCGCCCGCACCCCGTCGCGGACCTCCCACGTGAGGTTGAGGTCCTCGAGCACCTCGACGATCCGGACGCCCTGGGCCGCGTGGTGCCAGCCACCCTCGACGTAGGGATCGAGCGCCTCTTCGCCGATGTGGCCGAACGGGGAGTGACCGACGTCGTGGGCCAGCGCGATCGCCTCGGCCAACGTCTCGTTGAGGCTCAGCGCCGCGGCCAGCGCCCGGGCCACCTGGGTGACCTGGAGGGTGTGGGTGAGCCGGGTGACGAAGTGGTCACCGTCGGGGTGCAGGAAGACCTGCGTCTTGTGTTTCAGCCGGCGGAAGGCCTTGGCGTGCAGGATCCGGTCGCGGTCGCGCTCGTACGCGGTGCGCAGTTCGTCCTCGGCCTCCGGCCGCACCCGCCCCCGGGTGGATGCCGACCGTGCGGCTGCCGGGGCCAGCGACTCCTCGGCCCGCTCCCGGGCGGCCCGGGCGGCCAGCCGGAACGGCGGCAGCGGCTCTGCCACGGCTAGAGATCGATCCCGAGCAGCGCGTCGACGATGTCCCGGACGACCGTCGGGGACTGCGGGTCCCAGTCGTCCACCGCCTCGGCGGCGGGCGCGCTGCTGCCCGAACCCGCCTCGGCCAGGCTGGCCGCCGCCCAGGTGTCGACCAGGGCGATCGCCCCGGGCGAGTCCAGGTCATCGGCCAACCGCTCGCGCACTCCGGTCAGCACCGGCCCGGCCGGTGCCCCGATCGGCAGCGCCACGGCGCGCCGCCAGGTGGCCAGCCGCTCCTCCGCAGCCGCGAGCAGGTCGGGGGTCCAGGCGCGGTCGGTGCGGTAGTGCCCGGCCAGCAGGGCCAGCCGCACGGCCATCGAGTCGACGCCGTCGCCGCGCAGCCGGGAGACGAACACCAGGTTGCCCCGGCTCTTGCTCATCTTCTCGCCGTCCAGGCCGATCATCGCCGCGTGCACGTAGGCCTGCGCGAACGGCTTGGTGCCGGTGAGCCCCTCGGCGTGCACCGCGGAGTACTCGTGGTGCGGGAACACCAGGTCGCTGCCGCCGCCCTGCACGTCGAAGCCCATGCCGATGGTGTCCAGCGCGATCGCGGCGCACTCGACGTGCCAGCCGGGCCGGCCGGCGACGCCTCGCGGCCCCGGCCAGGACGGCTCGCCGTCGCGGACACCGCGCCAGAGCAGCGGGTCGAGCGCGGACCGCTTGCCCGCGCGGTCGGGGTCTCCCCCGCGCTCGGCGGACAGCCGGAGCATCGTCTCCTCGTCGTAGCCGGACTCGCTGCCGAACCCGGGGGCCTGCGAGACGTCGTGGTAGACGTCGCCGGTCCCGTCCTCGAGCTGGTAGGCCAGACCGGCGTCCCAGAGCGTCTCGACGTGCCCGACGATCCGCGGGATGGCCTCGACGGCCCCGACGTAGTCCTCCGGTGGCAGCACCCGCAGCGCCGTCATGTCCTCCCGGAACAGCGCGGTCTCCCGCATGCCCAGGACGATCCAGTCCTCGCCGTCCCGGTCGGCGCGCTCGAACAGCGGGTCGTCGACGTCGGTGACGTTCTGCACGTAGTGGACGGCGTGCCCGGCGTCCCGCCACACCCGGTTGACGAGGTCGAAGGCCAGGTAGGTGGCGGCGTGGCCGAGGTGGGTGGCGTCGTAGGGGGTGATGCCGCAGACGTACATCCGGGCCGTGCGGTCCGGCCGGGTCTCGACGACCTCCTGCCGGGCGGTGTCGTACAGGCGCAGTGCGGGACCGGCCCCGGGGAGGGTCGGCAGGAGTGGGGCGGGCCAGCTGAGCACGGGTCGAGCCTAGATCGGGCTCCCGACGGACCGGCGCACGGCACCCGGGACGCCCGCCTCAGGGCCAGGGCCAGGTGACCGGAACGCGCAGACCGCGCCGCGCCAGCTTCAGAACGGCGGCCAGGGCAGCGCCGGCCACTCGCCGCTGGGCTCCGGGTGCAGCTGGGTCCGGAGCAGCTCGGCCACCCGCTGCTCGGTGCGCCGGACCTCGCGCCGGGTGAGGTGCTCGTGCAGCTGCTCCCCGAGGTCGCCGCGCAGGTCGTCGGCGAGCTCCTCCAGCACCGCGAGCGCGTCGAGCGGCAGCGGCTTGCCGGCCCAGCGCCACAGCAGGGTGCGCAGCTTGGGGTCGGCGGAGAAGCAGATGCCGTGGTCGACGCCGTACACGTGGCCGTCGGCCATCGGGATGATGTGGCCGCCCTTGCGGTCGGCGTTGTTCACCACCGCGTCGAAGATCGCCATCCGCCGCAGCCCGGGCACGTCCCGCCGGACGAACTCGGCCAGGTCGATCGTGGGGTCGGCGTCCATCCAGAGCTGGACCATGCCGGTGCCGAACGGGCCGTCCCGCAGCACGGTCGGCGGCACCACCCGCCAGCCGGTCGCCTCGGACACCAGGAACGCGCCGATCTCCCGGCCCGCGAGCGTGCCGTCGGGGAAGTCCCACAGCGGGCGCTCGCCCGCCACCGGCTTGTAGACGCACTCGCCCGCCAGCGTGTCGGTGCGGATCGCGCCGATCAGGGTGACGTTGCTGGCGTCCATGAGCCGGCCCTCGAGGTCGAGCACGCCCTCGGTGAGGAGGGTCCGCTCCTCCGCCTCGGTCGCCGGCGGGCGGCGGTCGCCGTGGTCGAAGACGCCGAGGTCCAGCTCCACGACCTCACCCTCCTCGCCGTCGGACTCGTCGTCGGCGTCGTCGAACTCCTCGACCCACTCGTCGGCGAGCGCGGGATCCAGCCCGGCGTCCGGCTGCTCGCTCACCGTCCGACCGTCCCCGGGGTTCAGCGGCGGTACCCGTTCTGCCGGGGGCACACGTGGCCCGCCGGGTCCAGCGGCAGCGAGCACAGCGGACACGCCGGCCGGCCGGCGGCCACGACGCGGCGGGCACGGGCCACGAAGGCACGGGCGGCGGCCGGGGTGATGACCACCCGGAGCGCGTCCGGGCCGTCGTCGCTGTCGGAGAGGATGGCGTCCTCCTCGACCGGCTCCTCGCCGGCGGCCACGGCCTCGACAACCACGGCGTCCTCGTCGCCGTCCCAGGCCAGGCCCATGGCGGCGACCCGGAACTCCTCATCGACCGGGGCGGTGAGCGGCTCCAGGTCGTCGACGTCGGCCTCGGGCGGGACGACGACCGTCGCGCGGTTGGCGATCTCGTCGAGCAGCTCGTCCATCCGCTCGGCCAGGACCTGCACCTGGGACTTCTCCAGCGCCACGCTGACCGTGCGGCCGGCCTCGTCGGAGGCCTGCAGGTAGAAGGTGCGGTCGCCGGGCTGGCCGACGGTCCCGGCGACGAACCGGGCGGGACGGTCGAAATGGAAGACCTGACGGGGCACGCGATCAGGTTACGCGGGTCCGCCGGTCATCCCGCGCGACGAGCGGGCAGGTCACCGGCGCGGCGCGACCGGGGCCCGATGGGCAGGGCTCAGGCCGGCCCGCCCGCGCCGCCGCCGACGACGGCGTCGGAACTGGGCGCCCGCCGTGCACGGCGCTTCTTCTTCGGTGGGATGAGCGCGGAGACGTCGCCGCCGGTGTCGTTGATGCGCGTCACGAAGGGGCGGGTGTCGGTGTAGGTGATCACCGACAGGGACGCCGGATCGACCACGATGCGCTGGAACTGGTCCAGGTGCACCCCGAGCGCGTCGGCGAGCACGGCCTTGATCACGTCGCCGTGGCTGCAGGCCAGCCAGACGGCGTCCGGGCCGAGCGTGGCGTTCCACTCCCGGACGGCGGCCACCGCGCGGGCCTGGGTCTGCGCCAGCCCCTCACCCTCCGGGCCGGGGAAGACCGCGGCAGAGGGGTGCTGCTGCACGACCTTCCACATCGGGTCCTTGACCAGTTCCTTGATGGGGCGGCCGGTCCAGTCGCCGTAGCGGGCCTCCCCCAGCCGGTCATCGGTCTGCAGCTCCAGCGCGCGGTCCCCGACGACCGCGCCGGCGGTCTGCTGGCAGCGTTCCAGCGGGCTGCTGACGACGGCGGCCAGTGGAACACCGGCGAGCCGCTCGGCGACCGCGCGGACCTGGGCCTCGCCGGACTCGTCGAGCCGGACGCCGGGGGTCCAGCCGGCCAGCACGCCCGAGGCGTTCGCCGTCGTGCGGCCGTGGCGCAGCAGGATGAGGGTGGTCACATCGTCGAGCCTAAGGCCCCGTCCGGAGGCTCAGCCCGAGCTGGTGAGAGATGAGGAGGACGGGGTCCTCCCTCATGTCGGGTCGAGCACCCCCGCGCCGACCAGCGCGAGCACCAGCAGGCCGAGCACGATGCGGTAGACCACGAACGGGGTGAAGCTGCCCCGGGCCAGGTAGCGCAGCAGCCAGGCGATGACCGCCAGCCCCACGCCGAAGGCGATCACGGTGGCCAGCAGGGTCGGCCCCCACGCCAGCGGCGGCCCCTCCGTGCCCCCGCTGAAGGCCTCGTAGCTCTGGTAGAAGCCGGCGCCCAGGACCGCCGGCACGGCGAGCAGGAAGGAGTAGCGGGCGGCGGCGGCCCGGGAGTAGCCCAGGAAGCGGCCGGCGGTGATCGTGCCGCCGGACCGGGAGACGCCGGGCACGAGCGCCATGGCCTGGGCGAAGCCGTAGACCAGGCCGTGCTTGACGGTGAGGTCGCTCATCTCCCGCTGGGTGCTGCCGACCCGGTCGGCCACGTAGAGCACGAGGGAGAACGCCACCAGGGCGATGGCGATGACCCGCAGGTCGCGGAAGGTGGTCTCGATCGAGTCCTGGAACAGCAGGCCCAGCACCACGATCGGGATGCTGCCGACGATGATCAGCCAGCCCATCCGGGCGTCGTGGTCCCCGCGGGCCTCGCGGTCGTGCAGCGCGCGCACCCACGCCTTCGTGATCCGCCAGATGTCGTGGCGGAAGTAGAGCAGCACCGCGATCTCGGTGCCGATCTGGGTGATCGCGGTGAACGCCGCGCCGGGGTCGCCCCAGCCGAGGGCCTCCCCCACCACGCGCAGGTGGGCGCTGGAGGAGATGGGCAGGAACTCCGTCAGGCCCTGCACCAGGCCCAGGACGATGGCCTCGATCCAGCCCACGGTCAGCTCCTCCCGGCGGACGGCGCGGCGGGTGGGCGGGCGTCGGAGAGGCGGGACACGGGAGGTCAGCCTAGGGCGGCAGGCGGCGGACGCCCGGGAACGTGACCGACCTCGCCGCGTTGCCCGGGGTCGCGCGGCCTGGCGCCGGTAGGTTGACCCGTCGTGGAACAGCGGGCGCTCGGACGCAGCGGCCTGGTCGTCTCCCGGCTCGGGTTGGGCACCATGACCTGGGGTCGCGACACCGACGAGGACGAGGCGGCGATGCAGCTCACCGCCTTCGTCGATGCCGGGGGCACGCTGGTGGACACCGCCGACGTCTACGCCGACGGCGCGAGCGAGCGGACCCTCGGCCGGCTGCTGGCCGACGTCGTCCCCCGCGCCGACGTGCTGGTCGCCACCAAGGCCGTCGGCCGGACCGGGCGGGGTCCGATGGGCCGCGGCGCCTCCCGCGGGCACCTGCTCGCCGCCCTCGACGCCTCGCTGCGGCGACTGGGCCTCGATCACGTCGACCTGTGGCAGCTGCACGCCTGGGACGACGCCACCCCCCTGGAGGAGACCCTGGCCGCGTGCGACGCCGCGGTGACCTCCGGGCGGACCCGCTACGTGGGCGTCAGCAACTTCACCGGCTGGCAGACCGCGCAGGCCGCCACCTGGCAACGGGCCTGGCCCGGGCGGGTGCCGTTGGTCAGCACGCAGATGGAGTACTCGCTGCTGCAGCGCGGGATCGAGCGCGAGGTCATACCGGCCGCCGAGGCACTGGACCTGGGCGTGCTGCCGTGGTCACCGCTGGGCCGCGGGCTGCTCACCGGGAAGTACCGGTACAGCACCCCGGGTGATTCCCGCGGCGCCTCACCCCAGTGGGGCCGGTTCATCGACTCGCTCCGCTCGTCCACCACCGACCGCGTCGTCGAGGCCGTCTGCACCGCCGCCGACGGCCTGGGCACCACCCCGCTCGCCGTCGCATTGGCCTGGGTGCGAGACCAGCCCGGCGTGGTCGCCCCGATCGTCGGTGCCCGCACCGCGCAGCAGCTGCAAGCCTCCCTGGACGCCGAGGAGGTCCGTCTGCCGCCGGCGATCTGCACCGCACTGGACGACGTCTCCCTGCCCCCGGCCGGTTATCCCGAACACCGGCCCGACTCTTGAACGGCCGGTCGTGAGCTCCTCCCCCGTCGCCCCCTCGACCGGATCCCCTGCCGGGGATCCGGTCTTCGCCGCGTTCACTGCCGCGGGCCTGTGGCCCGGCCTGGGCAAACGGACGGCGGCCGACCTGCCCGCCGCCGGCATCGCCCGGCCCGACGACGTCACCGCCGACCGGCTGCGCAAGCTGCCGCGGGTCGGCCGGCAGCGCGCCGAGCGGCTGTTCTCCTCCTTCCTCGCCGCGGCACCCACCTACGAGGTCGTGGACCTGCTGGTCGGCGCCGGCCTCAACGCCCGGCTGGCCGCGAACGCCGCCGACGCGCTGGGCCCCGACGCCGCCCGCCGGCTCCGGGACGACCCCTGGGCGCTGCTGTCGTTGGCGGCGGTGACGCTGGCCGACGCCGACCGGCTGGCGATCGCCGTGCTGAACGGCGCCGACCGGCAGGACACCCGCCGTGGCCGGGCGATCGTGTCGCTGACCCTGCGCACCGCGACCCGGGACGGGCACACCGTGCTACCGGCCGACCTGGTGGTCGCCGCGCTGCGGGCGGAGGCCATCGCCGACCCGGTGGCCGCGGTGGTCGCCGCCGTGGAGTCGGGGGACGTGCTGGAGCATGAGCCCCCGTTCCTCGAGCCGGACGAGGACGGTTCGGACGACGGCGAGCTGTCCCAGCCGGCAGAAGGACCTCGTTCTCCCCTCCACTCGCAAGCTCACGAGGGAACCCGGACCGAGGCCGTACGCACCCTGTCACTGGCCCGCTACGGCATGGCCGAGGAGGCCGTCGCCGAGAACGTGCACCGGCTGGTGGCCACCGGTGAGCGGATCGCCGACCCGGCGTCGGTGCGGTCGGTGGCCACGGGGCTGGACCCCGCCCAGCAGGCCGCGGTGGCCCAGGTGCTGGGCGCCGGGGTCTCGCTGCTCACCGGCGGGCCGGGTACCGGCAAGAGCCGGACGGTCGCGAGCCTGGTGAAGCTGCTGGAGGCCAAGGGCACCGAGGTGGCGCTGGCCGCCCCGACCGGCCGGGCGGCCAAGCGGCTGGAGGAGCTCACCGACCACCCGGCGGTCACGGTGCACCGGCTGCTGGGCGCGCAGGGCACCACCGGTGGGTTCGCCCGCACCGAGGAGTGGCCGCTGGACGCCGACGTCGTGGTGGTGGACGAGGCCTCGATGCTCGACGTCGAGCTGACCGCCGCACTGCTGGAGGCCTGCGCCGACTGCACCCACCTGCTGCTCGTGGGCGACCCGGCCCAGCTGCCCTCGATCGGACCCGGGCACGTGCTCGGCGACCTGATCGACTCCGGGGTGGTGCCGGTGACCGAGCTGACCACCCTGCACCGGCAGGCCGCCGGTGGCGCGATCGCCCGGCTGGCCACCGGCGTGCGCGCCGGCGACCTACCGCAGGTCGACTCCCCCGACCGGGAGGTGGTGATCGTGCCGGCGACCGGCAGCGCCGAGGCGGCCCGGCGGGTGGTGCAGCTGGTCACCGACTCCATCCCCCGCGCGCTGGGCATCGACCCGGGTTCGGTCCAGGTGGTGACACCGGTGCACCGTGGTCCGGCCGGGACGATCGAGCTGAACAAGGCCCTCAAGGCCCAGCTCAACCCCGGCGACGGGACGCTGTTCGGCTTCGACGTCGGTGACCGCGTGGTGGCCACCGCCAACCACCTGGACCTGGAGCCGATCGGCTTCGCCAACGGTGAGGTCGGCGTGGTGACCGGCACCGGGGAAGGCTCGCTGGACGTGGCCTTCGCCTCGGGCCCGGTCACCGTGCCCACGAACGCGCTGTCGGACCTACGGCACGGTTGGGCGATCACCGTGCACCGCGCGCAGGGCTCCGAGTGGCCGGGCGTGGTCGTCGTCCTGCCGCCGGAGGCCGGCGGGATGCTGTCCCGGCCGCTGGTCTACACCGCGCTGACCCGGGCACAGCGACATCTCTCGATCGTCCACGCCAGCGGTGCGGCACTGGCCCGGGCGGTGCGCGAGGTCGACATCCGGCCCCGGCGCACCCGGCTGGCGACCCTGCTGGCCGACCTCGCCGAGTGACGGGCCCGGTGACGCTTTGTGACCGAGGACATGATCATCCGGTGTTTAGCCGCATGATCATCCGGGGCACAGAGGGGCCATGAGCATCAGCGGCATCATCGGGTTCCTCGTGTTCGGCCTGATCGTCGGTGCGCTCGCGCGCCTCATCAAGCCCGGCAAGCAGAACCTCAGCATCCTGGCCACCCTCGCGCTCGGCGTCGTCGGCGCCCTCATCGGTGGGCTGGTCGCCAGCGCGCTGGGCACCGGCGACTTCGGCGAGCTCAACATCATCGGTGGCATCGTGGCGATCATCGCCGCGGTACTGCTGATCGGCGTCGCCGAGGGCGTCAGCGGCGGCAAGAAGCGCTCCGTGCACTGACGCACACCGCATTCGCCTGCCCGGGACACTGACTCCGCGTCAGTGCCCCGGGCAGTTGCGCTGCGCGGCGCACAGCAACCGGTGCACCGCAGGCCCCAGCGCGTCCGGGCTCGTCACCGGGGCGCCGAAGGGCACCCGCAGGTCGCGGGTACCGTGCCGGTGCTCGATCCGCAGCCGGAAGCCGAAGCGGTCCAGGCCGAGCGGCTGCACCACGGCGTCCTCGCCCCGCCAGCAGGGCGGCACCCACGAGCGGAGTGCCGAGAGCTCGTCCGGGTGCGCGCTGACCAGGTGCCGCAGCGCGGTGGCCTCGATGCCGGCCAGCGGGTCGGGCTCCGCCTCCAGGTAGGCCTCGGGCGCCACCTCCACCACCACGCCCCCCTCGCCCAGGACCACCTCGGCGAGGTCGAGGCGCAACAGCGAGTTCCCCCTCCCGACGTCCAGCAGCTCGGCAACGGGTGCGACGTCGGCGAAGGCGAGGGTGGCCGCGCGCTGGTCGGCCGGCCGGACCGGGGTGAGCCACCCGGACAGCCATACCTGGGCCCGGACCGGGTCGCGCAGCGGGACCGGCGCATGGTCGGTGACCAGCACCAAGGCGGCAAGGTCGCCGTCGGGGGCGCTCGAGACGGCGGCGCACACCTCCCCGTCGGTGGGCACCACGACCAGCACCCGGCCACAGTCGGTCGTGGCGTGCGCCAGCACCCGGCTGCCGTCGATGCCGGGGGCGCAGACCGCGGCCCCGGGCCGGCCGGCGACGGTGCGGGCCCGCTCGGCGGCCGACGGGCGGAGCGCGTCGGGAACGGGTCCCGGGACGGCGGGACGGGTCGATCGAGCCATGTGTTCCTCCGGGGCCGGCCGACTCGTCGTCGGAGTAAGGTGAGCCTAACCGAACCCGGAGGTTCCTGTGAACACGTCTCGTCCCAAGGTGCGCCGCAGTCGCGCGCTCGGCATCCCCCTCACTCCCAAGTGCGTGAGCTACTTCGAGCGCCGGCCCTACCCGCCGGGCGAGCACGGCCGCAAGCGCAAGAACACCAGCGACTACAAGACCCGGTTGCTGGAGAAGCAGCGGCTGCGCGCGCAGTACGACATCAGCGAGACACAGCTGCGGCGGGCCTTCGACCGGGCCAAGCGCACCGGCGGCAAGACCGGCGAGGCGCTGATCACCGACCTGGAGTCCCGGCTGGACGCCACGGTGCTGCGCGCCGGCTTCGCCCGGACCATCTACCAGGCCCGCCAGACCGTCACCCACCAGCACGTGACGGTGAACGGGCGGCGGGTCGACCGCCCCAGCTACTCGGTGCAGCCCTACGACGTGGTGGCCATCGCCGAGCGGAGCAGGGCCAAGCCACCGTTCCAGGTGGCCGCGTCCGGCGCCCACGCCACGGCGCCGGCCTACCTCGAGGTGTCCCTCGGTGACCTGCGCTGCACGGTGGCCCGCCGGCCACGGCGCGAGGAGGTCCCGGTGGTCTGCGAGGAGCAGCTGGTCGTGGAGTACTACTCCCGCTGACCCGTCGGGCCGCGGGCGGCAGCGCTCCCGGCCGGTCCCGGCCCGGCGGAGGGCAGGTCGGCCTGGCGCGCCCGGTGGTCGCCGGGCTAGTCGCGGACGTCGTCCTCGTCGGCGGGGACGTCGGTCTGCTGCTCCAGCACGTCGTACTCGTCGGCCTCCGGCGCCCCGGCCCGGACCGAGGCCGACCTCCCGGGCGCGGCGCTGAGCTGCTGCTCGATGGCGTCGGCCTCGGGGACCCCGTCACCCGGCGGGATCACCTCGTCGGCCAGCTCCGGACCGCCCGGGGCAACGGTGGCGGCCTGCTCCTGGCGGTCGGCGTCGTTGGCTTCCGGCTCGGTCATCGGGGATCTCCTGCCCGTCGGGAGCGCCGGCCCGCTGCCGGCGCGCGTAGTGCTGCCCTGCCCGTCCGGTCCGACGGTGACACACCGCCGGTCACATGGTGGTGACCACCACGTGACCGGACTGCGTCCGGCAGGCACAATCGGGCGGGTGTCCTCAGCCGGTGAGTACGAGTACGTCCCGCTGCGCATCCCGCCCGGCACGTCCCGCTCGGCGGCCGCGCAGCTGATGAGCATGCAGTCCGACACCGGCGGCTGGGAGCTCGCCCGCCTCCAGCTGCACGCCGACGGCACCCGCAAGGTGATCATGCGGCGCCGGATGCGGCTGTCCTACCTACCCGGGATGGTCACCTGAAGAAGGACCTCCTCCCGCCCACCACTCGCAAGCTCGCGGCGGGGCCCTGGAGGAGGCCGATCAGGGTCTGAGCACCACCTTGCCGACCGTGCTCCGGTCGGCGATCGCGGCCATCGCCCGCGGTGCGGCGTCCAGCGGCAGCACCTGGCCGACCATCGGCTCGATCGCGCCGTCGGCGAACAGCCGGCACAGCTCCTCGTGCACCATCCCGATCGCCGCCGGGTCGTGGGCGCGGTAGAGCCCCCAGTGCAGCCCCACGACGCTGTAGTTCTTCACCAGCACGTGGTTGGCCGGCGCCGCCGGGATCCGGCCGCTGGTGAAGCCCACCACGACGAGCCGGCCCTCGAACGCGATGCACCTGCGGGAGGCGTCGAACACGTCACCGCCGACCGGGTCGTAGACCACGTCGGCGCCGTGCCCGCCGGTGACCTCCTTGACGATCGGCACGAAGTCCTCGCCCGTGTAGTCGATGACGTGGTCGGCGCCCAGCGAGCGGCAGACCTCGGTCTTGCGCTGGCCGCCGGCGGTGGCGATCACCTTGGCGCCGGCCGCCTTGCCCAGCTGGATGGCCGCCGTGCCGACGCCTCCGGCGCCGGCGTGCACGAGCAGCCACTCCCCTGCCCGCAGGCCGGCGCGACGGTGCAGGCCGACGTGGCCGGTCTGGTACGTGAGGTACAGGGCGGCGGCCTGCTCGTCGGTCATGTCGTCGGGTACCGGCCAGGCCGCGGCGGCGTCCATCAGCGCGTACTCGGCGAAGGCGCCGGGCCCGCCCGCGGGTGACCCGAGCACCCGCTGGCCGGTGCCGACGACCTCGCCGCACAGCTCGACCCCGGGGGTGAACGGCAGCGGCGGACGTTCCTGGTACTCACCCTTGGCCATCAGCACGTCGGGGAAGTTGAGCCCGGCCGCGAGCACCCTGACCAGCAGCTGCCCGTCGCTGGGAACGGGCTGGTCGACCTCGTCGAACGACATCACCTCGGCCGGGTTCCCGAGGGCGTGGACTCGCCAAGCACGCATGCCGGCGACCCTGCCAGAACACCGGTGACCCGGATCACCCGGGGATCAGGCCGGGCTGTCGTGGCGACTCCCGGCTCACGGTGCGAGGCGAGCCAGGGTCGTCCCGGGTGAGGCCGGGTCGCTCGCTCAGCGCATGGAGGGCGGCCGCAGCGCGTCGGGGACGGCGACGGTCTCCCCCGTCGCCGTCCGGGCCGCCGGCACGCCCTTGAACGCGTAGGGCACCGCGCCGACCCCGGGCTGGACGACGTAGGCCGCACCCGGCTCGGCGCCCATCCAGGCCGCGGCCATCGCCTCGGCGACCTCGCCCGCGGTGAGCACCGGGAAACCAGCGGCGTCGAACTCCGCGCGCAGCGGGTCGATGATCGCGGTGTCGGCGAATCCGGGGCAGATCGCAGAGATCGTGATCTGCTCGCCGACCAGTCGCGGCGCCATCACCCGGACGAACGCCACCGCCCCGCTCTTGGCCACGCTGTAGCCGGGGTCGGTGGCCATCGGCGCGAGCCCGGCCAGCGAGGCCGTCACCACGATCGACCCGCCCCCGGCCCGGCGCAGTGCCGGCAGCGCGGCCTCGGTGCCGTAGACGACGCCGAACAGGTCGACGTCGACCACGCGCAGGAACTCATCGACGTCGAGGGCGTCGCGGGACCGCCCGGCGATGCCGGCGTTGAGGAAGGCGGCGTCCAGCCGGCCGTGCTCGGCCTCGACCTGCGCGACGGCGGCGGCGTTGGCGGCCCGGTCGGTGACGTCGAGGGCGACGAAGTACGCACCGAGGTCGCTCGCGGCCTGCCTATTCGACTCGCGGTCCAGGTCGGCGAGGACGACGGTGACGTCGCGCTCCCGGAGCAGGCCGGCGAGGGCACGGCCGAAGCCACCGCTCCCGCCGGTGATCAGGGCGACGCTGCCCGCGGCCGGAGCGGTCACGCTCACGCCTTCCGCAGGAACCGGTCGAGCACCCGGATGCCGAACTGCAGCGAGTCGACGGCGATGCGCTCGTCGATGCCGTGGAAAAGCGAGGCGAAGTCGAGGTCGGCGGGGAGCTTCAGCGGGGAGAAGCCGAAGCAGCGCATCCCGAGGGTCTCGAAGCTCTTCGCGTCGGTGCCGCCGCTCATGGTGAACGGAACGGGGCGGGCACCGTCGTCCTCGGCCTTGAGGGCCTCCACCATGAGGTCGACGGTCGGGCCGTCGAACGTCGTCTCCACGGCCTGGTCGTAGACGAGCCACTCGCGCTGGACGCCTTCACCGATCAGTTCGTCGAGCTGCTTCTCGAACGCCTCCTCCTGGCCGTAGAGGAAGCGGCCGTCGATGGTGGCGCTGGCGGTACCGGGGATGACGTTGGTCTTGTACCCGGCGTCCAGCATCGTGGGGTTGGCGGTGTTGCGGAGCGCGGCGCCGATCATCCGGCTGATGCTGCCGAGCCGGGCGAGAGCCTCCTCGGGCTCGTTCGGGTCGATCTCGATGCCGTAGGCGTCGCTGACGCCGTCCAGGAACTCGCGCATCGGCGGCGTGAGGACGGTGGGCAGCCGGGTGGAGCCGATCCGGGAGACGGCCTGGGCGAGCCGGGTGACGGCGTTGTCGTCGTGGACGAAGGAGCCGTGGCCGGGCCGGCCGTCGGCGGTGAGCTTCATCCACGCCAGGCCCTTCTCGGCGGTCTGGACGAGGTACAGCCGCAGGTCGTCGCGGACGGTGATGCTGAAGCCGCCGACCTCGCTGATCGCCTCGGTGCAGCCCTCGAAGAGGTCGGCGTGCGAGTCGACCATGTAGTGGGCGCCCTTGCGGCCGCCGGCCTCCTCGTCGGCGACGAAGGCGAGCACGATGTCGCGGTCGGGCTGGACGCCGGTGCGGGCCCAGTCGCGGACCAGCGCCAGCGTCATGGCATCCATGTCCTTCATGTCGACCGCGCCCCGGCCCCAGACGTAACCGTCGCGCTCCTCGCCGCTGAAGGGGTGGACGCTCCACTCGGTGGGGTCGGCGGGGACGACGTCGAGGTGGCCGTGCACCAGCAGCGCGGGGCGGTCGCGGTTGGCGCCCTCGATCCGGGCGACCAGGCTCGCCCGGCCCGGCTCGGACTCGTGGATGACGCTGCTGATACCCACCTCGTCGAGCTTGGCCGCGACCCACTCGGCGGCCTTCCGCTCCCCCGCGCTGGTGGCGGTGTCACCGGTGTTGGTGGTGTCGATCCGGATGAGGTCGGACAGCAGTTCCGCGACCTCCTGCTGGGCGCCGGCGAGGAGCGTGACCGAGGGCTGCGACATGTCCATGATCCTGCCACCGGGGGCTGTGCCGGGCCGGGGTCGGCCTCCGTTATGCTCGGTCCCTGGCTTCCTCCGCGGAGGGGGCCCACCTTGTCCGGGTGGCGGAATGGCAGACGCGCTAGCTTGAGGTGCTAGTGCCCTTTATCGGGCGTGGGGGTTCAAGTCCCCCCTCGGACACCAGCTCATGCACACCGTCATCTCGTACGTGCACGTCGAGCGCGCAGAGCGGCGAGCCTCATCTTGCGCGGCCAGCAAGACACAGCAAACCGGCAAGGGCAAACCCGTATCGGCACACAAACGGCCAGCCGAACAGCGGTGTCAGTGCTTCCCGGTGCCCAGGGGTGCACCTCGCTGCTGACTAGCTAGTGCCGGGTCAGGCAACCTTCGCCCTCTTGATGGTTTCGGCTCGGCGGATGACCTTGCGGAGCGTGGGATCGGTGACGTGCCGGTTCCGCCAGGCGATGTAGCGGCGGATCATGCTGGCCTGCTCCCGGTGGGTCTCGTGGTCGGTGCCGTCGAGAGCGAAGTAGCGCAGCGCGGTGAACTGCGCTTCGATCCGGTTCAGCCACGAGCCGTAGAACGGCACGTAGGCCAGTTCGACGTTGTTCGCCGCGGCCCACTGCCCGACTCGGTCGTCGGTCTTGGTGGGCAGGTGCGGGCTGAAGTTGTCCAGCACGATCGCGATCCGCACTCCGGGCGGGTAGAGCGAGCGCAGGTAGCGGCAGAAGGCCAGGAACTCGGTTCGGCCCTTGCGGACCTTGACGTGGCCGTAGAGCCGGTCGGTGGCCAGGTCGTAGCCGGCCAGCAGGTGCCGCACGCCGTGCGGCCGCTTGTAGGTCGCCCGCCGGCGACGTCGCCGCGGCCGGTCCTGCTCTCCTTTGCCGACCGCGGCCGGTGCCCACTGCTTGCCCGGGTGGGGCTGCAGGTTCAACGGGCCGAACTCGTCCATGCAGATGACGACGGTGGGATCTCCCGGACCGGCAGCAGCCTTGCCATCAGCGATGGCGTAGAGCTGAAGCACCCGGTCTTTTTGGCCTCGTAGTCAGGATCGGTGCTGGTCTTCCAGGTCTTGACGGCTTGGAAAGGAGACGCCCTCCTCGCGCAGCAGCACTCGCAGGCCCTCGTGGGAGATGTCGTCGACCACCCCCTCGGCGACCAGGAAGTCAGCCAGCTTCGACAGGCTCCAGGTGGAGAACGGCAGCCGGTGATCGGCAGGTCGGGCCAGCGCGATCTTCTTGATCTCTGCTCGTTGAGTGAGGTCGAACTTCGGTGGCCTTCCGCCGGCGTACTTCGGTTTCAGCGAGTCGAAGCCGTCGGCGTTGAAGTTGTGGATCACGTCGCGCACCCGATCCGGGCTGGTGAACGTCACCTCGGCGATCTGCGGCACGGCCATGCCCTGGGCCGAGAGCAGCACCATCTGCGCTCTTCGCCACGTCACCACCGAACCGCTGCTGCGGCGCACGATGCGCAGCAGCTGGTTGCCTTCGTCGTTGCTGATCGTGCGGACCTGCACCCGATGAACCATCTCGCATCTCCTGCGGGGAATACAGGATTGAACGAGACGAGGGTTCACCACCACGACCCAGGACCACCAGGGCCAACCTTCACGGCCGCGGCACTAGTTGGCGTTGAGGCCAAACCGCCGGGTGAGCAACTTGGACTTCCAGTACGACTCGATCTGCTCGATGGTGTCGTCGGGGGTGTTGCCGTCGACGACTTCCAGCACGGACACCTGGTAGTGCCGGCGGCCGTGGCGGGCGACGGCCTTGAGACGGACGTCGCCGCCGTCACCGCCGTTGGCGTACTCCAGCCAGCGGCCGAGCAGGCTGTCGGCACCTTTCGCCGAGCCGACGTACTGCTGTCCGGACTCGACGTCGACCAGCAGGTACACGCCCTTCACGGCGCGCAGAACCTGCTGCCAGCCGTGCGGGAGGGTGGGGATGTCGTCGACCGGCCGGACGAACTCGCGGAACCCGGGGAAGCGAGGTTCGTACTGCTCGGCGATTTCGAGGACCGGCTTGGGCTGGTTGGCGGCACGCTGGACCCAGCTCCGAGTGCCTGGGCCCCAGTCGATGACGATCTTGTCGGTGTAGTCGCCGAGTTGCTCTAGCAGCCGCAGGTCGTAGCTCTGGTGGCCGGACAGGTCGACGCCGGTCAGGGCGTCGACGGTGCCGGCCGGGCAGGGGCCGATGCCGGCGACCTGGTAGAGGCCGACGAAAACGGTGTTGCGGGCCTCGGTCACGATGAAGCTGGCGAGCAGATCGCCCACGTCGAACACGTCGCGCTTCTGGGCACTCTGATACCGCTCGAACGTGGATCGGTCGTTGCGCCAGGCCTCGTAGAGCCGGCCGGCCTTCACCCGGTTGTCCTGGTGTCGGACCAGGCGGACCTGCGCCGGGTCGACACCCTCGAGGCACAGCAGGTCGTTGAACGTCAGCATCGGCATCCCCCGGGTCAGCGCCTCGGCGACACGGTCTCGAGACGCCCGGCTGGCTGCACGGTAGCTGCGATCCCCGGAGTGACCTCCGGGGCACCGCCGGAGTTCAGCCGCCTGGCATCAGCCTGATGACCGAGTACATCTCGGACCTGAAGCCTCGCGTCACCTGGCTCGGCTTCTGTCCCGCGACGGCGACTGCGCCCCCGGTCAGGCCGACGACGAATGGGGTCGTTCTCCCCACTTCGCGTCAAACGCGCAATCGAACGGGACGTTCCCGAGGCCGTTGCCTTCGCCGTGGTCGACGTCCCGTACGGCCCACTCGCCGAGGATCCGTACCGGGTAGGCAAGCCCTTCGCATACAGCTCGAGGGCCACTGGTCGGCACATCGGGAGCCGGTACCGGCCGACCCGGTCACCGACCTCTCAGTCCCAGGACGGAAGCCGTGTGCGTATGTGGCATGTCGCCCCTCGGACACCAGCTGACGCACACCGACGTCTCCGCGGCCAGGGGAATCGCGTAAGGACGCGCGCCGTTCTTCCCCCCGCAGCCGCTGGCCGTCCTCGCGAGCAGCGCTGGCCTCGTCATACTCGGAGCTCGTCGCCATCGTCACCCTCCTTCAGGTACCTCGCGAGGTCGCGGACGCTGGCCGGTTCATACCGTGGAGATCGCCGTTGCGATCGCGGAGGCAGGGACGCCGAGGACCCTTCTGGCAGCTGGCGAATGTCCGACGAAGCCGGTCGCGCCGACCTGGTACCGGGGGCACGGGGAGACCTCGACGAGCCGTTCATCGCCCTTCACCTCCGCCGTCCGGGCCGGCTCGATGCGGAGTGCACCCGCATACCGAGACTGGATGTAGGCAGCATTTGACACCGGCTCAAGCCGAGAACCCGGCGGCTCTGTCACTCAAGCGGCGCGAAAGTTCGCAGCCGCCGCACCACTTGGCGATTAAGACAGGGCCGGCCCCCGCGTCGAGTGCAGCCCGGTACTTGACGATTCCGGCGTCACAGCCGGTGAGGCTGGGGTGGTCTCGGAAGTCAGGGCACTGTCGGGCGATAGCACGAAGGCGTCCTCAGCGGCGCGTTCGACCACGGAGAATCGGATGCGCTCCTGCTCCAGGCGCACTCGTTCGCCGTGCTTACCGTGCAGCAGCGCCTGGTAGCAGGCCTGCTCGCCGGCGTCGAGGAGGGCCAGGTGGTCTCTGACGGGAGCGGGCTCCTGCGACCAATGCGGACGGTGGTCCATCAACGTGCGCAGGTCCATGAGCATGCTGCGGGTCGCGGGTGCGAAGCGGCGTAGCCGGTTCAGGGCGCGGAAACCGTGCGTATCTAGGTCGCCCCAGTAGACGACGTCGCGACCGAGGAGCCAGGGCAGTGCCGCCAGCCGGGAGACCGCGTAGCCGCCGCCGAGCACGACCGCCACCCCGGGCACCCGCGGGAAGGCCAGGTAGCTGACCTCGTTCTCCACGACGACCACGGATCGGGCCGCGAAGGGGAACTCGGCGAGCTCCTCGACCCGTACGGCGAGTTCGCTGTAGGGGCCGTCGCCCGGGTCGAAGGAGCGGAATCGCACGGTGTCGGACTTCCCGCGCAGGCCGAATCGGCGGGCCAGGTCGGTCCGCGGCGCCTCGGGGTCGATCCGTTCGGCCGGGAGCGTGCGGGTGAGCAGTGCGTCGAGCACGCTGCGGCGTTCTTCGAGGAACTTCGTGTCGATGCCGGGGACGTCGACCTGGCGCAGGTACACCGCCGGTCCGCCGCGTTGCAGGATCCACGCGACCGCGGCGAGCAGGCGCAGCCAGTCGGTCGCGTGCGCGAGGGCCTCGTGCGGGCGGGCGGCGACCCAGCTCAGCGCGCCAGGCAGGGCCTCCTCCGTGGCGGCCACGAGTGCGTCGAACCGGCGGACGTCGGCGGTGACGCCGAGCACGGTCCAGACGTCGTCGGCGGTGTCGAGCACCACCCGCTTGGGCACCTGGTTGACGCCGATCAGCCGGCCGCCCAAGGCGGTGGTTTCCAGCCGGGCGGGGCCGAGCCGGGCGGCCCGCCAGCCGGCGACCCAGTCCTGCACGTCGCCGAACCGGTCGGCGAGTTCGCGAACGGTGGGGCCGCGCAGTGGCAGCACGAGCGGCCCGACCGGCCGGCCGGTGAGCCGGGATCGCAACAACGCCCCGGACTCCCACCGGGCGCGGAGGGTGGCGCGAACGTCGGACCAGGTAGTCCAGCCCGAAGCGCGGCGCGTACCGGCCACGTCAGTCGCCGGGGGCGCTGTCCGGCGCCGGCTGGTCGGCGGCCAGGTGCGCGGCCCGACCGGCCCTGTACTCCTGGATGGTGAGGGTGTGCATCCGCGAGCCGGCGCCCGTGGGGTTGTCGACGAAGCCGACGGCCGAGACCGCGTGCTCGATGACGTGGATCTTCTGCAGTGGCGTGACGACGATCAGCTGCAGTCCGAGCCGGCGGAACAGCGCGAGGGCGTACCGGGTGGACTCGTCGGAGCCGCGACCGAACGCCTCGTCGATGACCGCCATCTGGAAGGCTTTGGCCCGGTCGGCGCCCCAACTCAGCTTGAACTGGTAGGCCAGGGAGGCGGCCAGCACGGTGTAGGCCAGCTTCTCTTTCTGCCCGCCGGACTTGCCGCCGGAGTCGGTGTAGGTCTCGTGCTCCTCATCGGTGTCCCGCCACCGTTCGACAGCGGTGAACACCACCCAGTTGCGCACGTCGGTGACGCGCTGCGTCCAGATGCGGTCGGCCTCGGTGGAGCCGTCGCACCCGCGGAACCGCTCGACCAGAGCGCGCACCTGGTGGAACTTCCGCTCCGAGTAGGCGCCGTCTGCGTCACCACCGTCGAGCGCGTCGTCGGTACAGGCCCGCAGGTCGGCGAGGAAGGTGCGCACCTCCATGTTCGGCGTACGTGCAGTCTCCAGGCTGATGTAACGCCCCGGGTTGTAGTCGATGCCGCGCAGGGAGTCGTTGATGCGGTCGATGCGCTCGCCGATCAGCTCTGACTGCTTGCGCAGCTCGGCGGAGAACATCGCGATGTCGCGGATCGCGTTGGTGCGCAACAGGTCCTGGAACTCGGCTTCGAACCGAGGCAGGTCGTCGGAGACCAGTCGGCCGTGCAGCTCGCGGTAGCCGCTGATCGACTCGACCGCGTCGTCGAGCTCACCGGTGAGCAGCGGCCAACGCAGCCGAAAATCGTGCATGGCACTGGTCACCCGGCCGGCCGCCTGGCTGCGGCGCACGGTGGCCCGGTCGTGCTCGTCGGTGAGCCTGGCCAGCGTGGTTTTCTCCCAGTCGTCCCACCCGGTCACGCCGGTGGGTGCGGGCACCGGAGCAGCCCCGTGGAGGGCGTCGAGGACCGCGGGGTGGACGTCGCGGGCCGTCGCCGCGCGCTGCCGGCGGACGTCGGCCTCGGCGAGTGCGCGGCGCCGCTCGCTCTCCGTGGAGCCGGCACGGCTCAGCACCTGGTCGCGCTGGTGCTGGGCGCGGGTCACCCGCCGCGCGGCGTCGACGAGCAGCCCCTGCAGCCGGGTGAGTTCCCCGGATGCCCCGGTCAACCGGTCCCGCTCAGCGGTGAGCTCCTCAATCTGGCGGACCACCCCGGCCCAGTCGAGCTCTTCGAATCCGGTCACGCCGGCCACCCGGTCGAGCGCGGCGCCGCGGGAGCGCAGCTGCTGCTCGTCCGACCGGAGCTCCTCGCCGCGGGCCCCGAGCTCCTTGCGCCGCCGGCCAAGGTCGCCGGCTCCCTCCAGCAGGGCGTCGATCTTGGCCTCGGGTGACCAGCCGAGGACGTAGTTGCGCCGGTCGTCGATGCGGAAGCGGTCGTCCTTCTCGTGCCGGTTGCGACCGCCCTTGACCTGTCCGGCCCGGGTGACCGCCCGCTCGGACCGGCGGAACTGCGCGGTGGTCTCGACGCGTTCGAGGTCGGCGCGGGCCAGCACCTCGCCGCGCAGCCAGGAGGCGAGCGGACCTTCCTTGACCTCCACCACGTCGGCCAGCGGGTGCGGGCTGCGTGGCGGGCGGGCCGGCTCGGGCCGGGCGGGCACCCGGTAGTAGACGAGCCGGCCGCGCAGGTGCTCGTGCTCAACCCAGTCGCTCACCGCGGCGTAGTGCCGGTCGGGCACGAGCAGCGAGAGCCCGAGCCCGCGCAGAACCCGCTCGGCGGCGCCCTCCCAGTCGGCGTGCTCGGGCCGCACCTGGATCAGTTCGCCGGCGAACGGCAGCTCGCCCTCGGAGAGCCCGGTTGCGGTCAGCAGTCGCGCGCGGAGGTCGAGACTGGCGGCGGGGATGTTGACCCGGCGACGCCGCAGTTCGAGCAGCTCGGCGTTGAGCTCGGCCTCCTCGGCCTTGAGCGAGGCTGCGTGGACGGCGAGCCGGTCGGCCTGCTCCCGGTGCCCGGCTCGGCGGCTCTCCTGCTCGGCGTGCAGCTCGGCGATCTGCGGCCGGCGGGCGGCGAACGCCTCCGCCGTCTCGACCGGCGGGAGCCCCAGCACGCCCAGGTCGACGGTGTACGCGCTCGCCCGGGCACGGCGCTGCGCTTTCTGCGGGGTCAGCAGCTCCACTCGGAGGTCGATCTCCCGCAGCCGTGCACCGCCCTGGCCGTCCATCTCGCGTTCGAGCGCCTTGACCTCCTCGCCGTCGCGAGCGATGTCGTCGTCCAGACGCTGCTTCTCCTCGGTGAGCGCGGCGAGACGTTCCGCGGCGGCGCGCGACTCGGTCTCCAGCAGGGCGACGGTCCGATCGGCGGCGAACGCCGGCAGCGCCGCCCGCTGCGCGGCGAGCGCGGCAATGCGTTCGCTGAGGGTCTCGTAGCCGACCGCGGCGGCCAGCAGCGGGTCGAGCTGTTCGAGCTGGGTGCGGGCGGCGACCACGGCGTCGTGCGCCCGGGTCAGCGACTCGAAGTGGGTGACGAGCTTGTCGACCCACGTCTGCGCGTCGAACGGCTCGAGCATGTGCTGGCGGACGAACCCGGTGAGGTCGCCGACGGCCTTCATCGACACGGTCTGCGCGAACAGCTCGATGGCCTGCGCCGACGGGATGTCGAGCAGCCGTCGCAGCCGCTGGGCGTAGGCGGGATAGCCGTCGTGGACGCCGGTGCCGGAGGCGGTCAGCCGCTTGCGCAGTGCCGCCGGGTCACCGCCGAAGCTGGTGAGGTCGCCGGCGATGGTGAGCTCGCGGTCGGCGGTGACGTAGAACCGGTCGGGTTGGCCGGTCTGGCCGTCGGCGAGCCACAGGACGACGGCGAGGCTCGTCGTCGTGCCGTACCCCTCGTTGGCGAAGACGGCGAGCAGCACGGTGAAGGTGGGCCCGCGGCGCAGGCCCACCGGAGCGGAGCCCCCGGTCGTCTCGCTGCGCTCGGCCTTGTAGTGCCCGAGAACGTAGGAGCGCAGGTCGCGCTCCCGCGTCTCGGCTCCGGCCGCACGGTTGAACGTGATCCGCTGCGGCGGCACCAGCAGGGTGGTGAGCGCGTCGACGACGGTCGACTTGCCGGAGCCGATGTCGCCGGTGAGCAGGCTGTCGTCGCCACCGGGGGTGAAAGTCCAGACCCGCTGGTCGAAGGTGCCCCAGTTAAGCAGCTCGAGCCGGTGCAGCCGGTGGCCGACGCGCGCCCGGCCAGCGGAACCGGAACGAACCGCCTCCGCGACGTCGGCGGCGTTGAACAGGGTGGTCACCGGTCGCCCTCCGGCATCGGGTCGGGGCCACCGGCGTCGTCGGGCGGTCCGTCGGGTCCGTAGGCGTACGCCCTGAGCCGGGCGTCGAAGTCGGCGAGCCACTGCCCGTCGACGAACGCCTTGAGGATCCGGCGCACCTCGTAGCGGCTTTGGTCGGCGGGCAGCCGGCGCAGGAACCCGAGTTCCACGGCCTTGGCGATGGCGCCGTCCAGCTGCTCGACGACGCGGGCCTCGTTGCTGCCGGTGGCCAGGAAGATGCCGACCATCTCGTTGATCTGGTCGCGGGTGAGCACGAGGCGCACGTCGCCGCTGGTGGCGTCGAACTCGGCCATCCGCTTGCGCAGCAGGGCGAGCAGCAGGCTGACCGGATAGGTGAGCGCGTGTCGCCGGACCAGCCGCGGCAGCGCCGGCTTGCCGACGCGCAGCTCGGCGAGCTGCTCGTCGGGCAGCGCGCGCAAGAACGCGTAGCCCTCGACCTCGTCCAGCACGAGGGTCAGGCCGAGGAGCGAGACGTGGTCGCGCACCTGGCTGGTGAGGCCAAGCAGGTGCCGCCAGACCTGCGGGTGGCTGTCCTGCTCGACGACGCCGCGGACCAGGGAGGTGAGCACCAGCGGCAGGTCGAGGTCGGAGTGCCGGGGCGGCGCGGTCATCGGCTGTTCCCGCTCTCCGAGCTCGTCGTCGGTCGGGGTGCGCCGGCGCGGGAGTAGACGACGTGCGGGACACGCGCTGCGCGGTCGACGTCGTCCTCGCCGGTCCAGGTGACCTCGTCGTGGCGGTCGCCGTCGATGGTGCTCTCGACGCCGTCGCGCAAGGCGAGGTAGCCGACCAGCTCGGCCAGGCCCTGCTGGAGCGGGTGCTCGCGCAGGATGTCGGGCAGCGCGGCGACCGGCCGCCGGGCCAGGCCGTCGGCGACGGCCGCGGCCAGCCGGGTGGGGTCGAGGTAGACCTGCTCGTAGAGGGCGGTCGGGTCGGCGCGGTCGGTGGCGTCGGTGACGCCGTCGCTGTCGAGCGCCAGGCGCCGTCGCTGCCGGTACAGCGGCCGCTCGGTGGGCAGCACGACGTCGATCTCGGTGGCTCCGACGTCCATGCCCGGCGGCCTGCCCGGGACGTCGCGCACGGCCAGTGCGGTGGCCTCGATACCGCGGAGGATCTCCATCACCCGCCGGTTCTCCAGCCACACCTGGTCGTCGAGGAAGCGACGGAGCTGGTCGGAGAGCTGCCGCACGGTGCTCTGGGTGCGCTCGGCGGCGTCAAGCCAGTCGTGGTGGATGTGCCGCAGCCGGGTATCGGGCAGCGTCTGCGTGACGTCAGGCAGCCGCTGCACGCGGAGCAGCAGGTCGGCGAACTCCTCCTGCCGCGGGACGGAGAGCAGGAAGTCGTAGAAGGCGTGGAACGAGCGGCCCTGGTCGGAGTCGGCAATCCCCCGCCGGTCGCCGAGCACCTCCTCCAGCAGCTCACCCTTGCCGCCGGACCAGGTGGCGATCTTCTCGCGCAGCGCACGATCGAGGGTGCGGAAATTCTCCTCGACCTGGCGGAAGTCGGCGAGCAGCTCGCGCGCCGTGGTGGCGAACTGCTGGTAGCGGTCGCGCTGCGCTGCCGGGTCGAGGACGTCGACCTGCCCCGAGCTCACCCGGTCGATCTCCTCCTGAATCTCCCGGCGGCGGCGGTGCAGCTCCTCCAGCCGGACCTCCGGATCGGACTCGGCGCCGAAGGCCATCTGGCGGAGCAGCTCGATGACAGTGTTCAGCCGCGACTCGGTGCCCACGAAGGGTGCCGGGCGGAGCGACCGCAGCCAGGAGAGCGCGGTCTCGACCGCCGGGGTCGCGTCGTAAGCGGGCTCGTCGGCACCCGGCGGGTAGTACGCCCGCAGCCAGCCGGTTGCGGGATCGGCCCACTCGTCGACGTACTGCGCAGCGGTGCGCGCGTACTGGTCGCCGTCGTCGGTCCGGCTGTTCAGGGCGTGCAGCAGCTCGTCGAGCTGGGTGATCAGGTCGGTGCGCGAGACGGAACGGACGTTCTCCTCGACGAAGACCCCGCCGAGGAACGCCAGCGCCAGCGGGGCGGTGCGGGCGCGCAGCAGCTGCCATGCGGAGTGCCGGCGCTGCAGTTCGTCAATCTCGTCGTGACTGCGGAGCACGTCCACCGCTCCTCCCCCCCTTGGCGCGGTCGTCGTTCCGATGGCGGGGACCAGTCAAGCAGCCGGATCGGACAATTCCGATATCGGCGCACACCGGCCGCTCGAGGCCTGTGGACAAGGCCGGCACGTAGCCGCCAGCATGCGTCAGAGTCCCCCGCCATGACGACCCGATCGCACCCGGACATGCCGGTTCGCAGCGACGCCGAGCTCACCGAACGGTGGCGCGCCCTCCTCCATCTCGACGGCCCACCGTCGGGTCGCTCGCTGTTCCTCGCGTGGCTGCGGCCCGACGGCACGATGGTGCCTCTCCTCATCCCCGTCGAGGACGTGCCCCTCGAACCCGACCGGCTTGTCCTCGCCAACCTGGTCGAGCTGCACGCGACCGTCGCCGAGTCCGAGGACGTGGAGCCGGCCGGGCTGCACCTGGCGATGCTGCTCGAGCGGCGCGGGCCGGCGGGGCTCTCACCCGACGACCACGCCTGGTGCTCGGCGATCGAGGCCATCGTCGGCGACCACAACGGCGTCGACTGCAGCGTGCACGTGGGAAACGGGCGCACCGCGGTCCCCGTCCTCCCCCGGCGAGCATGGCCGGCGGCCTGAACGGTACCAGTTCGCATCCCGCGGCGGTACCGTGAATCTCATGAGTACTCAGATCGCCGTCCGGCTGCCCGAGGAACTCGTCCACTTCATCGACCGGTTGGTGGCCGAGGGCCGGGCGTCGTCCCGCGCTGCGGTTGTGGGCCAGGCACTGCAACGAGAACGACGTCGTGAGCTCGCGGCCCGCGATGCGGCCATCCTGGCCGCCGCCGGGGACGACGACGATGACCTCGACGCCCTGGCTGAGCACGCTGTCCGCACGCCGCTCGACGACCTCGACTGATGCGCCCGATCCACCTCGCACAGCTGGACAAGCCTAGGCCCGTGCTGGTGCTGACCCGGGAGTTGGTGCGTCCGCATCTGTCCCGGGTGACGGTCGCACCGATCACCAGCACCATCCGGGGCCTGTCGACGGAGGTGCGGGTAGGACCGAACAACGGACTCGACCATCCGAGCGTGGTCAGCTGCGACAACGTCGTCACCGTGCCGACATCGGCACTCGGCCGACAGATCGGCCGACTGCTGCCCGAGCAGGAGGTGGCGCTCACCGCAGCCCTGCACGCCGCCTTCGACCTGGACGACCTGCCGCCACCCCGCTGAGCTCGTGCACCCGGCGCCGTCACAGGTGATGCGAACCCTGCCGCTTGGGTGACCACGGTCGCCACCTCGACAAAAATGGTTCAGCGCCGGCCTGTACATCAACGGGCACGCCGCTGTAGGACGGCTCTTCCTCGCCCCACCGCCGGAAAGCGTGTGCGTATGTAGCGTGTCACCCCTCGGACACCGAGTCGAACCCTCACAGGCCTCTGGGCGGTGGGGGTTCTGCCGTTCGAGTCGCGGATCGCAGCGTCCCGCGACCTGTGGACAACGCGGATCGGCGTCGGATCCAGCTGCGACTCTGCCGGGCATGTCGCTCGCTCTCCGTTCTCCCGTACCGATCACGTCCGCCGCTGAGCTCAGCGTCTGGTGGGCCGAAGTGCTCTCCGAGCCCGATGCACCCGGTCGCGCGCTGTCGCTGCAGTGGCTCGACTCCGCCGGCTGCCGGATCGGTCGCGTGCTCTCGATCTCCGGGATCACGGCGCAGCCGGACCCCGGGGTCATCGGCTTCGTCCGCCAGTTGCGCGACATGATGGTCAGCGAGTCCGGCACCCCGGCGCACCTGGCCCTCGCGCTCTCCCGATCGGGCCGGTCTTCGGCCACGAGGTCGGACCGCGAGTGGGCAACGGTGCTGAAGGCGGCGTTCGACGCGGACGATCAGGTGAGTTGGAGCCTCCACGTGGCGACCGACCGGTGGATCACCACCGTCGTCGAGCCGCCGGCGGAGAAGTTCGACGCACGCCGGATCGCTCGTCGCCCGCCATCGATCCTCCTTGACCGCGACTGGTTAGTTGACCAGAACTAGGGTCATGACAACGCAGTCGCTCGCGATGGTGAAGGCGCACTTCAGCCAGGTCATCGATGAGGTCTCCGGTACCCACGAGCGAATCACGGTCACGAAGAACGGCAGTCCGGTCGCCGTCATCCTCGCGGTCGAGGACTACGAGTCACTGATCGAGACCCTTGAAATCCTGTCGGATCCACAGGCCAGGTCCGACATCCGGCAGGCCGAGACCGAGATGGCCGGTGGCGAGGTCTACGACGAGGCCCAGGTGCGGGCCGCGCTGGCAGCCCGCCGCCGGTGACCGGTCCCCGCACCTACACCGTCGTCCTGTCTGCAGCCGCCAGGCGGGCCATCGAGCGAGACCTGCCCGAGCCAGTTGCGGTCGCGGTCGTCGACTTCCTCTACGGACCGCTCGCCGCGGACCCGCATCGTGTCGGCAAGCCGCTGCGGTTCGAGCTCGACGGCTACTGGTCCGCGAGCCGAGGTCAGTACCGCGTCATCCACTCCATCCACGATGTCGAGATCCTGGTCCCGGTCGTGCGCATCTCGCACCGCACGGATGCCTACCGCTGATCACCAGGTCATGGCCGACGCAGGCGTGTGCGGGAAGTACCGTCGCCCCTCGGATACCGAGTTGAACCCCCTACGGCTTCCTGGCCGGTGGGGTTCCCTCGTTCTGTGTCGGCCCCAGAGGGGGTCGGCCCGCACGACAACCACGCCGGCGGCGCGATGCCCCAGCAAGCCGCGGCCGCCGACCGAGTGGCCCGGGACATCCCGGGCAGCCACTCACCCGCCTTCGCGCCCGGTCATCCAGCCGACCTGCGACACCGGAACGCAGGCACTCGTCGTCGCAGCGCTGGCCTGACTGGGCGGCTGACACTGCACGGGCCACGGGCCACGGGCCCTGTCCCCGGTCACCCGCTCGCGTCCGCGGAGCATCACGTGGAATGGTTCCCATTGTGCCGGCGATAGGAGGCGGAATCAGTGAAATCCCCGGTGCCCGACTATCTGACGGAGATCCTGGACGCCTGCGGCGGCGACGCGGGCGCCCTGGCGGGCTACATCCCCGAGCTGGCGTCGGCCGACCCGGACCGGCTTGCCGTGTGCCTGTCGACGATCGACGGGAAGCTCTACCGCGCCGGCGACAGCGGCACTGAGTTTTCCATCCAGTCGATCTCGAAACCGTTCGTCTACGCCTTGGCCCTGGCCGACCACGGGCTGGACGACGTCCTGGAGCGGATCGGCGTGGAACCCAGCGGCGAGGCGTTCAACGAGCTCTCGTTGGAACGGGACTCGAGGCGGCCCCGGAATCCCATGATCAACGCCGGGGCGCTCACGGCACACGCGTTGGTCGGCGACCCTGGGGACGACGTCGACACCCGAGTGGAGCGGGTCCGGCGACTGATGTCGGACTTCGCCGGCCGTGAACTGCACGTGGACCGGAGGATCTACGAGTCGGAGATGTCGCAGGCCTACCGCAATCTGGCCATCGCCAACATGCTCCGCAGCTACGGCGTGATCGGCCAGGATCCGCGGGACGTGGTCCGCGGATACACCCAGCAGTGCGCGATCTCGGTGACTTCGAGTGATCTGGCGACCATGGCGGCCACGCTGGCCACGGGTGGTGTGCAGCCGACCACCGGCAAGCAGGTCGTGCCGGAGAAAGTGGCCCGACAGGTGCTGAGCGTGATGATGACCTGCGGCATGTACGACGCCGCCGGGGACTGGATGACCACGGTCGGCTTTCCGGCGAAGAGCGGCGTCTCCGGAGGCATCCTGGGGGCACTGCCCGGGCAGCTCGGGATGGCCGTCTTCTCACCGAGGCTGGACTCCCACGGCAACAGCACGCGAGGGGTCCGGATCTGCACCCGCATGTCTGCCGACATGGGGCTCCACATCATGCAGGCCCCCGAGCCGGCACGGTCGACGGTTCGACGGGACCGGACGCTCCGTGGGCCGGACGGCTCCCTCGCACGCGTGTGCAGCCTGCAGGGCTCGATGCAGTTCAGCAGCGTGGAACGGGTGGTGCGGACGGTGACCGACGGCCTTCCCATCGCGCTGTTCGTCCTGGATCTTCGGCGGGTGTCGTCGGTGAACGACGTCGCTCGACGGATGCTCGCAGAGATTGTCCGCCGCCTGCAGCTGGACGGCGCCGAGGTGGCGCTGCTCGACCCGGACCACGTTCTACCCCTGTCCGAGCAGGCGGTCGTGCGGCTCCCGGAACGATGGAGCTCACTAGCGCCGCTGGAGGGCTACGAACGGGTCTGACCTCACTGCCCCCGGGCGCACCCCGAGCGGAGGCTGTGATCGGAACCGCTTCCGACGAGGAAGGCTCCGCGTTGCTTTCGCGTTCAACTAGTCATGACCGCAACCGCTGACCTCCCGATCTCGGACGGGCTGCTCCTCGACGCGGATGCGCAGGATCTCCTCTTCCGCCAGGCCCGCACGGCCAACGCATTCACGGACGAGCCCGTCACCGATGAGCAGATCGCCGCGATCTTCGAGCTCGTCAAGTGGGCGCCCACGTCCATGAACACCCAGCCGCTACGCGTCGTCGTGGTCCGCTCCACGGATGCGAAGGCACGCCTTCTCCCCCATCTCTCCGAGGGCAACCGGGCGAAGACGGCCGCGGCGCCGGCCACCGCCGTACTGGCCGCGGACCTCGACTTTCACGAGGAGCTGCCGCGCATCTTTCCGCACTTCCCCGGCGCGAAGGACTTGTTCGCCGGTGACGAGGAGGCGCGGGCCCGCACGGCGGAGCTGAACGCCGGCCTCCAGGTGGGCTACGCGATCATCGGCATCCGGGCTGCCGGCCTCGCCGCCGGGCCGATGACCGGCTTCGACGCCGACGCGATCGCCCGCGAGTTCTTTCCCGATGGCCGACACCACGTGCTCGTCGCCATCAACATGGGCAAGCCCGCGGAGAACGCGTGGATGGATCGGCTGCCGCGGCTTCCCTTCGACGATGTGCTCAGCATCCACTGAGCCCCGTCGAACGAGTCAGCGTCACCCACCATCGAAGCAATCGGTCGCGACCATTCGGAGGAGCCAGAGATGTCCAACTCCACTCTCGACCACGACGTCCGGTCTGCTGCACGCGTCATCGCTCCCTTGACGCTGGCCGACCGCTGCGATGCCCCCGCGGTGGTGGGTGGCTCGAACGGCAGGACCGACCGTGGCTCTTGCGGTGCGCAGGCGTTCATCCGCGCTGTGTTGCCGAGCGGTAGCGACCTGATTTTCTGCGCCCACCACGGGCGCGACCACGAGGCTGCCCTCGCCGCTGTCGGTGCGGAGATCCGCGACGAGACCGACAAGATCGACGCCTAGCACGAGGGCATCGCCGGCGCGCTGTGTCGCCGACCGTGGCTAGCCTGCGAAGGTGGGAGACGCGGCTACCGATCACTTCGTGCGTGTCCGCGGTGCCAGCGAGCACAATCTGCGCAACGTCGACGTGGACATTCCGCGCGACGCGATGGTCGCCTTCACCGGCGTCTCCGGTTCCGGGAAGTCCTCGCTCGCGTTCGGCACGCTCTACGCCGAGGCGCAGCGACGGTACTTCGAGTCGGTCGCGCCCTACGCCCGCCGGCTCTTGCAGCAGGTGGGCTCACCGCACGTACGGGAGATCACCGGTCTCCCCCCGGCTGTGGCCCTCCAGCAGCGTCGCGGAGCCCCGAGCTCACGGTCGACTGTGGGCACCCTGACCACGCTGTCCAACCTGCTCCGGATGCTCTACTCGCGCGCAGGCACCTATCCGCCGGGAGCCCGGCGCCTGGACGCCGACGCGTTCTCCCCCAACACCGCAGCGGGCGCCTGCCCTCGCTGCCAGGGGCTCGGTGTGGTGCATGACGTCACCGAGGACCTCCTGGTGCCAGACCCGTCGCTGAGCATCCGCGACGGAGCCATCGCGGCGTGGCCGGGCGCCTGGCAGGGCGCCAACCTGCGCAGCATCGTGACCGGGCTCGGCATCGACGTCGACAAGCCGTGGCGCGAGCTCGCGCGGCGCGACCGGGACTGGCTGCTGTTCACCGACGAGCAACCGTCCGTGCTGGTGGCCCCCGAACCCGGCCGCATCGACCACGGTTACTACGGGAAGTTCTGGAGCGCCCGCAAGCACGTCATGCACGTGCTCGCCAACTCCCAGAGCCAGCGGATGCGCGACCGGGCGCTGCGGTTCGTCCAGAGCATCCCCTGCCCCGAGTGCCACGGCAGCCGCCTGCGGCCGGAGGCGCTCGCGGTGACCTTCGCCGGCCGCTCGATCGCCGAGGTCAACGCCATGCCGCTCGCCGAGGTCGCGGCGTGGCTGCGACCCGTGGCGCTCCTCGCCGAACCCGGCGCCGCTACGCCTACGGCGCAGTCCGGGGAGTCGACCGAGGTCGCGGTGCGGATCAGCGCCGACCTGGTCACCCGGGTCGACGTGCTGCTCGACCTCGGCCTGGGCTACCTCGGCCTCGGACGGTCCTCGACCACCCTGTCGCCGGGTGAGGCCCAACGCCTGCGGATCGCCACCCAGTTGCGGTCCGGGTTGTTCGGCGTCGTCTACGTCCTCGACGAGCCCTCCGCGGGCCTGCACCCCGCGGACGCGGAGCCGTTGCTGGACGTGCTCGACCGGCTCAAGGCGTCGGGCAACTCCCTCTTCGTCGTCGAGCACGACATGGACGTCGTCCGCCGGGCCGACTGGGTCGTCGACATCGGCCCCGGCGCGGGCGCCGGCGGCGGGCGCGTGCTCTACAGCGGCCCGGTCGCCGGCCTCGAGCAGGTGGAGGAATCGGCCACCGGTCGGTACCTCTTCGGGCGCGCGCGACCGTTCGAGCACCGCGGGCGATCCCCGCAGGGCTGGCTGCACCTGCGCGGCGTCTCCCGCCACAACCTGCGCGACGTGTCGGTCGACGTGCCGCTCTGCGTGCTGACGGCGGTGACCGGGGTCTCCGGCTCCGGCAAGTCGACGCTGGTCACGCAGGTGCTCGCCGAGGTCGTGAGGCGCCACCTCGGCCTGACGCCCGCGGACCAGGAGGACACAGCCCTCGACGTCGACCTGCATGACGCGTCCGGGCTCGAGGCGTTCGACCGGCTCGTCCTGGTCGACCAGCGGCCCATCGGCCGCACGCCCCGGTCCAACCTGGCCACGTACACCGGCATGTTCGACGCCGTGCGCAGGCTGTACGCCTCGACGGAGGAGGCACAGGCCCGGGGCTACACCGCCAGCCGGTTCTCCTTCAACGTCCCCGAGGGCCGGTGCGAGACCTGCCAAGGCGAAGGCTTCGTCGCCGTCGAGCTGCTCTTTCTTCCCGGCACCAACGCGCCGTGCCCCACCTGCCACGGCGCCCGTTACAACGCCGAAACCCTCGAGGTGGTCCACCGCGGCACGAGCATCGCCGGCGTCCTGGCCATGTCGGTCGACGACGCCGCCACGTTTCTCGCCGACATCCCGGCCGCGGCACGCAGCCTGCAGACGCTCCAGGACGTCGGACTGGGATACCTGCGACTGGGCCAGCCGGCCACCGAGCTCAGCGGTGGTGAGGCCCAGCGCATCAAGCTCGCCACCGAGCTGCAGCGCGCCCGCCGCGGCCATGCCCTCTACCTGCTCGACGAGCCGACGGCGGGCCTGCACCCGGCCGACATCAGGCTGTTGCTCCAGCAGCTGCACCGGCTCGTCGACGCAGGCAACACCGTCGTCCTGGTCGAGCACGACCTCGACACGATCGCCTCCGCCGACTGGGTCATCGACCTGGGCCCGGGCGGCGGTGACGCGGGCGGGCGCATCGTCGCCGCCGGCACCCCGTCCGAGATCGCCACGGTCCCGGGCAGCGCCACCGCGCCCTACCTCGCGCGGCGGCTCGCGGGCTCCTGACGGGCCGGGTGCCAGTCGCGCGGCCGGCTGGAACATCGGAAGTGTCGAGCCGTGAGACCAAGATGAACGCTCAACTTCGTGCCGTCAGGTAGAGGGCTCATCCATGACCACGCAGGCCCCCCGCGCATCCTCAGGAGTCGAGTTCGGACTCGACACCTTCGGCGACATCCCCGTGGACGACGCGGGCGACCTGCTGCCGCACGCCGACGCGATCCGCCGGGTCGTGGAGGAGGCGGTTTTGGCTGACCGAGTCGGCGTAGACGTCATCGCCCTGGGGGAGCACCACCGGCCCGACTACGCGATCTCCACCCCGGAGACCGTGCTCGCCGGCATCGCCACCCGCACCGAGCGGATCACGCTGGCCTCCGGTGTCACGGTGCTGTCCTCCGACGACCCGGTGCGGGTTTCCAGCGCTTCGCCACCGTCGACGCGCTCTCAGGGGGCAGGGCGCAGGTCATCCTCGGCCGCGGCTCCTTCACCGAGTCCTTCCCGCTGTTCGGCTACGACCTGGCCGACTACGACGTGCTCTTCGAGGAGAAGATCGAGCTCTTCTCCCGGCTGCTGAGGGAGCGCCCGGTCACCTGGCAGGGCTCCACCCGCCCGCCGCTGCAGGACGCGGACGTCTATCCGAAGACGGAGTCCGGGCGCCTCGACACGTGGGTCGGCGTCGGTGGTTCACCGCAGTCCGTGATCCGCGCCGCCCGGTACGGCCTTCCCCTGATGATCGCCATCATCGGCGGGCCACCCGAGCGGTTCGCGCCCTACGTCGACCTCTACCGGCGGGCCGCGGCGCAGTTCGGCACTCCCGCGCACCCGGTCGGCATGCACTCCCACGGCTTCGTCGCCGACACTGATGAGGAGGCGGTCGAGACCGTGTGGCCGCACTACCGCGCGAGCCGGGACCGGATCGGGGCGCAGCGCGGCTGGTCGCCGGTCCGGCGGCAGGACTACGAGGCCGAGATCGCCTCCGGGTCGCTCTACGTCGGCTCGTCCGAGACCGTGGCGACCCGGATGGCCGAGGCGATCCGGACCCTCGACGTCGGGCGGTTCGACATGGTCTACACCAGCGGGAGCACCCCGGCCGCCGCCCGCCTGCGGGCCATGGAGCTCTACGGCAGCCAGGTCATCCCCCGGGTCCGCGAGCTTCTCGCCGGCGACGACGTACACACCGTCACGCAGGAGGTGCGGGCATGACCACGCTGGGCATCCTCGGTGCCGGCAAGGTGGGCACCGTGCTGGCCCGGCTTGCGATCGCAGCCGGGTACGAGGTGCTCGTCGCCGGCTCGGGCGACCCGGCGAAGATCGCGTTGACCGTCGAGGTGCTCGCACCCGGGGCAACCGCGACCACCGCGGCTGATGCCGCGCTCAAGGGTGATGTCGTCGTCCTGGCCCTGCCGCTGGGCAAGTACCGCACGCTCCCGGTCGATGCACTGGCCGGGAAGCTGGTCATCGACGCGATGAACTACTGGTGGGAGGTCGACGGCGTCCGCGACAACCTCACCGATCCGCGTACCTCCACCAGCGAGATCGGGCAGGCTTTTCTACCGGAGTCCCGGGTGGTGAAGGCGTTCAACCACATGGGCTACCACGACCTCGAAGGCGAAACCCGCCCCGTCGGCGATCCCGGCCGGAAAGCGATCGCGATCGCCGGGGACGAGGTCGCCGACCTCGACACCGTTGCCCTGATCGTCCACGACCTAGGCTTCGACGGGGTCGTCGCCGGCCCTCTCGCGCACGGCGTGCGCCTCGAACCCCGCACCGAGCCCTTCGGCGCCAACGTCGACGCCGAGCGGCTGCGCGCCATGATCGACCGGTTTCCCGCTTCCGACCGCGGCAAGGAGGTCACCGCCGCCCGCCGGTGACCTGGCTGCACTGCCGGTCAAGCTCCTGGCGCCGGCACTGCGAGCCGTGTGCGTATGTAGCGTGTCGCCCCTCGGACACCAGCTAAAGCACACCCCCCCCGTTGCGCGATGGGACTCTCGCGACCACGGCCGACGGCCACGCACCCACCCGGACACTCACGCGTCCGGGACTGCCCTCGGTTCGGTTGAAGTGACGGCCCTTCGGCCGCCCGGCCGACAGCTGCCTCAGCCCTCGTTGCACAGGCCGTCGCCGTCGCGGCAGTACGCCTCTGCACTTTCCCGGCGCTCAAGGCCTGACGGGTAGCCAAGCCGGACTGCAGGGGGCATTCGTTCCCGCGCGCTGTCATCAGCCTCCCTCGACCGGGCGAGGCGCGCTGATTCCGTCGCTAGGCGCCCATACCGTGATCGGTATGAGTCGTCGCGCCCCACGTTGCCCGGACTGCCCGGGTGTGCCGCCGGGGGTCCCCCTTGTCTACGGCCTCCCGTCTGCGGAGGCCTTGGAGGCAGCAGAGCGTGGCGAGATCGTGCTCGCTGGCTGCCTGATGGAGGCAGGCCCCTCACCGCGGTGGGCCTGCTCCCACTGCCAGCGGTCCCTCGGCTGGGAAGCGGCGTCTTCCCACACCGAGGTCGCAGCAGCAGAGGACGGCCTCACCCGCATCGCGACGTGGAACCTCCGCGACTGCCCGAGCCCCGGCTACGCAAAGGCCGCCGAAATCGTCCGGTGGCAGGAGAAGCTCTCGGCGGACATCTGGCTGCTGACCGAGGTGCACCGCGACTGGGACTCATCCAGCGGGTGGGTCAGCGTGTCGGGGCCCCGCCGCGGCGACAGCCCGGACACCAAGCGCTGGGCGGGCATCCAGACACACCTTTCGATTACGCCAATCCATGAAGGCCCCACTGATGCTCCTGCCGCCGAAGAGGCGTTGTGCTTGGCCCGCGTCCAGTTGCCGGAGGGAGCGGAGTCCAGGTCGGTGTTGGTCGCCTGTTCTGTCCTGCCCTGGGGAGGCGCCGGGAAGTGGTGGCCGGGTCTCCCGGAGAAGTACCTAAACGACCAGCAAGCCTTCGTGCTCGAGCACCACATAGACCGGATCGACGACGCCTGGGACAGGCAGGAGCCAATCGTCTGGGGCGGTGACTTCAACCAGGAACTGCGGAACCTGACCTCGGAACGAAAGGCTGCGCACCACCGCCTCGCAGGCACTGTCGCCGGCATCGAGCGGCTTCGAGCCGCCTTCGACCGCTTCGGCCTCCGCCCCCTGACCGAGGGATCCGAGCACCTCAACCCCGAGGCGCCCACCATCGATCATCTCGCAGTCAGCGAGCCGGTGGCGCGATGCGAGGCCACGGTCCACCGGCCGCATTACGAAGACGGGACGCTGATAAGCGATCACGCCGCCTACACAGCGGACGTCGAACTCTGATCGTCCAGGCATAAGCGAGGAGGGCAGCGGAGAAGCACCACCCGGCCGCCGGCCCCGACGCCTCCGTCTGCGGGATTGCGCCAGAGCCCGTTGTACCGGCCAGCCAGCACCTCAGCATTCCGCCGCCAAGCCACAGCGACGATGACCGATCGAGTCGGCGCAACTACGCCGGTCCTCGGGTAGAGCAGTCCTCCTGCCCGAGAATGCGGCGATTGTCGGGTGATGCGAAACGGCGTCGCGCCTGCTTGGAGCTTGAGTCACTCGGTAGTCAGCGACCAGAGAAGGCCATGGTCCTCGTACGCAGTCGAGCCGACTTCACCGAGTACCCGACCGTAATCTAATGAAGCCGGGCTCTCACCGTGCGCGCGCAGTCACAGGCCCGGCGCGAACCGTGTGCGTATGTAGCGTGTCGCCCCTCGGACACTCCTCTGTGGGCGATTGCCCACGGGACTACGGCCCCATGACTCGGTGCTGATCGAGTACCGGGACCGGGTCGCCCTCAACTCCTGACCCACAGTGCCCGCTGCACGACCGCAGTGGGGATGTGCGCCGATCTGTCACCCCGTCAGAACGCGGTCGGACCGGCGTCAACGCGCGTCGAGGACCTCGCGGAGCCGTGCGGCGAACGCCTCCGGCTGGCCGTGCTGGCCGAACTCGCCGCCGAGGAACCCACCGTGGTTGCTCGGGAAAACGGTGATGTCCTGGCCCAGCGCCTGGGCGGTCGCGACCGCGGTCCGCCACGTGAGGGCGTCCTTCGACTCGATGCCGGCAGCGACGACGATCCGGCTCGGTGCCGCCATCAGCGCCGGGACGGCGGGCCGGAAGGCGGTGATCGCGTCGGAGTCGTGGGACAGCAGAGGATCGCCGCGCGATCCGTCGTCCTCGGCCGGGAGGCCGAAGGCCGCCGGGTCGGCGGCGGCGGTGGCCGAGAAGTCGTCGGTGAACTCGCCCTGCCACGAGGTGAGCGCGATGAAGGCCGCCATGCCGTGCCCCCAGCCCTTGGCCTCGTAGACCGCCTGCACCGCGCGGGTGGCGGCGATCGCGCGGTCGGCGTCCGGGAGGACATGCAGCAGCGGGGGCTCGTGCGCGACCAGCGTCATCACGTCGTCCGGATGCGCCGCGACCAGGGCCAGCGCCGTGACCGCTCCCCCACTGCTGGCGAACATCTCCACCGGCCCCCCGACCGCCTCGATGATGCGGTGGACGTCGTCGGAGTGCTGCTGGGGCGTGTACGTGCTCCGCCCGTCGGTCCGCGTGCTGCGGCCCAGGCCGCGCGGGTCGTAAGTGACCACTGTGCGGTCGGCGAAGTGCCCCGCGAGCGTGCCGAAGCCGCTCGCGTCCATCGGTGCCCCGACGAGGGACAGCGGCGGCCGTCCGTCCACCGTCGGCAGCGGACCGCGGACGTCGTAGACCAGCGATGCCTCAGGCGTGTCGAGGGTGCCGGTGGCGATCATCGTGGTCATGGTGGTGCAGACCCCACCCGCCCCCGGAACTCATCGCCCGATCAGGGGGCCAACTGCCGGCTCGGGCCATCGAACTCGACCTCCCCGAGCCGGTTGCAGTCACGGTCGTCGAGTTCCTTAAGGGACCGCTCGCGGCGGATCCCCACCGCGTCGGCAAGCCACTGCCCTTCGAGCTCCGAGAGGACCTTCACCGGCACCCCGTCGGCGAGCAGCCGGACCGCCTCGGTGTGGCGGAGGCCATGCAACCGATTCACCGGCAGCTGCTCTCGTGAACGTCTCCCCACGGCGTTGGTCCTTCCGGCGTTCCGCGTCGGCGTCCCGCTCCTCCGCCCGACCACCCAACTCTGAGAGAAGTCTCCGCATGTCCATCCCACAGACAGCCGGCACCACCACGTCCGCTCCACCCCGTCCAGGAAGTTCGTCCGGCATCCGCTCCTGGGTGATCCGCCGGCCGCTGACTGCCTTCCTCGTCCTGGTCTTCGGGCTCGGCTGGCCGCTCATGTCGCTGCCGGCCCTCACCGACCACGGCGTCGTGCCTGGCGGAGCGCTTCCAGGCGAGATCTGGATCCTGGCCGTCGTCCTTCTCGTGATGCTGCCCGCCGCGCTGTGGGTCACCTCGGTGACCGACGGGCGTAGCGGGGTGCGCGAGCTGCTGCACCGTGCGTTCCGCTGGCGCTTCGGCGCCGGACGGTGGGCCGTCGTGCTGCTCGCGTTGCCCCTCACCACCCTGGCCCTCGGCGTCGCGACCGGCCGATCGGTGCAGACCTCGGACCTGCTCGGCGTCCTGGCCGGCGAGGTCGTCTCGCTGGTCGTTGCCGTGGTGTTGATCAACCTGTGGGAGGAGATGGTCTGGGCCGGCTTCCTGCAGACCCGGCTGAAACGGCGGCACGGTCTGGTGCTCGCGGCCGCGCTCACCGCCGTTCCGTTCGCCGCCATCCACGTGCCGCTGGAGTTCGTCGGCGACTTCTCGGCGGCCTCAGTGGCATTCGGCGTCGGCCTGCTGCTGGCGGTCAGCGTCCTCTTCCGGCTCATGGTCGGTGTCGTGCTCCGGGCCGCCGCCGACAGCCTGCTGGCCGTCGCGGTGCTGCACGCGGTGTTCAACTCGTCCAACGGCGAGGACGGCCTCGTCGACCAACTGCTCTCCGGTGGTCAGCCGATCGCCCTCGCGGTGACCGCGGTGGCACTACTGACCGCCGTCGTCGCCGTCGCCGTCCCAGCTCATCCGGGCCTTCCGCGGAGAAGCCGCCCGCTGAGCAACAACGAGGAGGTCTCAGAAACCGGTGGCCTCAGCTCCCTCGCACCGCCCCCGTCGCCTTCGCTCAGCGCCGCACGCGCTGGTCGTGCAGCCGGATCTCCGGAAGGTGTTCCTCCCCCGGCGCCCTTCGAGGCCGGTGTTCGGCCGGCGGACCGCTCGGTGTCGGCAGGCCCTCCAGCAGGGCGGTCGGCAGAGACATCGTTGCTCGGCCCGAGCCGTTCCTCTGCCCCCGAGACCTTCCTCGGCATCCGGCCGCCCGTGACCCCTGCGGCGCGCGGGCCCGAGGCGCAGCCTTAGGGTCGTCCGTGTCCTTCGCCGACCTGAGCCGGCCGTTCGTCATCGCTCACCGCGGCGGATCCCTGCAGGTGCCCGAGCACACGATGGAGGGCTATCGGGTGGCGGTAGCCCAGGGCCTGGCGGTCATCGAGCAGGACGTGTCGACACTCGCCGACGGCGGTCTCGGCGTCATGCACGACGGCACCGTGGACCGCATGACCACCTCCAGCGGCAACGTCGCCGATCACACGTCGGTCTCCTGGAAACAGCTGGACATCGACGCCTCGGTCACCCTCGGCGGAGGCTGGCCCGACGGGCTGCGCCCTCCGCTGTTCGAGGAGGTGCTCACCGAGTTCGGCAACCGCGTCCTCCTCTGCGCCGAGGCCAAGAGCAGCGATGCGATGGGCCCGATGATCGACGCGCTCGAGCGACGCGGTATCAGCCCGGCGTCCGTACTGCTCCAGTCCTTCGCCCTCGCCGACTGCCGGCTGGCGCGCTCGCGGGGGTGGGCCGTCATCTGGCTCGGCAGCACCGACGTCGCCCGGGCCGCCGCCGAAGGCATCAGCTGGATCGGCCCGGAGGCGGGCCACGTCACCCCGAGGGTCTGCAGGGCGGCACATGCGGCCGGAATCGAGGTGGCCTGCTACACGGTGAACCGCCGACACCAGCGGGACGCCGTCATCGCCGATGGCGTGGACGCGATCTTCTCCGACGACCCCCTCTACATCGCTGGGGAGACGGGCCGCCGCACCTCGGACCTGTTCGCCCGCCAGGGCTGGCTGCCCGGGATGCTGCCGGACACCAGCCGCGGCCGGTTCTACCCGGACGACTCATCCTGGGGTTTCGACGTCTCCGACACCGTCACCTCCACCCTCATGGGTTTCCTCGCACCGCCGGACCCGGAGGCGTTCACGCTGCAGCTCGACGTGCGGGTGGACCGGATCTGCGCGGACAGCCACCGATGCCGTGGGTCCGTCTTCCTGAGCACCGACGACCACCCGTACCGACCGTCGTCCGGCTCGTCGCCCGGCGCCAACGGCTACCTCTTCCTCCTGCGGGGAGACGGCGACCTGGAGATCCATCGGGTCGTCGAGGGTGCCGCCACCACGCTGGCGTCCTCGACGGGAGGAAGGGCGCCGACACTGGGCACCTACGTCCGACTGCGGATCACCGTCACCGGCTCGGAACTCTCCTTCACACGCACCGACACCGAGACCCTGACCGTGGCGGACGCCACCTACCGCCCCGTGCCCGTCGTCCACCTCGGCAGCGCGTTCGCCGGGGTCCGCTTCAAGAACGTGGTGTTCGCATGACCGACCCGTACGAACGCCTGGGCCACGGCCCCGCCGACCCGGACGGCTACCTCATCGAGCAGATCCCGGGTGGCTACGGGTGGACGTGCCGCGCTGACGGCCGCACCGACGGCCCCTTCACCAGTCGCGAGGAAGCCGTCGTCTTCGCCGAGTCGGACCGGACCGCCTGAGGCAGGCGAACGTCTGGTGCGCGAAAGCCCGGCTGCTCTGCACCGGCGGCTCCCACTCAGACGTCTTCGGACTCCTCCCCCACCACCCCGCCCTTTCCCGACCGGCTCCGCTTCGACCCGGCCTTCTTGGACCTGTCGTCCTCGTCCGGGTCGTCGTCTGCCGGCTCGGCGGATGCGCTCGACGTCGACCACTTCAGCTCGAGCTCCAGCTCGATCTGGTCGCCGTCCACCTCTACCTCCAGCTCGTAGCCGACCTGGTCGGCCACCGACAATTCCAGGGTGCTGCCGCCCAGTTGGACGGTGACCTTCCCGTCGCCACCCAGCCCCTCGGCCAACGCCGCGATCAGACGCGCGGCCTCCTGCCGGCTCAGTGTCTGCTTCTGCTGGACTTTCACATCCGACATGTCGCTCCCGTCCGTTTCCCTGAGTGAGACCGAAGACGTCGCGGTTCCCCCGCTGCCCTCGCGTACACGATGACGGCGCTTGCCCACCGCGGCCAGTCTGTCGCCCGCGGCCTGGCCTACATGCCTGCGAATAGCCGACCGCGCCGGCGGCTTCGTATGCCGACTCATAGCGGCCAGACAACCGCGAGCATCGTCAACGGTCACGCGCATCCCGTCCGGGGGCAGAGCTGTCGCCGGCTTTACGCCAGGCCGAGGGCGGCCCGCAACCGGTCGGGATCCATCTGCCCGGGACCGCCCGGCGGGAAGCTGGCCAGCAGCCGGACCAAGTCGTCGCGCCGGCTCGGGTCGGCCGCCGCCTGTCGTGGCGTGGCACCGGAGAGCGCCGGGATCGACTCGTCCAGCCACGCCTGCTCGTGCTGGCGGATGAACTGCTCGATCGCCGCCGCGAAGCGCGGGTCGGACGGGTCCGGCGACACGGCCGGTTGCATCGGTGGCCGCTCCATCGCATCGAGCACGTCGGCCACCGGCCGCCGCGACTCGTCCACCACCTGCAGATCAGGGTCCAGCTGGCGCAGCGCCGCGAGCATGCGGTCGAACCTGCGCTCGCTGTTGGCCTCGACCGTCAGCTGCGCGTCGTCCAGGGTGACCGTCGCCCGGACGCGCCGCATGCCGTCCGTCTGGACGAACTCGTGCCACAGCAGCTCGTCGCCGTCGCGTTCGTAGGTCTCGTCGAGCTCTGCGGCCAGCGCGTCCGGCTGGGCAGTGCGCAGCGTCGCCTCGCACTGCACCATCGGATCACCCTCGGTGTTGCGCAGCTCAGGCGGGGCGAAGCGGGCCGACAGGGCCTCGACCAGCTCCGCCGGCTCCGGTTCACTGTCGAGCAGCTTCAGCAGCGCGTCGCGCTGATGCAGCTGCACCGGCTCCATGCCGCCGAAGCACTGGATCGTCTCGCCCGCCGGAACGAATCGGGCGCACACCAGCAAGTGCTTCCGGACGGCGGTGCTCCCGCGTCGCTCGCGGACGTCGAGTCGATCACCGGTACGCAGGTCCCGGACCCGGAAGCCCGAGCCGGGCGTGACGTCCTCGATCTCGTACAGCGAGCGTTCGGCGAGCAGCCACTGCTGTCCCAGCAGCCGCTCGTCGTCGGGCAGCAGCGGGCCGCGCTCGGCGAGGAAGGCTTCGAAGGCACCGCCCTCGAACAGCAGCGCATCCACGACCCACGGGTCCTGGGTCGCCTGCCACGTGGCCGCCCCGCCGGCCCAGTGGCGGCTGCGGATCCGGGCGAGCCGGATGACGTCCTCACGCCACGGGCCGTCCGAGACGTACATTCCCGACTTCTGGTACAGCCACGCCGCGCGTTCCTCCAGCGGCAGCTGCTCGCGGTTGCGGTGGCAGGCCTTGTACTTGCGACCCGATCCGCACCAGCAGGGCTCGTTGCGGCCGATGTCTGTCCGCTCGACCGGGCGGAAGTGCTCCAGCAGCGCGACCAGCTCGTCGTCGGGACGCGCGCCGGCCCGGCGGAGCAGCGACAGGCCGCGCTCGGCATCGCCGCGGTCACTCGCCATGCGGGCCAGATCGAACAGCGCAGGCACCCAGCCGGGGTCCAGTTCCAGGGCGCCGTAGTAGGCGTCCTCCGCCTCGAGCACGTTGCCGAGCCGGTCGAAAGCCTTGCCCATCAGCCAGCGCAACGCCGGACGCGCCTGGCGCGGCGCCCGAGCGACGAGCGACTCGGCCAGCATGCCGAGCGCCGCGGCACCGGCCCGACCTGCGCCCATCGTCTCGACGGCGACCGCCTCGGCGACGTCCGGGTCGGCCAGGATGCTCAGCGTGGCCTGGACGACGTCCCCGTCGACATCGCTCAGGGGCTCAGCCGGCTCCTGCTCCGCCGGGGCGGACAGGTCCGGCGAACCCGACGCGAGCTCCAGCAGCGTGCCGGCGTTCCCGTGCAGCCGTTTCAACAGGAGGACGGCGGACGCCTCGTCCCCGTCGATGCCGTGGCGGCGCTGCAGGTCTTCCATCTGCTGCCCGGTCCGCCAGCCGGGTAGGTCGAAGCCAGGCGGCGCGAGGTAGTCGCCTTCCCGCACGAGTCCGTGCTCGGCGAGCAGTTCGCCGAGCGGCGGGAGCGGGGTCGCGAACAGCGTCGGATCCTCGGCGCACAACTCCCACAGGACGCTGTCGAGCATGGCGGGCACGTCGTCCCCGATCGCGGTGGTCAGGCGTTCGGCGAAGTTGGCCGGTGGCGGCACGGGCGTCGCTGTGCCGAGCTCGAACCCGTCCGGACGTACGGTGACGCCCAGGAGATCGCCGGCGACCCATCCCCGCAGCGCGTCGGGAGCGAGCAGCCAGGCGGCATCCAGGATCGCACCGTCCGGGACGCCGCGGTTCCGCAACAGCTCGTCGTCGAAGCCGGTGAGGACGTCGGTGACCGAAGATCCATCGCGCAGCCGCTGGTAGCGGGGCTCCTCGGTGAGCATCGCGATGGGATGCAGGTCCGCGGTCGTCTCGATGAAGCCGTGTGCCACCTCGGCGTCGGTGAGTCGGTGGATGAACGTGCGCCCCTCGAGCAGCGCAGGCAGGTACGTCAGCCGTCCGGCGGCGAGGGGCATGACGACGCCGGTCTCGTCGATTTCCAGCAGCTCTTCGAGCACGTCCGCCGGGTCGGTGCCCAGGTCGACGCCACGCCGCTGTAGCTCCGCGACCAGGTCGTCCCTCGACATGGCTGCCTGGTCGCTGAGGATCTCGCGGATCGCGACGCCGATGTCGGAACGTGTGGACGGGATGCGCACGACAGCCGACGCTACCGCCAGATCGTTCGCCGGGAGGAGCGGCGGCGGGCGCTGGGGTGCGGGCGGAGGGCTACGGCGACGAGGGCGAACCGCCGACGGGCTCCGGTGCGCGCCTACTCGACCGCAAGGCAGCCGGGTGCGTGCCCGTCGATCGCGCCTACCGGCGCCTGCGGGTCGTGCACACTGCCCTTTCGCACCGACCAACGGCCGCCACCGGTCGGCTCACCGCAGGGCTCTCCGTCGACAGCGCAGGAGCGGCACTCGAGTCAGCACAGGCGTGTGCGTATGTAGCGTGTCGCCCCTCGGACACCAGCTCGGGCACACCCCTTGGTGGGTGCCACTACGCGGTTCCGCGCGGCATGACCCATCGGTGCTCGAAGTCGAGCACCTCGGCAGCGACCTCGAAGTCGGCGTCGTAGTGCACGATCGTCACCCCGTGCTCAGCCGCCAGTACGGCGGTCAACAGGTCGGCGATGCCTACCGCTCGGTGCCGGCCGGTGCGGGCGAGGACGCGCTGCGCGTCGAAAGCACGCTGCCAGTGACCGTCGTCGGTCGGCAGGTACTCGTACGCCTCGCGACGGTCGGCGCGCACCTGCTCGTACTCGGCTTGGCTACGCGCGCTGTAGAGCGCCTCGGCATCCAGCGGGGCGCAGGTGGCCACCAGGCCGCCGGTGATGAGTGGCTCCAACCGGTCGGCGACGGCAGCCAGCCGCATCCTGGCCGCCGCGCTGGTGTCGATGAGGAACCGGGCGATCACCGCCACACGTCAGCTCGCTGGGTGGAATCCGCCAGGGTCTCGACCCCGCCTTCGCGCAGCCACGTCACCTGCCGCGCGCGAGCAGCGGCACTCGCCGCCTGCTGCAACGCAGCGCGGACCGTGTCCGACACCCCGGTGGTGTTGAGCTCGCGCTGCGCCGAAGCCAGCAGTTCGTCGTCGAGGTCGATCAAGCGCTTCGTCATGGTGCGACCCCTCCTCGCGGATATATACAATGCTAACGCGCAGCATATACACGTTCGAGGCAGATCGGCGCTCTCCGGCCTCGCGGCTCATCCCCATCGCTACGGGGGCGGGGCTGGAAGTCGTGTGCGCAAGTAGCATCTCGCCCCTCGGACACCGGCTCATGCACACCGACGTGGGTGTGCCTCTTCGATCGAAGCCGTGCCATCGGCTGGATGCATGCGGGCTGCCCGCGGCAGCTACGCCACGCTCCCCCGCGGCACGATCCACCGGGTCCGCAGCCTCGGCTCGGCGGCAGCAAGCAGGTCGTAGTCGCCGTCGTAGTGGAGGATCTCCGCATCGTGCACGAGTGCGGTGGCAGCGATGAGCAAGTCCACCACCTTCGGCCCACGGTGGGTGCCGCGCTGCACGAGCGCCCGCTGCAGTGACTGCGCCGCAGCGCCGACAGCGGGAAGCGCGTCCTCCAGCAGCGGCATCGCGGCAAGGGCCTGCATCTCGGCGTCGAACTCCGCCACGTTCCGCACTGAGGTGCAGATTTCCAACCGCTGCACCAGCACTGACCGGAGGCTGTTGAGTGGGCCGTTCAGGTAGTCGAGGACGGCCTCCCGGACCGAGGCGTGCCGAGCCAGGCGGGCATACGCGGAGTTGTCGAGGATCGCCTCAGGCACCCGGCCTGACCTCGGCCAGTGCCTCCGGAGTGAAGTGCGGCGAAACCTGTCCCGCTGCCACCGCCATGATGAGGTCGCGCTGCTCGGCCTGGTGCAGCACCAGATCCAGCGCACGCTCAACGGTCTCCCGCTTCGTAGCCGTGCCGAGCCGCGCCTGCGCTCGGGCAAGCTTGTCCTCAGGGATGTCGACCAGTGTCTTGGCCATGCTCTTGCCCCTCCGCTGCAGTTGTCGACTGAGTAGGATATCATGTCTTGATATCTTGTGGTCGGTTCTGCCTCCGGCTGTCCGTCTCCAGGGAAGAGACAGCGGTGCGAGCCGCTGCTCTGCGGTGTGCCCTGGGCGACCTCGGTGAGGCCGCTGCCGCTGCCGGGAAGGCCGGCGTCCCGTGGGATTGCATCGACGAGGCGGTCGCGACCAGCGGCAAAGCCGGCCGGCAGAAGTACCGCGCCGTGGCCGGCAACCAGGAGCCGATCGCCTCCGGTCACTGACCCCTCTGCGGGATACCGCCTTCGCACCTCTGCCTTGCGACGTAGATCTCGCGCCAGTACGGAGTCGTGCCGATCTCGTCCGGGTCCGCGGATCAACGCACCTCGCCGTTCGTCGGCCTGGACGACGAACTGTCGGCGCTGAGCGACGAGGTTGTCCGGCTGCAGGCGGAGAACGCCCGGCTGCTGCGACTGCTGGAGTTGACTCCGCAGCAGGCGCGCCCACCCGGTCCGGTCCAGACCGGTGTCTTCGACGGCGAGCCGGGGCCGGCGCACCCGGCTCCCCCGCGTCCGCACAGGTCGCCTTCTACGCCAGCCTCTTCCCCGCGCGGGCTGGGTGTCCGCGGTGCGCGGCGGCTGGCGCACGGGCATCCCGGCCGCGGAGCGGGAGTACCTGCCGCTGACCGAGGAAGTAGTCACAGCGTGGGTCGACGGTGGTGTCACCGAGCCGGTGCCTGTCCCGACCGCCGGTGAGCGGGGTGCCACCCGCGCCATCGTGCTCGCGACGCGGCCGCGCGGCTTCGTGTCGGTGTACTCGGCTGGCGATCGAATGGAGGCGGCCTACCTGCGGCGCTCCTGGCGCCCGCCCCGGATGTCCCGCTTCCCTCCCGCCTCGAACGGCGGGCCGACCGGCTCCAAGCGGCTGAGCGCGCTCCCCTGGCCAGCGCGCGGCGACAGCTGCACGCCACTGGGCTCACGTCCTGGCTGCCATGAGTGACTCTCCCGTCCGACGGCCGGCCTGCCGGTCATACGTAGCCGAGGTGCACCGAGTCGATCGACCAGATCGCCGACGTGTCACCGCGGTGAACGGCCTTCAGCCCGGCGAAGTACTCGCTCAGCGCCCGTTCGTAGGGCAGGGTCCCGGCCACGAGCTCCTGCGCGGCGGCAACGATGCGGTCGAGGTCCTCGCGGATGCGGGCGCGGGTCATGCTCGGTGTCCGCGGCCCCTCCTCCCCGTCGATGATGATCTGCGCCGGGTCGAACTGGCTGAAGCTCGGGTAGCGGTCGGGATCGGGCAGTACGGACCGGAACGGCACGTGGTTGAAGTAGTACTCGAACCACCGGCCGCCAGACAGCGAGAGCCACGGGGTGCCCACGGCGAGCGCCGCCAGACCGAACCCGGTGTGCGGGGCGAGGAAGACATCGCAGGCCTCGACGACGGCGAGCTGCTCCCCCAGCGGGACGTCGAAGCAGTCGACCGGTCCCGAGCGGTGGCGCCGGAGCTCGGCCAGGTCGTCACCGCTCAGCGCCGTGCTGGTCCGCTCGTCCTGCGCCGTCCGGCCCAGGAGCACCACCTGTACACCGGTGAAGGCGTCTGCCAGGGCATCGAGGATCTGCGACCACGAGCCGGCGGACGGGTAGCGGGACGCGTCGCTGGAGCCTGCGGGCATCACCGCGATCCGCGCGGCGGGGGCATGGTCGCTGCTCAGCCGGTCGACGGCGGCGCGACGGGCTGTGGCCGGCAGCTCGAGCCGCAGCGGCTGGTGCGGCCGGTACCCGGCGCGTTCGGCGCCCACCACGGACCGGCTCACGCCGGCTCGCAGGTGGGTATCGGAGGCCGCGTAGTAGTCCCGCATCCCGGGGAAGAGCTCGTACTGGAGTGGCTGGTACCGCCGGGTGTCGTCGACGATCCAGTCCCAGTCGCGCGGCACCGACCGCAGCCGCGACGCCGAGTCGGGGCACGGCTCGAGGAACGGGTGCTGGATGGCGTAGGTCGCCGACACGAACGGGCAGAAGCCGGCCAGCTCGGTTGCCGTCGCCGCGTTGAGCGCCAGCGAGACCTCCCGTCCCGGCACCGCCACCGCGTGCCCGTGGGCATAGTGAAGCGCCTCGACGGCGTGCCCCACGGGCTGGGCGTAGAAGAAGTTCACCAGCATGCGGTCGCCGTCCATGGCCCCATCCTGCGAAGGGGCCGCAACCGAATTCCGCAGGGAGGTTCGACCCCCGCAGGGTCGTTCGCCAGTCTGTCGAGGAACTGCTTGACCGCACCTGGTCTCGTGACCACAATTCTAGTCATGACGACGCTGTCCCTCGCGGCGGTCAAGGCTCGCTTCAGCCAGGTGATCGACGACGTCGCCGGTACCCATGAACGCGTCACTGTGACCAAGAACGGCAGTCCGGTCGCCGTCATCCTCGCCGTCGATGACTACGAGTCACTGATGGAAACGCTGGGGATCCTCTCGGACCGCCACGCAGTCCCGGAGATTCGCGAGGCCGAACAGCAGATGGCTCAGGGCCGGGCATACAGCGAAGAGCAGGTACGGGCGGCGCTCGCCAACCGCCGCCGCCCATGAGCGACGGGAGGTACACCGTCGTTCTGTCCGCCGGCGCCCAGCGAGCGATCGGACAGGACCTCCCGGAATCGGTGGCAGTGGCGGTCGTCGACTTCCTCTACGGCCCGCTGGCCGAGAACCCACGCCGCGTCGGCAAGCCGCTGCGGTTCCAGCTCGAGGGCTACTGGTCGGCTCGACGCGGTCAATACCGCGTCATCTACTCCATCCACGGGGACGAGGTTCTGGTCCGCGTCGTCCGGATCTCGCACCGCGCCGACGCCTACGGCTGACGCTGAGTCGGGCCGCGGTCCGGGTCGGGTACGTTCGGCACCCCGTCGCGATGACCGCCATGGCCCGCCGTCCGGCGCTACTGTCCCGCCCATGGCCACCCGGCGTGCGTTGCTGCTGATCGCCGACATCGGCGGCTACACGGAGTACATGCAGTTCCACCGCAGCATGCTGGGGCACGCGGAGGCGGCCACGAGACGCCTGCTCGACAAGATCGTCGACGCCGCACGGGACTTCGAGCTGATCGAGATCGAGGGCGACGCGGCCTTCCTCTCGTGCGACACCGACGGGCTGGACGGCGCCGCGACGCTGTCCGCCGCCACCCGTGCGGCCGTCGCCATGCACCGCGCCTTCCATGCGCAGCGCCGGCTGATCGAGCTCAACATGTGTCCCTGCGGAAGCTGCACGCAGACCGGCGCCCTGAAGCTCAAGTTCGTGGCGCACGTCGGGGACGTCGCGACCCAGACGATCAGGCGCCGGAAGAAGCTCGTCGGTATGGACGTGATCTACGTCCACCGCCTGCTCAAGAACCCCGTGACGGTGCCGGAGTACCTCCTGGTCACCGACGACCTCTTCCGCGACGGTGGCGCCACCTCCGCCGGACTGACGGCCCACGAGATCGCGCAGGACCTCGAGGGCATCGGACGGGTGCAGACCTTCTACGTCGACGTCCAGGACATCACCGCGACGCTCGCACCCGCGCCGGAGCCCTCGTTGCTCCTGCGCATCGGCGCCACCTTCGACATGGTCGGCCGGGGCCTCCCGCACATCCTCCCCCGCCGACGCCCACGGTCACTCGCCTCCGCCGGCTGAGGCGTCGTCGTCGAACAGCGACGGCTCCAGCTCCCGCTCGGGCAGGACCTGGATGAAGTACTCCACGCCGAACATCTCCCGGAGGATCGAGTCCGGAAACATCGTCGGATCGATCGGGTACTGGGAGCGATGTGCAGCAGTCGCCCGGATCTTGTGGCCGACGAAATCCGAGACGTCGATGCACGTGCTCACCCTGGCGTCGACCCGATCCCCCGAGGGCAGCGTCCGCGTCAGCATCGGGAGCGCCTGGCCCCCGTGCACGTCGGCGACGAAGCGGTCGGACGCCAGGAACGTCAGGCTCGTGACGTCGTCGAGGGCCACCACGTGCGCGTTGCGCGGCCGGCCTGTGGCGATGCCTTCCTCCCCGATGAACTCACCCGGACCCGACCGGTCGACGACCCGCACGCGACCGTCCGCACCCTCTCGTCGGATCTCCACGGAACCGGACAGGAGGAAGTGCATCATCGTGGCCTCCTCACCCTGCTCGATGAGGTAGGAGCCGGCCGGGAACCACTCGACGTTCACGAAGTCGGCCGCGTATCCCAGCGCCGCCGTCTCGCGCGAGAAGACCGACAGGGCGCGGACGAACTCCCTGGTCCCCTTGAAGCGGGTCGTCAGCTCCACCACCCACGCGGCCAGCCGGTCGCGCAGCAGCATCCCACTGCGCGGCAGGTGACAGTGGAAGAGCCGGGGCGACGTGGCCGACCGCAGCCGGTAGCAGGCCTCGGTCACCGCGGCTCCCACGGCCACGTGGTCGGGGTGACCGGAGAACCCGTCGGGCCCGAACGTGATCACCACGTCGGGCTCGAACTCGGTGATGAGCGCCGACACCTGCTCGAGCAGGGTCGCACCGTCGACCCCGGAGAGGCCGCCGTCCGGGTGGTCGAGACACCTCGTCAGGCTGAGCCCGAGCTCCTTGCCGGCCGCCTCGAGTTCCCGCTCCCGCACCCCCCGCAGGGTGGCCCGGGTGGCGACGCCGGCGTCCCTGATCTGGCCCGCTCCACCGCGGGTGAGCGAGACGACCCCGACGTCGGCGCCGGAGCCCGCGAACTTGGCGAGCGTGCCGCCGGCGCAGATGGTCTCGTCGTCGGGATGGGCGAAGATCCCCAACAGACGCCGAGCCCTCCGACCGGCGGGATCCACAGACATGTCGTACGCCCACCGATCACCGTCGAGGCTGCCGCCGGCACCTGAGGATGGACCTGTGGGCCGGCCGGCCGGTCGAGCGCGCACCGTACCGTCCCGCGGAGCGCGCGAGCCAGCATTTCCGTCGCGCACACCGACCGCAGAGGCCACGTCCGACTCGACGTACCCGTAGCGACTTCCCTGTTAGCGTCCGCGCCGTGCCGGGGTCCTACCGCGAGGCGTGGGCATCGGTGGCGCGCAATCGCAACCTCCGGCTCGCGCAGGTGTCGTCGCTGTCGGCCTGGACCGGCGAGTTCCTGTTCCTGTCCGCGATGACGGTGTACGCGTTCGACCAGGGCGGCGCGGCGGGCGTGGGCCTGGTCGGGTTCCTCCGGGTGCTGCCGGCGACGCTCGCGCTCCCCTGGTTGGGCGCGCTGGCCGACCGGGTCTCGCGCCGGCAGCTGCTCGTGATCGCGTGCGCGCTCCGAGCGGTCACCGCGGCGGGGGCCGCGGTGGCCGTCGATCAGCCGGCGGTGGTGTATGCGTTGCTGACGCTCTCGACGGTCTGCCATGCCGCCTACCGGCCGGTGCTCGCGGCCCTGTTCCCCACGCTGTGCACCAGGCCGGAGGAGCTCACCGCGGTGAACGCGGTCCGGGCCATCCTCGACGGTGCGGCCGCGCTCATCGGTCCCCTGGCCGCGGCCGCGCTGCTCGCGGGGTACGACGCGGCAGCCGCGTTCGCCGCGGTCGCCCTGCTCTCCGGTGCTGCCGGCGCGCTGGCTGCCCGACTGCGCTACGAATCGCCGCGCCCTGCCGCAGCCGACAGGCCGGCCGACCGGGTGGGGGCGGTCTCCGACGTGGTCGAGGGGCTGCGCGAACTGCGACGACGCCCACGGGCGCTGGACGTGATCGTCCTGGGCGGCGCGCAGTGCCTGGTCCGCGGCGCGCTGACCGTGCTGGTGGTGGTGGTCGCCGTGGAGGTCACCGACCTGGGTCGCCCGGGGGTCGGGGTCCTCTGGGCGGCGTTCGGGGTCGGCGGCTTCGTCGCGGCCATGGCCTCGATCGGCGCGGCGGGCAGCGCCCGACTCGGCACGTTGTTCGGTGCCGGGATCGCGATGTGGGGCGTGCCGATCGTCCTCATCGGCTTGCTGACGGGCAGTCCCGTGGCGGTCGGCGCGTTCGTCGTCATCGGCGCCGCCAACGCGCTCGTCGACGTCAGCGGGTTCACGCTGCTGCAGCGACTCGTCCCCGACCAGACGCTGGCGCGTGTGCTCGCCCTGACCGAGGCGGTGTTCTCGCTGGCGCTGGCACTGGGCTCGCTGGCGATCCCGCTCGTCCTCTCCACGCTGGGCGACACAGGCACCCTCATCGCCACCGGCGGCAGCCTGCCGGTGGCGGTCACCGCTCGCTGGGCGGCGCTGCGGGCGATCGACGCGGACATCGGCGTGCGGCGCGACCGGATCGTGCTACTGCGCCGGGTCGGCATGTTCCGCCTGCTGCCCGTCCCGGCCATCGAGGGCCTGGCGCTGCGCCTGGGCAGGTTGCGTGTGCCGGCGCAGCGCGATGTGTTCCGGAAGGGTGATCCGGCCGACGGGTTCTTCGTCGTCGAATCCGGACGCGTGGCCGTGATCGACGACGGGCACGAGATCCGCCGGCTGGGCCCCGGCGACGCCTTCGGCGAGATCGCGCTGCTTCGTGCGGTCCCGCGGACGGCAACCGTCCGTGCCGTCGAGGACACCGAACTCGCCACCCTCAGCGGGGACCAGTTCGTGTCGGCGATCACCGGCTTCTCCGCGACCTCCTCCACCGCCGAGCAAGTCGTCACTGGCTACCTCTCGGACGACCGGCAGCGGCACGCGGACCCACCGCGAGCCGACCCCGAGGGCCGACGAGATTCGCACTGACGGGCGACGCCCCCTGAAGGACCCGCCCCTGCCGCTCGACACCGCCGCCACTCGCCCTCCGACGTGCCACGCGTCAGCCGGGCAGGATGCCGCGCTCGTAGGCGGTGGCGACGGCGGCCGCCCGATCGGTGACGTCGAGCTTGGCGAACACGTGCACCAGGTGCGTCTTCACCGTGGCCTCGCTGACGAACAGGGTCGTTGCGATCGCCCGGTTCGGCGTGCCCTGGGCAACCAGGCGCAGCACCGCGAGCTCCCGGTCGGTCAGTTCTCCCGAGGTCCCGCGCCGCAGTCGCGAGACCACCTGGGTGGCCACCGCCGGCGACAGCACCGACTCTCCGCCCGCCGCCGCGTGGAGAGCCGTCACCAGCTGGTCCCGGGGTGTGTCCTTCAGGACGTAGCCGGTGGCCCCGGCCTCGAGTGCCTCGCGCACGTCCCGGGCGGTGGCGAAGGTGGACAGGATCAGCACCCGCACCGGGTCGCCGCGCAGCGCCTCGATCGCGGCCAGCCCGTCACCCCGGGGCATCCGTAGATCCAGGAGCAGGACGTCGGGCCGGGTGGCCCGCACCACGGCCACCGCCTCCACGCCGTCCCCGGCCTCGCCGACGACCTCGACGTCCGGCACCGCACCGAGCATGCCGCGCAACCCGTCGCGCACCACCGGGTGGTCGTCGGCCAGGACCACCCGGACGGTGCGCCGCTCAGCCACGGGTCCCCGGCAACCGGAGCGAGACCGCCGTCCCGCTACCCGGCTCGGACTCCACGACCACCTCGCCACCGACCCACTCCGCGCGCTGCCGCATCCCGCGCAGGCCGAACCGGAGAGCGGTCGGCCCGGTGCCGTCGTCCACGGCTGCGGAGAAGCCCACCCCGTCGTCCCGCACGTCCAGGAGGACCTCGTCGCAGAGGAACGAGAGGGTCACCCCCACCCGCGAGGCACGGGCGTGCCGCGTCACGTTCGCCAGGGACTCCCCGGCCACGCGCAGGAGGACCGCCTCGACGTCGTCGGGCAGGGGGCGAGCGGTGCCGGTGACCACCAGCTCGGCTCGCGCACCGGTGCGGGCGGTCCAGTCCCGGACCAGCTGATCCAGCGCCGCGGGGGCGTCCGCGTCGTCCAGCTGGGAAGGCATGAGGCCCTCGACGGACCGTCGGGCGTCGATGAGCGCGGTGCGGGCCAGCTCGGTCGCGGCCGTGACCCGTTGCCCGACGGCAGCGGGGTCGGGGTCGTCCGTGGCTGCCTGCAACTGGGTGACAACCCCGACGAGGCTCTGCGCGATCGTGTCGTGGATCTCCAGGGCGAGCCGCTCCCGTTCCTCGTGCCGGCCCGCCGCTCGAGCGCGCTGGAGCAGCGCCGCGTGCAGGGCGGCGTTCTCGGCGAGCGCCTCGGCCAGCCGGGCATTGGTCCGCTCCAGCTCCTCGATGGTCGCGACCCGGCTCGCCGCGACCGCCTGCTCGTGCCGCTCCATCCGGACGAAGAACAGCGCCGCCCCCGCGTTGAGGGCGAACAGCCCGACGAACGCCGTGGCCTGCGCCCCGTTGGCGGGCGGCAGGCCGCCGGACTGCGCACCCGCCAGGGTCAGAGCGGTGAGCAGCACCACCGGGGTGACGAGCCGCCGACGGACGTGCTCGACCGTGTCGAAGTAGCCGAGGGAGGCGAAGACGGCGAAGAAGGGGTTGATCCAGGTCAGGACGGCGGCGGCTCCGGTGCGGGCGAGGAGGTAGAGCTCGCTGCCCCGGTCCGGTCTGGCCCGGCGGTCCCACCGTCGGTCGACCATCCAGGCGTGCGCGCCGGCGACGGCCACGACCAGCACCCCGGTGGTCGCCAGGGCCGCCGGCCCACGGTCGAACAGGCTCATGGTCAACCCCGCCAGCACGCAGGACAGGCCCAGCACCGCATAGGGCACGCGGCGCATCTGGGCGCGCCACCGGACCTCGATCGGGGTCCCGAGGTCGGTCACCCGAGCCATCCTTCCGTGGTGCTCACTGCCAGCGGAAGCATCGCACCGCCAGGACGGCGAGCAGGACGGCCCAGCCGGCCACGACGGAGACCTGCAGCAGGGAGGGCCAGTCCCCGGCCTGGGCCCGGTCCATGGCGAGCGCCGCAGCGCCGGTCGGGGTGGCCGCGACGATGTCGCGGAGGAGGCCGCCCATCGCGCTGACCGGGTACCAGACACCGGCGGTGAACATGAGCGGGAGGAACGCCACGATCCCCAGGGTCGAGGAGGCCCGGACCGACGGCGCCGTCCCCGAGATCAGGGCGCCGACGCCGAGCACCGCGACGACGGCGAGCACGTAGGCGAGCAGCCAGGCGGGCAGGGTGTCGGGCAGCGCGACGCCGAAGGCGAGCCGGCTCACGGCGAGGACGAGCACCATCGACAGCAGGACGGCGGCCGCGTGCAGGGCGACCTGCACGCCGAGCACGTGCCCTGCCCGGGCCGGGGTGGTGGCGATCCGGCGGAGCACGTGCTGCTCCCGGTACGCGCTGATCACCGTCGGCATCGCCAGGATCCCGCCCATGATCGCCGCCAGCAGGCAGGAGGTCGGCACGTAGGCGTCCAGGAAGCTCCTGCCGCCGTAGTCCGCCGACGGCTCGTCGAATCCGGGGACGAACGCGAGGACGACGAGCAGGATCGTGGGGAACGCGACGATCCAGAACAGCGACCCCGGTTCGCGGAGGAAGAGCCGCGTCTCCGCGGCGAGGACGGCCCGTCCGGGGCGGGCCCGGCGGTCCGCGACCGGCGATGCGGTACGGGGAACGGTCACGAGATCTCCTCCATGGCGGGGGCGGTGTCGGTGTCGGGGCGGCGGACGAGGGCGAGGTAGGCCTCGTCGAGGGTGGTGGCGGAGACGCGCAGCCCGGCCGGCTCCACCTGGCGCTCCTGTAGGACGCGCAGCACCGCGAGGACGCCGTCGTCGGTCCCGGCCACCTCGAGCCGGGCCCCTCGCCGCTCGACCTGCCGGACGCCGGGCAGCCCGGCGAGCACGTCCGCCGGGAGGACCGCGGCGGGAGCGGTGAAGGACATGACCGTCGAGCTCGCCGAGCGGGCGACCACGTCGTCCGGCGTGCCCTCGGCGACCACCCGGCCGCCGGCCAGCACGGTGATCCGGTCGCAGAGCTGCTGGGCCTCCTCCATCAGGTGGGTCACGAGGACGACCGTGGTGCCGCTCCCCCGGACGTTCCGGATCAGCTCCCAGGTCTCCCGGCGGGCCTCCGGGTCCAGGCCGGTGGTCAGCTCGTCGAGGATCACCACCCGGGGTCGGCCCACCAGCGCGGTGGCGATCGCCAGCCGTTGCTGCTGGCCGCCGGAGAGCTTGGCGTAGCGGGTGCCGGCGACCCGCCCCAGGCCGAGGCGTTCGATGAGCTCGTCCGGGTCGGCCGGGGCGTCGTGGAAGGCCGCGACCATGGCGACGGCCTCGCGGGCGGTCAGCTTGGCCTGCAGGCCCGAGCTCTGCAGCTGCACGCCGAGGAGTCCGGTGACCTGACGGCGATCCCGCCAGGGGACGTGCCCGGCGAGGCGGACGGTGCCGCGGTCGGGGCGGGTCAGCCCCGCCATGCACTCGACCGTGGTGGTCTTGCCGGCGCCGTTGGGACCGAGCACTCCGATGATCTCGCCCTCGTGCACGTCGAGGTCGACGTGCTCGACGGCCACGGTGGAGCGGTACGTCTTGCGGAGGGCGCGGACCTCGATCAGTGGCATGGCACGACCCTGGCAACGCCCAACCCGCCGCGACGTCCATCGACCGGCTGGAGCTGCCTCCACCGATCGGCGCAGGCCTTCTCCGTCGTGGTGGATCGGCTGTGCGCGGACATTCCGTGGCCGACATCACGACCGGCCGCTGCTGCCCGGAGGAGTGGGCTCCCGCCCCTCGGACACCAGCTGATGCACACCCGCCAGCTCGAGCGGGTGGCTACGAGCGCAGTGCGGCCAGCCCCAGCTCCTCGGCCGCACGGATGAGCCGGTCATCGAACGCGGCGACTCGCGCGGCCGCATCGTGGGCGGCCAGCAGGGCACAGCAATCCGGCATCCGCAAACCCGTGTCGGCGCGCAACCGGGCCAGCCGAACAGCGGTGTCGGCCGGAAACGGCTGTTCCCCGACCTCCAGCTCCCGTAACGCCGAACGCGCGGCGTCGAGGCGGCCGGTTCGCGACGGGCCGACGAGCACCTCCGCGAGCGTGAGCGGGTTGGCGGCGAACTCGTCGTCGATCTCCCGGGCGAGCAGCGACTCGGCCTGGTGATGCTGGGCGTTCTCGGCATCGAGGTAGGCGATGAGCACGCTGGCGTCCAGCACGATCACGCCGGCCACTCCTGGCGCAACTGCTCCAGATAGTTCGCACCGTAGGCGCCGGTGAGGGCACCACTGTGTTCCCGTAGCGCGTCGAGCCGTCGACGTCGCCGGTCTTCCTGCGCGCGCTGGGCGACCTGCTGGCCTTCCAGCGCGAGGCGAACGAGCAACTGCGCGCGGCTCAGCCCGGGATACCGGGAGGCCGCGGAGTCCAGAGCTGCAGCGAGTTCATCGGTCTCGGTCACCATGATCCGCGGACGTGTGGTGGGCACGCAGGCAAGTGTGGCACCTAGCGTTCAGGTGCTGCACCTCGGGATCCCGTTGGCCGACGTCTCATACCGCGTGGCACCAACGGGCGACGCTTCTGCGGCACTGGACCGCAACGGGCTGGGCTGGCGCGGCCGGTCGACGCTGCCCGATCTCAGCGTGTCGAGTCGGCCGAGTGGCGGTCAGGCCCGCTGACGCCGAGAGGGCTGGTGGAGCGTCGCCGGAAGTGTCGGCCACGGCCGCGCTGGGCCGGCCGGGTGAGCCGCTCATGACGAGAGGTAGCGGATCACCGCCAGTACTCGGCGATGGTCGTCATCGCTGGGCGCCAGGTCGAGCTGGTCGTAGATGTGGGACGTGTGCTGCACGACCGCCCGCTCGGTGATCGCCAGGGTTCTGGCGATCGACGCGTTGGTCCGGCCCTCGGACATCAGGACCAGCACCTGCTGCTGGCGAGGGGTCAGCCGGTCGAGCGCATCGTGGTGCCCCCTGGCGCGGGCGACCATGAGGCTCACGACCTCGGGGTCGAGGACGGTGCCTCCGGCAGCGATCCGGCGGAGATCGTCCGTGAACGTGTCGATGTCGGCGATCCGCTGCTTGAGGAGGTACCCGACGCCCGACGGGCGATCGCCCAGCAGCTCGACGGCGTAGGCGCGCTGGAGGTGCTGCGACAGCACGAGGACGGCGATCTCGGGATGCTTCCGTCGGATCTCCGTCGCCGCCCGCAGGCCCGCGTCCTTGTGATCGGGTGGCATCCGGATGTCGGTGACGACGATGTCGGGAACGTGTTCCTCCGCGCTGCGGACCAGCGCGTGTGCATCTCCGACCGCGGCGACGACATCGAACCCGGCCGCCTGCATCACGTGCGTGAGCCCGGTGCGCAACAGCGCCTCGTCCTCGCCGATCACGACCCGCACGGCAGCTCCACCAGCAGATGGGTGCCTCCGCCGGCCGGGCTCTCGATGGTGAACCGGCCACCGAGGGCATCGACACGATCGGCGAGCCCGTGCAGCCCCACACCAGCCTCCTGGGTCGCACCGCCGACGCCGTCGTCGGTCACGCCGATGACGAGCCGCGTCGGCGTGTGCTCGAGCGTCACGGTCAACGTGTCGGCCGCGGCGTGCTTGACCGCGTTGGTCAGCGCCTCCGCGACCACGAAGTAGGCCGTCCGCTCCACCGTCGCCGGCAGGCGCCCGTCGACCTCGGCCACCGCCAGCCGGGTGGGCAGCGGCATGCGGTCGACCAGGTCCTCGATGGCCGCGGTCAGACCCCGCTCGACGAGGGCGGCCGGCATCAGGGTGTGGACGATCCCCCGGAGGTGCCGGGCGGCCCCGTCGATGCCGACGCGGAGGCGCGTCGCCGCGCCGGGGAGGTCGGCGGCCCCGTCGATGCGAGCCAGTTGCTGCGCTTCGAGCGCCAGTAGGACGAGCTCCACCTGCAGACCGTCGTGCAGGTCCTGGGCGATGCGCTGCCGGGCCCGGTCGCCTGCCTCGACGAGGCGGGCGCGCGACTGCTGCAGGTCGGCATGGCTGGCCCGCAGCTCGGCCGTCAACCGGTCGTGGTCGATGGCGAGGGCGGCCACCTGACCCGCCCCGCGGACCAACTCGGCGTCGTCGATGACCGTCGCGTCGTAGACGATGGCGCCGATCCGTCTCGACCCGAGCTCGATGTCGACCAGGTCGCGGTGCTCGCCCAGCGCCGACGTGTCGAACGAGGCGCCGTCGCCGTCCACGAAGGCGCGCCCGTCCCGCGACGCGTACACGACCTGCAGCGACGCGTCCCCGAGGGTGCGCCCGAGGGCAGCGGCGAGCAGCTCCGGGGTGGCGGCGGACGACGAGAGCCAGGCACTCAGCTCCTGGATCTCCGCCGTCCTCGCGAACCCCCCGCGCAGCATCGCCGCCGCGAACGCGACGGGCACCCCGGCCAGCAGGACGATCTGCAGCCCGACCACCTGCGCGACCGAGAGCCCGGCGGACGGGCCGAGGAGAGGTCCGAGCGGCGTGGCGAGAACAGCCAGGGTCCCGTAGGCGTACAGCGGTAGCAGGACTCGACGTTGGCCGGGCGTCGCGTCCCACAACCGATCGACGAGCACGTACGCGGTCATCAGCATGACCACCATCCCCGCGCCTCGCTGGAGCCAGCTGCCGGCATCGAGGAGATCCGGCCGATGGGCGACGAACAGCATGCCCGCCGGGCTGGCGTCCGGGTCGAAGAGGTAACCCGGGACCTGCAGAACGAGCGACACCACGAAACCCCCCACCACCGTCAGGCGGGAGGTGCGCGAGCGGAGGCGGCCGGACGGGAAGGCGTGCAGCAGCCACACCACCACGGCGAGCGGGGTGGTGGCGAGCACGACGCCGACGGCCACCAGGACGGGCGTCACGGTGTTGGCGAGAGCGACGACGAACCAGGTCAGAGCCCCGACGACCATGATCGGGCCGGTCCGGTTGCTCGGCCGGCGCCGCCACGCCTCGAGCCCCGCGGCCAGGTAGACCAGCCCCCCGGCGGGGAACAGGGCGAGCAGCCACCAGAGGTCCTCGCGCTGGTCGGCGAGCAGGGCGATCTCGATGCCGGCGACGAGGGCACCGGACGCGCCGATCAGCGCGAGACTCACCATCAGCGCCCGGGCCAGCGGCGATCGCACACCTCGCCGACGCGCCACCGGTGCAGCATGGCACCGGCGACGCGTGCCCGGGGCAGCCCCGCAGCGGCAACGACTCCCGCGGGACCCTGTACCCAGGTCCAGGTGGCCAGGCCACTCCGGTCCCTTGTCCGGCGGTCACGACATCGCCATGGTCTCCCACATGAAGCGCCGAGCAGCCGCGGTCCTGTTGCTCGTGTCGACCGTCCTGCTCACCGGGTTCACGTCGTCGACCGAGTCGTCCGCCCTGCCGGGCCACACGCCCGGCATCCAGCCGCAGGTCGGCGAGCTCCCCGCCGCGGCCGCCGCCATCATGGCCAAGCCGGAGTTCGAGGCGGCCCGGTGGCTGTACTCCGTCGCCGAGGCGGAGACGGGTCGCGTCGTCCTGGCCGGCCGTGCCGGGGAATTCGTCTTCACCGCGTCTACTGCGAAGAACTTCACCGTCGGCAGCACGTACGCGACGCTGGGCACCGACGCCACGCTCACCACGCCGGTGTACGCGACGGCCGAGCCGGCCGGTGGCGTCCTCGCCGGCGACCTGGTGCTGGTGGCGTCAGGGGACCTCGCCATGGGCGGCCGCGGCGCCATGGACGGCCGCGTGGATCACGCGTTCACCGCCAGCACGATCGACCACGTCTACGGCGACCTAGCCCCGAACGCGGCGTTCGTCCCGGACGACCCGTTGGCCGGCCTCGACGATCTCGCCCGACAGGTGGCCGCCGCAGGCGTCACCGAGATCACCGGCGACGTCGTCATCGACACCCGGCTGTGGAACACGTTCGCGGGCCAGGAGGGACCTGCACCGTCGATCTACGTCAACGACAACATCCTGGACATCACGGTGGCGGCGGCCGGGGTCGGACAGCCCGCCGTCCTCGACCTCCGCCCGCAGACGCAGGCCGTGACCGTGACCTCGACGGTGACCACCACCGACGCGGGCACGCCGACGTCGCTCACCGTCACCCCCGCTCCCGGCGATCCCACCTCGATCACGGTCGGCGGCACCATCGCGGCCGGCACGTCCCAGCTCACCATCTACCGGGTTCCGGACGCCGCGTCCTGGGCACGAACCCTGTTCATCGAGGCACTCGGTCGCGCCGGGGTCACGGTCACCTCCTCCGCCGTCGGACCCAACGACCAGGCGGGGTTGCCGCCCACCGGTTCATACCCGCCCGAGCACCGGATGGCTGCCCTGACCTCCCCGCCGATGAAGGCCTTCGGTCGCATGATCCTGGAGACCAGCTACAACACCGGTGCCAACGCCCTGCTGTGCCTGCTCGCGGCGCACGGCGGCTCGCCGGACTGCCTCGACGGGCTGCAGGCGGTGCACCACCAGCTCGACCGGGCCGGCGTCCCTCCTGAGGACGTGGTGCTGTTCGACGGGCAGGGCGCTGACCCGGCCTCGACGACCCCCGATCAGATGGTCGCCTGGATGAGGTGGGCGCAGACGCAACCCTGGGGCGCGGAGCTCGCGGCCGACCAGCCCGTCCTCGGGGTGAGCGGAACGCTGGCGAGCACGGGTCAGGACCATCCCGCCAGGGGAAAGGTCGCGGCCAAGACCGGGACCAGCGTCGACGTCGACCCCACCACGGGCCGGGTGTACTACAAGGTGCAGAGTCTCGCCGGCTACCTCACGACCGAGCGGGGCGAGCGGCTGGTGTTCTCGCTGTCCATGAGCGGGGCGACGTACCCCGACCTGCCCACCGGTCTGCAGAACGCCGGCGCAGACGTGGCGGCCGTCGCCGCGGCGTTCCAACAGGCGCTGTGACTCCCCAGAGATGCACCCGGCCGGCGAGTGGCCTGGTGCGAACACACGGACACCCCCTGCCCGGCTACCCATCGAAAGGTCGACCATGACTGCTGTAGAGCGCTCGTGCGGATCGCGTCGTTCCCGGCCACCCGGTTCGCTGGCCGCCTCGATCGCCACGGCGGCGGTCGCCCTGCTGGTCGTGGCTCCCGCCCCGGCGAACGCGTCGCCGGGTAGGGCGGCGGAGCCGTCAGAGGATCCGGCGTACGCCGCGGCGGTCCAGCCCGAACTCGACCGGCTCATGAGGGACCTGGCGGTCACCGGCGCCGTCGTCCTGGTGCGGTCCCCCGAACTCGGCGACTGGGCCACCACGATGGGCACCCGGACCTGGCACGGCACCGAGCCGGTCACGCTCGCCGACCACGTCCGGGTCGGCAGCAACACCAAGACCTGGACCGCCACGGTGATCGTGCAGCTGGTCGACGAGGGCAGGATCGGCCTGGACGACCCGGTGTCGCGGTACCGCCCGGACGTGCCCAACGGGGAGAACATCACCATCGCCCAGCTGCTGGACATGAGCAGCGGGCTGGCCAACTACACCGAAGACCTGGAACTGAACGAGCAGATGGACAGCGACCCCGGCCGGGTGTGGACCCCGGAGGAACTGCTCGCGATCGGCCTCGCCGAGCCGCCCGCCTTCCCCCCGGGCGAGGGGTTCCTGTACTCCAACACCAACTACGTGCTGCTGGGCGTGATCATCGAACAGCTCACCGGGTCACCGGTGGAGCAGGCCTTCCAGAACCGGATCTTCGACCCGCTCGAGCTGAGCCAGACCTCCTTCCCGGCCCTGACCGACGCCTCGATCCCGCGACCGCGCCCGCAGACCTACACCTTCGGCACGAACGTGGAGACCATCGACAGCCTCGTGCTCGCACCGGAGGTCCAGGCCGCAGCCAGCGCCGGCACCCTCGAGCCGATGGACGTCACCGACGCCAACCCCTCCTGGGCGTGGACCGCGGGCGCCGGGATCTCCACCGCGCCGGACCTCGCCGACTACGTGGAGGAGCTGGTCGACGGGTGCCTGCTCAGCCCGCAGCTGCAGGAGCAGCGGATCGCCAGCGTCCAGCCGCTGGACCCGGCCGACCCGGCCAGCCCCGGCTACGGGCTCGGCCTGGCCAGCTTCGGGGCCGTGTACGGGCACACCGGTGAGCTGCCCGGCACCAACTCCTTCATGGGCCACGACCCGGTCCGGGACATCACCGTCGTCACCTGGACCTCCACCGCCCCCGCACCCAATGGCGACGCCCCGGCCGTAGAGCTCGCCAGGGCGGTGATCGACGAGCTCTACGCCGAGTGATCGGCAGCCCGGCGGCCGTCAGTCCGGCCAGAACCGGGGATCGGGCAGCACCTGCGGCCGGGCAGGGCTGTCCACCCCGCCGCGCCCACATTCCTGTCAGGCGCCGCCGCGGCGCAGCGGCAGAGCCGGCTCGCAGGGCCTGTCGGTGTTCGTCCGATCCGGGCATGCTCACAGCGCATGAACGTGGATGCGGATCGCCGCTCCCCGCCGTGCGTCCTGGTCATCTTCGGCGCCTCCGGTGACCTCACCGCCCGCAAACTGCTACCCGCACTCGAACGGCTGGCCGGCTATGGGGCCCTTCCTCCCGAGGTAGCGCTGGTCGGCGTCGCACGCACTCCCATGACCGACGCCGAGTTCGGGAATCTGTGCCGCCGCAGCGTGACCAGTGACGACAACCACCGCTGGGAGGAATTCGCGGCTGCCGCCCGGTACGTCGCCGGGGACTACGACGACCCGGCCACCTATCAGCGCCTGGCGGATGTACTGGCCGAATGCGACCACCGGCACGGGACCGCCGGCAACCGGGTCCACTACTTCGCAACACCTCCGCGCCTCTTCGGGCCGATCGCGATGAGCCTCGGCAAGGCAGGGCTGTCCGCGCCCGTCGGCGGGGGCTTCGTCCGCGCGGTCGTCGAGAAGCCGTTCGGCTGGGACGAGATCAGCGCCCGGGAGCTCTACGCGGACCTGTCGTCCGCGTTCGTCGAGGAGCAGATCTTCCGGATCGACCATTACCTCGCCAAGGAGACGGTGCAGAACCTGCTGGCTCTACGGTTCGCCAACTCCGTCTTCGAGCCGATCTGGAACCGGACCTGGGTCGACAACGTGCAGATCACCGTCGCCGAGACCCTGGGCGTCGGCGAGCGAGGCGGGTTCTACGAGAGCACCGGCGCGATGCGCGACATCGTCCAGAACCACGTCCTGCAAGTCCTCTCCCTCTTCCTCATGGAACCGCCCACCTCGTTCCACGCGGAGGCCATCCGCGACGAGAAGGTGAAGCTGCTGCGTGCGATCCAGCCGTTGGACGCGGAGGCGGAGATCGCCGCGAACGCGGTGCGCGGGCAGTACACCCGCGGCGGCACCCGGGAGGACCTCATGCCCGGATACCGGGACGAGCCCGGCGTCGACCCGCTCAGCGCCACGGAGACCTTCGTGGCCATGAAACTGGAGGTCCAGAACTGGCGCTGGACCGGCGTGCCGATCTACGTGCGCACCGGCAAGCGGCTACCGGCGCGGCTCACCGAGGTGGCCATGGAGTTCCGCCGCCCTCCTCAGCTCCCGCTGTTCCCCGGCACGGCCGAGGGGCTCGATCCCGACGCCCTCGTCGTGCGCGTGCAACCTGACGAGGGGCTGAGCCTGCGGTTCGGCGCGAAGGTGCCCGGGCACGCCTTCCGGGTGCAGAAGGCCTCCATGGACTTCTCGTACGAGAGCTTCGACGAGCAGTCCCCCGACGCCTACGAACGGGTCATCCTCGACGCACTCATCGGCGACCCCACCCTGTTCATCCGCGCCGACGAGGTGGCGCGGTCCTGGCGCATCGTCGATCCGGTGATGCGGTTCTGGGCCGGCGACGAGCGGCCCATCCCGCTGTACCAGGCAGCCTCGTGGGGGCCGTCGGAGGCCGGCGCACTGATCGCTCGGGACGGCCGGACGTGGCGCCACTCGAGCCGACGGTGACGTCGCCGCCCGGACACCCGTCAGCGGCCTCGCGGGGCACGACCGTGCGCCGCGGTCGGGCGACGTCCCGGGAACCGCCGGAGGTACTGCGACCGTTGCCCTGCCGGACGGTCCACCGCCCGAGACGAGGAGCCCCATGACCACCCCGCTGCCGACCGGCCCCGCCGATGCCCTGGACGTCCGGGCCGACGACGAGCTGTCCTGGCTGCTCTCGCTGGATCCCACGATGATCGCCGTCCTCGGTGGCGTGATCCTGGTGCTCCTGGTGGTCGCCGCGCTCGTCGGGTGGCTGGTGCTCAGAAGGGTCCGGCGCAATCCGCTGGTGGCCCGGGCCCGGCAGCTGGGCGTACGGGGTGCCACGGCCGTCGCTGCGCGCCGCCTGCCGCCGGGCCCGCGGCGCGCTGCCGCGGAGCTCCAGCTCGACATCGCCCGCGCCCGGGATCGACTGCGCCACCAGATGTCCACCGCCCAGGCCACCGGTGCGCACCTCGGCGACGTTCCGGCCCTGTTGCCGTCGCTGGAGGCCGAGGGCGACCGGCTCGAGCAACTCTTGCGGCAACGGGCGCTGGCTCCGAACCCGGCCGGCCGGACGGACCTGGAGGCCGATGCCCGGAGGTACCTCGACATGGTCGCGGACGTCTGCGGAGCGGTGCTGGAGGCCGAGCGGGCGGCACCGGCGGCCGGCCGGGTGACCACCGACGTCGCCGATGCGGTCAGCGCCCTGCGCGCCCACACGACCGCCTACCAGGAGCTCACCGCCCCGCCGGTGGTCCCCCGGCTGTCACCTGCCCCTCCCCCGTCACCCGAGCCCCCGGTCCGCGAAGCCCCGGCGCATGGTTCACCATGACCGAGGGCGTGTCGATTGACATTCGATAGCTAATCGACGAAAGTCGATCGCATGACCCACTTGCGGCATGTGGTGCTCCCCCTCCGGATCCTGCTTGCGATCGTCCTCGCGGCCCTTGTGATCGCCCAGATCTGGGCGGTTCCCGCGTTGGTGCCCGACCTGGCCGAGCCGACCCTGGAGCGGTCGTTCATGCGGTGGGCGATGCTGGCGGTCTCGGCGCTGGGGCTGGCGTGCATCCAGATCGTCATCGTGTGCACCTGGAAGCTGCTGACCATGGTCACGCACGACCGGATCTTCAGCGCGAGCGCGCTGCGGTGGGTGAACGCGATCGTGTGGGCGATCGCCGTCGGGTGGGTGATGCTCCTCGGCACCCTCGTCTGCGCCTACTACTTCATCATCGACGAGGTCAGCGACGATCCGGTGCTCCCGGCGCTGCTGCTGCTGTTGCTGCTCGTCGGAGCGGTCCTGGGCCTGCTCATGGTCATCATGCGCGCGCTGCTCCGGCAGGCCACGAACCTGCGGTCCGACATGGAAGCAGTGATCTGATGCCCATCGTCGTACGCATCGACGTCGAGCTGGCCAAGCGGAAGATGAGCGTGGGCGAGTTCGCCGAACGGGTCGGGCTGACCCCGGCCAACGTGGCCGTGCTCAAGAACGGGCGGGCCAAGGCGGTGCGCTTCAGCACGCTGGAAGCCATGTGCCGGGTGCTGGAGTGCCAGCCCGGAGACCTGCTCGAGTGGGTCGAGGACAACCACGGCGCGTCGCAGACCCCGTACGAGGCCCACCGATGATCGAGGTGCGTGGCCTGACCAAGCGCTACGGCGACACCCTGGCCGTCGACGGCCTGAGCTTCGACGTCGAGCCCGGCAAGGTCACCGGCTTCCTCGGGCCGAACGGGGCGGGGAAGTCCACGACGATGCGCATGATGCTCGGCCTCGACCGGCCCACCGCGGGAGAGGTGCTCGTCAACCGGCGGCGGTTCGCGGCGTTCGGCGAACCGCTGCGCGAGGTCGGTGCGCTGCTCGACCCCGGCTCCCTGCACGTGGGCCGCACCGGACGCAACCACCTCCGGGTCGCTGCCCGGACGAACGGCATCCCGCAGCGCCGGGTGCAGGAGGTGATCGAGCAGGTCGGACTCGACCGCGCGGCCCGCCGCCGGATCAAGGGCTACTCGCTGGGGATGCGCCAGCGCCTCGGGATCGCGGCTGCGCTGCTCGCGGACCCGCAGGTGCTGCTGTTCGACGAGCCGGTCAACGGCCTGGACCTCGACGGCGTCCGCTGGATCCGCGGCCTGCTCCGCCGGCTCGCCGACGAGGGCCGCACCGTGCTCGTCTCCAGCCATCTGCTGAGCGAGATGGAGCAGACCGCGGACCGGCTGGTCGTCATCGGTCGCGGCCGCCTGATCGCCGACGCGAGCACGGAGGAGATCCTCCGCGGGCTGGGCAACCTTCGCGTGCGGGTCCGCAGTTCGCAGGCCGACGCACTCCTCACCCGGCTGCGCGAGCGCGGCCTCACGGTGGCGCGGATCGATGCCCACGAACTGGAGATCGAGGACGGGACTGCCCATGACGTGGGCGACGTCGCCCATGACGCCCACATCCCGCTCCATCACCTCTCCGAGGTCCGCCCGTCCCTCGAGCACGCCTATCTCGACCTGACCGGCGACAGCGTGGAGTTCCACGGCCGTGCGGCCGGGGCCGCTCCCGCGACGACGGCGGATGCCCGGTGACGGCTCCGTCGGCCACTGCCATCCCGCGCGGCGGCGTCTCCACCGGGCGGGTGCTCATCCGCACGTGCGCCGCCGAATGGACCCGGCTGTGGACGGTCAGGGCCACCTGGGGATTCCTGGCGGCGGCCGCCGTCGCGATGGTGGGGATCGGTGCGATCGCCGGCTTCGAGGCGGCTGCCGAGGCGCCTGCGCCCCAGGGCGACCCGGCCTGGGCGGTGGCACCGGTCGCGGCCATGCCGGCGCAGTTCGCGCTCCTCGCGCTGGCCCTGATCGCGGTGACGTCCGACTACGCCACCGGCGGGATCGTCCCGACGCTGCAGTGGACGCCCAGGCGAGGGGTCCTTTTCCTCGCCCGCACGCTCGTGGCGGTGGGCGGAGCCACGAGCGTCGGGATCCTGCTGGGGTCGGGCTCGGCCCTCGCAGCCTTCGCCGCGGCCCGCCCGAGCCTCACCCTGCCCGTCGGGGAGGGCCTCGACGCGCTGGGCACGATCGCGTTCGTCGTCGCGGCCGGCGCCGCCTTCGCCGTCGGGCTCGGCTTCCTGCTGCGCACCACGGCCGGCGCTCTCGTCACCGTGTTCCTCGGAATGCTGGTGCTCCCCCTGCTGCTGCCGCAGTTCGGCTACCCGTGGATGTCCGCGCTCGCCGAGGTCCTGCCCGGATCCGGCGCGGCGTTCCTCCTGCTCGGCCAGGTACCGGGCATGACCGAGACCTCGTCGGTCGTCTCGCTGCTCGGCTGGGCGGGCGGAGCCCTGCTGCTGGGCTGGCTGCGGCTGGCCCGGGACGACGCGAACCGGTGACCGGCGTCGACGTGCTGGTCGTGGGTGCCGGGCTCGCGGGCCTGCACACCGCCACGCTGCTCGCGCAGGGCGGCCACGACGTGCTGCTGGTCGAGCGGCGGCCGTCGCTGACCGGCGCGATCCGCACCACGGGGATCTTCGTCCGGAAGACGCTCGATGACTTTCCGCTGCCCGCCGAGTGCCTGGGGCCACCGATCCGGCGTGTGGTGCTCTACCCGCCGGGGTTGCGCCGGCCGGTGACCCTGGTCAGTGATCGCGACGAGTACCGGGTGGGCGACATGGCGCCGCTCTACGTGGCCGCGGCCCGCGCCGCGGCCGACGCCGGCGTCCGGATCGCGCTGGGCACCCGCTACGCCGGCCGGCGGGACGACGCCTTCCTCCTGGCCGGGCCGGATGGGCCGACCCGGGTGCGGGCACGGTTCGTCGTCGGCGCGGACGGGGCCCGCTCGAAGGTCGCCCGCGACCTCGCCCTCGACCGCAACGACCACCTGCTCATCGGTGCCGAGGAGGTGTTCGAGGTCTCCGGCCACGAGAGGCCTCCGACCTTCCACTGCGTGCTGGACCCCTCGCTCGCGCCCGGCTACCTGGCATGGGTGGTCAACGACGGGCGGCACGCCCACGTCGGCGTCGCCGGCTACGCCCACCGCTTCCCCGGCGGCATGCGCTCGGCCCTGGAGCGGTTCGGCACCTCGGCGCCCGGGTTGCCCGTCGCCGAACGCCCGCACGACGTCGAGCGGCGCGGGGGCCCGATCCCCGTGGGCGGCCTGCTGCGCCGGATCGGCTGCGCCGGCGGTCTCCTGGTCGGAGATGCGGCCGGAGCGGTCTCCCCGCTCACGGCGGGCGGACTCGATCCGTGTCTGCGGTTGTCGGAGCTCGCTGCCGACGTCCTGCACGACGCCCTGCGCGCCGGGCGCCCCGACGCGCTGGCCCACTACGACGGGGCCGTCCTGCGCGCCCGGTTCCGGGGGCGGCTCCTGCTACGCCGGGGGCTGGCCCAGGTGCGCACGCCCGCCGTCGCGGCGGCGGCGTTCGGTGTGCTGCGCACCCCGCCCGGGCGGGCAGCGGCCCGCCGCATCCTCTTCGGCGACCGGTCCTTCCCCGTTCCCCGTTAGCCTCATCAGCCCGAGGCCGCAGCAGCCGACAGCGTCCGTGCGGGTTCGCGTGGCGTGATCTGCCGGATGGTTCGGGCGCGGCGCCCAGTCCGTTCGCTCGACGCCTTGCTGTCTACTCGGCGTTGTACTCCAGGACGGCGTCGATCCAGAAGTGCAGGGCGCTGTCTTCCGTGAGCGCATCCTCGTCGACGGTGATCCACCCCTCCCCCATCGACCGGCCCTTGCCCATCTCTGCCCGGCGGGCCCCTGCCACCCCCAGGTACTCGGCATCGCGGCTGCGGGACACGCGCACGAGCAGTGCGCCGCCACCGCCAGATACGCAGGCCACCATCTTCTCGTCGACCATGAACGCGAGGCCACCGAACATCTGCACCTCACGAACGTTCTTCTCGTGAGAGACGAGGGCGCGAACCCGGTCTGCGAGCTCAGCATCGTAGGCCACTCGCTGTCTCCTTCCTGGCGAGCTGACGAGCGTAGGTCCTCCGGTCGCTGCTGGACGCAACTACGCTCGTCTCCGGCTCGAGGTCTGCCCCACGGCCCGCCGCCCGTCGTGCGGCAGAGCGTGCTGGCCGACGCCGGAGCAGAGCGGCTGACCACGATGTCTGAAGAGAAGACGGCCATGGACCTGAACAGCGACTCCCACGTCGCCGTGACCTACGAACGCTGCGCGCACATCGGGGGCCCCTTCTACCACGGGACGAAGGCCACGCTCGAGGCCGGCGATGAGCTGATCCCCGGCCACGGCTCCAACTTCCAGGCGGGCCGGGTGTCGAACAACATCTACTTCACCGCGCTCGTGGACACAGCCGCCTGGGGAGCAGAGCTGGCGACCGCGCTGGCCGGGAGCGACGAGCGGGGACACATCTACGTCGTGGAGCCCCTGGGCCCCTTCGAGGACGACCCGAACGTGACCGACAAGCGATTCCCGGGCAACCCCACACGGTCCTACCGCACCCGCCATCCGCTGCGCGTCGTCGGCGAGGTGGACAGCTGGGAGGGGCACGCCCCGGAGGCGCTGAAGGGGATGCTGGACAACCTGGAAGTGCTGCGGGCGCAGGGGCGGGACGTCATCGAGGACTGAGAGCAGCCCTCGTTCCCGCCGGCGACGCGGATCCGCAGCCGCCGACCCGGATCGAGGTGGACCCCGCGGCGGGCCCACGACAGGAGGCGCCCCCATCGGAGGCAGCGGGTTCCGGGCCCCCGTCAGCGGCGGGCGAGGACGGCCATCGCCATCGCGCAGCTCCACCCAGTCGCAACAATCGGCGTCTCGAGCAGGTCGAGGCCGCCACGGCTGACCCGGACCCGGTTCCACCGCTCGCTCGGGTAGCCCAGCGTCAGACCAGTGCCCAGCCACCGGAGCACCCAGCGCGCACGGTCGTCCGGTCCGCCGAGCAACCGGGCGATGGCCCACAGCTGGAGGCCGAGCAGGTACGGAGGTCCGCTGTAGGCCGTGCCGAACCACAGCCAGTCGCGGACCAGGTGCTCAGGACTCCCGGTCATGAGCGGGACGTCGAAGTGCCTGCGCCGCCGCACGGCGACGACGTGGCCGGCCACCTGGGCGGCCAGTTGGGCCGTAGAGACGGCCACGAGGGTCGATCGGTGCACCATGCCGCCGCACCGTAGGGCTTCCGCACGGACATCGGCATGAACCCGGCGCGGTCGTTGTCCGTGGGGATCGGGGCATCCTGCCGCGGTGCGCACCACGAGGCGTCTCCGTTGACCGGTCCGGGCGGCCTCGTGCAGTCCTTCCCGTGGGTACTTCCCCGGCTGGACCCGGCCGTGGTCGGATGGCCACCAGGGACGACCGGTACGGGGCTACCGGCCTCGGTCGATCCGCTCGCGCGGCCGTGCTGGCATGAGCCTGCGGAGCTCCCGTTCCTCGAACGACCGGAGGGTTCGTCGTGACGCGTCCGCACCGAGAGCTGCCGTGACCCGCATCCTGGTGACCGGGGTCCGCGGCAAGACCGGCGTCCCCCTGGCGGAGCTGCTCGTCGCCCGACCCGGCGTCGCGGTGCTCGGCGGCAGCAGCAGTCCGGCCACGGTCGACATCGACGGCGTGCGGCCGACCGACTTCTCGTGGGACCAGCCGTCCCGCTGGTCCGCGGCGACCGACGGCATCGACGCCGTGTACCTCGTCCGGCCCGATCGCGCGGACGCGCCGGAGCTGATCGGCGCATTCCTCGCCGCGACGCCGCTCCCGACCCACGCCGTCCTGCTGTCCGAACGCGACGCGGGCCAGGTGGCGCCCGACGGGTGGGCGCTGCGGGCCGAGCGTGCGGTACGCAGCAGCGGCCGGCGCTGGACGATCCTGCGGCCGAGCTGGTTCATGCAGGTCTTCACCGACCCCCGCTTCTACCGCGACCAGCTCGTGGACACCGGCGAGCTGCCGTTCGCCAGCGGTGGCGCGAGCGTGGCCTGGATCGACGCCCGGGACATCGCCGCGGTGGCCGAGCGTGCCCTGCTCGACGAGGGACACGCCGGTCGGGTGTACGAGCTCACCGGGCCGGAGAGCCTCTCGCTGCCGCGCACGGCGGAGCTGCTCTCCCGAGCCACCGGGCACCCGGTGGTCCACCGGGAGGTGTCGATCGGCGAGGCCGTGGCCGGTACCGATGGCTTCGAGCGGGAGCTCTCCGTGCTCACGTTCGAGCGCGTGCAGGCCGGCATCTTCACGGGCGTGACCGACACGGTCGAGCGCGTGACAGGACGGCCGGCGCGGACACTGCAGGCGTTCCTCGCCGACGGCGGGCCGGCCCTCACGGGCCCGGTCTGACGGCTGCCCGGTCTTCGCCGCGGACTGCCGCGCCGCGGGCCGGCGCCCTGGGAACCCCGGGCCGCCCCGCTCCAGCGGTGCCGGTCCACGGCACAGGTCAGCCGGGTCAGGTCGTGCGCCGCCGGAAAGCACCACGGAGGATGGCGCCTCGTCAGTGGCCGCTGTCACACTGTGGCGATCCGACACCGAGGGACCACCCGCGCCGATCTCGTCGGCCGGTTGGCTGCGTCCCCTTCCATCACCGCCCGGAGGCCCCCGTGCCCTACAGCTTCGACCGCATCGACCCGGCCCGCACGGCCATGGTCGTCGTCGACATGCAGAACGACTTCGTCGCCGAAGGAGCGGCCCTGCAGTCCAAGCAGGCTCTGGCGATGGTCGACGAACTGGCACAGACGCTCACCTTCTGCCGCGACAGCGGGATCCGGGTCATCTACACCGCCCACGTCCACCGCCGAGATGGTTCGGACATGGGGCTGTACGACGACCTCTACCCGCCGATCGACCAGCGCGCCGCACTGATCGATGGCACGCCCGGGTCGGACATCTTCCCGGCGTTGGCTCCGGCGCCCGGCGAGCACGTGATCAAGAAGCACCGGTACAGCGGCTTCTTCGCCACGGACCTGGACCTGATCCTCCGGGAGTGGGGAATCGACTCGGTCGTGATCTCGGGGACGACCACGGAGAACTGCTGCCACGCCACCGCGCGCGACGCGATGTTCCACAACTACAAGGTGGCCTTCCTGTCCGACGCCACGGGCACCTTCGACTATCCGGACGTCGGCTGGGGCGCCATGTCGGCCGACGACGTCCACCGCGCCACGCTGTCCATCCTCTCCTTCTCCACGGCGCACGTGATGACCGCGGAGCAGTTCCGGCAGCTCGTGACGGCTTCCGCCGCCACGTAGCCGCGGATCACCCGGGGGTCGACCGGAGCACGCGGCCAGGGGCCGGTCTCACCGTGCCTGGGCGGGTCGGTCCGGTCTCATGAGGTCATTTCCTGCCGCAAGGCGACCTTGTCGGTCTTGTTGACGGAGGTCTTGGGTAGCTGCTGCACCAGCCGGACCAGCGTCGGCACCTTGTACTTGGCGAGTCTGCCGCGACAGTGCTCCCGGAGTTCCTCGGCGGATGCTGCGCTGCCGGTCGCGAGGACCACGAAGGCCTGGAGCCCCTCCCCGCGGTAGTCGTCGGGTGCGCCGATGACACCGGCATCGATGACGTCGGGGTGCGAGAAGAGAACCTCCTCCACCTCGCGCGGGTAGACGTTGTACCCGCCGACGATGACCAGCTCCTTCTTCCGCTCGCGGATGTAGAGGTAGCCGTCGTCGTCGAACTCCCCGATGTCACTCGTGTAGAGCCATCCGTCGCGCAGCGACTCGGCGGTCTCTACCGGCCGGTTGAGGTAGCCGGACATGATCTGCGGACCTCGGGCACGGATCTCGCCGACCTGGCCGGGCCCCAGCGGGACATCGGCGGCGGCCAGGTCGACCACCTGGACGGTCGTCCCCGGCACCGGGACGCCGACCGAGCCGGCCTTACGGGTGCCTTCCGCAGGGTTGAAGGTGAGCACCGGGCCGGCCTCGGTCTGGCCGTAGCCTTCCACGACCGGAGCGCCGACCAGGGCCTCCCAGCGCCGCAGCGTCTCCACCGGGAGCGGCGCGGAGCCGGAGTAGCAGGCGCGCACGGTGGACCAGTCGGTGGTCGCGGCGGCGGGGTGGCTGAGCAGCCCCGAATAGATCGTCGGGTTGCCCGGGAAGAGGGTGATCCGTTCCTTCCTGATGGTCTGCAGCAGGTGCTCCGGGTGGTGGCGCGGCAGCACGACGAGGCAGCCGTGGGAGTGGGCGGAGAGGTACAGGGCCATGGAGAGTGCATAGGAGTGGAACAGCGGCATCACGCAGAGCACCCGCTCCTCGCCGCAGCGGGTGGGCAGCAATGCCTCGCGTTGCGCCACGTTGGTTGCGATCGCGCGGTGGGTCAGCTGCACCCCTTTCGGGGTGCCGGTCGACCCGCCGGTGTACTGCAGCAGAGCCGGCGCGTCGGGTTCGGGGAGCGACAGCTCCGACGCGTCGTACACCGGGGGCTCGGCGGGGGCGGTGGCAAGCCCCCGGGTGTCCTTGCCGACCAGCAGCGCCTCGACCCCCTGCTCCTCGGCCAGGCGCGCCACCCGAGCGCCGAGCGACTCGTCGGCGATCACGAGCACCGGCTCCGCGTCACTGAGGATCTGGCGGAGCTCGCGATCTGTGTAGAGCGGATTGACCGGCACGAGCTGGGCTCCGGCGAGGTGTACCGCGAAGAAGGCGATGCACGTGTCGGCAGAGTTGCCCAGGACCGTCGCCACGCGCCTGCCTGCCACGCCGCGTTCGAGCAGCTCGTGGGCGAAGGCGCGCACCCGCTCGTAGTACTCGGCGTAGGTGAGGCGGACCTCTCCGAACACCACGGCCTCGGCCCCCGGCGACTCCTCCGCGGCCGAGGCGAGCAGGTGCACCACGGTGGGCGGTGGGTCGGCGACGAGCTCGCCGGTCGCGTGACTCATGAGCGGGGCCCTTCCCAGGTCTCTCGGCGCACCGGCGCTACCCGTGCACGCCGTCGAGCCAGTCCTCCAGCAGCGTGAAGTCGACGTCCCGTGGTAGCTGCTCGTCGGTCACCACCACTCCCTCGGCCGGCGTCGGGGCCTGCAGGGGTAGCCGGGTGACCTCCGGAAGCCCCCCGGTCGGCTGCCCGACGGCCAGGGCCAGCGCCCGGTGGAACCGGGCGATGTTGGCCAATGTCGACAGCCCGGCGTCCGACTCCCCCTCGTCCCGGACCAGGAGGACGTCGGCACCGGCAGCCAGCAGGCTCTCCCCCAGGGCCTGCACCAGGCCCACTGCCGCCGGCAGGTCGTTGTCGGTCGCCGCGGCAACCCGAGCCGGACCCGGCAGCACCGCGACCAGCGCCATCCGGTCACCCAGGGTCTGCCGGAGCCTCCGGGCCGCCTCCTGAGCCGCCTGCAGGTGCGCCCCCTGTGACCAGGCCCCGGCCGTCGCCTCCCGCAGCAACTCATCGTCGCTCGTCAGCGGCACCCCGTCCGGGTTCACCGCGTTCACCAGGTCACGCAACCCATTGGCCAGCTGGGTGGGATCGGTCAGGAACCCTTTCCAGTCCCGCTCCGCGATCCGCGCGGCCGGAGCGAGGGCCAAGGGCACCGCGACGGTGCCCTCGCCCCCCTCCAGCAACGACCGGACGACCGCCCTGCTCATGGCCGCATGACCGGGTTCACCACGTTGCCCTCCGGCCACGAGCCGAACCACTGCATGATCGACTCATCGGGCCGCCTGGTGGACCACGTCGCCTCGAACTCGTCGTACGGCACCCCTCGTGCCAGACGCTGCTCCACCAGGTCGGCGCGACGCGCGGTGGTCGCCCCGTCGTCCACCCGCCCGCTCGTGGGGTCGACGACCACGCCGTACAGGCTGTGCGCCTGCCCGATGGACACCAGGTTCTTGCGGACGTCGACCTCTACCGCAGCGGGATCGCGATCCAGCGGATCACCGTATCCGGTGCCGCCCGTGGACAGGCCCACGATGACGGTCTGGCCGTCGAGGACCGGGTGGATCTGGCTGCCGTACTGGCTGGTGACCACCCGTCCCCCGAAGTCGCCGCTGAGGAGGCCTTCGAAGCTGATGCTGCCGGCCCCCGCCTTCGCCTTCGCCATGAGTTCCTTGACGTCGACGCCGTCGAGCACGATCCCGGGCACCGTGGGCTGGGAGTAGCCGCCGAAGAGGGGCTGCGGCGTCTGGATCGAGGAATTGTCCGCGATCGCCATCTGGAACAGCATCGGGACGTTGTGGGTGACCCAGAGCTGGGCGGTGCCGACGCCGCCGCGGTGCTTTCCCGCACCCCCGGAGTCCTTCCAGTGCGACGAGAACGGCAAGAGCAACGGGAACTCGTTCTCCATGCTCTCCACGTCGGGCGCCCGGCCGAAACCGCACCACGGGAAGCCGTAGGCGTCCATGCCGTCGGAGGTCGCCCGGGCACCCTGCCCCTCGGTATTGATGGGGTAGGCGATCATGTCGGCGAAGTTGGCCCCCCACTGGCTGATGCCCGCGATGACGATGGCGTTCCCGCCATTGCCCTGACTGGCCGCCACCTGGGTCCACTCGTCGCTGGCGAACCTCGCCCGCGAGATGCAGTTCGCCACCGAGCTCATCACCCCCGTGCACGCCATCACCGAGTTGGAGGTGGCTGCCCGGGCGTCCGGGGAGAGCATCGAGTTCTCCGGGAAGATGAAGTCGACCGCCTGGAAGGTGGCCGAGCTGACCGGGAGATCGTGGAAGACGTACTCGTAGATGTAGTTGGCCATGTGGCCGACCACAGCCTGCGGGTGCGCGTTGTACGACGACGGGTTCTCCGGACTGGTCCCGGTGAAGTCGAAGGCGAGGTGGTCGCCCTTCTTGGTCATGGTCATCACACAGTTCCGGATCAGGCCCGGCTGCAGGCCCGCGGCATCGCTGAACGTCACGTTCCGGTAGACGCCGTCGCACCAGTGGCTCACTCGCTTGCGTGCGCCCTCCTCCGCCTCGATCAGCATCTTGCGCAGCAGGCCGATCGCGAATTCCTTGCCCTCGCGCTCGAACATCTCCAGCAACCGGACGCGCACCCTGTCACAGGTGGTCGCACGGGCGCGCATGTCGACGGTCACGTTGTCGGTGGCCCGGATGCCGAAGGCGGCGAACATCTCCAGGATGTCGGAGTTGATCCTGAAGTTCTGTCCCACCCGCATCGGCGGGAGGTTCATGCCTTCCTCGAACCGGGAGGTCGCCGTCAGCGGCATGCCACCAGGCTCGATCGCTCCGGTCTCGGTCGTGTGCGACAGCGCGGCCGTCCAGGCGACCAGATCGCCGTCGAAGAAGACCGGCATGATCGCGCACTGGTCGGGGTTGTGGATGCCGCCGTAGAGAGCGTCGTTGGTGTACCAGACGTCGCCGTCGTTGATGCCGGGGTTCTCCGAGTACCGCTTGAGGATGAACTTGATCACGATCGGGGGGATGATCGCGTGCAGGTAGGTCCCGGCCGACGCATTGACCAGGTCTCCCCGGGCATTGAAGATCGCGACGATCGAGTCACCCGCGACGCCCATCGATGACCGCGAGCTCCGCATGAACACTTCGTAGCCCTCGTCGACCATGTCGTTGGTGCGCTGCACGCCGATCTCGTAGTCGCCCGGCTTCACCAGGTCGACGCACCCGAGTTCGTACTCGGAAGGCTCGGTCACCTTCAGCGCGGCGAGCTTCTCTTCCTTGGTGGGGTAGCTCATGCCCGTACCTCCGCTGCATCGTTGGCGGTCACCGTCAGCGCCTGGTCTTCGAGGATGCCGAGGCCGTGCTGGTCGATCCGCATCTGTTGCCCCGGGGGTATGACGATGGTGGAGAACTCCATCTCGGAGATGGCCGGACCCACGAGCACGTTTCCGGGAACCAGGTCGTCGAACCGGTAGATGTCGGTGTCACGTCGCTCGCCGTACTCCGGCCAGTACGCCGACCTGGTGCCGGCCCTGGCGGCCGAAGGATCGGCCGGCTGCAGCTCGTGCAGCGGTAGCGACATCTTCTCGGTGACGACGGTCGCCTTGAGCACGATGCCGTCGATGAACACACCTCCCGGCTTGTTCACCACGTGCGGGCTGAACGCCTCGGAGAACTCCTTCTCGAACGCGTCGTAGAGCCGCTGCGCATCGTCATCGGAATCGATCCTGAGCACCGGGCACGACACGCGCTTGACCTGGACCAGACCGCCGTAGAGCATGTCGAGCTCCACGCTGAACACCGGGTCGGAGTCACCGAGGCCCTCGGCTTCCAGGTCGACCTGCGCCTGGTTGATCATCGTGTCCACCTTGGCGTTGAACGCCGCCCTGTCCACGACGATCTCCTCGGAGACCGGGGCCATGAACTGCATCCGGCCGCTCTGCTCGTAGACGTGCATGATGTCCATGACCGAGCTGCCGAGCGCCGAGAACACCGGCGCCTGCGGGAAGATCACGGCCGCCGGCACGTCGGATCGATAGCCGGCCACATGGGTGGGACCACCGCCGCCGAAGGCGAAGAGGACGAAGTCCTCCGGGTGGTAGCCACGCAGATGGACCTCACGCTTGATCGCCGAAGCCATGTTGCTCTCCACGATCCGACGGATCATGGCCGCCGCCTCGTCGACCGACACGCCGAGCGGATCGGCGATCCTGGTCTGGATCGCGGCGACCGCCTTGTCCCGGTCGAGCGGCATCTTGCCGCCGAAGTAGCCGTCCGGGGCGATGTAGCCCAGGACCACGTCGGCGTCGGTCACGGTGGGGTCGGTGCCGCCCAGGTCGTAGCAGGCCGGGCCTGGATAGGAGCCGGCCGACTTCGGCCCGACCTCGAGGCGTCCGCCGAGCAGCTCGTTGATCCAGGCGATCGATCCGCCGCCGGCGCCCATGGTGGTGGTCTGCAGCATCGAGATGCCGACCATCCACCGGTCGATGATCGGCCGGAACTCGTAGCTTCGCACCGAGGCATCGACGACCATGCCGGTGTCGAAACTGGTACCTCCGACATCCGATGCGATGACGTTCCGGAACCCGAGCGCCTGACCGATGTGGTAGCAGCCCATCAGACCGGCGACCGGGCCACCGTTGAACGTTCGGCTGGCGGTGGTCTTGAAGATCTCTGCGCTGCCACCGGTGTTGTGCGTGAGCAGGAACGTGCCGGTGTAGCCGTGCTTGCGCAACTCGTCCCAGGTGGTCTCCAGCTCGAACTTGATGCTGGTCTGCAGGTACGCGTCGAGGATCGCGGTCATGGTGCGCTCGTACTCACCGACCTTGCCGACCACCTCGTGGCTGAGCACGACCGGCAGGTAGCCGACGTGGTAGCCCTTGTACTCCTCGCGGATGATCTTGCGGATCCGCAGTTCGTGCTCGGGATTCACGAAGGACCACAGCAGCGATACCGCGATCGCTCGGGCGCCCTTGTCGACCAGCTCGCGCAGCTTGGTACGGACGTCGTCCTCGTCGAGTTCGCGCACCACGCTCCCGGCCGAGTCGACCCTTTCGGTGATACCGACGATCATGTCCCGCTCCACCAGCGGCTTCGGCTTGAACTGCACCGCGAGATTGCGGCGTTCGGCAAGCCGGGTGCCGTCCGTCCACTGGGAGCCCCGTCCGATGAGGATCGCGTCCTCGTGCCCCTCGGTGGTGATGAGTCCGAGCCGGGGCCCCTTGCGCTCGATGAGCCGGTTCATGGCGACCGTCGTCGAGTAGCGGACCACCTCGACCTCGGGCAGCACCTCGTCGAGGGTGCGTCCGAGCTGGCCCACGCCGGCGTTGAGCACGTTGAGGAAGCAGACCGAGAGGTCGTAGGGCGTGGTCGGCGACTTGGCGACGTACCGCTGGTCGTCCCAGGTCAGCACCAGGTCGGTGAAGGTGCCACCCACGTCGATGTCGATGGCCTTCATCGGGCAGCCTCCAGCTTTCCGTCGTCGTTGATGCGCACCACGCCGGCCGCGATGCGCTGCTTGACCGCATCCACGTCCAGTTCCGTGTCCTGGGTGAGGGGGTGACCGGGCGGCAGGTACTGGGTTTCCACCTGCCGGCCGCACCTGGGGCAGTAGAACTCGATGATCCGGATCCAGTCGCTCTTCGGGGCGAACGTGTACTCGCCCTCGAGCACGGGTTCGTGGATCTCACGTGGGTCCCGCTCGGCGACGAGCAGGCCGCGCTTGTAGTTGCCGCGAAGGTCACCCAGGTCCTGACCACATTCGTGGCAGGACCAGCGCTCGGTGTCGAGGTTGGCGTCGATGTACTCGGCGAAATGCAGTGTGCCCATCACGAGATCCCTTCGGGGGTCAAAGACGCATCTCCGCGTGCATCCGTTGCGAGACGCCACCCCGGCGGGACGAGCCAGGTGTAGCTGGATCCGTCGACGACCAACGGTCCGGACAGCTCTCGGCCGACGACCGCGGTCGGGCTGTGGCACGGGGTGTCCCCGTGGATGGTCGTCCGGCTGGTCGTCTGTCCGGCGCCGTTGCCCACCATCTCCGGGCGCTCGATCCGCGGCAGGGGGTAGCGGGCGGTCAGGCGGACCAGGGTCGGCTTGCCGTCGAGACCGTCGAGGAGTGCTCGGGGATCGCCACCGCGGCCGCGGGTGGCTGCGGTATCGGATCGCAGCTCCCACTCCAGGACTGCATCGTCCGGGTCGAACCCCTCGCCGCGCAGGTCGCGAGCTGCTTCGGCGGCCAGGGCCGCACCGGCGCTCGCGAGGTGGTCGGCTCCGGTCAGCGCCGATTCGTACACGTGGACCACATCCGAGATGGCCGAGCCCAACGCCGAGTAGACGGCGCCGTATCCGAAGAACCGGGCGGTCCGGGCGCCGAGCCGGTCGGCGACGGCGGTTGCGAACAACGGCCCGTTGCCGCCGTATGCGTAGACGACGCACGCCGACGGGTCCCAGCCGACCTCCTCGGCCGTCTCCCGGGCGAGCTGCGCCACGGTGTCCCAGGCGGCCTCGACGACGGCCAGCCCGGCCTGCTCGGTGGTCAGCTCCAGCGGTCCACCGATGTGCCTGTCCAGGGCCTTGCGTGCGCGCCCGGCATCGAGTTGACGCCTGCCGCCCAGGAACTCGGTCGGGTTCAACAGGCCACACACGACGAAAGCGTCGGTGATGGTCGCGTTCCGGCCGCCCAGTCCGTACGCCGCAGGGCCCGGGGCCGCGCCCATGCTGTCGGGCCCCAGCGTGACTCTCCCGTCGGACACGCGGGCGACCGATCCGCCGCCCAGCGCGATCGACCGCAACAGCGGGAAGTCGAACTTGAGCGGGATGTCGAACAGGTCGCCCTCGGCCTTGAGCACGACGCGACCGTTGTCGACGGCGCTGGCCTTCGCCGTGGTGCCACCCACGTCGATGGCGATGACCTTGCCGTCACCGAACTCCTCGGCGGCGGCCGCCGAGGCGTAGGTCCCGAACAGGGGCCCCGACTCGATCGTGTCGAAAGCCCTGGTCTTCCCGATCCGCGCCATACCGCCGTTGATGTGACCGATCAGCACGTTGCCCTGCCAGCCGTGCTGATCGCGAACGATCTCCTCAGCGCGGTAGAGCGTCGACGCCAGCGAGGGGTGCACATAGGCGTTCATCAGGGACGCGATCGTGCGCGTGCTGTCGTCCGGCCGCAGCATCACCTCGGTGCCGGCCAGCGCCGGGATGGAGCCGAGGAAGTGGTCGGGGTAGTCCTTCCCGATCATCTCGACGATCCGGGCCTCGGCCGCGCCATCCGGGAAGGCCCCCGCAAGACTGATGTTGATGCGGCGGATGCCGCGGTCCAGCAACGACTTCACCGCCAGCCGCACCTGCTGCTCCGAGGCGTCGGTCTCGATGCCGGTGATGTCGTCGGCCTCTACCAGGGTCCCGATCACGGTGCTCGCTGCGGCGGCGTCGTAGAGGTCGGTCTCGTGCCCTGCGGTGACCAGCAGGCCCAGCTTCGGGCCGACCCGCTGCGCCAGCACGTTCGAGGTGATCGTCGACGACCAGCGGATCACCTCCACGTGTTCGAGGAAGGAGCGGAGGCTGTCGAAACCGAGCTCCGAGGTCGCGGCCTCGAGGATGCTGACGAAGGCGATGGTGACGTCGTGCGGGGTGGTTTCCACCTTGAGCGACGCCACCCGGCCTTCGCCGCTGACCAGGGCGTCGGTCATCGTGCCGCCGGTGTCGATGTCGACCTTGTACATCGCGGGGAACTCCCGTCGGTAGGTCGGAGGACCAGGTCCTCCTGACGCGATCCGCGCCACAGGAAGGCGGGTCGAGCCCCAGCCTGTGACGGCCGCCACGTCGAGGACAACGACGGAAGGGCAAGCCCGCGCTGGGAGTCGAGAACCCTGCGCTCTGGGTCGACTCCAGCGATCGCGCGTGCTCAGCTCAGGGCTGCGGCGACCCGGAACTCGCGCGGGGTCACGTCGTACTCGTTCTTGAACATGCGGGCGAACACCGTCGCGTTGGGCAGCCCGTGCATGGCCGCGATCCGCCCGATGGAGCGGTGGGCGAGCCTGGGGTCGGCGAGATCCGCGTGGATCGCGGCGAGCCGGGTGCCGCGGACGCAGTCCATGACCGTCTCGTCGGAACCCAGGAAGAGCTGGTGCAGGCTTCGCACCGATACGCCCACGGCCGCGGCGATCAGGGTCGGGCTGAGCGCCGGGTCGTGATGGTGCTCGGCGATGAAGTGGCGCGCCCGGTTGCGCAGTACGTCCTCGGGTTTGCCGACCTGCCACGGCATTCCGAACTCGGACCGGATCAGGGTTCCGATCAGGTCGCCGGCGGCCTCACCGAGCACCGCGGCAGACGGATCTCCCTCGAGCTGACGCCCGCGTGCCGCCAGGTCGAGCAGGAAGTGCGACACCACGTCCGGCACCCCGCCCGTGCCGGCGCGGATGGGCCGCGCCGTGAGGCAGCGCAGCTCGGCAGCAGACCGGCGAAGGTCCTGCTTCGGCAGCAGGAAGACGTGCCAACGGAAACGCTCGGCCATGACCAGCGTGTAGGGACGCGAGCTGTCCCACAGCACCATGTCGCCGGGGTCGAGCTGGGCCTCGCGGCCGTCCTGGATGAGCATGGAGGAGCCCCTCGTCGGAATGCCGACCTGGAAGCTCTCCGGGTCCGACCGGCGTACGTGGTCCTCGTCCCGGACGTAGACGTGGTTCCCGCCGACCACCTCGCGCATCGACAAGGCCCCCACGCTCGTGCACGCCATGGCGGCCTGGGGCTGGACGTCGAGCCGGGGATCGAAGTCAACAGGAAAGATGTTCCGGCAGACGGTCTGCAGCCAGTAGTCCCTGCGGTCGGACATGTCGACCCGCCGCGTATCGAAGAGATGGGTCACGCGGCACGCCTCCACTCCACCCGGCAGTTGGGCGAATATGTGTTGCGAACCACACGGCCGTCAAGCGGCGATAGCCGGCGATGAGCCAGTCCGACCACGCAGGACCCCAGGGCCGCTGGGTCCCATGGAGGTTCTCCTGTCGCCGGCCTGGCAACTGCGGTGGCCGCTGCTGGCAGCTTCCGCACGACACAATCGCGGCATGAGCACCACACCACCACCGTTCCGGGCAGTCGCAGCCGTGGTCACCGGAGTCGGGACCACCGGGTACTACGCCACGCCCGACTTCATGTCCTCGCGCACGGCGCGCGGCTGGGCGAAGGCAGGGCTCACGGCCGTCACCTTCGCCGCATCCGTGCCGGAGCTTCGCGCGGCATGGGCCACCGCACGCGAGGGGCAGGAGCCCGACGACGGCGCCGCACCCTCGGCGGTCTTCAGGTCGCTTCCCGCCAGGGGCAAGGCCGCCGTCCTCGCGTTGGTGGCCGTCGTCTCCGCCGGGTCGATCGGCTCGCTCCTCGTCGCCGAACGGGCGGCCTTCCGCCACGGACAGGCACGCGCAGCCTCCGGGAAGCGACTGCCGCACACCGGCCCGGCGCTGCTGTACGGCGCGGTGGCGAGCGGGCTCTGGCTGCTTCCGACTCCCTCGGACACACCCTGACGTACGAGCGCAGGCGTACCGCATCGGCGGTGGCGTGCCGAGACCGGGTCCGCGGACTCCGGACGTCGATCGGCCGCCGCGGGCTACTGCGGAGGAGCTCGTGGTCGTAGGTTGGTCGCGTGGCCGCGGAACGGCCACCCCCGGTCCGCGCGACGCGCTCGACCAGAGCTGAGAGGGGAACGGATGGCCACCGACCGGCCTGACCCGGGCGAGTTCCTCGAACGGGCGCAGCGGTTGCTGCGCGAGATGTTCGGCGATCAGCGAAGCGATGACGACCCGTGGGCCCACGCGACGCGTCGTTCCCGCGAGCACTCGGAGACCTCGCTGGGCAGCCGCGAGCCCAGTCCCGGCCGACAGCGCGAGAACCTCTCGTTCGCGCTGGCCACGCGCGCCGTCGAGGCGCTCGAGGACCTCACGCTCAACGTCGCGGCGATCCGGCAGCGCCTCGAACGCATGGACCCGCAGGCCCCGGGAGCGGAATCCGAGAACGAGACCCAGGGCCCCGACCGAGGTGACGCCGCCGGGCGGTGACCACGGCAGAGGGGGCCGCACGCTGACCGCGGGACCCTGCCCGGACGCAGCCGCTCAGCGGTCAGTCCTCCCCCGCGCCGGGCACGCCCGGGCTGGTCGCCCGCGCCCCGACCTCTCGCGGCTCGTGCTGCCGTTCACGACGCGGACGGCGACGGCGGAATAGCCGGAGGCGACTAGCCGGAGGCGGACGACCGGGAGGGTGGGCAGGGCTCCGCCCCGGTGAGCGAAGCAGCTCACCGCCCCTGGATGCGCCGGCGATACGCTCCGGGGCCTGGACGGCGTCCTGCAGCCGGACCGCACCGCTGCCCGGCCGGGTCGTTGGCGTGCTCGCCTCGCAGGATGCATTCCGCACGGAACGGACAGGAGGCCGAAGTGGCCAGGACGACGGTGACCGGGACGACGGTGGCCGAGGTGCTGGCCGAGCTGGCCGCGCTCGAGGACCCGAGGGCACGCGCGGTGAACGAGCGGCACGGTGACGACCACGGGGTGAACCTCGGCCGGCTGCGCGCGCTCGCGAAGCAGCTGAAGACGCAGCAGGAACTCGCGCGCCGGCTCTGGGAGACCGACGACACCGCGGCGAGACTGCTGGCGATCCTGATCTGCCGCCCGAAGGCGTTCGAGCAGCACGAGCTGGACGTCATGGTGCGCCAGTCGCGCGCCCCCAAGGTGCACGACTGGCTGGTGAACTACGTGGTGAAGAAGAGCCCGCACGCCGAGGAGCTCCGCGTGGCCTGGTCGGCCGACCCGGATCCGGTGGTGGCGAGTGCCGGCTGGGCGCTGACCACCGAACGCGTGGCGAAACGACCCGCCGGCCTCGAGCTGGCCGGCCTGCTCGACGTCATCGAGGCGACGATGCGGAACGCCCCGGACCGCCTGCAGTGGTCGATGAACGACTGCCTGGCGCAGATCGGGATCCAGCACGCCGAGCACCGCGCCCGAGCCATCGACATCGGTGAGCGCCTGGAGGTGCTCAAGGACTACCCCACTCCGCCGAACTGCACGTCTCCGTTCGCGCCCGTCTGGATCGCCGAGATGGTGCGCCGCCGGCAGGACGACTGAGAGAGGTCCCCCGCTCCCGCGCCGTGCTCCCGGCTCAACCGAGGGCCAGGTCCCGGGCGATGCCGGCGGCTGCGCCCGACAGCTGGGCGGCACACCTCGGGAGCGCCTCGCGCGAGTACCGGGCGGTCGGCACGGCCACCGAGACCGCGGCGCGGACCGATCGTGCCGGGTCGGGCACGGCGACGCCGATCGCCGTCAGCCCGGCCTCGGTCTGCTGGTCGTTGACCGCGAACCCACGGCGCCGGACCGTGCGCAGCTCCCGGTGCAGCCTGGCCGCGGTGTCGCCGTCGACGGCGGCGAGGCAGGGCGCGAGCGCCTCGTCGTCGAGCATGGCCAGCAGCGCCTTGCCGCCCGAGGACAGGTGCGCGGGCAGCGTCCGGCCGGTGCGGTCGCCGACCCGCAGGATCTGGTCGCACTCGACCGTGGCGACGAACCGCACCTGCGTGCCGGCCAGGACCATCACGTTGGCCGTCTCCCCGAGGGCGTCGACCAGGCGCCGCAGGTGCGGGAGCGCGACCTCACGCAGCCGGACCGTCGGCGTCTGCTGGACCGTCGCGCCGCGCAGGACCTGCCCGGCCCCGTACCGGCGGTCGGGCAGCTGCATCGCGAAGTCCCGGTAGACGAGCATCCCGAGCAGCCGGTGGGCCGTGGAAACCGAGACGCCGAGGCGTTCCGCGGCATCGGTGACGCGCAGCGGCCCTTCCTGCTGGAGCAGCGTCGCCAGCAGCAGCGCCGAGTCGACCGAGGCGATGGCGTACGGCGGCCTGTTCTTCACAGTAGAAAAGCCTATCCCGCAAAACAGAAGGGCGTCCATGCTGAGGTGATCCACCGCCAGGGGCGCGGAACGCCACGCGTGCCCCTTCCTCGCCCTGAGCCCCCGCCGCACGGGAGGAACCCCAGTCATGACCCAGCAGCTCTCGTCCCCGGTCTCGCTGACCGCCGTGGACGCCCCGGACCAGCCGACCCCGACGCCCGCGCTCGAGGAGCTCTACCGCGGCTTCGAGGAGGAGCTGCTGGTCCCACTCTGGACCGAGATCGGCGATCTCATGCCGGCGCACCCCCGGTCCAAGGCCGCGCCGCACGTGTGGCGCTGGCGCAACCTGCTGCGGCTGGCCGACCAGGCCGGTCACCTCGTCCCCGTCGGGCGCGGCGGTGAGCGGCGCGCCATCGCGCTGGCCAACCCGGCGCTGGGCGGCAAGCCCTACGCCACCCCCACGTTGTGGGCGGCCATCCAGTACCTGATGCCCGGCGAGGACGCCCCCGAGCACCGGCACACCCAGCACGCCTTCCGCTTCGTCGTCGAGGGCGAGGGCGTGTGGACCGTCGTGGGCCGCGACCCGGTGCCGATGAACCGCGGTGACTTCCTTCCCCAGGCCGGCTGGAACTGGCACGCCCACCACAACGCCGCGAACCGGCCGATGGCCTGGATCGACGGCCTGGACATCCCGTTCCAGTACGCCACCGAGTCGCAGTTCTTCGAGTTCGGCCGCGACCGGATCAGCGCCGAGGAGCGGACGACGCCGGAGCGGTCCCGATCCCAGCGGCTGTGGGGGCACCCCGGTCTGCGGCCGGTGTCGGCGCCGGGCGCGACGGCGGGCACCCCGTTGCTGAACTACCGGTGGGCGGACACCGACGCCGCCCTGACCGACCAGCTCGAGCTGGAGGCCGAGGGGCACCCCGGCACGGTGGAGCCCGGCCACGCCGCCGTCCGCTTCGCCAACCCGACCACCGGCGGCGACGTCCTGCCGACCATCCGCGCCGAGATGCACCGCCTGCGCACCGGAACCGAGACCGCGCCGCGGCGGCAGGCCGGGTCGTCGGTGCACCAGGTGTTCGACGGCACCGGCACGGTCACCGTCGGCGACGCCTCCTGGCGGGTCGAGCGCGGCGACCTCTTCGTCGTCCCGTCCTGGCAGCCGCTGTCGATCCGCTCGGAGGCCGGCGCCTCCGACTCCGACTCCGGCGCCCTGGACCTCTTCAGCTTCAGCGACGCCCCCATCTTCGAGGCCCTGCGCCTCGACCGCGTCGCTGTCGAGGAGGGCACCCGATGAAGCTGGCGACCATCCGCACCCTCGAGGGCCGGACCCGGGCGGTCCGGGTGGACGAGGACTCCCTCGTCGACCTGGGCGCCGACGACCTGGGCAGCTTCCTCGCCACCCCGAACTGGCAGGAGCGGGCCGCGGCCGCGACCGAGGTGGCGGCCGAGGTGCGCGGCGCGGCCTTCGCGCCCGTCGTACCGCGACCGGGCAAGGTCATCTGCGTCGGCCTCAACTACCGCAACCACATCCTGGAGATGGGCCGGGACCTGCCCGAGTACCCGACGCTGTTCAGCAAGTACGCCGACTCCCTCGTCGGCGCCAACGACGAGATCGTCAAGCCCCCGGAGACCGGCGAGTTCGACTGGGAGTGCGAGCTCGCGGTCATCATCGGCGCCCCGGTCCGGCGGGCGCGGGGCGCCGAGGCCGAGCGGGCCATCGCCGGCTTCGCGGTGCTCAACGACGTCACCTGCCGCGACTGGCAGTTCCGCACCCGAGAGTGGCTGCAGGGCAAGAGCTGGGAGGCCACCACTCCCCTGGGCCCCTACCTGGTCACCCCCGACGAGCTGCCCGGCGGGGTCCGGCCCGCGCTGGCGATCAGCACGAAGGTCGACGGCGAGACCGTGCAGGAGGACACCACCGGCGACCTGCTCTTCGACCCGGTCGCCCTGGTCGAGTACGTCTCCACGATGGGCACCCTCCGGCCCGGTGACGTTCTCGCCACCGGCACCCCGGGCGGGGTCGGCCACGCCCGCAAGCCGGCCCGCTACCTGGAGGTCGGGCAGCAGCTCAGCACCGAGATCGCCGGCCTGGGCCGCTGCCAGAACACCGTCGTCGCGGACCCGGTCACCCTGGGAGGGAACTGATGGGCAACGGCAACGGCAACGGCAACGGCAACGGCACCGCCGACGCCGACGTCCTGGTGGTCGGCGGCGGCATCGGCGGCCTCTCGAACGCCCTGGCCCTGTCGCTGAAGGGTCTGCGGGTCCGCGTCCTGGAGCGCGCGGCCGAGTTCGGCGAGGTCGGCGCCGGCCTGCAGATCGCCCCCAACTGCACCCGGATCCTCGACTCCTGGGGGCTGCTCGACGAGGTGCTCACCCTCGGCGTGCCGCCGGAGAACCTGGTCATGAAGGACGCCGTCGACGGCACGGTGCTCACCCGCCTGGACCTCGCCGACGCCCGGGAACGCTACGGCTCCCCGTACGTGGTGATCCACCGCAGCGACCTGCACGGCACGCTGCTGCGGGCGTGCCGCCGGGCCGGGGTGGACCTGGTGAACGACACGGCGGTGACCGCCTACGAGCACGTGCCCGAGGGCGTGGCAGTGGTCCACGGCGGCGGCCGGGAGATCGCCCCCGTCGTGCTGGCCGCCGACGGTCTCAACTCCGTCGCCCGGCCGATGCTCAGCGACGACCAGCCGGTCAGCTCCGCCTACGTCGCCTACCGCGGCGCGATCCCCGCCGGGCAGGTGGCCGCCATGGACGTGTCGATGACCGACGTGGTCGTGTACGTGGGGCCGCACTGCCACTTCGTGCAGTACCCCCTGCGGCAGGGCGAGATGTTTAACCAGGTGGCGGTGTTCCGGTCGCCGAAGGCCCTCGCCGGACAGGAGGACTGGGGCACGCCCGACGAGCTGGACGCCGCGTTCGAGGACACCTGCGAGCAGGTCCGGGCCGGGCTGCCGCAGATGTGGCGGGACCGCTGGTGGCGGATGTTCGACCGCGACCCGATTCCGAACTGGGTCCAGGGCCGCCTCGCGCTCACCGGGGACGCCGCGCACCCGCCGCTGCAGTACCTGGCGCAGGGCGCGGTCATGGCCATCGAGGACGCCTGGGTGCTGTCCGAGCACGTCGGCGCCCAGCTCGCCACCGGGCGCCTGGACTGGGACGCCGCGCTGGCCGCCTACAACGCCGTCCGGCCGGAGCATTGCCGACGCGTGCAGACGACGGCCCGCGCCTGGGGCGAGTTGTGGCACCTCACCGGCGCCGAGCGGGAGGCGCGCAACCACCTGCTGCGCCGGCGGGACGTGCAGGACTACGGCTTCGTGGACTGGTTGTACGGACCCACGGCGCTCACCCCCGACCAGGAGCCGCCGATGTTCACGCCGCAGTCACTCGCGCTGCCCACCGACGCCTGAGCCGGACGTCCGCCGGGGTCCTCGGCGGACGTCCGCCCCGGCGCGCCACCGGCCCACATCGTGTTCGTTCACTTGGCACACTGCCAAGGAGATGAATGCGCGGAACGGTGCCGCTGCTCGCTGTCGACCTATCCTCGTGCGGTGAGCAGTCTCCGCGAGGCCCAGAAGCGCATGACCCGTGAGCTGCTGCTCAGGGAAGGACTCCGCTGCTTCGAGGCCAAGGGCTACGGGGCCACCACGATCGACGACATCGCCGCCGCGGCCGGCACCACCCGGACGACGTTCTACCTGCACTTCCCGTCGAAGGCGCAGCTGCTCCGGGAACTGATCGCCGTCGTCGACACCATCCTCACCACCGCGGACGACCCGCCCCTGGCCGCGGTGATCGCCTCGGGCGATCGCGCGCAGATCCGCACCTGGCTGTCCCGCAAGATCGACCAATGGCCGGAGATCCGCCCGTACGTGACGGCGGCGCACGAGGCCGCAGCGTCCGACGCGGAGATCCGGGAAGCCGTCGACGAGTGGTTCGAGAGCGCGATCGGTGACATCGAGAACGGGCTGGACCGCGCCGACCGCTTCGAGGGGTCGACCCGGCGCATCCGCGGGGTCCTCGCCTTCGGGCAGCTCGAGTTCTCCTCGGTGCGATGGATGCGGCGCGGCTGGGACGTCGGCCGCGACGAGGCACTGGACCTGATGACCGACGCCTGGTGCGCACTGCTCGCCGACTGACCACAGCGCGGCCACACCCTGCGGGCGTCCTGGACGCCCGCCCCACCGAGAGGAGCACGCCATGACCCGACCGCCGTTGCCCCCGTTCGACCACGAGACGGCGGTGCAGAAGGTGCGCCTCGCCGAGGACGCCTGGAACGCGCGCGATCCCGAGAAGGTCGCCGGTGCCTACACGATCGACTCGCGATGGCGGAACCGGGCGGAGTTCGTCACCGGGCGGGACGAGATCGTGGCCTTCCTGACCCGCAAGTGGCGGCGGGAGCTGGAGTACCGGCTGATCAAAGAAGTGTGGGCCTTCGAAGGCAACCGGATCGCCGTCCGGTTCGCCTATGAGTTCCACGACGACTCCGGGAGCTGGTTCCGCTCCTACGGCAACGAGAACTGGGAATTCGACGAGAACGGCCTGATGCGCCGGCGCCACGCCAGCATCAACGACCTGCCCATCACCGAGGCCGAGCGTCTCTACCACTGGCCACTGGGACGGCGCCCCGATGACCACCCAGGGCTGGGTGACCTCGGGCTGTGATCGAGTCGGGGCGGTGCGCCCGCGTCGTCTTCCGGGTCCGCCCGTAGAACCACGCCGGGAGATCGCCGCCCCGGGTCCCGGGCAGCCGGTCGGTGCAGGGAATCCGGGTGCGCTGAGCACCCATCCGGCGGTCCTGTCCGTGCTTGGATGGCGGCACCATCCCTCGGCTCCTACCGGAGAGCGATGACGCCGGCCAGCGCGGGCGATCGAGCAGGTCGTCGGGTAGCGCCTACCGACGGCTCGGCGGACGAGCCTCGGCACTGACCCTGCAGTGCATGCGCCCGCCAGGAGGTACCGCCCCATGAGCAAGGCGACCATCGTGACCGTGGACGACGACCCGATGGTGCTGCGGGCGATCACCCGCGACCTCCGGGCCCGGTACGGATCGGACTACCGGATCGTCCGCGCGTCGTCCGGCGCCGAAGCCCTCGCCGCGCTGGAAGAGCTGGCCCTGCGGCTGCGCCCGGTCGCGCTGATCGCGACCGACCAGCGGATGCCCGGGATGACCGGGACCGAGATGCTCGAGCAGGCCCGCCGCCACGCCCCGGAGGCCAAGCTCCTGCTGTTGACCGCCTACGCCGACACGGACGTCGCCATCAAGGCGATCAACGACATCGGGCTGGACTACTACCTGGTCAAGCCGTGGGACCCGCCGGCCGAGCGGCTCTACCCCGTCATCGACGATCTGCTCGCCGACTGGCAGCGGGCGCACCCGCGGGAGACCGATGACGTGCGGGTGGTCGGGCACCGCTGGTCGGACCGGAGCCACGAGATCAAGACCTTCCTCACCCGCAACTACGTTCCCTATCGGTGGGTCGACGTCGACCGCGACACCGAGGGGCATCGGCTGCAGGCACTGGCCGAGGCGGAGGTCGACGAGCTCCCGCTGGTCTTCGTCCCCGACAAGGAGGTGCTGCGGTCGCCGTCGACCCTCGATCTCGCCGCTGCGCTCGGCCTGCGCACCCGTGCCCTCCAGCCCCTCTACGACCTCTGCATCGTCGGCGCCGGCCCGGCCGGACTGGCCGCCGCCGTCTATGCCGCCTCGGAGGGGTTGCGCACCGTGGTGGTGGAGCGCGAGGCGCCCGGAGGACAGGCGGCGCAGAGCGCCTCTATCGAGAACTACCTCGGATTCCCCAGGGGGCTGTCCGGCGCCGATCTCACCCAGCGTGCCGTCGCGCAGGCGGGCCGCTTCGGCGCCGAGATGCTGCTGGCTCGCGACGTGGTGTCGCTGCAGCGACGCGGCCCGGTCCGGGCGGTCTGCTTCGACACCGGCGAGCTGGAGGCGCGCGCGATCGTCGTGTCCACCGGGGTCTCCTACCGTCGCCTGGAGGCGTCGGGACTGGCCGAGCTCACCGGACGCGGCGTCTACTACGGCGCGAACGCCAGCGACGCGGTCCAGTGCAAGGGCGACGACGTGCTCATCGTCGGCGCGGCCAACTCGGCCGGTCAGGCCGCCCTGAACCTCGCGCAGTACGCCGGGCGCGTTGTCCTGGTGGTGCGCGGGTCATCGCTCGAGGAAGGCATGTCCCTCTACCTCGTAGCGCGGATCCAGGCCACCGCCAACATCGAGGTACGGCTGCGCAGCGAGGTGACCGACGCACGCGGCGACGGCCACCTGGAGGCCGTCACGCTCACCGACCGCGACTCCGGCGCGGGCGAGCACGTCGCCGTCAACTGGCTGTTCGTCTTCATCGGCGCGTCACCACGCACCGACTGGCTGGGCGGTGAGGTGGCCCGGGACGCCAAAGGGTTCATCCTCACCGGGCAGGACCTGCTGGGCCTGTCCCCCACTGCATGGGCCGAGGCACGGCCGCCGTTCACGCTGGAGACCAGTGTCCCCGGGGTCTTCGCTGCCGGAGACGTCCGGCTGGACTCGATGAAACGGGTGGCCTCGGCCGTAGGAGAGGGAGCCATGTCGGTCTACCTCGTCCACCGCTACCTGGCGATGACGTGATGGAACTCCACGACCTGCGCCGGATCGGGCTCTTCGACGGCACCGGCGACGACCAACTGCTGGCCCTGATCGAAGCCGGCACCGAGGTGCCCTTCGAGTGCGGTGACGTCCTGTTCCAGGAGAACCATCGCGCCGGGTTCTGGTGGGTTCTCCTCGACGGGCGCATCGACCTCCTGCGGCATGTGGGACGCGACGAGACGCAGCTCGGGGTCATGGACGTGCCGGGACGGTGGGCCGGCGGGTTCCGCGCGTGGGACGAGCACGGGGCCTACCTCGCGACCGGTCGGGCCGCGACGGCCGGCCGCATCCTCCGGGTGGCCGCCGAGGACCTGCGACGGCTGTGGGCGGCCCGGTTCCCGCTCGGCCTCTACCTCATCGAGGGCGTCTCACGGTCCGCTCGCAACTACGAGTCGATGGCCCGACAGCGGGAGGCGCTCGCCGCCCTCGGCACCCTGGCGGCCGGGCTGGCCCACGAGCTCAACAACCCCGCCGCCGCGGCGACGCGGGCGGTCGACGCCCTCGGCGACGCGCACGAGGGGATGCTGTCCTCACTCCAGCGCCTCGCCGCGGTGCCGATCAGCGCCGACCAGTTCAGCCGGATCGACACCTTGCGCCGTGAGCTGGGACCCCGGGCCCCGATCATGGATTCCATGGGTCTCGCGGATCGGGAGGATGCCCTGTCGGACTGGCTGTCCGACAAGGCCGTGGCGCGGGACTGGGTGCTCGCTCCGGTCCTGGCCGGGGCGGGAGCCGATGTCGACTGGTGCGAGCGGGTCGCCGCGGCGATGGGTGCTGCTCCGCTCGAGGCGGCTCTCGACTGGGTCGCGAACACGCTGTCGGCGACCGGCCTGCTGGACGAGGTCAAGGAATCCACCCGGCGCATCTCCGACCTGGTCGCGGCGGTGAAGTCCTACTCACAACTCGACCGGGCCTCCATGCAGACCACCGACCTGGCGGAAGGTCTCGAGAGCACCCTGGTCATGCTGGCGCACCGGATCCCGAAGGGCGTCACCGTGGTGCGGGACCACGGCGCCGACGTGCCCCGCATCCAGGCCCTCGCCGCGGAGCTCAACCAGGTCTGGACCAACCTCATCACCAACGCACTCGACGCGATGGACGGCCGCGGGACGCTGCGCGTGTCGACACGCCTCGGCAGGGGCTCGGTGATCGTGGAGATCGCCGACACCGGGCCGGGGATGTCCCCGGAGACCAGGGAACACGCCTTCGACCCCTTCTACACGACCAAGGGCGTGGGCGAGGGCACCGGCCTGGGTCTGGACATCTCCCGGCGCATCGTCGACCGGCACCGCGGCGACATCAGCATCGAAACCGGATCGGGCGAGACGGTGCTCCGGGTGCGGCTTCCCGCCGCGGCCACCGACACGGCCGGGCGAACCGACGTCACGGCGGGGTGAGCAGTACCGGTCGGCGCATCGCCTGCACCGTGCTCGTCGCCGCGGTGCAGCGCGGAACCGGCCGCCCCGCGTGAGCGGTGCGGCCGGTTCCGCGTACGTGCCCCGCAGCCGCCCTTCGACGCCCTGGAGCTCGCGCATCACGTCGGTGCCCGGCGTCCACGGCCCCGGGCCGCTGGCCCGGGTGCTGCCGCAGGTGATGGGCAGCGTGCTGGAGCTGGTGCGTGGCGGCGCCGCCGGCAGCGAGGTGACCTGGCGGGGGTACGTCAGCGGCGACACCCTGTTCCGCCCGGTGCTCGGCGAGGTGCTGGAGCCCTGCGGCCCGCTCGACGTGCTCGTTCCGCACCTGGGCGGCACCAGGATCGCCGGCATCACCGTGACCATGGACGCCCGGCAGGGCGCCGACCTGGTGGAGCTGCTCAAGCCGCCGGTCACCGTGCCGGTGCACTACGACGACTACGGGCTGTTCAAGAGCCCGCTCGGCGACTTCGTGGCCGAGGTGGCCGACCGGCAGGCGCCCGGTGAGATCCGCGTCGTCGGCCGCGGGGAGACCGTCTCGCTGCGGGCCTGACGTCCCGCCGGGCTGGCACTGTGCGCTGGGGCCCCACTCCGCCGGCAGAACGGTCCACTGGCGCACAGTGCCGGCGGGCGGCCGCCCACCGCGGCGGACCAGGTCCAGCCACCGCCGATGGGCCGCGGCGATCTCCGCCCGGCAGCCAGCCGGTTCGCGGGTGAGCCGAGCGTAGCTACTGGAGCGCGGCGATCCACCCCTCGGTCCGCCATTCCAGGGCGGCGACATCCCGTGCCGCCAGCCTCAAGCCCATGACCTCGTCGAGGTACGCCGTGGCCTCACCGGGCGTGAAACGCAGACCGGCGGCGCGGATTTCGACGAGCTCGCCGCGTCCCCGCAGCCGCGCCAGCGGCAACGCCGGATCGGCGCGGCTGGCGAGCACGAGTCGAATCTGCCGCGGTAGGTGGTCCAGCAGGAACGTCATCCCATCCTGCACGTCGCGCGACTCGACGACGTGGAAGTCGTCGAGCACCAGGACGACGTCGCTCGGGACGGCGTGAAGGTCGTTGAGCAGAGTCGCGAGACCCGCGCCTCCATCGATGACCGGGACGACTGCAGGAGCGGAAGCGCACCTGCCCCGACCTCGGGCGTCGCCGTCTGCAGCGCTGCAACCAGGTACGTCCAGAACGACGCCGGGTCGTTGTCACGCTGGTCGAGCGAGAGCCACGCCACCGACCGTCCCGCGACCGGATCGGCAGCCAGTCACTGCGCCAGCAGCGTCGTCTTCCCGAACCCGGCCGGAGCCGACAGCAGCGTCAGCGCCGACTCGTTCGCGCCGGTCAGGAGCTCGCTCAGCCTCGGGCGCGCCACCAGACCATGTCGCAACCTCGGGACGTAAGGCTTGGTCTCGAGCAGCGGGCCTGCCAAGACCACCTCCCCTGAGCGGCCGGCATTCACCTGCCGTCGACAGCTGCTCGATGGCGGGAACGCATCGGTGGGCTCCGGAGCGGATCGTGTCAGCGGGAGCTGGTCGTGTCGATGGGTCAGGGGTTGGAACCGTGGCACGCCGATCGCCCCGGCCACGTGACCCGGCCGGGGCGATCCGATCGATGGGACCGATCGGGCGATCAGTTCGTGTCCCGCCGGTACAGCAGCACGGTCCCGAGCACCAGCGCGACCGCGGCGTACCCGCCGAAGACCAGCGCGTTCGCGGCCGGGGTGAGCGCGACGGCGAGCGTCCTGGGCGTCTCGAAGTCGGAGCTGTAGGCCAGCAGGTGGTTGCCGGCGATGAAGGGCAGGAAGCGGGCGGCCTCCTCGGCGAGGAAGAGCTTGAACAGGTGCTCGACGACGAACCCCCAGACCAGGACCCCCGCGATGGCCGCCGTGCTGGTGCGGACCACCATGGCGATCCCCAACCCCAGCACCGCCGACAGCGTGGTGAAGAGCAGGGCCCACGCCACCGAGGCGGACAGCGACGACGTGTCACCCGCACCCAGGCCGGCGAGCACCGCACCGCCGAAGCCGGCGGCGAGCCCGGCGGCCCCGATGACCATGCCCAGGGCGGCGGCGGTCAGCGCCTTGGACAGTGCGAGCACCCAGCGCGCCGGCTGCGCGGCGAGCGCGCCGGCCAGGGTGCCGTGCTGGACCTCGGAGCCGAACAGCAGGATCCCGCTGATCGCGGCGAGCATCGACGTCACGCTGGTCCAGAAGAAGCCGACCTGGGCGACGTACTGCACCTGGTCGGTCACCAGGACTCCGACCGCCCACGAGACGAGCAGGCCGCCGGCGATGGTCAGGAGGAGCAGCGCTCGATGCACGCGAACGGTCGACACCTTGATCCAGTCGCTGGTCAGGGCGGCACCGACGGCCCGGATGTCATCGCCGGGCGAGCGCCTGCCGGGTCGGGGGGTGGAGGGCAGCGGGTCTGCCCGACGCTGGGACGCGGTCGCAGGTATGGCGGTCATGGCTGGTGTCCTTCGAAGAAGTCGAACATGGAGGGACCGGACGAGTGGGATCGGACGAGCTGGATCGGACGAGCTGGATCGGACGAGCTGGATCAGGAGCTGGCGAACTCGGCGGATGCCCTGGTCAAGTCGAGCAGGCTGTCCTCGAGGGAGCGGGACGTCTCGCTGAGCCCGAAGACCTGGATACGGCTGTCGAACGCGATCTGCGAGACGGCCGCCCTGGTGGTTCCCCGAACCACCAGCCGGTCGGCCGCCACCTCGACGACGAGGCCGTGTGCGGCCAGGCGGGAGGCGAGCTCGGCGGGTTGCGGGGTCTCGATGAGCACGGCCACGTCGTCGCGGGCGGTGATCGCCTGGACCGATTCGGCCGCGAGCAGCCTGCCGCCCCCGACCACGACCAGGTCGTCGGCGAACATGCTGAGCTCGCCGATGAGGTGGCTGGAGACGAAGACCGTGCCGCCGCGGCGGGCGAAATCGCGGAGGTGGTTCCGCAGCCAGCGGATGCCATCGGGGTCCAGACCGTTGGACGGCTCGTCGAGCAGCAGGACCTGCGGGTCTCCCAGCAGGGCGCCGGCCAGCGCCAGCCGCTGGCGCATGCCGAGGGAGAAGCTGCCCGCCCGCTGGTCCGCTGCCGTCTCGAGACCCACCTCGGCCAGAACCTCGTCGGCCCGGGCCGCGGGGATGCCGCTGAGCGCGGCGGTGGCCCGGAGATGGTTCCGGGCCGAGCGACCCGGGTGCATGGACCGGGCGTCGAGCACCGAGCCGACGGTCCGGACGGGGATCTTGAGGTCGGCGTAGCGGACGCCCGCGTAGCGGACGTCACCGCGGCCGGGTCGGGTGAGCCCGACCATCATCCGCATCGTCGTGGACTTCCCGGCACCGTTCGGGCCGACGAATCCCGTCACGCGGCCGGCGGCGACGTCGAAGGTCATGTCGTCGACGGCGAGCCGCCTGCCGTACTGCTTCGTGAGACCTGAAACCGTGATCATGAGTGACGCTCCTACCGGTCATCGCTGGTGTGGATGCCGTTGAGGTTGCTCGCGACGGAGGGGTGGTCACCTCCGTGGAACCACGGGGATCTCGGCGAAGTGCGGCGCTCGTGAGCGGTGCTGGATCCGGCGGGAGCGAGGACCGGCTGTCCCGCGCTCGCGCGGAGTACGGTCCGCGACGTGCTCTACGGGCGTGCAGCAGAGCGCGCCCGGATCGACCTGCTCGTCGCCGGGGCCGCCGACGCCCGTGGTGGGGCCCTCGTCGTGCGCGGTGAGCCCGGCGTGGGCAAGACCGCGTTGTTGACCGACGCGATCGACCGTGCCACCGCCGTCGCCGTCCTGTGGACCGCGGGTGTCGAGTCGGAGTCGCCACTCCCCTTCGCGGCGCTGCACCGACTGCTGCGGCCCGTCCTCGGCCACCTGGGAGGCATCCCGCCCGTGCAGGCCCGGGCGCTGCACGGCGCGCTGGGTGAGGATGCGAACCGCGGCGATGGGCCGACCGACGACCGGTTCCTCGTGTTCGCAGCGACCCTGTCGCTCCTGGCCGAGACCGCGGAGAAGCAGCCGCTCGTCTGCGTCGTCGACGACGCCCACTGGCTGGACGCAGCGTCTGCCGAGGCATTGCTCTTCGTCGCCCGCCGGCTGCACGCCGACCGCCTCGCGTTGCTCTTCGCCGTCCGCGAGGGAGAGACGCGCCACTTCGACGCGTCCGGCCTGCCCGAACTCGTCGTGCCCGGCCTGGACGCCGACGCGGCCTCGGCCCTGCTCGCCGAGCACGCCGGGGGCCCGATGGCCGCCGGAGTGCGCGACGAGCTGAGGATCCGCACCGGCGGGAACCCGCTCGCACTCGTCGAACTCCCCACCATGCTGTCCGAGGGACAGCTCGCTGGTCGATTGCGACTGCCGTCGCAGCTACCGCTGACCGAGGGGGTCGAACGCGCGTTCCTCGACCGGTCGCGCCGGCTGCCCGCCGACGCCCAGACGTTGCTGCTGGCTGTCGCCGCCGACGACTCCGGGCGGCTGTCGATCATCCAGCAGGCCGCCGCCCGACTCGGGGCCGGTGACCCGGCGCTCGACGCCGCGGAGCGCTCGGGGCTGCTCCTCATCCACGACGACGACGTACGGCTGCGCCACCCCCTCGTGCGGTCAGCCGTCTACAGCGCCGCCACCGCGCCGCAGCAGCAGCGCACGCACCGGGCCCTGGCCGCGGTGCTCACCGCGGCGGGTGACCCGGATCGAGGAACCTGGCATGCCGCGCGCGCGACCACGACCCTCGACGACGACGTGGCCGATGACCTGGATGCAGTCGCCGGGCGCGCCACCCGCCGCGGTGGCCACGAGGCTGCCAGCACGGCATCCGAGCGGGCTGCGGAACTCAGCAGCTCCGCCGGTGACCGGGCGCAGCGTCTGTTCACGTCCGCCAGCAGTGCCTGGCTGGCCGGCGACGGTGCCCGTGCGCGGACCCTGGCCGACAGGGTCCGCCACACCACGGACGACCCCCTGCTCCGCGCCGACGTGGACTGGCTCCGGGGCAGGATCGAGTGGCACATCGGTTCACCGCAGACAGGACGGCGGATCGTCCTGCGTGCCGCGCGGGACGTCGCCCCCCTCGACGGGGGCCGCGCCCTGGAGATGGCGATGCTGGCCACCGCCCTGGCCACCTGGAGCTGGGACCTCCCCGCCGACGAGGACGTCGACTTCTCCTGGGCCGCCGAGGAGCGCTCACCTGCGCGACTGCGCTGCTTCGCGGCCATCCTGCGGGGCCACCGCCACTTCCTCCGCCGCGAGATGGCCGAAGCCGCGGCGGCCTGGCACGAGGCGTTCGGCATCGGAGGAACGCTTCCCCCCGACGCCGACCTGCTGGGGAACCTGGGCGTGGCCGCCCTGCACCTCGCCGACCTCGAGGCGGTCCGGTGGACCTACGGGGGACTCCTCGCGCTGGCGCGGGACGGCGGCTCCCTGACCAACGCCGTATGGGCGCTGTCCCGGCTCCCGTCCGCCCAGGTCGCCGCCGGAGACTGGAGCGCGGCCACGGCATCCGCGAACGAGGCCCTCGTCCTCGCCCGGGGCATCGGGCAGGCGCCGCTGACTGCGATGCCGTTGGCCTGGCTGGGGCTGCTGGCCGCGTTCCGCGGCGAGTCCGCCTGGCCCAAGGAACTGGACGAACTGGAGGCGATGCGCGCTGATCGCCCCATGGGCATCGTCGGCGCGGCGGCGGTGGACATGACCGACTGGGCCAAGGGCGTCCTGGCCGCGAACGACTCCGACGTCGACGCGGCACTGCACCACCTCGAACGGATCCGTCATCCGACGATCTGCCGGTCCGCTGCACTCGACCGGCTGGAGGCCGCCCAGCGCGCCGGCCGGACCGACCTGGTCCAGCAGTGGGTCGAGGAGTTGACGGCGTTCGCCGCCCAGGTCGGGGCGGCCTCCCCTGCGGCGATCGCGGAGCACGGACGTGCCCTTCTCGCCCACGGCGACGTCGCCGAGCGACACTTCCAGGACGCCCTCCGGCTGCATGCCGCGGCCGGACGCCCGTTCGGGCGGGCCCGTACGGAGCTGGCCTACGGCGAGTTCCTGCGCCGCGGCCGCCGTCGCATCGACGCCCGCTCCCACCTCCGTGCCGCCCTGCAGGTGTTCACCGAACTCCGGGCCGAGCCGTGGGCCGAACGCGCCCGGCAGGAGCTCCGCGCGTCCGGAGAGACGGCCCGCAAGCGCAACGTCAGCACGATCGGGAATCTCACCCCGCAGGAACGCCAGACGGTGCTGCTCGTTCGCTCCGGGCTCGGCAACCGTGACATCGCCGCCCGGCTGTTCCTGAGCCCCCGGACCGTGGAGTACCACCTGAGCAACGCCTACCAGAAGCTCGGCATCCGATCCCGAGGGCAGCTCGCACAACTCCCACTCAGCTGACGGTGCTCCGCGCGGGCGCGGGAGGATGCGCGCATGTGCACGGTGGTGATGCGTCGGTCCGCCGACCGGCCGGTGGAGGTCCTCGCCGTGCGCGACGAGTTGATCAGCCGCGATTTCGATGTCCCCGGCCGGTGGTGGCCGCAGTTCCCCGACGTCGTCGGCGGGCGTGACCACGTCGCCGGGGGCACGTGGTGCGCGACCCGGGTCGGCACCGGGGTGACCTCTCTCGTGCTCAACCGGTACCACGAGCGGCCGGCCGCTCCGGGGGCTCCGAGCCGGGGAGCACTGCCGCTGCTCGGGGCCGTACACGGGGCCGACTGGGTCTCCCACGCCCGGCTCACCGGGATGGCGGGCTTCGTGCTCGTGCTGGCGACCCCGGACCGACTGACCACCTGGGTCTTCGACGGCGACCGGCTCACCGAGACGGAACACCCCGAGGGCACCCATGTGCTGACCTCCGGCGGACCCGAGGATCGCAAGGCCGACCGGTGGCAGGAGACCTTCGCAGCGGCGGCCTTCCCGCATGGCTGGCGCAGCCTGGTGCAGGGCCGGCCACCTGCCGAGGACCCCTCGGCCCTGGTCGTTCGGCACGAGCGGGACGGCCAGGTGTACGGCACGGTGTTCGCCGAGATCATCGACGCCCGGCCCGGACGGTTGCGCCTGGAGTACAGCCGCCGGCCGTGGGCCGGCGTCCCCTGGGACGCCGCCGCCTTCGGGCAGGCGGCGGATCCGGGTCAGTGACCGGTCGGGGCGCTGGCGCGCGCGGGCGGCAGAGCTGACAACGCGTCCGTCAACAACGCGACGAGCGCCTCGTGCTGCACGTCGGCCGAGGACGGCACCTCCTCCTCCGAGCCATCCAGCGCCCTGGCGGCGAGCCCCGCCTTGCTGTCGATCAGCTCGGCGATCCTGGCGTCGATGGTCTGCGCGGCGATGATGCGCCACGCGGTGACGGGTTCGGTCTGACCGATCCGGTGGCTGCGGTCGATGGCCTGGGTCTGCTCGGCGTCGGTCCAGGACAGCTCGGCGAGCACGATGTTCGAGGCCACCTGCAGGTTGATCCCCACGCCGGCCGCGGTCAGCGAGCAGACCGCGATGGCGACGTCGGGATCGTGCACGAATGCGTCGATGTGCTTCTGCCGCGACGCGGGGGTCTGGTCGCCACGGATCGACGAGAAACGGATCCCGTCCCTGGCGAAGGTCTGCTCGGCGACGTCCATCACGTCGACGTGCTTGGCGAAGAAGACCACCTTCCCCGCGCTCCGGGCGAGCTGTGCCGCGTAGTCGGCGGCGAGGGCGGCCTTCGCCTGACCGATGCGCCGCATCATGCCGAACACGTTCTCGCCGGTCGTCGTGGTCGCGTCCTTCTGCTCCCACCTGGCCACCCTGCGCACGAGGTCGTGGTCGATGCCCTCGACGTCGTCGGCGGACGCTCGGGCCGCGAGCGCGCTCTCGTACCGCGACACCAGCCGGCGGGCGAGGTTCCGCTCGGCCGCCCGGATCGACCGGCCGGCCTTCTCGTCGAGCTCGACGGGCAGGTCGGCGATGCGGCGGGCCGGGATGTCGGCGGCCACGTCGACCTTGCGCCGACGGACGATGCCGAGGTCCACCACGCTGTTGCGGGCAGCGGGGTAGAAGCCGGGGTCGGCGGGCGTCAGGCCGGTCTCCTCGAGCGAATCCATCAGCTCCGCGAGCGGCTTCGTGTCGTCGATCCAGCCGAGGAACTGCCAGATGGCCCGGAAGTCCTCGATGTCGTTGATCAGCGGGGTGCCGGTGAGTGCCATCAGCAGCGGACGCGCGATACGGGACCGGATGCGCTCGGAGAGCTCGAGCACGTGCTGGGACCGCTGAGAGGTCTTGTTCTTGATGAAGTGCGCCTCGTCGACGACCATGCCGCGGAAGCCGAAGTCGCCGATCCAACCCACATGGCGGTCGAGCACCTCGTAGTTGACCACGACGACGTCGGCAAAGCCGTCTATCGTGTGCCCGTCGCCGTGGATGACGGTGGCCGAGCGCTGAGGCGTCCAGCGGCCGGCCTCGCGAGCCCAGTTCGTCTTGACGACGTTCGGGACGACGACGAGCAGCGGGTAGGCGTTCGCCGCCTCCGCGGCGAGCAGCGCCTGAGCCGTCTTGCCCAGGCCCGGCTCGTCGGCGAGCAGAAAGGTCCGGTGGCCGGAGCCGGCGGCCGCGACCACCTGCGCCTGGTGCGGCATCAGCTCGAGACCACCCGGCGCGTGCAGCGAGGCCGGCGCGGGCAGGGCCATGCACGCCGGGGCCCCGCCGCCGGCGCGCTCGAAGGATCCGAGGAGCGGGCCGAGCAGCTCCCAACCGGCCAGTCGGCGCGGACGGACCGGCGCCGGCCTGGTGGACGTGAAGTCGGGGGCGAGGAAGGGGTTGGCCAGCTGCCGCGAGACGACCGACTGCGGCACGACCCGACGCTCGCTGGCAGCGGAGGGCGCCGCGGGCGCCGCCGGCGGAGCTTCGTCGGGGGTCGGTTCGATGCCGACGGCCCGCAGCATCTCCCGCTTGCGCGAATGGGCCGTATCGGAGACGACGGCGTCCTCGGTGAGGAGCGCGAGGAGCGCGGGATCGCGTACGGCGGTCTTCGCGAGGATGGTGGCGATCCCGTCGAGACGCTTGAGCTGCTCGGCCCGGTGGGTGGCGTTGCTGGCGTCGTCGGCCCGGACCCGCGCGTGCTCCTCGCGCACCAGCAGTGCGACAGCCTGGAACTTCGTACGCACTGCGGGTGACACGCGGCCGCTCTGGGCAGCCGCCTCGACCTCGCGGACAGCGCGCGCGAGCTCCGCGATGATGTCGCCGCGGTCACCCACGCGCCGCTGCGTCCGCGGGGCGGTACGGCGAGTGCCCGCCCGGCCCTGGCCTCGTCGAGCCACAGACTCCTCCTTTGACATGCCCGGCCCGGTTGCCGCGGCGGAATGCCGCACCCGGTCCAGCGATCGGGGCTAGCCGATCTCGCGAGAGAGGGCCTGGGCGGTTGCTCCGAGACGCGACTCGGTCCCACGGATCTGCGAGAGATCGACGCCTCGGGCTGACTGACAGCCCGCCCATGGTGGGACCAGCAGCCACCAGTCGATGGCCGGGCACCGACCGCACAGGGGAAAGTCGTCACCAGAGGGGCGAAGGCTCGCCTGGGGCCGGCGCTGGAGCAATGTTAGCGCCTGCCGGCCCGGCACGAGCTGCGGGGCGACCCGCGGCCGGGCCGATCGGTTCTCCGGGCCCTCCCGACCTGCACGACGCCGCCGCCGAAGGCGCGGCGCTCGCCGCCCTCGCACGCCCGGCCCTGCGATCGGGGCGACACGCTGGTTGACTCGGTGCATGGTCGCACCCCTGCCGGAGCCGGATCCGGAGATCGATCCGAACGCGCCGATGCCGGACGATCCGGCCGAGCTGCTCCCCGACGCACCGGAGCCGCTCCCGCCCGCGCCGATCGAATCGACGCCGGACGATCCCGGCGGCGACGGTGGCGGCGTGCCCGAACCCGCCTGATCCGCGCACCGGGCGAGCGGCGTCGCTCCCCCGTGCCGCGTGATCACGCAGGCGGAGCGCCGGCCAGGTGCTCGACGAGGTCGACGGCCATCTCCTCGCACCAGCCGCGGACGGCATCCCAGTCGCGGAAGTCGCCGGTCGGTGCGCGCATCGCGGTCACCATCGCGCGCTCACCGAAGGTGAGGGAGTCTTTCTCCAGGCATCCGGGGAACACCCGATGGCCGCGCGCGCCCACGAGGCGGGCTATCGGTTCCGCGTCGTAGGGCTCGTCCGGCGGGAACGGCGGCTCGCCGATGGGGCCACTGGAGAACAACCAGACCGGCCGGGACCGCAACGTCGGGGCGAAGGTGGCGGCATAGTGCCTGGCCCCTTCCAGCCAGCGGCCCACGTAGACCGCACTGCCGAGAACGACGGCATCGAACCGGGCAGGGTCGGGCTGCTGGTCGACCGCCAGGAAGCCGGCCGCCAGACCGGCATCGCGGCCGGCCGCGGTGTCGGGCAGCCAGCGGGCCACCGCAGCGGCGATCTCCCTGGTGGAGCCGTGCCTGCTGGCCGCGGTCACGAGCACGCGGGGGCCAGGCACGCTCACCGGACGGCCCCGGCCCGGACGGCGATCTCCCGGATGTGCTCGGCGACGACCGGCAGGGTCGCCTCGATCACGGGGCGGGAACGGTCGGACAGCACGTGGACTCCTCGTGTCGCTGAGAGAGTGCGTCCGGCTCGACGAGGTCGTGACCGGGTCATGGACGACGGCTTTCACGGTAGTCGGACACGGCAATTGAGAACAGCTCGGCTTGTACTTACCAGGCAACCTGGTAGGAAGAAGAAGCGCATGACGGCGGTCTCATCAAGCAGGTCCGTCCAGCCTGATGCTCGTCCAGCCTGATGCTTTGGCCTTTCCGCGAATGGTCCGACAGCAGGGGGTACCCGTGCAGAAGTTCAGCCTCGAAGCCTTGGGCCGTCAGCTGCTACGAACAGCCGGCTCGACCGCAAGCGGCCGCGCCGCCGACACCGTCTACGGGGGTCATGAGAAGTCGCTGAGGCAGACGGTGGTGGCCCTGACGGCCGGCAAGACCCTGGCCGAGCACGAGAACCCCGGAGAAGCAACGCTGGTGGTGCTGAGCGGCCGGGTACGGCTCGTCGCAGCGGATGCCTCCTGGGAAGGGCGCGAGGGCGACCTCATCATCATTCCCGACGCCCGGCACAGCCTCGAGGCGCTCAGCGACGCCACCGTGCTGCTGACGGTCGCCAAGCACTGATGAGCGCGATGCCGGCCCGCACCACGACGCGTCCCGCCCGACCGGGCGTCGCGACCGGGCCCGTGGTCCCGCGACTGGCGCGGGTTCCGGAGCCCTGACCCCATGTCAGAGCCGGCCTGCCGTCGACCCACCCGCCCGGTCGGACTGCGGCGGTGGCGCGTGGGCGTCGGGCGGTCCGGTCAGTGGCGCCAGGTGGGCCACGCACAGGGACGGCTCGACGAACGGCAGCAGCCGTACGGCGGTCACCGGTGCGTTCATCTCGGCCAGCGCTCCCCGCATCAGCCCCAGGTGGATCGAGCACACGACCTCCCGGTGGGCGGTCGCGACCTCCCGGAAGGGGCAATGCGGCAGCAGGACCCGCCGCCGGTTCTCCGGCGGCGACTCGGGGGCGAAGCCGACCTCATCGAGGATGCGCAGCAGGCGAGCGACCGCCTCTTCCTCGGTGATCCGTTGGTACGGGGCCGGTCGCTCGGTGAGATGGCGACCCCACGCGCGTCCCATCTCGATCGCGGCCGCCGCCGGGTCGTCGGTCGTCCCGCTGACATAGCTCGCGAGGATCTCGGACAGCAACTGGTAGTTGCGCCGATCACCGGCCGGATCCGGCCGCGGCGCGGCGGTGAAGGCCAGCCGCGGACGTCCTGGCTCGCCGCGTTCGCCCACGTGCCGCTCCGCCAGCGCGTCGCCGACCAGGCGATCGAGATGGAACCGCACCGTATTGGGGTGCAGCCCCGCCTGCTCAGCCAGCTCCTGCACGCCGAGGCCTTCCGGCGCAGCGCGCAGCATTTCCAGAATGCGTTGTCGGCTGACCCCCGCCCGCGCGGCCTCCTGCGGGGGCAACTGCTCCGGCGACACGTCCATGGTTCGAGTTTCACAGATCTGGTCGGCCGGGCGCCGCCGCCCAGCACGGCATCAGGCCGGGGCGCCGCCGAGGCCGTCCCGATCGGCAGGCGGCAGACCACCCAGGTCGACCACGTCCTGCAGTGCACGCCAGCCAGGTGATCGAACCGTCGGGGCCCGCGCCCGGAAGAGGGAGAACTGTGGTCAGGGAACATGCGTCCAGCGCCGGACCGGTCGGCGGATCAGCGGGTTTCGACGGCAACCTGTCGGAGGCCCTCGTCGGAACGTCCCGCTTCTTCCGCAAGGGCGAGGTGAGCGCCGACCTGCGGTCGCTGCACCAGATCGGCGGGCGGGAGGCCGACAGCTTCTACCGGGACCGGTGGTCGCACGACAAGGTGGTCCGCTCCACCCACGGCGTGAACTGCACCGGGTCCTGCTCGTGGAAGGTCTACGTCAAGGACGGGATCATCACCTGGGAGGCGCAGCAGACCGACTACCCGACGACCGGCGCCGACCGGCCGGAGTACGAGCCCCGTGGCTGCCCGCGTGGCGCCGCCTTCTCCTGGTACACCTACTCCCCCACCCGGGTCCGCTACCCCTACATCCGGGGCTCGCTGCTGCAGATGTACCGCGAGGCCAGGCAGCGGCTGGATGACCCGGTGCTGGCCTGGGCCGACATCGTCGACGACCCGGAGAAGGCACGCACCTACAAGTCGCAGCGCGGCAAGGGCGGCCTCGTGCGGGCGTCCTGGGACGAGGCGACCGAGATGATCGCCGCCGCGCACGTGCACACCATCAAGAAGTACGGGCCCGACCGCGTCGCCGGCTTCTCGCCGATCCCGGCGATGTCGATGGTGTCGCACGCCGCCGGGTCCCGGTTCATGTCGCTCATCGGCGCGCCGATGCTGTCCTTCTACGACTGGTACGCCGACCTGCCGGTCGCCTCGCCGCAGGTGTTCGGCGACCAGACCGACGTGCCGGAGTCCGGCGACTGGTGGGATGCGGCCTACCTGATCCTCTGGGGCTCCAACGTCCCGGTGACCCGGACGCCCGATGCGCACTGGATGACCGAGGCCCGCTACCGCGGCCAGAAGGTCGTCGTCATGAGCCCGGACTACTCCGACGCGACCAAGTTCGCCGACGACTGGCTGGCGCCGCACCCGGGCACCGACGGCGCGCTGGCGATGGCGATGGGGCACGTCGTGCTCAAGGAGTTCTTCGTCGACCGGCAGGTGCCCCGGTTCACCGACTACGTCAAGCGCTACTCCGACCTGCCGTTCCTGCTCACCCTGACCCCGCGCGGGGACAGCTACGTGCCCGGCAAGTTCCTCACCGCGGCCGACCTCGGTGATCTGGAGGAGGGCGCGGAGTTCAAGACCGTGCTGGTCGACTCGGTCACCGACGAGCCGCACGTCCCCCACGGCTCGCTCGGCTTCCGCTTCGGTGAGGCCGGCAAGGGCAAGTGGAACCTCGACCTCGGCGAGGTCGACCCGCGGCTGAGCCTCTACGACGGCGCCGCGGAGTCGGTGACCGTGGACCTGGCCCGGTTCGACACCGCCCGCGGCGAAGGCGCTGCCATGCGCCGCGGCGTACCGGTGCGCCGGGTCGGCAAGCACCTGGTGACCACGGTGTACGACGTGCTGCTGGCCCAGTTCGGCGTCGGCCGCGCGGGGCTGCCCGGCGAGTGGCCGACCGGGATGGACGACCCCTCGCAGCCTTACACCCCGGCCTGGCAGCAGCAGTTCACCGGCGTGTCCGCGGCCGCCGCGGCGCGGATCGGCCGGGAGTTCGCGCAGAACGCCGACGAGTCCAAGGGCCGGTCCATGATCATCATGGGTGCGGGCACCAACCACTGGTTCCACTCCGACACGATCTACCGCGCGTTCCTCACCCTCACCACGCTCACCGGCTGCCAGGGCGTGAACGGGGGCGGCTGGGCGCACTACGTCGGCCAGGAGAAGGTACGTCCGCTCACCGGATACTCGACCGTCGCTGCCGCCCTCGACTGGGCGCGCCCGCCGCGGCAGATGATCCAGACCGCCTACTGGTACCTGCACACCGACCAGTGGCGCTACGACCAGACGACGCTGGACGGCTTCGCCTCACCGCTGGGTGCGGGCCGATTCGACGGCAAGACACCGGCCGACGTCCTCGCCGAGTCGGCGCGGATGGGCTGGATGCCGTCCTACCCCACGTTCAACCGCAACCCGCTCGACCTCGGTGACGAGGCGGCCGCCGCAGGGAAGGAGCCCGGCGAGCACGTCATCGCCGGCCTGCGAGACGGCAGCCTGCGGTTCGCTTCCGAGGACCCCGACGCGCCGGAGAACTTTCCCCGGGTGCTCACGATCTGGCGGGCGAACCTGCTCGGTTCGTCCGGCAAGGGCAACGAGTACTTCCTCAAGCACCTGCTCGGAGCCGATGACGCCGTCCGCGCCCAGGAGGCTCCGCCGGAGGCGCGCCCGAAGGACCTGGTCTGGCACGACGAGGCGCCCACCGGGAAGTTGGACCTGCTGCTGGCGCTGGACTTCCGCATGACCAGTACGACGATCTACTCCGACATCACGCTGCCGGCTGCCACGTGGTACGAGAAGCACGACCTCAACACCACGGACATGCACCCCTACGTCAACTCGTTCAACCCGGCCATCGCGCCGCCGTGGGAGACCCGCACCGACTTCGAGGCCTTCGGCACGATCGCCAGGGTGTTCAGCCGGCTGGCAGCCACGCACCTCGGCGTCCGCAAGGATCTGGTGGCGCTGCCGCTGCTGCACGACACGCCGGACGCCATGGCCAACCCGCGTGGGGTGGTGCGGGACTGGAAGGCCGGCGAGTGCGATCCGGTGCCCGGCAGGACGATGCCGAAGTTTGTCGTCCAGGAGCGGGACTACGCGGCCGTCGCGCAGAAGTGGTCGGCACTCGGGCCGCTGGTGGAGAAGCTCGGCCTGACGACCAAGGGTGTCACCACCATGCCGGACAAGGAGGTCGAGTACCTCAAGCACAAGAACGGCGTCATCCGGGACGGCGCCGCGGCCGGCCGGCCGGCGCTGGCGCGGGACCTGCACTGGTGCGAGGCGATCCTCGCGCTGTCCGGGACGACGAACGGGCGGCTGGCGACCCAGGGTTTCCACCGGTCGGAGGAGCGCACCGGGATGCAGATGGCCGACCTGGCCGCAGAGCACGAGGGCAAGCAGGTCACTTTCGCCGACACCCAGGCCGCGCCGACGCCGGTGATCACCTCACCGGAGTGGTCGGGCAGCGAACACGGCGGGCGGCGGTACTCGCCGTTCACCATCAACGTGGAGCGACTCAAGCCCTGGCACACCCTCACCGGGCGGCAGCACTTCTTCCTCGACCACGACTGGATGACCGAGGCGGGGGAGAACCTGCCGGTGTTCCGGCCGCCGCTGGACATGCACACGCTGTTCGGCGAACCGCAGGTCGGGGACCAGGGTGAGCTGGGCATCACCGTCCGGTACCTCACGCCGCACAACAAGTGGTCGATCCACTCGGAGTACCAGGACAACCTCTTCATGCTGTCGTTGTCCCGCGGCGGGCAGACGATCTGGATGAGCACCCAGGACGCCGCCAAGGTCGGGGTGCAGGACAACGACTGGATCGAGGCGGTCAACCGCAACGGCGTCGTCGTGGCCCGGGCGATCGTGTCCTCCCGCATGCCGGAAGGGACGGTCTACATGCACCACGCCCAGGACCGGCTCATCGACGTCCCGCTGACGGAGACCAACGGCAAGCGCGGCGGTATCCACAACTCCCTGACCCGGCTCTTCCTCAAGCCGACCCACCTCATCGGCGGCTACGCGCAGCTGTCGTTCGCCTTCAACTACCTGGGCCCCACCGGGAACCAGCGCGACGAAGTGACCGTCATCCGCCGCCGCAACCAGGAGGTTGAGTACTGATGCCCGCGACCACCGGTAGGGCCATTTTCGTGCTTGTGGCCCCTGAGGGAAGTGCCCTCTGATGCGCGTCATGGCCCAGATGGGCATGGTCATGAACCTCGACAAGTGCATCGGGTGCCACACCTGCTCGGTCACCTGCAAGCAGGCATGGACCAACCGCAGCGGCGTCGAGTACGTCTGGTTCAACAACGTGGAGACCCGGCCCGGGCAGGGCTATCCCCGGACGTACGAGGACCAGGAGAAGTGGCAGGGCGGCTGGCAGGTCGGCCGCCGCGGCAAGCTGCAGCTGCGCACCGGCAGCCGGCTCAAGCGCCTGCTGCAGATCTTCTCCAGCCCGAAGCTGCCGTCCATCCAGGAGTACTACGAGCCCTGGACCTACGACTACGAGACCCTCACCAACGCTCCGCTCCAGGAGCACACCCCGGTCGCGCGGCCCCGCTCACTGATCACGAACGAGCCGATGAACATCGAGTGGAGCGCCAACTGGGACGACAACCTCGGTGGTGCGCCCGAACTCACCCAGGACGACCCGGTTCTGAAGAAGATCTCGGCGGAGATCAAGGAGAGGTTCGAGCAGACCTACATGTTCTACCTGCCGCGGATCTGCGAGCACTGCATCAATCCCTCGTGCGCGGCATCCTGCCCGTCCGGCGCCATCTACAAGCGGGAAGAGGACGGGATCGTCCTGGTCGACCAGGACCGCTGCCGTGGCTGGCGGCAGTGCGTCACCGGGTGCCCGTACAAGAAGGTGTACTTCAACCACCGCACCGGCAAGGCCGAGAAGTGCACGTTCTGCTTCCCGCGGACCGAGATCGGCCTCCCGACCGTGTGCTCGGAGACCTGCGTCGGCCGGCTCCGCTACATCGGCATCGTGCTCTATGACGCCGACCGGGTGCTCGAAGCAGCGTCCACCCCGAACGACCAGGACCTCTACATGGCCCAGCGATCGATCATCCTGGACCCGCACGACCCGCAGGTGGTCCATGCCGCCGAGCAGGCCGGCATCTCGCGCGACTGGATCGAGTCCGCGCAGCGCTCGCCGATCTACGCGCTGATCACCAAGTTCGAGGTGGCCCTGCCGTTGCACCCGGAGTACCGGACCATGCCGATGGTCTGGTACATCCCGCCGCTGTCCCCGGTGGTCGACGCGCTCACCGACACCGGCCACGACGGGGAGGACGCCGGGAACATCTTCGGCGCCATCGAGTCACTGCGGATCCCGGTCGAGTACCTGGCCGAGCTGTTCACCGCCGGTGACACCGACCTGGTCACCGGGGTGCTCAAGAAGCTCGGGGCGATGCGCGCCTACATGCGCGACCTCAACCTCGGCCGGCCCCCGGACGAGTCGATCGCCACCGCGGTCGGCATGACCGGTCAGGACATCGAGGACATGCACCGGCTGCTCGCGATCGCCAAGTACGACGAGCGCTACGTGATCCCGCAGATCCACGCCGAGCAGGGCCCCCGCCAGGAGGAGTTCGACACGGGCTGCTCGCTGGACTACGAGGACGGCCCGGGCATGGGTGGTTGGGGCCCGTTCGGGGAGAGCTCCGGTGGGTCGACCCCGATCGCGGTGGAGAACTTCCACATGCTGGCGGCCCGGCAGACGGCTGACACCATGGCGGCGCCGGGAGAGAAGGCGCAGCGGGTCAACCTGCTCAACTGGGACGGGAAGGGCGCTCCGGAGGGGCTGTTCCCGGAGCGGCCCGAAGAGTCCGCTGCCCTCCAGGGGGCGGACGGCGGTGGTGTCGGCGAGGGCTCGCCGGCGGTCACGGATCCCAAGCCATGAGCCCCCGGCTGCTGTCCCGTCGGTCGGAGCCGGCCGCCGCCCAGGTGGCCACCGCTCGCCAGGCGGCGTCCCTGCTGCTCGGCTATCCGGACGAGGGCCTGCTCGCCCGGCTGCCCCTGCTGCGGGCCTCGGTGGCGCCGCTGCCGGTGGAGTTCGCGGGCCCACTGGGAAGGTTCCTCGACCACCTGGAGACCACGCCCCTGGAGCAGCAGCAGGCCGAGTACGTGGAGACGTTCGACCTCCGGCGACGGTGCTGCCTGTACCTGACGTACTTCACGCACGGCGACACCCGCAAGCGCGGCATGGCGCTCGTCCAGTTCAAGCACCTCTACTCCCGCGCGGGAATGACGCTGTCGGACGAGGAACTGCCCGACCACCTGGCCGTGGTGCTCGAGTTCACCGCGACCGGTGACGCCGTCCGCGGTGAGCGGCTCCTGACGGAGTACCGCCCCGGTCTCGAGCTGATCCGGCTGGCCCTGCAGGACCGGGGCTCGCCGTACGCCGCAGTGCTGCAGGCTGTCTCGGCCACGCTCCCACCGGTGGAGGCAGCCGACCGCGCCGCGGTGCTGCGGCTGGCCCAGGAGGGGCCGCCCGGTGAAGAGGTCGGCCTCGACCCCTACGGTGCGCTGCCGTTCGCGCCACCGGAGTTCATGCCTCAGCCCACGTCCGGTACGTCCGCAGGAGCCCCGACATGAGCAGCACGCTGGAGATCCTGCTCTGGGTCGTCGTCCCCTACGTCAGCCTGGCGATCTTCGTCGTCGGGCACTACTGGCGGTACAAGTACGACAAGTTCGGCTGGACCACCCGGTCCAGCCAGCTCTACGAGCGGCGCCTGCTGCGCTGGGGAAGCCCGCTGTTCCACTTCGGGATCCTGTTCGCCCTCGGCGGGCACGTGATCGGGCTGGGTATCCCGGAGTCCTGGACCGCCGCGGTCGGCATCACCGAGACCATGTACCACGTCGTCGCCGTCGGGATCGGTGCCATCGCCGGGTTCTGCACGCTGGCCGGGTTGGCGATCCTCATCTACCGGCGCCGGACGGTCGGGCCGGTCTTCTCGGCGACCACGAAGAACGACAAGTTCATGTACCTGGTTCTCACCGCGACGATCCTGTTCGGGCTGAGCAACACCGTGCTGGGTGCCGCCGGCGAGGGGGGCCACTACCGGGACAGCGTGTCCCCGTGGTTCCGCAGCATCTTCTACTTCCAGCCGCAGCCGGAGCTGATGGCCGCGGCCGAGCTCGGCTACCAGCTGCACGCGCTGTCGGCGCTGCTGCTGTTCGCGATCTGGCCGTTCACCCGGCTGGTGCACGTCTTCAGCGCGCCGCTCGGCTACTTCACCCGGCCCTACATCGTCTACCGCAGCCGGGACCCGCAGCTGGGCAGCCGGCGCGCGGCACGCGGCTGGGAGCGGGTGGGCGGAGACCGGCGGTGAGTGCCCCACCGGCCGCCGGTGCCACCACCGAGGCCACGGTCCCGCGTGCGGCATGGACCATGCTGGCCGTCGCCACGGTCGGGTTCACGATCAACTTCTGGGCCTGGGCGCTGATCAGTCCGCTCGGCGCCCTGTACACGCAGGCGCTCGGCCTGAGCGCGCTGCAGAAGTCGCTGCTGGTGGCCGTGCCCGTCATCGTCGGGTCGCTCGGCCGCATCCCGGTCGGCGCGCTCACCGACCGGTTCGGGGCACGCATGATGTTCCCGCTGGTCAGCGTGCTGACCATCGCGCCGGTGCTGTTCATCGGCTACCTGGGCAGCGACTCCTACCCGATGATGCTGCTCGGAGGGTTCGTCCTCGGTCTCGGCGGCACCACGTTCGCCATCGGGGTTCCCCTGGTCAACGCCTGGTTCCCCCCGGCGAAGCGCGGCACCGCGCTCGGGATCTTCGGGGCCGGCATGGGCGGGACCGCGATCTCGGCGTTCAGCACCGTGCAACTCAAGGACGCGTTCGGCCTCGCCTTTCCTTTCACGCTGGTCGCGATCCTGCTCGCCGGCTACGCGGTCGCCTCCTACCTCCTGCTGCGCGACGCCCCTGGGCGGCAGGTGGCCACGGGCGGCTTCGTCCGGCGGACGTGGGACACCTTCCGGCTCCCCGTGACGCTGCAGATGTCCTTCCTCTACGCGGTCGGCTTCGGCGGTTTCGTCGCCTTCAGCGTCTACCTGCCCACCTACCTGCGCGACGCCTTCGGTCTGTCGCCCAGCGCCGCGGCGCTGCGGACGGCAGGGTTCGTCGTGCTCGCCGTCGTCATGCGCCCGATCGGGGGATGGCTGTCCGACCGGTTCCACCCGGTTCCGGTGCTGTCCGTCTGCTTCACCGTCGTCGCCGTCTTCGCGTCCGTCTCGGCCCTGGAGCGGCCGCTGGAGTGGACCGGCACCGTCGCTTTCCTGGCGATGGCGGCCGCGCTGGGAGCCTCGTCGGGCGCCGTCTTCGCCCTGGTCGCGCTCGCCGCGCCGGCAGGGAAGGTGGGGGCCGTGACCGGGATCGTGGGCGCCGCCGGCGGCCTCGGCGGGTTCGCGCCGCCACTGGTGATGGGCGCGATCTACGGCTGGGCGGGCAACTACCGACCCGGGCTGTGGCTGCTGGCGGGTACGGCCGTGGTCGCCGCCGCATACACCGCCTGGGGCATGCGGTCGGTGGGCAGGCCGGCGGACGCTGCCTGAGCAGGAGGCGCAGCCGGGGCACGGTGACGCGACATGGGCAGCGCTGGAATGGCGCGTCCAGGCCGCGCCTTCTCCCGGGTGGGCCGCGGGCATCTCTGCGGTCCCAGGTCTCCGGGGCATGCGGTCGGTGGGCCGAGCACCCCACGCGTCGAAGGAGTTCCCGCCGATGTGCGACCACTGCGGCTGCCGTGACCTCACCCCCGTCGCCCGCCTGATGGACGAGCACGACCGGCTCCGCGACCTCAGCGACCACATCCGCCGGCACGTGGCCGCCGGCGACGACACCGCGGCCCGCGCCCACGTCGAGGAGCTGCTTCTCGTCCTCGGCCCGCACGTGGCGAAGGAAGAGGGGTCGCTGTTCCCGATGCTGCGCCGCAGCGAGGAGCTGGTGGGCCACGTCGCTGTGCTCGAGAGCGAGCACGCCGGGCTCTACGACGCCGTGGACGACCTCGACGACGTCTCGACCGCTGCCGCACAGCGGTGGCGGGACGGTGTGCTGCAGGTGCTGCACGACCTCGGCGAGCACATGTACAAGGAGGACTTCGGTCTGTTCCCGGCGGCACTGGCGACACTGGAGGGCCGCGACTGGGACGCGATGGACCGCTGGGAGGAGCAGCACTCCTCCACGGGCACCGCGACGTTGTTCCGGCCCTGGAGCGGGTAGGACTGTCGCATGGCAGCGACATTGATGAGGCCCCGTTCCCAGCGCGTGATCGCCGGTGTCTGTGCGGGGCTGGCCAACCGGTTCGGGCTCTCCCGCGCGCTGGTACGCGTGGGCTTCGTACTGTTCGGCCTCTTCGGCGTCGGGGAGATCGTCTACATCGCGCTGTGGATCCTCGTTCCCAAGGGGCCGTGAGCCGCCGGGATCACCCCTCGCCAGGCCGCGCATCCGCCGGCCCGGAGTGCCACCCGGGTCATCCGCTCACCCATGGGAGGACGTCGCCGTGCTGACCGCCGGGACAGCGGGCGACACGCCTCCCAGCCGCTCGACCGGAATGCGCTACGGAGTCGTGTACGACCTGGACGGCACGCTGGGCCTGATGTCGCCGGGCGGGCTGCTGCGCCGGGTACGGGGGCTGTTGTCGCCGACCACGCGCGATCGCCGGTCCGTGCTCGGCATGTCGGGCGTGCTGCGCGAGCTGGTGGCGCAGCAGCCGGACACACCGGTGTTGTACCTGACCTCCGCCCCGCGATGGTCCATCGGGCTCATCCGGGAGCGCATGAGGAACGACGTGTACCCACCGGGCACGTTGCTGACGGCCGAGCGGGGGCTGCTGACCGGCTGGCGTCCCGGAGGCATCAGGCGAGGCAAGGAACGAACCATCGACCGGGCGTTGCGGCGAGAGTCGCAGCTGCGGTGGGTGCTCATCGGGGACGACGCAGACGACGACCCGGGGCTCTTCCGAGAGCTGGCCGCCGCCTCGCCCGGCAGGGTCGCCGCGATCGCGCTGCGAGAGGTCGTCGGCGATCACCGCCGGAACAGCTCGGCAGCAGCCGGATCGCCGCTGGGCGAGTGCGCGAGCGACGTTCCGGTGGTCTGGGCGCCGAACGGTGAGGAGTTGCTGCCGCTGCTGAGATCGAGCCTCGGCCTGAGCCCGCCGCGCGGGGACGCCCCGGGCGGGGCCGCGCCGCACTGGCTGCTGGGCGGCGCGGAACGGGGCAACGAGGCGACCCGGCTGCGGGCCTGGACCGAGGGCAATGCCGCGCACGCGCTGCTGCACGGGTGCAGCTACTTCCCGGCCCTCGCCGACGCGCTGGCCCGGACCGGGCCTGGTGATTTGATCACGATCCTGGGCTGGCGAGGCGACACCGACGAGCGGCTCTCGCCGGGATGGACCGTCGGGGAGGCGCTCGTCGGCGCTGCGGGCCGTGGCGCGCTGGTCCGCGGACTGCTGTGGCGCTCCTACTCCAGCGCGTTGGGGTTCTCCGCCGCGGAGAACCGGGAGCTGGCGCTGCACGTCACCGCCGGGGGCGGGCAGGTGCTGCTCGACCAGCGCACTCGGCCGCTGGGCAGCCACCACCAGAAACTCGTCGTGGTCCGGTACCGGCAGCGTCCGGCGGACGACGTCGCGTTCGTCGGCGGCATCGACATCGCGCACAGCCGCAGGGACGACGACCGGCACGCCGGAGATCCGCAGAGCAGGCCGTTGCACGCCGCCTACGGCCCGCGCCCGGCATGGCACGACGTCCAGGTGGGCCTGCGCGGGCCGGCGGTCCGCGACGCCGAGGAGGTCTTCCGGGAGAGGTGGGAGGACCCGGCCGCGCTGTCCCGGCTGCCCTGGCGGGTCCTCGCCGACCGCGTCCGCCGCCTGCAGCGCACCGCCGAGCCGCTGCCGCCCGCCGGCCCGGATCCGCCGCGGGCCGGCAGCTGCGCGGTGCAGCTGCTGCGCACCTATCCCCACCGCTGGCCCTCGTACCCGTTCGCGCCGCGCGGTGAGCGCAGCGTCGCCCGCGCCTACGCGAAGGCACTCAGCCGCGCGCAGCGGCTGGTCTACGTCGAGGACCAGTACCTGTGGTCGATGGACGTCGCGCGGGTGTTCGCCACCGCCCTGCACCGCGCGCCGGGGCTGCAGCTCATCGCTGTGGTGCCCCGCCATCCCGACCAGGAGAGCCCGCTCTACCTGCGGTCGGCGTCGTTGGGACATGCCGGTGCCCTGGGGATGGTGTTCGAGGCCGGCGGTGACCGGGTGCAGATCCTGGACGTGGAGACCTCCGCCGGGCGACCGGTGTACGTGCACTCGAAGGTCTGCATCGTCGACGACGTCTGGGCCGCGGTCGGCAGCGCGAACTTCAACAGCCGCTCGTGGACCCACGACAGCGAACTCACCGCGGCGATCCTCGACGACGAGCGCGACCAGCGCGCACCTGCCGACCCGGGCGGACTGGGTGACGGAGCCCGCCGCTTCGCCCGCCGGCTGCGCCTCGATCTGATGCGCGAGCACCTGCAGACCGAGGACGACTCGGAGCTGCTCGATCCCGACCGCGCCGCCGCGGCGATCCGGGGCAGCGTCGCGGCTCTCGACGCGTGGCACGCGCACGGCTGCCGCGGACCACGGCCGGCCGGCCGACTGCGACGGCACGCCGGGGACGAACCGGTGGGTGACTCGCCGGATCGGCGCCGGCTAGTGGTCAACACGGCCTACCGGACCGTGCTGGATCCCGACGGTCGCCCGCTGGGCCTGAAGCTCCGCCGCGGCTTCTGAACGGGGCAGTCGGCTGTCGGCGGCCACGATGGGGATCGCCTGCTCTCTCCCGACGATCGCACGCCGAGGTCGTCAGGGCGCTGCGCCGGCCCAGGAGACGTTCCACGGCAGGCTCTTGCGCTCGATGATCCGGAGCAGCGCGTTCAGCCCGTGCCCCAGTACGGCGGTGACGAGCACTCCTACGTAGAGCAGGTTCACCGACAGGGTCTGCCACGAGATGGCGACGAAGGCCCCCAGCCCGGTGCGGGAGGACAGGAACTCGACCACGATCAGGGTGACCAGGCAGAGGCCCAGTGCCGTTCGGAGAGCGGAGAAGATCGCCGGCATCAGGGCCGGGAGCACCACCCTCGTGATGTGCCGTACCCCTGTCGCACCGAAGTTGGATCCGGCCTCGAGCAGGGTCGTGTCGATGCTCCGCACGGCTCCGGACACCGAGATGGTGATCTGCAGGAAGGCGGTCAGCCCCGTCACGAGCAGTAGCGGGACCTCGCCGGCTCCGGTGAGCAGGATGATCATCGGCAGCAGGGCCACCTTGGGCACGGGGTAGAGCGTGTCCACGAAGGGCCGGGAGATGCCGTCGATCACCTGAGAACGGCCGATGCCGATGGCGAGGGGGATGCCCAGCAACGCCGCGACGACGAAGGCGATCCCGAGCCGCTGCAGGGTGACCGCGATGTCTGCGTAGATGCGCTCCGCGGTGAACGCCTCGACGAACCCCTGCAGGATGCTGTGCAGCGGCGGGAAGAACTGGGCGTCCAGGACACCGGTGCGCACCAGCAGCTCCCAGACGAGCGCGGCCACCAGGAGTGGCCCGATCCGCCAGGCCCAGGACCGCACGGCCGTCACGGCGTGTTCCCCGTCGCCTGCCAGGGTGCGAGACGGTCCATGACGGCGTTCAGCCCCCGGGTCACCAGCAGCCCCAGGATGGCGACGACCAGCAGGGCCACGTACATGTCCTGAACCTGCAGGATCCGCCAGGAGAGCCACAGCACGGCGCCCAGTCCGGTCTCGGACATGACCATCTCGAGCGCGACCACGGTGATGAGCGAGAAGCCCAGGGCGACCCGGAAGCCCGGCACGATCGCCGCCATCGCCCCCGGCAGCAGCACGCCGGAGAAGAACCGGGTGCCGCGCGCCCCGTAGTGCCGGCCCGCCTCCACCAGTGAGCGGTCGATCTGGCGCATTCCGAAGACGGTGGCGTTGACCATGATCAATACCGGCGTGACCGCCGCGGTGAGGAGCAGGGCGGTCTCGGTGCGACCGACCAGGAACGTGATCATGGGGAGGAACAGCAGCGACGGCACCGGGAAGATGAAGGCGAGCAGGTTCTCGACCCCGGTCCCCACGAACCGCGTGACCGTGATCAACGTCCCGACGAGGATGCCGGCGACGGCTGCGATCCCTGCGGTGAGGAGCAGCCGGCGGACGGTCGCCCAGATGTGTCCTCCGAACTCCGGCTCGCTGGTCAGCACCTCCACGGCGTGCACGGCGATGGCCGAGGGTGGGGGGAAGAGCACCGGGGACACCATGCCGGACCGGGAGGCGAACTCCCACAGCGCCAACGCCACCAGGGGGCTGAGGACGGACAGCCAGTGGCGCCGGATGAATCCCCGCGTGGTCCGGCGGGGCCGCCGGGTTCCCGTCGCAGCGTCGGTCGTCGCTTCGTTGGTCGTCGCCGGGCCGGTCGTGACCGTCATGCAGCGGTCAGCGGAAGTGCCCGCATCCGCCGGCGCAGGTCCTCGGCCTGTCGCCTGGCCTGCTCCACGTTGTCCAGCTTGATGTGCTCGTACCCCCGGATCATGTCCGGGATCTCGGCCACCGCCACCGCGACGCCGTGGTTGTACGACCGCAAGCTCTCGCTGGTCTCGGCCACCAGGTCCCGGTACCACCGGATCAGTTCGCGTTCCGTCCGGCGCACCGTGGTCCTGCCGAACGGGTCGAGCGGTGTGCCCCGGAGGCGTCGCGCCCCGACGAGGGCCCGGAGCAACGGCCGCGCCCACGGTCCCAGCTCGATCTTCCGATCCATGCCGAGCGAGCGGAGCAGGGGCGGGTGCAGGTTGTACCGCATTTTCGCCGAGGGCCCGAACCGGGACAGCACACCGTCGTTCCACTCGCTCTGGAGCAGGAGCCGCGGGACCTCGTACTCGTCCTTGTACGCCATGAGCTTGTACAGCTGCCGGGCCACGGCTCGGGTCAGCTCCCGGCGGCCGGGGACGACTGCCGCTTCCCGTTCCGCGACGGCCAGGACCGTGTCCACGTAGGTGGCGGCGTACCGCGCGTCCTGGTAGCCGATCAGATCTGCGATCCGCACGTCCAGCAGCCGGCGGCTGTCCTCGTCCAGGCCGGCGCAACGGCCCAACAGCTCCGCATGGCGCTCCGCGTTCCGACTGGCCGCCGGCCAGCGCCTGGACGTGTCCAGCTCGGTTCCGTCCGTCCCCGCCGGGGCTGCGGCGGCCGGGGCGGCCAACCGCTCGGGGTGGGCCACGGCCATCCGGCCCAGGCGGAAGGCACGGGTCGTCCGTTCGACGGCGACCCCGTTCACCGCGATGGCGTCCTCGATGGAGCGGGCCGCCAGTGGCAGCAACCCGGCCTGGTAGGCGGCGCCGATGAGGATGAGGTTGGTGGCCATGTGGTCGCCGAAGAAGCGCTGCGCCAGAGTGCCGGCCGCCACCCAGTGGTTCCCCTCGCCCGTGCTGGCCGCGGCCAGGGCATCCCGCAGCACGGCCGGGTCGGGCGCCGCGGCGTGCACATCGCGGATCATGGCGCCGGTCGGGATGACGTCCAGGTTCGCGACGACGTGGGTGCGGTCGGGGGCACACCGATCGAGGTGGGGCGGCTGGACAGCCGTCACCGCGTCCGCCGCGAGCAGCAGGTCGACGCAGCCTCGCCCCACCCGGTTGGCGGTCTGGGAGAGGGCCTCGTCGCTGATGACGATGGTGGACAGCACGGCTCCGCCCTTCTGGGCGAGGCCGGTCTGGTCCAGCGTGATCGCCTGCTTGCCCTCGATCAGGGCCGCGTAGGCCAGCAACTGGTTCGCCGTGGTGACGCCGGTGCCGCCGACCCCCGGCAGGTAGGCGTGGAAGGGGTCGGGCAGCTGCAGCCGAGCGGGTTCCGGCAGCGTGTCCAGGCCGGCCGGCAGCTCCGCCACCCTCCCGGTCTCCGCCGGACCCTCCTCGCTGTAGACGGTCAGGAAGGACGGGCAGTCACCGCTCAGGCAGGAGTAGTCGGCGTTGCAGGAGGACTGCTCGATCTGGGTCTTGCGGCCGAACTCCGTCTCGACCGGCTGGACGGAAGGGCAGTTGCTCTGCTGACCGCAGTCCCCGCAGCCCTCGCAGACCGACTCGTTGATCACGACGTACTTCGTCGGCGCCGCGAGGCGGCCCCGCTTGCGCAGGCGCCGCTTCTCGGCGGCGCATTGCTGGTCGAAGACCAGGACGGTCACACCCGGGATGCCGGAGAGCTCGCGAACGCTGTCCTCGTAGTCCTCCCGGGAGCGGAGCGTGGCGTTGCCGGCCAGGCGCCCGAGTCCGCGGTACCGCTCTGGCTCCTCGGCGACGACGATCGTCCTGCGTACCCCCATCGCCTCCAGGGACCGGGTGAGGGCGGGCACCTCGATGTCAGCGACGACGTCCTGGCCGCCGGTCATCGCCACCGCCTTGTTCCAGAGCAGGCGGTAGGTGATGTCGACGTCGGCGGCGATCGCGGCGCGGAGGGCCTGGATCCCGGAGTGGAAGAAGGTGCCGTCGCCGATGTTCTGGAGGAAGTGCTTGCGCGCGGTGAACGGCGCGGCACCGATCCACGTCGCGCCCTCACTACCCATCGGCACCATCGACAGGATCTGGCGTTCCGGCTGGGTCATCATGCCCGCCATCCCGTGGCAGCCGATGCCGCCACCGGCGGTCACGCCGTCGACGGCGAGGGTCGAGCGGTTGTGCGGGCAGCCGGAGCAGTAGTTCGGCATGCGCATCGGCACCGACGGCGCCCCGCCCACGCTCTCGGTCGAGGTGAGCGCGGCGACGCGGCGGTCGATGCGGTCCACGAGATCGTCCCGGCCCGCCGCGACCGCCCGCGCCCGCAGCCGTGGGGCCAGCTGCACGGTCACGGAGTCCGCGTCGAGCTCTCCGTGGGCCGCGAGCAGCGGGCTGCCGTCGGTGTCCCGCTTGCCGACAACCCTGGGCGCGCCGTCCCGGCCGTAGAGGATCTCCTTCACCTGTGACTCGATGAAGGGCCGCTTCTCCTCGATCACGACGACCTCCTCGAGGCCCGCCGCGAACCGGAGGAGGGGCTCGTCGTCGAGGGGGTAGATCAGGGCCGGCTTGTACAGCCGCACCCCCAGGCGCTCCCGGTCGGAACCGTCGAACCCCAGGTCGCGCAGCGCCGTCGCGACGTCGGTCCAGGTCTTGCCCGCGGCCAGCAGGCCCAGGCGGTCGTCCTCCCCGATCGAGACGCGATCCAGCTGGTTCGCCCGCACGTGGCGCTGTGCCGCGGGAAGCCGTTCGGTGACCAGCGTCCGCTCGAGCTCGGCCTGGGGCCCGTAGCTGAACGAGACCTGCTTCTGGAACGGAACGGCACCCGGCGTGGCCGGTCCCGTGACGGCAGTCGTGCAGGTCGCGTCGAGGTCGACGACCGCACCGCCGTCGCAGACGTTGGTCACGAGCTTGAGGCCGACCCAGATCCCGGCGTAGCGCGATAGCGCGATCGCCTGCATGACCAGCGAGCGGACCTCGGCCACCGAGGCCGGATAGAGGACCGGGATACCGGCGTTCAACAGGGCGTACTCGCTCTGCGTCGGCAGGGTCGAGCTCTTCGCCGTCGGGTCGTCGCCGCAGAGGACCACCGCCCCGGAGCCGGCGGGCGTGCCGCTGAAGTTGCCGTGCCGGAAGACGTCACCGGCGCGGTCGACGCCGGGCGCCTTGCCGTACCAGACCCCGGTCACGCCGTCGAACCCGCCCGGAGGGAAGAAGTCGAGCATCTGGCTGCCCATGACCACGCTGGCCGCGAGCTCCTCGTTGACGCCGGGGACGTGGTGGATGTCCAGCGGCCTCAGCTGGCGGGCCGCGCGCTCGAGGGTCACGTCGAGCCCGCCCAGCGGTGACCCCGGATAGCCACTGATCATGGTGCCCGTGCGCAGCCCGGCGGCCCGGTCCAGGCGGGCCTGGTCGATCAACCCACGGACGATCGCCTGGATACCCGTCAGGAAGACCTGACCGGAGGTCCGGGCGTAGCTGTCCTCCAGGGAAACCGCGGGCATGGGTCCTCGCTCTCCTCGTTCTCCGGTGGGCACGGCCGGCCCGGTCACGGGGACGACCGCGCGGATTCCTGCTGCATGGCCGCCTCGACCTCCGACCGCAGGTGCTCCCAGATGTCCTGCGCCAGCTTGGCGAAAGCGGCGGTGCCCCGGACCGAGGAGTCCCGCCCTGCACCGAGATCCACGGCGACTTCCTCCTTGACCCGCCCGGGGCGGGCGGTCATCAGGATGATCCGGTCCGCCAGGAAGACCGCTTCGTCGATGGCGTGCGTCACGTAGAGGCAGGTGAGGCTCGGGTCGGCCTTCCGCAGGTCGAGGATCTGGTCCTGCAGGACGGTGCGGGTCTGCGCGTCCAGCGCGCCCAGCGGCTCGTCCATGAGCAGGATCTCCGCGTCGGAGGCCAGCGCGCGGGCGATGCCCACTCGCTGCTTCATCCCGCCGGAGAGCTGGTGGGGATAGGCGCTGGCGAAGCCGGTGAGGCCCAGTTTCTGCAGTTCCCGGGCAGCGATCTCCCAGGCCTCCCGCTTCGGCGTGCCGCGGTTCTCCAGACCGAAGGTCACGTTGCGCAGCACGGTCCGCCAGGGGAAGAGGGCATGGTCCTGGAAGACCATGGCGGTGTCCGGCCGGGCGCTTCCGGAGTGGTGGCGGTCGATGGTTCCGGACGTGGTCTCCTGCAGCCCGGCGACCAGGCGCAGCAGGGTCGACTTGCCGCAGCCGCTGGGCCCCACGATCGCCACGAACTCGCCTTCCCGCACCGCCAGGTCGACGTCCTGCAGGGCGACGACCGCCCCGCCGTCAGGACCGGGGTAGCTCCGGGTCACCCCCTCCAACCGGACCTTCACCGATCGCGGCTCAGCTGGTCGGGCCGCCGTGGTCACCGCCTCCTCCCCCTTCTCGACGGCCGGACCGGCGACCTGGGCCACGACGACGCTGGTCTTGTCGGTCATGCTCCTGGACCTCCACGATTCGGCATGGATCGGGCGCGGTTCGGTCGAAGGGGTCAGTTGCCCAGCACCCGGTCCCGGAGTTCCTGGTCGAAGAGCTCCTCGTCGTCGATGAGCTCCTCGTAGTTGAGGGTGTCCGTGCGCTGGAAGAACTCCTGCATGTCCTGCAGGACGTCGAAGTCGACCGCGAGGTCCTCGGGCATGTCACTCGGGACCCCCGACGCCAGCGCCGCCTCGGGCAGGTCGGTGTACTCGCTCAGGATGGTCAGCAGTTCCGGGTCGTCCCAGCCGATCTCCCTGATCTCGTCGGTGGCCGCATCGAAGGCCGTCAGGTACGCCTCGGCCAGGCAGGGGTCCTCCGCCGACCAGTCGCTGTTGAAGGCCAGCACGGTCGACGGAATGTTCGGCTCGCCCCACGCGGACTGGTCCGGGAAGGCGCGGAAGCCGATCCCCTGCGCCTCTGCGGCGGCCAGCAGTGGCTCGGGCAGCGTGGCACCGGCGATCGCGCCACTCGTGAGCGCCGGCAGCATGTCGGGGAAGGGCATGTACTCGACGCTCACGTCCTCGATGCTCAGCCCACCCATCTCGAGGGCCTGGTCGAGCAGGTAGGTCGTCGATCCTCCGGGGGTCACCGTCGCGAACGACTGGTCGGCGAGAGCGGACAGGTCGTTGCCCAGTTCGGTGGCTTCCTCCTGGGTGGCCGCGACCTGCGACGAGAGGAACCAGAGGTTCTCCGGAGTGTCGATGTGCTGGTACGACACCAGGTCGAAGGGCAGCCCGTCAGCATGCGCGTTGTAGACGTAGGCCCCCATCCCGGGGTTGCCCACGTCGTACTGTCCCGTCGCGACACCGGTCAGGATCTCCGGGCCCGTCGGCACCGGCGTCATCTCGACCTCGAAGCCGTGCTCCTCGGCGAGCCTCTCGGCGATGAGGAACACCGGGGCGGAGGGGGCGACGGCGAAGTACCCGACGCTGACCGTGCCCAGGTCGTCGGTGCCGCACTCCCCGCCGTCACTCGCCGCAACGTCGTCCGACTCCCCGCCGCAGCCGGCGAGGACGCCGAGGGAGAGCGCCAGAGCAGCGGTCAGCACACGTCGGGGGGCGCGGGTGGCGATCATCGAAACCTCTTCCGGAACGTCGCTGCGGAGGCGAACAAAGCTGTCTGAGGGCGTGGTGGCGGCGGCCGCGCCCTCCCCGTCCCATGGGTGGAGACAGGCGCCCGACCGACGACGAGCGTGTCGTGGATCACAGGGACCGTAAAGTTGGCCGTGACGAGCGTCAAGGGAACGTCGACTTTCGCACCCGTTCCGACATCGCTTCGTGATCGAGCACCGAGGGAGGCCGGAGTGGACGGGCACGTTGTCGGCAGGTCAACTGGAACGGAGGAGCCCGGCCTCGGCGGCCATCGTCCGCAAGCCCTGCTGTTCAGCTTCTTCGGCACCCTGGTGGTGGACCGCATGCTCCCCCCCATTCCTGCCGGGGTCTTCCTCCGCGTGCTCAGCAACCTCGGTGTCGCCGAGGCAGCGGCGCGGGCGACGCTGGGACGGATGACCCGCAACGGTCTGCTGGCCAGGGAGCAGGCCGGCCGGATCGCGCGGTACACCCTCACCGCGACGGCCGAGGAGCTGCTGCGGCGGGGTGCCGACCGGGTGTGGTCGCCCGCACCTTTCGACCATCTCGACGGCGAGTGGACGTTGCTGAGCTACTCCATGCCCGAGAGCCGGCGCGACCTGCGCCACAAGCTCCGGGCGGCGCTGACGTGGGCGGGCTTCGGCGGGCTACGCGACGGACTGTGGATAGCGCCCGGGCGGGTGGACGTCGCCGGGGTGTTCGCCCGTGCGGGGCTGGACGAGGGAGGGGATCACGCCGACTGGTTCGCGGCCACCCCGATGCCCGGCGTCGACGTCGCGGACCTCGTCGGCCGGGCCTGGCCCGTCGAACGCATCCGGGAACGGCACGACGCCTTCATCCAGGCATGGTCGGCCGGACCGACCGGGGACGATCCCCTCGGGCAGATCACCCTGCTCGGCGCGGACTGGCTGCGGGTGCTCCGCAGTGATCCCGGACTGCCGGCCCGTTACCTGTACGGCGACTGGCCGGCTGCCCGGAGCACCGACATCTACTTCCGGTGGCTCGACGTGCTCAAGCCCGTGGCCGACACCGCCCTGGCGGCCGAACTCGGCCACTCGCGCTGACGCGGGCCGCCCGGTCGCTGCCCGCGGGTCACCCGGCGCTGCCGCCCGGTGGCGTGGCCGGACCACGCCGGGTGCCCGGAGCCCGTGGCGCGTGGAGGTCGAACCGGACCCCGACCATCCGGATCACGAAGCAGGCGGCGGCCGCACCGAGCGAGGCGGGCACGCCGAGGACGTCATCGACGTCGCCGCGGGTGGCGAGCACGGCGAGGAGAGCGCCCACCAGAGCCGGGATCGCGTAGAGACCGCTGGTCAGCACGGTGGGGACCCGCCGGATCAGGACGTCCCGCAGGGTGCCACCGCCCACGCCGGTCAGCGCGCCGAGGATGACCGCCTGCGCGGGCCCCATGCCGTACTCCAGCGCCTTCGCCGCTCCGACGACCGCGAAGAGGCTCAGGCCCGCCGCATCGAACACCTCGATGGGCGTGGCCAGGCGGTCCAGCAGGCCGCTGAACAGGAAGGCCAGCAGGCCTCCGGCGGCCGCCACGGCCAGGTACCGCCAGTCGCTGAACGTGGCCGGCGGCAGGGCTCCCAGCAGGACGTCGCGGATGATCCCGCCCCCGACCGCAGTGGTCACGCCGAGCGCGACGACCCCCACGAGGTCCAACCGGGCGGCACGGACCGCGACGAGAGCCCCGTTCAGCGCGAACGCGAACGTGCCGGCCAGGTCCAGGACCAGCAGCAGCGGGAAGTCGGCGGCCATGCGGGGAAGTGTGCCCGGCCCTCCCCCCGGGCTGACGGCGTCACCCCGGGATCCGGACACCGCGCCGCTTCCCCGGTGACGCGAGGGAGCACGGCACCGTGACGGTGCGGTGACGGGTCGCCGGACACTCTTCCCGGGTGGACTTCGTGGACAGCGTGCTGGTCCGGCTGGGAGACCCGGGAGCCCGGAGCTCGCTGTTCGACGACGACGCACTGGCCGCCATCCTCGCCGCGGGCCACGACCCGGAGCTGCTGGGCATCGAGGGCCCCTACTCGGCGGTCTTCGACGAGATCGCCATCGGCCCCTTCGTGGAGCCGGCCAGCGCGGTGCGGGGCAGCTGGCAACCCCTGGGCGGTGCCAGCGTCGAGGTGGCGCTGCGCGCCTCGGGGCTGCGGTCCGAGCAGGCCCCCGTCGAGGCGCTGTGGCGTGGGTCGGTGGTGGCCCGGTCCCGGCGCGGCGGCGAGCCGGTCACCGGCCTCGCGCTGGACTGGGACGCCGGCCCGCCGGGTGACCACCGGGCCGGCGTCACCGTCACCTACGCCCCGCCCCGGGAGGTCGAGGCGGCGGCCCGGCCGATCGCCGTCGCCGTGGCCCTGCTGGTGCGCCCGGCGGGGGCCAGCCTGACCGAGCTGCTGCGCACCTCCGCCCGGGTCCGGCACGACCTGGCCGAGTCCGGGTTCGGTGCCGCGCCGGACCCGGACCGCCCGCAGCGGCACCCGGTCGTCGTCGCCTGGGTGCTCCCGGAGACCGTCTTCGACGACGACGCCTGGCCCGGCGGCACGGCCGCCATGGATGCGGCCGCCCGGCGCGCGGCCCGCCGGGCCCGGGCCGGCGCGTGGCTGTCCACGACCGGACTCGCGCTCGTCCCCATCCCCGCATGAATCGGCCACTCCGAGAGACCTGAGGACAGCGCATGACCGAGATCGCCGCCCCGCCTGCCTTTCCCTTCATCGAGGTCACGATCGACAGGTCGGGCATCGCCTCGACCGCCCAGCGGGCACCAGGGGTGATCGCGATCGTCGGCGAGAGTCCCGACGACGCGGCGGGCGGCACCCAGGGCGTGAACGACCCGGCGCTGGTGCTCACCTCGTCGGCCGCCGAGAAGCTGTTCGCCGAGACCGCTGCCGACGGCCGGCTGGTGGCCGACACCGCCCTGTCGCGGGCGCTGAAGCTGGCCCTCCAGCAGGACCCCCGGCCGAGCACGGTGTACGGCGTCCGCGCCCAGGGCGGGCAGGTCGCCGCCGCGCTGGCCGCCCTCGAGCAGTTCGGGGACGTGACCCTGGTGTGCCTGGCCGGAACCACCCACGTCGGGGACGAGGGCCCGCCCGCCACCGGGCTGCGCGCACTGGTGGCCCACGTCGAGAAGGCGTCCGGCGACGGTTCCCGCCGCCTGGGGGTGGCGATGATCGACCCCGCCATCGAGCGCTCCCCCGACTACGTCCGGGACGTCGGGGCCGCGTACGAGCCGCTGCGCAGCCCCCGCCTGGTGCTCGTGGCCGCGCGAGGGGCGGACGGGGACGCCGCAGCCGCGGTCACCGCCACGATCGCCGGTCACCAGCCGCACATCTCGCTCGTGCTCAAGACGGTCGCCGGCCTGTCCATCCCCAAGGCGCAGCAGTACACACCGGAGGAGATCGTCGGCCTGTCCAACCTCAACATCGACCCGGTGATCGACCCGGTACTGATCCCCGGCCGGAGCCTGCACCTCGCCGAGGGACGGCTGTTCGCCGACGACGACCCGATCTTCATCGACATCCTGCGGACCATCGACGACGTCGAGTTCCGGCTCAAGGCCGGGCTGATGCGCAGCGTCGGCGACGCCCGGATCACCCGGAGCGGGCTCTCGCTGCTGAAGACCCGGATCGAGGGGATCCTCGGCCCGCTCGTGCGGCGCGGGGTTCTCGACGGCGCCTCCGTCGCGATCCCGGTGCTCGACGCGCTCAGCGTCCCGGAAGCCGCCCGGACGTCGTCCGACGACACGGACATCCGCACCGCCCGGCAGACCCGCAGCGTGCAGGCCACGGTCACGATCGTCTACGGGCCGGCCGTCCACCACCTGCTGCTCAACCTCCGACCGACGTTCTGACGTCGGCGCCCCGCGACGGAACGGAGTCGACATGCCCGACTGGAACACCCGCCTCGCGGTCTTCTACGAGAGCGACAACCAGACGCACGCCGTGATCCCGGTGGACGCGTTCAGCCCCACGTTCACGCTCAACGCCGAGGTGCTGCACTCGCTGGAGGCCACCCACATCGGGGTGGTGCACTCCCCGAAGTCCATCACCTTCTCCCTCACCGTGAAGGCGATCGGCCCCAGCGCGGCCGAGCTGACCTCGCTGGCGCTGCGCGGCGCCCGGTTCAACGTGATCCTCCAGGAGGCCGACGGCGGCCACGACTGGTCGTTCACCAAGCTGGTCCTCAGCGACTGCATCCTCACCTCGGCCAACCCCACGAACGCGACGATCTCCGGGGCTCCCGCCGCGACGTTCTCCGGCTTCAGCCTGCAGGCGGCCGCGGAGCCGAAGGCCGGCGCCCGGGTGGAGGTGCCGTGACCGGGCCGGAGGGCCTCGCCGCCGACGTCGCCTGGGTCGAGGAGACCGGGCTGGCCATGCTGCACGAGGGCGAGGCGGTGGTCTCCGGGGTCGCCCGACCGGCGGTCCTCGGCCCGTTGCAGGACGATGCGCTGTCCACCGTCGAGTACGTCTTCCCGGTCGAGGTGGCGTTGCGGGTGCTGCCCGCCGAACCCGCCGACGGTGCGTACGGCGTCGCCGACCTCGGTCAGCAGCTGCGGCACGGCTGAGCCATGACCAGGGTCCGGGTACCGGTGCGGGTGGAGCTCGACGTCGCCGCCCTGCCCGCCGCGCCCCCGGCCCTGGAGGCCGCGCTCACCGAGTCGCTGACCCGGGCGCTGGCCCGCTCCCGCACGCAGGTCTTTCCCAGCCGGCCCTACGCCGGCGCCCGGCCGGGCGCACCGCAGGTGCACTTCACCGGACCCGGGCTCCGGCAGGCCCGGCCGGAGGAGCTGGCGGCCGCGGCGGCCGCCGTGGAGCGGGCGGTGCGGGCGGCGTGCACGGCGGGACGGCTGCCGACCGGACGGCGCCCGCCGGCCGGCCGGGAAACGGACGTGGCGGCGGCGGTCGCCGAGGGTCCGGCCCTGCGGATGGTCCCCTCCTACGCCGGCCGGGGCGCCCGGGCGGCCGTCACCGTGCGGCCCGTGGGCCGCACCACCAAACTGCGGGCCCTGCCGGTGCGGTTCGCCGTCCTCCGGGACGCCGCGCACGCCGCGCAGGTGCTGGAGGCCGGCCGGCGGGCCCGCGGGCTCCCGACGTCCACCGGCCAGGCCGGTGTGATCGGTGCCCGTGCCGACGGCCTGTACGTGGTGTGGGTGCGGGACCTGGCCACCCGGACGGTGCTGCTGGACGTCGGGTTCGAGCTCGCCACCGCCCTGGTGCTGGACACCAGCCGCAAGGAGGTCGTCGAGTCCGTCACCGGCGTCCCGCCGACCGCATCGGCCTACCGGATCACCTACATGTGCGGCGCGGGCGAGGTCGCCGCCCGGACCGAGGAGTTCCTCCTCGACCTGATGCGGCGACGGCTCGGCCGCAGCGCGAAGGGCTCGCCCGAGGAGGTGGACCGGGCCGTGGCGCGGGCGACACCGAAGGTGCACGAACGGGTGCTCGCCTCCACCGCGGGGGCGAAGTCACTGCTGCGGTTGGTCGCCGACGGGGTCACGTTCCTGCTCCCGCTGCGGTTCGACGTGCCCGAACGGCTGGACGCCGAGCTCGTCCCGCTCACCGAGGAGGTCGTCACCGCGGCGGAGGGAACCGAGGAGCCCACCGGCGCCGGCGGGGCACCGGGCGGGACCGGCGGCGCGACCGGCACCGGCCCCCGGCCGTGGCCGCTGGACCCCCGGCCGGGGACCGGGCGCCGGCTGGCCACCCCGTGCGAGCCCTCCGTCGACGGCGAGCCGGTCCTGGCCGATCTGGGCGAGGCGGGCGGGGCGCTGCAGCGCCGGATGGCCACCCTGGCCACCGAACTGGGGATTCCGCCGTGCGGCTACCTCGGCGGGTTCCTGGCGTACGCGCTGGAGGCGGTCACCGTGTTGGCGTCCCGGGTCGCCGCCAGCGCGGTGGGCACGCACGGGGTGCTCGTCCGCAGCGACAACGGCAATCTCGGCCCGGTGGACTTCCGCCCCGGGGTGGAGACCGAGGTGGCGGCCCTGCGCCGGCTGGCCGGCCTGCTGTCGCTGCTGGACGACCTGACATTCGCCTACGTCGACGTGCTGCTGCACTCCCAGCCGCCCGTCCCCGGCGGGACGCGCCTGGCCAGGCTGGTGATGGAGCACGCGCTCGACGCCTTCCGCCGCCCGGTCGCCGCGCTGTTCGTCCAGACCTGCCGGGTGCTCTTCCTCGATCTGCTCGCGGTCTCCCGCAAGGGCATCGAGACCCGGCAGTCCGATCCGGCCGCCTACGCCCGTGCCTTCGGGACCGCGGTGCTGCCCCTGCTGGAACGGGTCGAGGGCCTCGCCGACCTGCGGGAGGCGCTGCGGCTGCGGGAGTCGGGCATCGTCCCCGTGGACCTGTCCGCCGACCCGATCGCCGGCGTCCACGACCTGCCGCCGCTGCCGGAGGACGCAGGCACCGGGCCGGTGGACGCCGGCGTGCCGGAGCCCGGCCAGGGGCAGGGCGCCGGCGCGCCCGATCCCTCCCCGTGGGCACACCTGCCACGGCCACCGCAGCGGGCCGGCGTCGAACGGCGGGACGACGGCGTGCTCGTGGTGCACGACGGCCGCGGCCGCGCCCTCACCGCCGAGCAGCTGGAGCAGGAGCGGACGTTCACCCTCACCACCGTGGAGAGCTTCGAGCCGCTGGCCAAGCAGCTCACCGACCTGCCGGACTTCATGGCCGCCGTCCGCGACCCGGCCCGGGGCCTGCAGGAGACCCTCACCGGCCTGCTGCAGACCATGCACGAGGCCAATCTCGAGATCGCCGGCCAGGTGCGCGGGGACGCGCTGTACGCCTTCGGCCGCAGCTCGATCTCGGAGCGGCTGCCCGCCCGCCCCGGCCGCATCCCCTACCAGCTGCGCGGCATCCACCAGCTCGCCGACGGTGTCCTGACGCCGGCGTTCGCGGGCAGCGGGCGGTACGTCGCCGGGGTCACCTGGCTCTTCGACACCGAGGTGGGGGCGGCCAGCCTCGCCGGCGCGCTGGAGTTCATCGGCGTCACGCTCATCGCGGTGCTCTGCCCACCGCTGGGTGCCGTGGTCGGTCTGGTGGTGGCCGGGGTGCACCTGATGAGCGCCGCGGAGTCCGAGACGACGTACCGGGCGCTGCTCGATCCGGACCAGGTCAAGTCCTGGGCCGAGGTCGACGCCGAGCTGTGGGCCGCCCGGCTCGGCATGGCGCTGGGCTTCCTCGTCATCGCCGCGGAGATCGTCGCCCTCGCCCGGGTGGCGCTGAAGGCCAGCGCGGAGGCGGCCGCCGTCGGGGCCACCGACGCCGCCGCCGCAACCGCCGCCCGCGCCGCGGCCGCCAGGGCGGTCACCTCGGCGGTGCGCCGGGCCGCCGACGAACTGGCCGTCGAGTTCGTCAAGGCGCTGGCCGTCGGGGCGGTGCTCGACGCGGTGATGGCCGCGGTGCTCGGCCCGGTGATCGGTGCCCTGGTGGCCGCCGACCTGGAGAACGGGCCCAGCGGCGTCGACGGCCCGTTCCTCGACCTGTACGTGGCCCGCTACGAGGCCCAGGTCGACGCGGAGCTGGACCCGGGGCCGGAGCCGGCGCCGTGACCACCGTCCGGGCGCTCCGGCTGCGGCTGCCCGAGCTGGGCCTGCGCGCCAAGCCGGAGTTCCGCGCCCACGTCGACCAGCTCGAGGCCCGGCTGGGCGGAACGGTCCCGCGCGAGCACCTGGAGGCCTTCTGCGAGAACCTGGTGGTGCTGGGGGTGATCCAGGGCGGAGGGCGGGCCGCCGGGCGCACCGCGGCCCGGATCGGCGCGGTGATGGAGATGGCCGGCCGGCTGCAGGCCGAGTACGCCCGGCTGATCGCCCAGGTCGCCGAGAACCCCCAGGGCGTCGGTGGCGCGGTCACCACCCGGCTGCAGGCGCTGACCCAGCAGCTGACCGCCGCCCTGGACGACATCGGTGAGCCCGCGGCCCAGCTGCAGGGCCGCGGCGTCGCCGACCTCGTCGACCCGCCGCCGGTGCGCCCCGGCCCCCCGCCCCCACCCCGACGGCTGACCGACCGGCCACGGCCGGCGCACATCCCGGCGGAGAACGTCGTCCAGGTGACGCCCCGGCGGGTCCGCGGCGGCTGGGACATCCCCGCCCTCGGCCGCAACGAGATGCACGTCTTCCCCGGCGGGGAACGCGTGTGGCGGACCCCGTCCGGCGAGATCGTGATCGAGTGGGTGCTCGGCCGGGGCCGGGGGCGGGCGGGCTACGAGAAGGACCTCCCGGCCCGCTCGGAGTACGACCTGCCCGAGTACGCCGACGCCCTGCTGGAGCGGGCGCACGCCGCCGGTCAGGGCACCGGGTTCGAGGCACCGCACGCCATCCGGCTGGCCGCCGGCGAGGTCAACCAGCGCGTCCAGCGGTGGGGCATCGAGCTGTTCCTCCGGCGGCTCCGCGATCGGTTCCCCCGCTCCGACTACCCCGACCTCCAGCTGGAGGCCAGCACGACCACCGCCACCGTGCCCGGCACCCTGCGGCTCCAGTCGATCGACTACCGGGTGGACGCCGTGCACGGGGGCAACCGGGACTGGCTGATGCAGTTCCGCATCGAGGTCGGCGGCGAGGTGCGCAACCCGCGGCTGACCATCCCTCCGGACTCGGTGGTCGTGGGCAGCAGCCCGGGAGCGCAGGCCCTGCTGCTCGGCATCGACATGGCCGACGTGCACGCCATGTTCGCCGGCATCGACCAGGCCCGGCCGATCGGGCGGACGCCGCCACCACGGGACGGTGCGCAGTGAGCGACCAGGGGCTGAGCTTCCAGGACGTCCTCCGGGTGCCCTCGGCCGTGCTCTCCGACGGCGTCGCCACGGTGCCGCTGTGGGCGGTGACCACGCTGCAGCTGGCCGAGACCTACTCGCTGCCGCCATTGGTCGCCCAGGGCGCCCGGGCGACGATGCCGGTGCACGACGACACCATCTCGCTGACCGGCCTGCTGGTCGGACCGCAGCGCTACGCCTTCAAGGTGCTGCTGGAGAACCTCGCCGAGTCGAGCAAGCGCGGCAGTGCCCTGGCCACCTTCACCGGCGGCAAGGTCGGCGGCCTGATCCTCGTCACCTCGCTGACCATCCGCACCGACATGCAGGTGCAGTCGCTGTCCTTCACCGCGTCCGCGGCCAAACGGGAAGCGCTGGACGTCTCGATCTCGATGGTGCACGTGCCCCGGCCCGGATCGCTGAGCAAGCTGCTGGACCTGGCGAGCCTGGGCGTCGGCGGACTGCGGGACTTCGGTGCCGCGAAGGGAGCGCTGTGACCGTGATCGACCCCACCGCGGTGGTCCTGCCGCTGCTCAACCCGCGGCGGCCGGCCGTGCTGCCGGCCGGCGCCCGGCGGGTGCGGGACGCGCTGCTCGACGGGCTCCCCGCCACCGTCCCCCTCACCGGCGAGCTCGAGCTGGCCGTGCTCCTCCCCGACGCCCTCGGCGACTGGCGGGCGGCTCCGGCGGAACTGGTCGTCTCTGCCGGGGGCACGGGCACGGCGGACCTCGACCCGGGAACGGCCGCCGCCACCGCGGTCGTCCGGCCGACGCTCGCCGTGCGCGACCGCACCGCCACCCTGGCGGCGTACCCGGCGGTGGCCGGCGGGCCGGGCGCCGTGCCGGGCGCCGACGGCGCGGTGGTGGTCCACCTGGTGCTGGCCGGCTGGCGGCTGGCGCTGGGCTCGCTGGTCGGGCCGGGGGCGAGCGGCTCGTGGATCGAGTTCGCCTGGTGGTGGCCGGCCGGCGACCGCACCCCGCCGGGGACCGCCGTCCGGCCCCGGGTGCGCGACCGCGCCGCCACCGCCGCCGCCGCGCCGGCCGCCCGGGCCGTGCTCGGCCGCGAGCGGCGGTCGCTGCGGAGCCGGCGCGGGCCGCACCCGGTGCGGCGGCCCGAGGACCTGCCATGAGCCTGCTCGACGCCGTCCTGCCCGCCGGCGCGGTGAGCCTGGGCAACTCCCCCGGCTGGCTGCTGACCTTCGCCCCGGCCCCCGGCGCCGCGGCCGGCCTCACCCTCAGCTGCGAGGAGTACGAGGCGACCATCGACGCCACCCTTCCCGCGGGGCTCGCCGGTGGCTCGTACACCGTCGTCCTGCACGGCTGCACCGACGCGCACCACGCCGCGCTGGCCGGGCGCACCGGTGCCGCGGGCGACCTGCGCGTCGTCCGGCTGCACCTGTACTGGCGGGACGTCAACCAGAGCGTCCTCGGCTACCTGGCCGGCGCCGCCGGCCTGCCGGGCCTGTCGGCCGCCCTGCCGGGCGGGACCGGCGGCGGCGCACTGGATGCCCTACGGGCCGCGGAGCTGGCCGTGCAGCGGGTCGGCCGCCGGGTCGGCGCCCGGCAGTACGAGACGGTGCTGACCCTCGTCGAGCGGGCCTGGACGGCGCTGGCCCGCCCGCTGGGCACGCCGATCACCGCCCGGTCGACCGACGCCGCGGCCGCGACGCTGGCCGGGCGGGCGGGCGTGCCGATCACCGTGCACTCCCCCGATCCCGCACCGCTGGCCCCCGACCGCCCGGGGACGGACAGCCGGACCTTCGGCAAGCGCAGCACCGGGCGCGACGTCCTCCGGGAACTGGCGGCCACGCTCGGGCACGGCCGGGAGACGTTCGGCCGCAGCCTCCTGCTCGTGCGGGACGGCGCGGTCCACGTGGGCACCCGCCCGGTGCCGCTGGCCGGCGGGCCGCGCGACCTCACCCCGGAGACCGGGCTGCTGTCGGTCGACCGGGAGACCCCCATCGCCCTCGGCGACGGCCGCGAGCGGCCCCAGCTGCGGGTGCTGCTGCGCGGACGCGGCGACCTGCGGCCCGGCGACGTCGTCCGCGTCGCGCCGCCGGAGGTCACCGACGCGTCCACCCTGCCCACCACCGGCGCCGCCGTGCTGAGCGGGCTCACCGGGATCGCCGGGGCGCTGCTGCCGGGCGCCGGCGGCGACCTGAGACGGGCGTACGTGTCCGGGGTCAAGCACTCCGTCGCCGCCCGCACCGGCTTCACCAGCACGCTGTCGGTGATCGTCCTCGAGGACGGCGACGAGGCGTGGCCACGCAGCACCGAGCCGGCCGTCCGCCGGCGCTCGGCGGCCGCGGCCGCGGCGACCTCCCCGGATCCGGCGGTGACCGCGGCCGACGCCGTGCGGGGGGTGGTGGCCGGTGCGCTGGACGACCTGGCGATGCCCGACGTCGGCGAGGTGCGCGAGCAGCACACCGCCGGGAGCGCGGAGCCCCCCGGCCAGACCACCCGGGTGTGGCGCGGGCTGACCGGGGACGACGGGCGGCCCGGCGCCGTCCGGCGGGTGGACGTCGAGCGGAAGGACCCCGAGGAGGTCGACGGCGTCCCGTACCTGACCCCGTTCGCCTGGGGGAAGTGCGGCCTGGTGGTGCCCCGCTATCCGGGCACCCGGGTCCTGCTGGCGCACCGCAACGGGTACGCCGCCGAGCCGGTCGACGTCGGGGCGATGTGGACGTCGGGTCAGGGGCCGGACTCCCACCCCGGGGACTGGTGGCTGGGCCTGCCGGTCGGGGTGCGCGACCGGTCGGCCGCCGGCCAGGAGGGCGCGGTGCCTCCGACGGCGGCCACCGCGACCAACGACCTCGTCGACGCCGACGGGGACCGCCGGATCGAGGTGGGCCGGCTGACCGTGCGGGTGGGCCCGGCGGGGCTGGCCGCTCCCGGCACCCGGCCGGAGCCGACCGCCGCCCGGCGCGTGGTCTCGGTCGAGCACGCCGACGGCACCACCCGGATCACGGTGGACGAGGACGGCAACGTGAGCATCGTCGCCACGGGCACGCTCGCGTTGTCCGGCGCCCAGGGCATCACGCTCGACGCGGGGTCCGGAGACGTGACGGTGACCTGCGCGCAGATGAAGGTGAACTGACGTGCCGCGACCACTGACGTCGGCAGCCGACCTCGCCTGCACCGCGAAGGGGCCGGTGGGCATCGGGCCGGGCCGGTCCGGCCTGCTCGTCGGTGGCGCGCCGGTGCTCACCGCCGCGGACTGGCCGGGCAGCCCGCCGTGGACGGTCACCTGCCCCGTCACCAAGGACAAGGGCGGCTGCACGCTGCTCACCGGTGCCCCCACGGCGGGGGTGTCCACGTCGCTGCTGGTCGGCGGGCAGGGCGTGCTGCTGGACACGGTGCGCGGCCCGACTGACGCCACGCACACCGTCGCCCTCGCCGTCCCCGGCAGCGCCGGGCAGACCGACCTGGAGGTGGCCCGGTGACCACCGAGGCAGCGGCGCGCCGGCAGCTCGGCTGGGGTGTCCGGGCGGTTCGGGTCGACGAGGCCGACCTCGGCATGGACATCGCCCTGACCACGGCCGGCGGGCTGGACCTGCAGCAGGTCAGCGGCCTGGACAACCTCGACCAGTGCCTGCGGATGGCGTTCACGACCGCGCTGGGCGCCGACGTGTTCAACGTCGACTTCGGTTTCGACGGCGTCGCGGTGGTGGCCCGCGAGCCGGACCCGGTGCTGGCCCGGGAACGGGTGCGGATCTCCGTCGTCCAGGTGCTGTCCCGGGACCGGCGGGTCCGGCAGGTGCTGGACCTGCGGCTGGACCCCGACCGGTCGGACGACGCCGGCGGTGCCTCCCCGGCGGAGCGCGCCCACCGGTGGGGCCGGCTGGACGTCGAGGTGGCCTTCGAGGCGGTCACCGGTGACCAGCGTGTGCTGGGCGTGCTGAGGACGGTGGACGGTGCCTGAGCCCGGTCTCTCCCCCGACGACGTGCGGGCGGTGGACGCCCGCGTCCTCGCGGCCAGCGGGGACGACGCCTTCGGCATCACCGCCGGCGGCTTCCTCGCCAAGCCGTTCGCCCGGCTGCTCGCCGAGCGCATCGCGCTCGCCCAGGCCCTGTTCGGCGCCGACGTCGACCTGACGTCCGGCTCGGTCCTGCGCCGGCTGCTGGAGCTCACCGCCCTCGAGGACGCCCGCACGTGGGCGGCGCTGGGCCGGGCCTACGACGACTCGTTCGTGGCCACGGCCCGCGGCGAGGCGCTGACCCGGCTGGGGGCCGAGCTCGGCGTCCCCCGCCCGTACCTCGCCGCCGAGGGCACCGTGGACCTGGCGCTGGCCGGGGACCTGCCCGACGGGACCACCGAGGTGGTGCTGCCCGCCGGCGCCCGGCTCACCACCTCCTCCGGTCACCGGGTGGCGCTGGACCGGTCGGCTCGGCTGGGCCCGGGCTCCCCGGCGCCGGGCGCCCGGGTCGTCGCGCTGGTCCCCGGGCCGGGACACGACCTGGACCCGGGCGAACCGGGCGAGCGGCTGGACCGCTGGGAGGAGCGGGACCCGGCCCTCGCCGACCTGCTGGCGCTGCGCCGCGCGACCGGGGGCGCGGTGGACGTGCGGATCACGCACTCCGCGCCGCTCACCGGCGGAACCCGCCGCTGGGACGACGACCGGTACCGGGACGTCCTGCTCCGCGCCCCCCGGTCGCTGTGGACCGTCGAGGCCGTCGAGTCGGCCGCCGCCCTGGTGCCCGGGGTGCGGCAGGTGCAGGTGCGCGACCCGTGGGGCGGCCTGGACCTCGAGCGTTCGATCTTCGGCAACTTCAACTTCCTCGAACGGCTGTTCTCCACCGCCCGGGACCCGGCGGCCCCGGCCTACCTGCAGGTCGTCGTGGTGCCCTCCCGGGGCGCCGTGTGGAGCGGCCCCGGCGGGCTGCACGAGGAGCTCGAGGAGGCGCTGGAGGACCTGCGCCCGGCCGGCGTGCAGCTCCGCATCGAGCCGGCCGAGGAGGTCGGCGTGGGGATCGCCGGCACGGTGGTGGTCGACGGGGTCGCGCTGCCCACCGGCGACGCGGCGGCGGTCAACGGCTCCGCGGCGGCCACGGCGCTGCGGGAGCGGCTGCTGACCCGGGTGCGCGGCTACGTCGACCGCCTCCGGCTCGGCGAGCCGGTCCGGGCCGCCGAGGTGTCCTACGCGCTGATGAGCGAGCCCGGGGTGGTCGACCTCCGCTCGCTGACCCTGCTGCGCGCACCGGTGGCCTTCGAGCGGTTCCGCACCGCGGGCGGCGCCGTGCCCGGCCCGGCCGAGGCCCGCTCCGCCGGCGAGAACCTCGCCATGTCCGCCGCGCAGGTCGCCGTGTTCCTCGACGACCCGTCCCGGCTGGTGGTGAGCCGGGCATGACACCGGGCACGATCGTCTCCGGCGCCGGCCTGCTGGGGCCGGGCGCGGCCTCGCTCGCCGCCCAGGTCGACCACCTGGCCGGCCCGCTGACCGCCGGGGCCTCGCTCTCCCGGTTCCCGCCCGACGGCACGGGCGCCGCGACCCTGCGCTGGCGACGGGAGCCCGTGCTGCTGGCCGAACTGGCCCGGGACCTGGGCGACGAGGTGCTCACGGTCGCGGTGCACGAGGCGGGCCGGTCGCTCGGCGACGTGCGGTTCGACCCGTGGTCGGCGGCCGGTACGACCCTTCCGGTGTGGTGGCCGGCCCGTTCGCCGCTGACCGAGCCGGCCGCGGTCGTCGTCACCGCCGGGACCGCCGACGGGTCGCTGCCGGCGGAGGAGGTGGCCGGCGCCGTCTGCCTCGTGCTGGTCGAGGGTTCCTTCGGCCGGCTGCTCTACGTGCTCGGCGCCGAGAAGGCCCGGTTGCGCCGGCAGGCCCGGGCCGTCGCCGCGGCCCGCGTGCTGGACCTCGCGCACGGCGAGGCGCTCGACCGGCACGGCCGGGACACCGCGCTGCCCCGCCTGGCCACCCGCCTGCAGGGTGCCGGCGGGGAGCTGGTGCTGGCCTCCGCGCCGGAGGACGACGCCCACTACCGGGAAAGGCTCCGCCTGTACCGCGGCCTGCGGCTGCCCACGCACCGGACCCTGCGCGAGCACCTGAACGGACCGGACGGGAGCAGCGGACCCAACACCGGCCCGGTGGCCGGTCTCGACCCGGGCCGGACGGCGCCGCTCGGCCGCTTCACCGTGCTCGACCGCCCCGCCCCGTTCGCCGTCGCCGTCCGGCTGGTCGCCGCCGGGGACCCGGGGCTGCGCGACTCGTTCCTCGGCTGGCTGCGTCGCGACCGGCTGGTGCGCCCGGCCGCCGAGGGGGACGCCGACACCGCTGCCCGGCTGCTGCCGCCGGAGGCCCGCGTCCGGCTCGAGCAGCTGCGGGCCACGCTGCGCGCCGGCTTCACCTTTGTCGACGGCGCGGCGGCCGACCCCGCCTTCGCCCCCTCCCTCGCCGCCGCGCTGGGCCGCCTCGCCGCCTGCCGGGCCGCCCTGGGCGTTCCCGACCCGTGGCCGCTCAGCGCCGCGCAGGCCGATACCGGCAGCCGGTACGAGCTCGGCCTCGGCGCCGACCTCGCCGTCCTGCCGGCGGCCGACCTGGACGACCTCGCCGCCCGGGCCGCCGCCTTCACCCCGGGGCCGGACACCGACCCGACCGCGGCCGCGCTGCTCGCCGCCGCCGTGCCCCTGGCCTCGGCCGACGACGAGGAGGGCCGCTGGCTGCTCCGGCTCTGCGGGTTGCGCACGGTGCACCGCACCGGCGCCGGCACGCTGCACGTCTCCCCGGTGCACAGCGGCGGGCTCGTCCTGGAGGGGGCGCCGGTGGTCCAGCCCGGCGGCTGGGACGACGTGGCGCTGTCCGCCGGGGCCGGCGACGGGGTGCGGCTGGTGCTGGGTGAGCGTGCCTCCGGGCGGATCGACCTGCTGGCCCTCGGTGGGCCCGGGCGGGCGCCGGTGCGGCTGGCCGTGCCCGCCGGGGCGCAGCTGGTCGGCCTGCCGGCGAGCTCCACGCGGGGGCTGGGCCTCTACTCCCGGGAGGACGGGACGTTCTCGGTGGTGCACGCCGGCAGCGGGGAGACGCTCCTGGCCCCGGTGGACGTGGGCACCCGCTGGACTCTCGTGCTCGGCGGGCACCTGGTGTCCGCGCCGGGCTGGGACGTGCCCGGCGACCTCGTCCTCTACGACACCGTCTCCGGTGACCTGGCCGTGCACCGCATCGCCGGCGGTGCGCTCGTCCCGGTGCGCACCCTGCCGGGATGGCGGCCGGGCTGGACGTCGCTGGCCGTCGGCACGCTGCAGTTCGACCCGACCCGGGACGGTGCCGGGGAGCGCCCGGTGCTGCTCGCCTACGACGCGGTCACCGGCAGCGTCGAGGCGGTCGACCTGCACCGGGGCGAACCCGCTCCGGTGCTGTCGCTGCCCGACTGGCGACCGGGGCTGTCCGGCCTGGTCTTCACCGGCGCCGGCCGGCGCCGGCGTGGACCCGGGCAGCCGCTGGTGGCGTTCGACCGGGCCCGCGGGGAGCTGGCGGTGTACGAGGCCGAGGTGGACGGGGACGCCGTCCGGGCCCTGCGCCGGCTGGGCGGGTCGACCGGCTGGGAGGGGTGGACGACGGTCGTCGGCCTCCCCGGCGCGCTGGACCTGGGCACGGTGGCCGTGGTGCTCACCGACCCCGGCACCGGCCGGGCACGCTGGGTCGACCTCACCGTGCCCGCGGACCCCGGCGCCGAGGACCTGTCGCCGGGGTGGCGGGCCCGGCCGCGGGAGCAGTACCGCGCCCACCTGCTCGGGGCCGGCGACGAGCGGGCGGCCGAGCTGCTGCGGTCCGGGCTCGACCGGGCGGCCGGCGAGTGGGCGGCGGCCGGGCGGCCGCCGTGGACCGTGCTAGCGCCGGCGGAGCTGCCCGGCCTGCTGGCGGTGCTGCAGCCGGCCACCGGAGCCGCCGCCGCCGGCCTGGCCGACGCCGGGATGCCGCACCCCGGCCACCCGGACGCGCTGGCCGCGGCGCCCGAGCTGCCCGCGGAGCTGGTGGGCGTGCTGCGGCTCGATCCCGGTCTGGCCGCCGACGTCGCGGCCGGGCTGGCCGTGGACCGGCTCCGCGGCCTGCTGGAGCTGCTCTCCGACGCAGGGATGGCCGCGGGGCTGCTCTTCCTGACCGGCGCGGGGGACGCGGTGGTGGTGACCTCGCTGGTGCCGCTGCCGGTGGCCGGCCTCAACCTCGCCGAGCGGGCCACCGCGGAGTTCCGCTGGTACGCCGTCCCGGTGGTCGGCGACGGCGGGCGGGTCCGGGAACGGGGCGCGGTCACCGAGTTCTCCCCCACCGGCCGCGGCCTGACCGCCCTGGTGGCGGTGGGGACCGAGCGGGGTGCGGCGCCGGCGCCCTTCGGGCTGCGGGTCGAGCCGCCGCCGGGGGCGGCGCTGTCCCCGGACGAGTACGAGTTCGTGATGAACGTGCTGCTGGCCGACGTCCCCGCGGCCGTGGAGGTCGACACCTACCCGATCCGCAGCCGGGCGGTCGACGTGCACGGGGACGGGACCGGCGGGGCGATCCCGCCGCGACTGGCCCGCAGCTTCCAGCTCTACCGCCGGCCCGGTGCCCGGCCGGCGGGCCGCACTGCCACCCCAGGAGGTCAGCCGTGAACGAGATCACCGTGGCCGGGATGACGCCGTCCCGGATGTTCGACCTCCTGACCACCGAGGGGCTGTCGGCGATCGAGGCCAAGACGGCCATCGGCCGGTGGATCATCGACGACGTCGGTGGCGGGCAACGGATCTTCCGCTTCTCCGTGGACTTCCCGGCGACCGACGCCGCGGACACCTCCCGTTTCGTGCGCACCTTCGAGCACGACGACTGGCGGGACGGGGTCGACGTCGTCCAGGCCGAGGGCATCGAGGGGTTCAACCGCCGCTTCGACGCGATCCGCGGGGACCTCGACGCGCTGGGTGACGAGCTGCGCCGGGCCTACGCCGGCATCGCCGGGCTGCGCGCCGGCCTCGCGCACCTGCTCGCCGACGTCACCGCGGAGTTCAACCGGGTCAACGCCGACCTGGCGCGGCTGGCCGAGCGGCCGCAGCGACCGGGCCGACTCGAGCCGTTCCCGGGCGTGCTGGAGATGCCCGAGCTCATCGGGGCGACGACGTTCTTCGGCAAGGACGTCCTCGCGGTGCGCACCGCCACGGGGATCCAGGTGCTGCCCCAGGTGGAGATCCCGCGGGACCGCCTGGGCGCCGGCCGGCTCCGGTACGCCGGCGCACTCGGCCGGGCCGTCGCGAACGACGCCGCCCTGGGCACCGCCCTCTCGGCGGGGACGATGACCAAGGAGGACCTGGTCGGCCGGTTCGGCGACCTGGTCACCGAGGAGGGGGTCACCCTGCGGGAAATCGTCGAGGTCCTCCCCGCCGGCCAGGTGATCGGGTCGCCCGAGGCGCTGCAGGACATGGTCGCCGAGCGCCAGGCCGCGGTGCTGCGGACCACCGGCGGCGCCGATGCCGTTCTCGCCGCGAGCGTGCGCGGCAGCATCCGCACCCGGCCGGAGTCGGCGACGACGCTGGGGGTGGAGCAGCTGGAGGGGCTCCCGGCGGAGACCCGGACGGCGCTGCTGGCCGCGGGCATCACCAACGTCGGCATGCTCGCCGACGCCACCGCGGAGGGCCTGGGCGAGACGCTGCGGGCCCAGGGGCTCCAGATCGACACCGGGACGGCGGCGCGCTGGACCGGGCTGGCGCGCACGCTGCGGGGCCTGGGCTGACCGGCCGGCCGGTGGGGAGGGGCGGTCATGATCGAGCGCATCGGGTTCGGCCCGGCCCAGCTGCGCCCCGGCAGGGGCCGGCCGAGGCTGCGCCCGGGTGAGACGCTCGCGCTGGGTCTGGGCGTGAGCGCGACCTCCCCCGGCGAGCTGGCCGGGGCCACGGCGTTCGTGTGGACCAACCACGGTGCCGCGGACCCGCGGAACTTCTCCGCGGTGGCCATGGCCGGCACGGTCCCGGCCGACGAGCACCAGCGCGCCTTCGAGGTGACGCTGCCGCCCGCCGTCCGCGGCACCTTCGTCGCCACCGGGTACGTGGTCCTCGACGGGGTGCGCCACTGGGCCCAGGAGCATGCCGGGCCGCCGTCACCGGCCGCCCGGCACGGCCTGCAGAACCGGCTGGTGTACCGGGTGTCCGACCCCGCCGTCGACGCCACCTACGTCCGGCAGGTGCCCATCGACAAGGCCAACGCCCGGGCCGACAGCACCGACATCTCCACGATCGAGGACATGCTCGAGACCGGCCCGGGCTGGTACACGCTGCGGCAGCTGGCCGACGAGGGGGTCACCTGCGTGTGGGTGCAGGTCCCGTACCGCCTCGACCCGTGGGACGGCCTGGCCGCCCTCGACGACGCGGGCAGCGACTACGCCAGCACGGACTGGTTCTCCATTGACCCGGAGCTCTCGCGGGAGGCACGCGCCGTGCCGCCCTGGGACCGGGACCGGCAGCGGGAGCTGGCGAACGCCGCGATGACCCGGTTCGTGGCCGCGGCGCACGCCCTGGGCATGGCGGTGATCTCCGAGATCGCGCCGAACCACGTCGGGCACAACTACGTGTTCCGGGACGTGTTCGGGGAGGGCGGATCGGCGCAGGTCCGGCGGCGCGACTACTCCCAGGTGGCGCTGGACGCCGCCCAGCTGGCGGAGGTGGCGGCCCGGCTGGCGTCACCGGAGGTCGACGAGGGGATCAAGGACTACGCCGAGCACATGCTGCCGCAGCTCTACGCCACCAGGGGGCCGGACGGCCGGTACGACCCGCGGGGTGCCGGCAGCGTGCACCGGACGTACTCGCCGGACTGGTACGGCAGGTGGGCGGACACGAAGCACCTCAACCACGGCGGTCACGCCGGCGAGCAGCGCTGGGTCGCTACCTCGGCGCAGAACCAGCGGGTGCTCGACTACATCGGCCGGGCCATGCGCTGGGCGGTGACCGAGCTGGGGTTCGACGGCTTCCGCGTGGACCACGCCCTGGGCATGCCGTTCTCCTTCTTCGAGCAGGTGCTGCCGGTGGTCGAGATGGAGGCCCGCCGGGTGCGCGGCGCGGACAGCTCCCTGCTCATCGTGCTCGAGGACCACGACCGCAAGGACTACAGCGCCCGGGTGGGGGACGTCGTCCAGTCCAAGGGCTACGAGGAGCTGCTGCACGCCCTGGCCGACCGGGACGTCGACCGGCTGTGGCGCAGCTACGGCGCGCCGCTGCGCGACGCGGAGTTCTCGGGGACCGGCAACCACGACGAGATCCGCGGCTCCGGGTGGTTCGGCGGCGACCTCCTCGCCTACGGCACCGCGGTGGTCACCATGCGGTTGATGGGCGGCCCGATGACGACGCTGGCCGGTGACGAGTACGCGGAGGGGCAGCAGCTCCGGTTCAAGTCCCGTGGTGGCGTGCCCACCCTGTGGCAGCTGCGGCAGGGCACGCTGCCGGCGGCGAACACGGCGCTGGCCGCCCGGATCGCCGCCGCCGCCCGCCTCGCGTCCAGCCGGCCGGCGCTGCGCACGACCGAGCGCGAACGGCTCGGCTGGCGGACGGCCGCCCCGACCGTGCCATTCGCCTGCGCCCGGTCGGGCGCCGACCCCGGCGACGTCCCGCTGCTGCTGGTGAGCAACCTGGACCGGACGGCCTGGGTGAGCGGGCAGCTCGACGTCGGCAGCTCGCTCGGCAGCCGGCTGGCGCAGGCCCCCGACTCCCACCACCAGGTGCTCGACCTGCTCGGCACGGACCCGGACCGCCCGATGTGGCGCCGCCCCCTGTCCGGCCGGCAGCTCCTCGAGGAGGGCCTGCCGGCCGGACTGCAGCCGTGCCAGGTGCAGGTGCTCGAGCTCCAGCGCGTGCACTGACTGCCGGACCGACGACGGGAGCCCTCGTGCCACCCTCCGCGCACCTCGGGCTCGGGGCCGTTCCGTTCGCCGGCGGGGTCGCGTTCCGCGCGTGGGCGCCGTTCGCCGCCGCGGTGGCGGTCGTGGGCGAGTTCAACGGCTGGGACGACGACGCGAACCCGATGGCCGCCGAGCCCGGTGGTCACTGGTCCACCGACGTCCCCGGCGCCCGGGTGGGCCAGCGCTACCGCCTGGCCGTCACGACGGCCCAGGGCCAACTCGTCCGGCGGATCGACCCACGGGTCCGGGCGGTGACGAGCTCCATCGGGGACGGGATCGTCTGCGCCCCGGACGACTTCGACTGGGGTCAGGACGACTACCGGACACCGGCCTGGAACCACGTCGTGCTCTACGAATTGCACGTCGGCACCTTCAACGACTCCCCCGGCGGGGGCGTGGGGACGCTGCGCTCCGCGGCGGAGCGGCTGGGTCATCTCCGGGACCTCGGCGTGAACGCCGTCGAGCTGATGCCGGTCACCGAGTTCGGCGGGATCTCCTCCAAGGGCTACAACCCGGCGCTGCCCTTCGCCGTGGAGTCCGACTACGGCGGGCGCACGGCGCTCAAGGAGTTCGTCCGGGAGGCGCACCGGCACGGCATCGCCGTCCTCCTCGACGTGGTCTTCAACCACTTCGGCGCGGCCGATCTCGAGCACAGCCTGTGGCGCTTCGACGGGTGGCACGAGGGCGAGGGAGGCGGCGTCTACTTCTACAACGACTGGCGCATGCACACGCCCTGGCAGTCGCCACGCCCCGACTACGGACGCCCCGAGGTCTGCCGGTTCGTCGTGGACAACGTGCTGATGTGGCTGGAGGAGTTCCGCGTCGACGGGCTGCGCATCGACCAGACCGCGCAGACGTGGGCGGCCTCGGGGCAGTTCCTCCCCGAGGGCTGGCGGCTCCTGCAGGACCTGAACCAGGCGGTGGACCGGCACCAGCCCTGGAAGACCATGATCGCCGAGGACTTCGCCGGCGGGGCGGCGGTGACCCGGCCGGTCGGTTCCGGCGGCCTCGGGTTCGACGTGCAGTGGGACCCGTTCGTGCACGACCTGCGCGCCGCGCTGGTGACGCCCTGGGACCGGGACCGCGACGTCGGCCGGGTGGCCGCCGCCCTCACCCGCAGCTACGACGGCGCCTTCCCGCGGGTGGTCTACACCGAGTCGCACGACGAGAACGGCAACGGCGGACGGCGGCTGCCGGAGGAAATCTCCCCCGGCGCGGCCGCCGACGTGTTCGCCAAGAAGCGGTCGACGCTCGGCGCTGCCCTGGTGCTCACCGCCCCGGGGCTGCCGCTGCTCTTCCAGGGGCAGGAATTCCTCGAGGACACGTGGTGGAGCGACGACCGGACGCTGGACTGGACCAAGCTCGCCAGGTTCCACGGCATCACGCAGCTGTACCGCGACCTGGTCCACCTGCGCCGCAACTGGTACGACACCACGCGGGGCCTGACCGGGCAGGGGATCAACGTGCACCACGTCGACCACGCCGGCAAGCTCCTCGCCTTCCACCGCTGGTCGATGGGTGGCCCCCGCGACGACGTGGTGGTCGTCGCCAACCTCGGCTGCGTCGACCACTCCGCGTACCGCATCGGATTGCCCCGGGCCGGCCGGTGGCGGGTGCGGCTCAACTCCGACTGGTCCGGCTACGACCCGTCCTTCTCCAGCCGGCCCGGCTACGACCCGGTCACCGACCCGATCGCCTGGGACGGTCTGGCGTTCTCCGCGGACGTCGGCGTCGCCGGCTACTCGGTCCTCGTCCTCTCGCAGGACTGACCGCCCGGATCCGCGCCCGGGTCACTGCCGCAGCGGCTGGACACACCGGGCGGCTCAGCCACCGGGCCGCTCAGACGCGGGCCGGCGGCAGCGGCTGCACCGGGCAGCGCACCGGACGGGACCGGGGCCCGGTGCCGGGGCGGGCCGGGCGGATCAACTCCTCCATCAGCGGACTGGGCGCTATCCCGAGCTCGTCCGCGAGCAGCTCCCGGAAGGCCTCGTAGGCGCGCAGCGCCTCGGCGGTGTTGCCCTCGGCGAGGTGGACCCGGACGACCGCCCGGTGGGCGCTCTCCCGTAGCGGCTCGGTACCGACCGCGGCGTACGCTACCTGCACCGCGTCGCCGTAGCGGCCGCCGTCCACCAGCCGGTCCGCCAGCACCTCGAGGGCGTGCATCTTGAGCTGGCGAAGGCGTTCGCGGGCGAAGAGGACCCAGTCGTCGTACCACCCGGGGAGCAACTCGCCGCGCAGGCCGACGTCTGGCGCGACGATGTCGTCCACGGCGGCGAGCGGGTCCAGCACCCGCCGCGCCCAGTCGCTGAGCTCGCGCACGTCGACGCGCACCCCGGCGGCGAGCCCGAGCGCACCGCCGGACACGTCCACCAGGCCGGGCACCGCCTTCTGCACCCGCCACAACGCCGAACGGAGGCTGCCGTGGGCGTGCTCCTCGGGCACGTCGGGCCACAGCTGCCCGGCGATCGCGCTCCGGCCGGGGTGGCCGAACAGGCTCAGGTGGGCGATCAGGCGCTGAGCGCTGTGTGGGAGGTCGTTCCCCGCCGCCGGGGCACCGGCATGGGTTCGCTCCAGCGCGAACCCGTCGAGCAGTGCGACGCGCGTCGCCGAGGCAAGGTCCACCGGGTGTCCCCCCTTGTGGCGCCTTCTGGTCGTGCGTCCGGACGCACCGGCAGCGCGATCACCGCACCGCACCGCATCGTCCCGACCCGGACGCAGCAGTGTCAATCGCGTCGGGCGGCGTGATCCGACACCGGCCGCAGGTACACCGAGGGCACCGGCAGCGTCACGGTGCGTACGGGTCCGGTGGCTGTCGTTCCCCGGAGATCCGCCCGGCGTGGCACGCCTCAGGCGTGGCCGGCGGCGCGCAGTGCGCTGACGCACGCCCGCTCGAGGGCCCGCTGGCGGCGCACGCGGGCGAGCAGGCCCGGGACGGGCTCGAGCTCCCGGGAGCCGGACGGACGCGCGTCCGTCAGCCGGCCGTCGGCGTAGTGGCCGACGGTGGTGTGGACGGTCCATTGCTCGACGTCGGGAACCGACATCTCCTGTCCGATCAGGACCGCGGGACCACGGACGTCGGGTGGAGCGTTCCGCAGGGCGATCGGCCCGGCGTCCCAGTCCGCCACGTGGACGGTGCGGACGTGCAGTCCCGCGTCGTCGACGGCGAGGACGGCGTCGGCCGGCCCGGCCCGGCGATGCAGGTCGCTCATCCGCGCCGCCTCCAGCACGACGACCAGCCGCGGCAGGTACCACCAGTGCTCCCGGCGCAGCATCGGTGAGTCGGCCAGCGCCCGGGACGGGGGGTGCTTGCGCAGCTCCTGATCGAGGAGCTGCTCCCTGAACAGGGCTCCGTCGCCGTCCTCGATCAGGGTGGGCCGCCCGGACAGCATCAGCGGGCGCCATGCCGAACCGGTGAGCCGCGGGTCGGAGAGGACCAGCGCGGCCTCCTCCGCCGCCCCGGCGACCCGGGCCGCATCGACGTGTGCCCAGGGCAGTGCCACCGCCGGCCGGCCGTCCAGCAGCAGGGGGACGACGCCGGCCGCGCCCGGCGGCCCCGGAGGCGCCCGCCACAGCAACTCGGCCACACCGGCCGAGGCGACCGCTGCACCCAGGCTTGTGGCATTCATCACCCGGTTGTCTACTCCCTGCAGTGGCGGCACAGGGGCCGCCCCGTCCTAGGAGCAGCCAGTGCCGGCATTCGTCGTGGGCGCCGTAGTCGGGATCCTGTTCTTCCTCGGATACCGCTACTACTCCCGGTACCTCGCGCGCAAGGTGTACGCCCTGGATCCGGCGTTCGTCACGCCGGCCCACCAGTTCAACGACGGTGTCGACTTCGTGCCGACCAACAAGCACGTCCTCTTCGGGCACCACTTCACGTCGGTCGCCGGCGCCGCCCCCATCGTCGGACCGGCGATCGCGGTGTTCTGGGGCTGGGGGCCGGCGCTGGCCTGGATCGTCCTGGGAACCATCTTCGCAGCCGGCGTGCACGACTTCGGCTCATTGGCCGTCTCGGTGCGCCACAAGGCCAGGAGCATCGGCACCCTCGCCGGTGACGTCATCAACGGCCGGGCCCGCTTCCTCTTCCTGGCGATCATCTTCTTCCTGCTCACCTTGGTCAACGCGGTGTTCGCCGTCGTCATCGGGAACCTGTTCGTCGCCCAGCCCGGAGCCGTCATCCCCATCGTCGCGGAGATCCCGCTGGCCATCGGGATCGGGGTGTACATCTACCGCACCCGGTCGTCGGCGCTGCTGCCCTCGCTGGTCGGGGTCCTGGTGCTGTACGCGCTGATCCTGGTCGGCAACGCCGTCCCGGTCTCGCTCGACGGCCTGGCCGAGGCGCTCGGGTTCGAGCAGACCCGAAACCTGTGGGTGGTCCTGCTGTTCGCCTACACCTGGATCGCCTCCCGCATACCGGTGTGGGTGCTGCTGCAGCCGCGCGACTACATCAACAGCCACCAGCTGTTCATCGCGCTCGGCGTCATCGCGCTGGGCGTGATCGTCGGCATGAGCAGGATCCAGGCGCCGGTGGTCAACGACGTGCCGGAGGGGGCGCCGAGCTTCTTCCCGTTCCTGTTCATCACCATCGCCTGCGGGGCGATCTCCGGGTTCCATGCGCTGGTGTCCTCGGGGACGTCGTCGAAGCAGCTGGACAAGGAGACCGACGGGCGCTACATCGGCTACATGGGCGCCGTCGGCGAGGGGTCACTGGCCACCGGCGCGGTGCTCGCCACCACCGCCGGTGTGGCCGCGACGCAGGCCGACTGGGAGGCGCTGTACCCCGACTTCGCCACCGCCTCGGGCGGCGCGACGGGCAACTTCGTCAACGGTGTCGCCCAGTTCGCCAACAACCTCGCCGTCCCGCTGGACATCGCCGCGGTCTTCGCGGCGGTCGTCGTCATCAGCTTCGCGGCCACCACCATGGACACCGGCGTGCGCCTGCAGCGCTACGTCGTCCAGGAGATCGGTGAGCTGACCGGCATCCGGGTCCTCGCGCGCAACCTGACCCTCGCCACGACGGTGGCCGTCGTCATCCCGCTGGCCATGGCCCTGCTGCCCGGTGGCGGCGAGGCCGGGTACACCTTCGGTGTCCTCTGGCAGCTGTTCGGGACGACGAACCAGCTGACCGCCGGCCTGGCGCTGTCGGTGATCGCGGTCTGGGTGACCCGCCGCGGCAAGAACCCGACGGCGGTGCTCGTCCCGCTGGTGTTCCTGCTGGTGGTGACCACGTGGGCGCTGATCCTCAACCTGCGCAACTTCGTCGACGCCGGGCAGTGGGTCCTGGCGCCGCTGGACGCGATCGTCTTCATCCTGGCGGTGTGGCTGGTGGTGGAGGCCGCGCTCGCCCTGCGGTCGGCGTTCCGCGAGCGGGGAACGGCCGTTCCCGCCGAGGGCGGGAGCGGTGCCGGGGAGGAGTCCGTCGTGGCCCGGGCCAACCCCGACCATGGGGAGTCCACCTCCGGGTCCACCGAGGGCCCGGCCGGGCGAGCCGGCCGGTGACTTCGCGCGTCGTCGTCGTCCGCGGCACCCGCTCGGCGGCTCCGGCCGCCGGCGGGTGCTGCGGCGGGGACGTCCGGCCTTTCGACGAGGGGGGCTCGCACTGCCACGTTCCGCCGGAGGACGAGGTCGGCGGGGTCTACCGGGCCCTGCGCTCCGCCCTGCCCGACCACGTGGACATCCAGATCGTCTCGCCGTCGAACTGGCTGTGGCTGCTGCCCGAGCTGATCAGGGGCGGCCGCCGTCGCGGCCTACGGGGTGCCGAGCTCCGCCGCTCGGTGCGGGCGGGGATGGCGGTCTCCTCCCTCATCGTCGACGGCGTGGTGCTGGTCCGTGGAGGCCTACCGGCGCCCGCTGACGCCGTCACGCTGGTCGGGCGGGAACTCGCGCTCCGCTGAGCACGGGCCGTTCCCGGACCCGCCTCTCGGATACGCAGCCGATGCCGGGAGCCGGTCGCGGAACGGTGTCAGCGCGGCACGAGAACCGACCAGGCTCCGGGGTCGACCCGCCACGTCCGCGATCCCACGGCCTGCTGCAGTTCGCCGTCCGCGACCAGGTCGACCGGGCCCCCCTGGATGCGCACGTGCCGGGCCCGCGCGATCTGAACGTCGGGGCGGTCCACGTGCGCCCCGGTGAGCAGCGCCGCCGCGAACGCGCCACGGACCACCGGACCCGTGGCGGTGGACACCACCACTTCCGCCATCCCGTCGTCGATCAGCGCGCCGGGTGCCAGGGACGTGCCGCCGGCGATCGTCGGGCCGTTGCAGACCCCGACCAGCAGCACCTCGGTGCTCCCGTCGGCTGCCCAGCCCCCGGCCTCGGAGCCGACGACCTCGCCGTCGGCCTCCACCCGGAGTGCCACGCCCCTGGTCGTCAGGCCGGCGATGACCGCCCCGAGTGGAAAGGCCGCCGTACCCAGCCGACCCTTGAACCGGATGGCCTCGGCACTGGCCCGGGCGCCGACGCCGACGTGGACGGCGTTGACGACCAGCCCGCCGTCGTCGCCGCGCAGCAGGTCCACCGGGCATGGAAGCCCGGCGAGGACCACGGTGGCCGCGGCGACCGGATCCAGCGGCAGCCCGAGGGTCCGGGCCAGGTCGTTCCCTGTTCCCCGAGGGATAACGCCGACCGGCTCGCCGGGGCCCAGCGCCCCGGCGCTGTCGAGCGCACGGATCGCCGAATGCACCGACCCGTCACCACCGAGAACGACCAGGCGGCGGTCCCCGCGGCCGCCCACCGCCTCGAGGAGCTCGGCCTCGTCGGCGGTGGCGGCCACCGTCACCTCGGCGCCCCGGCGCAGTTCGTCCAGCGCCGCCTCCACCGAGACGTCGTCAGCGGTTCCGGCGTCCCGGTTCAGCAGCACGAGAAGTTTCTGCATGCTTCTCCCCATGGCCTACCACGTCAGACGTGATCTCGCGGGATCGTGCGGTTCCAGTTCAGCGAGACGATCCGGCGTTCGTCCTCGTAGGCATCCAGTTGGGCGGACAGGCAGAAGTCCGTGGCCGTGGAGGTCAGCACCGTGCGGGTCACCGTCTGCACGTGCCAGTCGCCGCGGCGGAACGCCATGGTCCAGTTCGTCTCCCCGCGGATCGACCCGTAGTCGTCGGCGACCGAGCTGTACCGCTCCGCTGCCCGTCGTGTCACCTCCAGGTCGATGTCGTCGAAGCGCAGCACACCCAGGTCGTTGACGACCTCGAGCGCGGACTCGTAGCCGATCAGGTCTCGGGTGACCGCCCACTTGTGCTCACCGGGCCGGCGCGGCGTGACCGAGATCGGCAGCGCGCCCTCGGGCTCCCCGAACGGCTGGCCGGACACCTCGTCCGACTCCCGCAGCGGGCGGGTCGGCAGGATCAGGCGACTCGACGCCGTGTGCACCTCGAGCCGTGCCGATTCCGGTGACGGCCACGCCAGCGGCCAGTACGACGACGAGACGGACAGCCGCAGGCGGTGCCCGGGCGCGAAGGCATGGGCGACGCCGTTCATCCGCACCTGGACGCGATAGCGCCGGCCGGGCTCGAGGGGCCGGGGGTCTGCGTGCCCGTCGCGGTGCGTGAGATTGAGCAGGCCGTAGGTGACCCGTGTCGCCCGCCCGTCGGGCGCCACGTCGGACAGGCGCACGGCCACCATGGCATCGGGGCGGCTCGCACTGATGTCGAACTCGGCCACGGGGGCGCCGAGGATCTCGTATCGCTCCCCGAGGACATCGGAGTCGAACACCAGCGACCCACCGTCCTCCTCGCGCTGGTCGTAGGGCAGGTCCGGAGGAGCGTTGTAGGAACACCACTTGCCGGCGAACTGCCCCACCGACAGCGGGGACTCGATGCCCAGGATCTCCTCGGCCACCACGTCGGCCGGAGCGGCGATCCGGTTCCGCGCCAGTGGATGCGCGACCTCGTCGACGTGCGGTGACGGCCAGCTCGGCTCTCCCACCCAGCGGCCCGGGCGGTCCTCGTACGCGGTCAGCGGCGGAACGCTGTCCTGCATCCAGACCCGGAGCATCGGCGCGTCGGTGGTGCCGTTGTCGATGCCCTTGAGCCAGCGGTCCCACCACCGGACCACCTCCTGGAGAAAGCCGATGGCCGGTCCGGGCTGACCGAGGTGCGGGTACTTGTGCGACCACGGTCCGATCAGGCCCTGGCGCGGTACGTCGAGGTGCTCGATCATCCGGAAGACAGCGTTGGAGTAGCCGTCGGCCCACCCGCTCACCGCGAGGACCGGACAGTCGACCTCCGAGTACTCCTGGCAGATGGAACCGTGCTCCCAGTAGGTATCGCGCGTCTGGTGCTGCAGCCACGTGTCCAGCCACAGGCCGCTGCCCTGCAACCGCTCCAGCCACATGTCCCGCCATCGGTTCCCGACCAGGGCGGGGTCGGGTGGGCAGGAGTTGTAGGCGAACATGGTCGAGGCCCACGACAGGTTGTCGCTGAGCAGACAGCCACCCATGTAGTGGACGTCGTCGGCGTACCGGTCGTCGGTGGAGCAGACCGTCACGATCGCGCCCAGCCCGGCGGGTCTGCGGGCGGCCACCTGCAGTGCGTTGAAGCCACCCCAGGAGATGCCCATCATCCCCGTGTTGCCGTCGCACCAGAGCTGGTCCGCGAGCCAGGCGAGGACGTCCTCGGCATCGCGGAGCTCCTGCTCGAGGTACTCGTCGGTCAGCACTCCCTCGGAGTCACCGCTGCCCCGCAGGTCGACGCGCACGCAGGCATACCCGTGGCCCGCCATGTAGGGATGGTGGATCGAGTCGCGGTAGGCCGTCAGATCGCGTTTCCGATAGGGGATCAGTTCCAGGATCGCCGGCACGGATTCGACATCGGACTCGGGCGGACGCCAGATCCGGGCGGCCAGGCGGGTGCCGTCGGTCATCGGAATCCAGACGTGCTCCTCCTCGATGACGTCGTACGGGAGCTCCTGCACGGCGAGGAGTGGGGAATCGGCCATCGCGGGTGCTCAGTTCTGGATCTCGAAGGCGAGCATCTGGACACACCTCTCGTACGTCTCGATCAGCTCGGCCTCGTCGCGTGCACCGACGAAGACCTGAGCCAACTCGTAGCTGTAGCTGTCCTGCTGGGCGAGGTCCGACAACCGGCTTCCCGTCTCCGCCACCACGCGCACGGTGACACCGTCGAGCTCCTGCTCGATTCGCTCGACCTCTGCGCGCGACGGGCTTCGCACCACGACGCCGTCGTCGAATGCCCGGAGATAGCACTTGGCCGCCACGTCGTACGGTCCCTCGCCTGCCGGTCTTCTCGGTGTCCGGCCGAGAGCGAGCTTGATCATGGCCTCGTGGTTCGAGACGCCGTCGACGTGCTCGAACAGCAGGGCGTGCGACTGCGAGTGCCGCGGGTTCACCTCGAGCAGCCGGATCCGATCGTTGTCGGGGTCCCAGAAGTACTCGATGTTGAAGGTGATCGAGTCGAGTCCCAGCTGCTCGACCACCTTCTGCGAGATCTCCGCCAACCGGGCACGGATTCGCTCCGGGAGCTGCGACGGATACTGGTACCTGAGAAAGCTCGAGGTGTCCGGATAGGTCAACGAGTCGACGATGCCGTAGACGTGGACCTCTCCCCCGACGCTGTATCCCTCGACGGTGACCTGCTGGCCGACAGCGGCCTCTTCGGCCAGGCAGGCGGTTGCTCCGACTCGGGCGATCTCCGGTGGCAGGTCCAGCTGTCCGAGAACGAATTCGAACGGCTCCCCGTACTTGTCGATGCCCTGGCGCATCTCCGTCAGCGCCGCGTTCAGCTCGTCGCGGTCGCCGACGCGGAAGGCGAGCTCCGAGGACACCGACTTCACCGGCTTGAGCCACACGGGATAACGAAGGTTCGGCGGAAGACCCTCGTGCTCGTCGAGGTCGACGAGCGCGAACTCGGGAACCTCCTCGATCACCTTCCGCTGCTCGATCCGGCTCCAGTACTTGTGCTCGCACTTCACGACGGCGTCGAGAGGGGGGCCCGGAACACCGAACCGCCGGCACAGGATGGGCAGCATGGAGCTGACCGGGAAGTCCCAGTAGCCGACGATCGCATCGATCGGACCGTCGAACGCCTCGAGCTGCTGCGCCGCCCGATCGAGCAGTCCGGCCAGGTCGATGTTCTCGATTCCGATGAGCTCGTCCTTGGGAAGCAGCTCGTGGAACGTGAACTCGTCCGGCTCGAGATGCCGGAGCGTCTCGAGGTTCAGCGCGTCCAGGCCCAGTACGAAGATGTGTGCAGGCATCGTCGGCCCGCTACCCACTGGTCCGCTGATCACACAGCGGAACCGTTCACCTCGGCGCCTGGAGTTGGTGGTCCCGGGTCACCACGGGTGCGGCCGGGGCCTCGTCGTCCTCGGTTCCGCGGATCCACGTGACGAGCAGACCGAGTGCGACGACGACGTGCACCAGCCCGGCCGGGATCCACATGATGGCGCCAGCCAGCTGCTGGTCCGCCAGCGGCGCCAACCCCCAGGTGTGCGTCGTCGCCGCGTAGGCGGAGTACCAGGGGCTCCGGCCGAACGTGAGCAGCACGGAGAGCAGCGCACTCGACATCGCCATGCCGAAGACGAGCAGGACGCCGAGGCCGGCGGGGACCCGCGCCGCACGGACGCCGATGACGGTTCGCCAGAACAGCACGCCGGTGATCAGGAAGGTCGCGTGCTCGAGGGCGTGGACGGCGGCGTTCTGCACCGCGGCGTCGTACAGCACGGCCGCATGCCAGGCCCAGAACGTCCCCACGTGCAGCAGCCACGCCGTTCCCGGATGCCGCAGCGCATGCGTCACCGCGGCCAGGCGCAGCCGTCGTCGCGACGGGCTGATCGCGCGACGGACGACGGCGGGGCTACCGCGCAGCAGCCGGCCCCCCGGGGCGCTCAGCACGAGCAGCGGCGCGGCGACGAGCGTGAGCAGCAGGTGCTGCACCATGTGCGCGGACGCCAGCGCGTCGGACAGCGCGTCCAGCGGCGAGACCAGGGCGACGACGATCGCGGCGAGCGCGCCGGCGAAGCACCGCGCCCGCCACGTCTGGGCGGCCCGGGCCCGACCGCGGCTGCGGCCCCGCAGGTAGGCCCAGGTGGCCAGCAGCAGACCGGTGAGGATCACCGGGTCGGCGTTCCAGGCCGTCCAGAGCTCCTCCGGTACCAGGTGCGCGCCGTCGTGCGCGAGCGTCCCGGGGCTCACGTGCACGCCTGCAGGAACAGGGCGGGGAGGCCGACGAAGAGCACGGTGGCCAGGCCCAGCAGCGACAGCAGGAACCCGCCGAAGGCGAGCGGCTGCCGGTCGACGAGCTCCTCGGTGCGCGCCTCCGGCCTGGCCCGGTGCAGCGCCCGCCACCGGGCCAGGCCCCACCATGCGGTCGCCGCGCAGGCGAGCGCGGCGACCGCGGTGGCGACGAGGGTGACGACGGTCGGTACCGGCGGGTCGAAGGTTTCCAGCCCGGGACCGCCGCCGGTGCAGCCGGCCTCCACCACCAGGTAGACCAGCAGGAAGTGGACCGAACTGATCACCGGCCCGGCGAGCAGGACGACGACGGCGGTCACCGCCCGGGTGTCGACCGACACGTCGACCGGGGCCGGCGTGCCACCGCTCGCCGTGGCCGCCTCCTCCGGCTCCGGTGGCGGGGGGCGGCGCGCCGCGGGGTCGAAAGTGCTCATGTCAGGGCCGGCCCGAGGTAGAGCGTCGCGAAACCGACGACCCAGATGACCGCCATCGCCACCCAGAAGCGGGCCACGTTGGCTATCGGGGCGTGCCGGCGGTACGTGTACGTCCCGCGGGAGGCCCAGTGGATGACCATCGCCAGCATGATCAACGCGGCGGAGGCGACGACGACGACGAAGCCGGCGAGGGTGTAGAAGATCGAGCCGTAGGCGTGCGCCGTCCAGCCCACGTCGAGCTGCACCAGGTCGACGACCTGGACCACCACCCCGCCACCGGCCAGGAGCAGGGCAGCGAGCAGCCCGCCGCGGAAACCGCGCATGTCGCCCCGGCCGATCTGCCGCTGCGCGAACGGCACGCCGGCCGCACCGGCCACGACGAGCGCGGCAGCGACCGACGCCTGGCCCAGCGGCGGATTGCGGACACCGGCCACCGGCCACTGCGGGTTCTCCAGCCGCAGGTAGAAGTAGCTCAGCAGCAGGGCGGAGAAGGCCACGGCGACGAAGAGGATGGCGAGCAGCGTTCCGGACCGGGCGACGATCACGCTGCCGTGGGCGTTCACCGGGACGCCGTACTCACGCTCGAACGCATCCTCCTCGTCCGCGGTCATCGGCGCCGGCTGCGGCCAGTTCCAGGCGACGACGGCGGCGATGATGATCAGGGCACCGACTCCCGCTCCCCACCGCAGCTTGACGAGCTCGCTGAGGAAGATCAGCACCACGCCGCCCGCGGTGACCAGCGGCCAGATGGACGGGTTCGAGACGCGGAAGACCTCCACGGGTCGACCGTCCGCGGTGCCGACGACCACCGCCGCCCGCCACTTCAGCGGCCACTGGCCGAGCCCGCGCACGAAGTGCATCAGCTGCGGGTCGCCCCGGTCGAGCCGCTCCTGGTCCCACAGCGGGTGCCGGCTGCGCACGATCGGTGGCTCGGTCCAGCTGTGCTGCTTGGGCGGCGACGGCAGCGCCCACTCCAGGGTGTCGGCTCCCCACGGGTTGGCGTCGGCCTGCTCCCCCCGCCGGATGGTGCGGATGACGTTCCACACGAACACCCCGATGCCGGGCACGATGATCAGCACCCCGATCGTCGAGATCAGGTTGAAGATGTCCCAGCCCTGACCCGCCTCGTAGGTGTAGACCCGCCGCGGCATCCCCATGAGCCCGACCTGGTGCATCGGGAAGAAGGCGACGTTCACGCCGACGAACAGCAGCCAGAAGTTCCACTTCCCCAGCCGCTCGTCCAGCAGCTTGCCGGTGAACTTCGGGAACCAGTAGTAGACGCCGGCGAAGATCGGGAAGGCGACGCCGCCGATGAGCACGTAGTGCAGGTGCCCCACGACGAAGTAGGTGTCGTGAGCCTGCAGGTCGAACGGCACGGAGGCGACCATCACGCCGGTGATCCCGCCGATGACGAAGATGATCAGGAAGCCGACGACGAACAGGAACGGAGTTCGCCACACCGGCCGCCCGGCCCAGATGGTGGCCAGCCAGGAAAAGATCTGGACGCCCGCAGGAATGGAGATCGCCATGCTCGCGGCCGCGAAGAAGCTGAGCACCAGCGGTGGCAGCCCGACGGCGAACATGTGGTGCGCCCACAGCGCGAAGGACAGGAACCCGATGCCGACCAGCGAGGCGACGAACCAGATGTAGCCGACCGGGCGGTGCCGGACGAAGACCGGAAGGATCATCGCCACGATGCCGACTGCGGGGATGAACTGGATGTAGACCTCGGGGTGCCCGAAGATCCAGAACAGGTGCTGCCAGAGCAGCGAGCTGCCGCCGAGCTCGGGATCGAAGAACTGGGTACCGAAACCGCGGTCGAGCTCGAGGAGCAGGCTGCCGATGATGAGCGGCGTGAAGGCGAAGAGGATCATGAACGCCATCACCAGGAACGCCCAGGCGAACAGCGGCATCCGGGTCAGCGTCATGCCGGGGGCGCGCATCTTCAGGATGCCGATGATGATCTCGACCCCGGCGGCGATGGCGCCGATCTCGGCGACGCCCAGCCCGAGGATCCAGAAGTCGACCGCGAGGTCGGGCGAGTACTCCGGCCCGCTCAGCGGGGTATAGGCGAACCAGCCGACGTCGGGCACCAGCTGGAACAGGGCGCTGCTGTAGTAGAGCAGCCCGCCGAAGAGGAACGTCCAGTAGGAGAAGGCGCCGAGGCGCGGGAAGGGCATCTCCCGGCTGCCCAGCATGGAGGGCAGGATGAGGATCGCGAAGCCCTCGAAGATCGGCAGGATGACGAGGAACATCGTCACCGAGCCGTGGTTGGTGAACAGCTCGTTGTAGAACTGCGGGCTGACCAGCTCCTGCTCGGGGAAGGCCAGCTGCAGGCGCATGATGAGCGAGTCGAAGCTGCCGCCGAGGAGCAGGAAGAAGAAGCCGGTCAGCACCAGGCGCTTGCCGACCAGGTCGTTCTGGACGCCGGTCAGCTGGCCCCGCAGCCCCGGCGGGTCGTCCCAGATGCGGTCGAGCTGCTCGGCCGTCCCCGGGTCGGTGACTTCCGGCGTCCCCGGGCCCGGACGCGGGGCGCCCCGGTCGGCACTCACTGCTGCTGCTCGATCCAGGTCGCGAAGGCAGCGGGACTCTCGGCCACGACGTGCACCCGCATGGTGGCGTGCTCGAGCCCGCAGAACTCCGCGCACTGCGTGCCCCACTCCCCCGGCTCGTCGGCCCGCAGCTGCAGGACGTTGACGCCGTCGGGCAGCATGTCCATCTTGCCGCCCAGCTCGGGCACCCAGAAGCTGTGGATGACGTCCGCCGAGGTCAGGCGGAGCGTGACCGGCCGCCCGACGGGCAGGTGGAGCTCGTCGGTGACGGTGACCCCCTCCTCCGGATAGGAGACCTCGAACCACCACTGATGGCCGGTGATCTCGACCACCAGCGCCTCCGGCGGGCTCTCGTTCGGCATGGCGCGCATCGCGGCGACCGTCGCACCGAACACGACGGTCAGGACGACCACGGGCAGCACCACGCCGCCGGCCACGATCCAGCGCTTCTCCGACGGCTGCCTCCCCTCGGCGCTCTCGTCGGCGGGCCGCCGCCGGAACAGGCCCACCGCGAGCAGCACGGCGAAGAGGACGAACACGGCCACGCCGAGGGCCAGCATCAGCCACCAGAGATCCGCGATCGCCTCCGCGGAGGGGCCCTTCGGATCGAGGCTGCCGCTGGCGGCGTCGTTCACCGACGGCCTGCCAGCGCTTCAGCAGCGACCCGGGCGACGCCGCCGGGTGCCGGGGGTCGGGCCAGGGGCAGCTGCGAGCCACGCGGTGCACTGACCGACGGGACACCGGGCATGCCGCCTCCACCAGGATCGGAGCCGCTCGACCGTACCCGGACCAGAGCGGCGGGGGCGACCCGACGCGGGAACGCCGGGGCGCGGTGCGTCGGGCCCGGGGGCCTCGTCGTCCGCGGATCTCGGTCGGGACGATCCGATGGGCCGCGATGTCCGGGAACGTGACACCGTGAGCCATGCGGATGCATCATGAGCGACTGGGCGAAGGCGTTCCCCTGCTCCTCGTGCACGGCCTCGGCTCCACCTGGCGCACGTGGGCGCCGGTGCTGGACGGCCTGTCCGCACGGCGCGAGGTCATCGTGGTGGATCTGCCCGGCTTCGGCGAGACGCCACCGCTGAGCGGCGACCTCACGATCGCCGCGCTGGCCGATGCACTGACCACCTTCATCGACGATCACGGTCTCACCGGGGTCGATCTGGTGGGCAGCTCGGTCGGAGCCCGTCTGGTTCTCGAGCTGGCTCGCCGGGGGGTCGGCGGCGACACGGTGGCGCTGGACCCAGGAGGGTTCTGGAGCCCCATGCAGAAGCGGGCGTTCCAGGTGTCGATCGGGACGTCGATCCGTCTGGTCCGCGCGCTGCAGCCCGCACTGCCGCTGCTGACCTCGCATCCGGTCGGCCGGACCGCACTCCTCGCGCAGCTGAGCAGCAGGCCGTGGGCCCTGCCGCAGGAGCTGGTGCTGCGCGAACTGCAGTCCTGGGCCGGTTCGGCCGGTTACGATTCCCTGCTGGACGCGCTGGTGCACGGCCCCGACCAGCAGGGTGCTCCGGTGGGTTCCACCCCGGGCCGCGTCGTCATCGGCTGGGGGCGCCAGGACAGGGTCGTCACACCCGCCCAGGCGGCAGCGGCGATGGCACGCTTCCCGGGTGCGGAGCTCCATTGGTTCGACCGGTGCGGCCACTTCCCGATGTGGGACCAGCCGCAGGAGACCATCCGCCTGATTCTCGGGAACACGGCCGTCTGACAGATGTCGGCGGCTCCAGGACATGGCAGGCCAGCCTGACTCACTGCCCGCGCACGACGGCAGGGTCCCGTCAGGAGTGCTCATAGGCCTGCCCGACGCGGTAGAGGGTCGCCTCGTCGAAGTGCCGGCCGACCAGCATGAGCCCGACGGGGAGCCCGTCGGACACCCCGCACGGGAGGCTGAGCGCCGGGTGATGGGTGACGTCGAAGGGGCACGTGTTGGCGAACATCTCGGTGGCCCGCCGGCACCACTCGGCCACGCCGTCGGCCGGGTCGGGCAGCGGCTGCGCCTTCTGCGGGGTGGTGGGCATCAGCAGGACGTCGACGTCCCGCAGGGCCGCGTCGTACGCCGCCCGCAGCGTCCGCACCCGGTTCACGGCCTTGCCGTAGTAGGTACGACCGAGGGTGTCCTGGACGTAGCTGCCGAGCAGCGTGAAGAGCTTGACGTTGGCCGGCAGGCGATCGGCATCGCCGCGGCGGCGGAGCAGGTGCTCCATCATGTCGACCGGGTAGTGGTCGTCCCGGCTGATCGCGAACCCCTGGTTGCGGAGCACGGTCTCGGTGAGGCCTTCGATGGCGATCGGGGTCCACAGCGCCGGGCCGAGGAGGTGCAGCGGGATGGACACCTCCGCCACGTCGGCGCCGAGCTTCTCCAGGACCGTGGCGGCCTGGCGGACCTGGATGTCGACGTCCGGCTCGCCGCCCGGATGACCGAAGCCCTCGCGGAGCACGCCGACCCGGAGGCCGCGGACCCCGGCGCCGAGATCCGCGGTGTAGTTCCCGACGTGGACGTCCCGCTGGCGCGGGTCGACGCCGTCCGCCCCCGCGATGACCTGGAGCAGTCGCGCGTTGCCCTCGACCGTGCGGGCCATCGGCCCCACGTGGTCGATCAGGGCCTCGATCGGGGCGATGCCCGTGTACGGGACGAGACCGTAGGTCGGCTTGAGCCCGACGATGCCGGAGAAGGACGCCGGCATCCGGATGGAGCCGGCCTGGTCGGCGCCCAGCGCGAGGTCGGCCTCTCCGGTGGCCACCGCCACCGCGCTGCCGCTGGACGAGCCTCCCGCCGACCACCCGTGCCGGTGCGGGTTGTGGGTGGGGCCGTGGGCGTTGGTGTGGCTGCCTCCGGAGAGGCAGAAATACTCGCAGGCGGTCTTGCCGACGATCTCGGCGCCCGCCTCCAGCACCCGCGTCACCACGGTGGCGTCGACGTCGGGCGTGTACCCCTCGAGGAGGTCCGCGCCGTTCATCATCGGCACCCCGGCGACCATGACGCTGTCCTTGACCGCGAGCTTCATCCCGGCCAGCGGGCCCTCGGCGGCGCCCCGGATCGACGTGCGCACGTACCAGGCGTGGTGCGGGTCCTCCTCGGCCGTCGGGAACCGGCTCTCGACCGGCCCCCGGGAGGCGAGGACGGGCTGTTCCCCGACCGCATCCACCGCGTCGTAGGCGTCGAGCATCGCCGACACCAGGGCCGTGTACTCGTCGATCGAGTCCAGCGCACTGCGGTAGCCGAGTCGCTCGGCGATGCCGGCCAGCTCGGCGGGCGTGGGCCTGGGGAGGGGCATGGAAACTCCAGTCGTCTCGGTTCGCCGAGGTGCCTGTGATCCAGCTCATCCACCCACGCACCGAGCCGCGCGGTCAACATCGAGCGCGTCCAGGGAACGGGCGGCCGGCGCGGTGGAGATGCCGCACGAGTTACGCTGCGCCACCTCGGGAACCCGGAGGGAGTGATCGACGTGCAGCCCCTGGCGGATGCGGTGCCGGACAACGAGCTCCCGCCCGACCTGCCGAAGCCGGCCAGCGTCCTGATCGGCCGGGCATGAGCCACCAGGCGGCCTTCGCCGGGCTGCACCGGTCGCCGGTGCCGTTCCTGCTGCCGAACGCGTGGGACGTCGCCTCCGCCCTCCTCCTGCAGGACGCCGGGTTCCCGGCGGTCGGCACCACGAGCCTGGGGGTGACCGCGGCCGCGGGCCTGCCGGACGGCGCCGGTGCCGGCCGCGACCTCACCATCGCCCTGGCCGAGACGCTCGCGGTCCGGCTGCGGGTGCCGGTGACCGTCGACCTGGAGGGCGGCTACTGCGACGATCCGCGGGAGGTGGCGCGGATCGCGAGGCGGCTCGCGGACGCCGGTGTCGCCGGCGTCAACCTGGAGGACGGGCGGCCCGATGGGAGCTTGCGACCGGCGGCCGAGCACGCCGCCGTGATCGCCGCGGTCACCGCCGCCGCCCCGGACCTCTTCGTCAACGCCCGTACGGACACCTACTGGCTGGAGCCCGGGCCCGCTGCGGGCCGGCCGGCGGAGACGGGACGGCGGCTGCGGATCTACCGGGACGCGGGAGCGGCCGGCGTCTTCGTCCCCGGCCTCACCGATCCCGCCGTGGTCGCCACCCTGGTCGCCGAGGTGGCCCTGCCCCTCAACCTGCTGTGGCAGCCCGGCGCGACGCTCGCCGGCCTGGGCGCCGTCGGCGTGCGGCGGGTCAGCACCGGCTCGGCGCTCTACCGTTCCGCCCTCGCGGCGGCGGTCGCCACCGCACGGGCAGCGGCCGAGGGCGGCCCGTCCCCACTTCCGGCGATCGGCTACGGCCCGTTGCAGCAGACCGTGGCTGCCGCGCCGCCGGCCCGCGAGCGGTAGTGCGGCGGCCCGTCACGGCCTGGTCGCCGGACCGGCTCGGCGATGACCAGGGGACGCGATGACCGCTGACCGTGCGCAGCGCCCGGTCGTCGCCGGGATCGACGGATCGGGCAGCTCCTACCGGGCTGCCCGGTTCGCCGCCGAAGCAGCCCGTCGACGCGGTGCGCCGCTGCACCTGCTGCACGCCTCGCTCGACGTCCCCGACCTGCTGCGCACGCACGCGAACACCACCGTGCGGCAGGTCGCCGAGGCCCTCACCGAGGCCGACCGGGACGTCGGGGTGCAGTGGTCGATCGAGCAGGGCGACCCGGTGGACGTCCTGCGCGCCATCTCCGCGGAGGCACAGCTGCTGGTCATGGGTGGCCGGGGCACCCGGCGGCTGGACGGCCCGCGGGTCGGGTCGACGGCCAACGGCGTGGCCGCCTCCGCCCGCTGCCCCGTCGTGGTGGTGCCCGACAACACGACGTCGGTCGTCGTCCGCGGTCGCCGCTCGGTGGTGGTCGGCGTCGAAGCGCACCGGCACGCCGACGAGGTGCTCGGCTTCGCCCTGCAGGAGGCCTCGTTCCGCGGAACGGACCTCGTTGCCGTCCATGCCTGGCGGGACATCCCGCCGGCCGAGTACGAGTCGGACGGCCCGGTGATCGACTGGGCCGCCGTCCGCAACGGGGAGGAGCGCGTGCTCAGCAGGGCACTGGCGGGGCGGCAGGAGGAGTGGCCCGATGTCGTCGTCCGTCAGGTGATCGCCCGGCACAAGACCACCCAGATCCTGCTCGCCGCAGCCCTGACGGCGGAGTTGCTGGTCATCGGACACCGCCGCCGCGGACCCCTCGCGACGTTGAGGTCGACGACACATGCCGTCCTGCACCGGGCCACCGGGCCCGTGGCCGTGGTGCCGATCCAGCCGCCGGCGAACCGCGGAGAATGGTCCTGATCCGCAGCGAACCGGTTCCACCGTCACGTGACGGGCGCGCCCGCCCCACTCCGGAAGAGCAGCCGCTGCAGCACGGACCCGACGACTCCGGTCGGGTCGGCCACGGCGCCCGTGGACCGCCAAGCGATGACGCCGTCGGGACGCACGACGACCGCGCCGTCGGAGCCGATGCCGTAGGCGTCCTCGAGGGCGCCGGCGGCAGCGACCAGGTCGCCGTCCGGAGCGACCCGGAACGCGACGAGATCCGGCACCTGGCTCGCCGCCGACTGCTGCCACGCCCGCCCGTTCGGTCCGGTCAGGAGCACGAAGGACGCGCCGAACACATCGAGGATCGACATGTCGACACCGTCGCGGGTGATGCTCAGATGAGCTGCTCGGGTGCCGGGTCGCCCGCTCGGCGCACGAGGGTCGTCCAGCGGTGGAGCGGACGGATCCGGGCGCTCCGGTGCCAGGACCGCGGCCGAGGCGTAGACGGCGCCGAGCTCGATCGAGGCGTCGTCGAGCGGGGCCGCGAGGTTGTCCTTCGACAGGCTCGGATCGACCCGCAGCACGTAACGCGTGTACGCCTGCTCGGCGATCAGGGCACCCACCGGCCTGCGTTCGGCGTCGTAGGTGTCCAGGAGCCCGGCACCGGCCCGGCCGTCGGCCACCATGGCGAGCTTCCAGGCCAGATCGTGTGCGTCGGCGACCCCGGTGTTGCCCCCGAAGCCCCCCGTCGGCGGCATGGTGTGCGCGGAGTCCCCGGCCAGGAAGACCCGTCCGTGCCGGAAGCTGGCGGCGTGCGCGGCGGCGGCGGTCCACGGCTGGACGTCGTCCACCTCCACCGCCATGTCCGGGCGGCCGAGCGCCTTCCGCACCAGCTCAGCGCAGCCGGCGGCATCGAGCTCCTTGCCCGCATGCGTGTTGCGGGTCCCGTCGGGGTTCGTCGTGGAGAACACGGCGAGGAAGCCGGAGTCACCGGTGAACGAGAAGCGGAAGAAGCCCAGGAGCTCCGGGTGGGAGATGTAGACGACGCTGAGCGGCCGATCCCGGATCAGCTCGCGCATGTCGGCCTTGAAGTAGATGGTGACGCACTCGGCGAAGGTGCCCCGCCCCTGCATCTCGATGCCCAACCGCTGCCGGATCGGGCTGTGGGCACCATCGGCCGCCACGAGGTAGTCCGAGCGCACCGTCTGCTCCGACCCGTCGTCCCGGCTGCGGATCACCGAGGTGACGCCGTCGTCGTCCTGCTCGAAGCTGACCAGCTCGGTGCCGTAGAGGTGTTCCGCGCCGCGGTCCCGGGCCCGGTCGCGGAGCAGCGGCTCGAGCCCGATCTGGGTGATGAAGAGCCGCGACGTCGGGCTCAGCCCTTCGACACCCTCGTTGAAGGAGCGGTAGAAGTAGGTCACCTCGTCGCTGGTGAGCGTCTCGACCGACACGATCGCACCGTTCTGGACGAACTCCTCCGCCGCCGCCTGCTCCACCGCCTCCTGCAGGCCGGCGCTCCGGAAGATCTCCATGGTGCGCTGGTGGAACGACGCCGCCCGCGGGTGGATGGCGGTGCCACGGTGCCGCTCGACCAGCAGGTGCGGTACCCCGTGGCCGGCCAGCAGGACCGACGTGGACAGCCCCACGAGGCTGCCGCCCACGACGAGGACCGGGACATGGCGATCAGGCACGGAACCATCCCTTCGCGGAGGTGCCGACCCGCTGCGAAGCCGGCCGACCCTCGTGGTGACCGCAACGGACGGATGTCCGCATGGCGGCTGTGTGGTGCCGGTCACGATGGCTGCCGGCCGGGGGCGTGTCAAGGCGCCACCCCGCCGGAGCGGCACCTGGCGCGGGGGTGGCGCCGGCAGCCGAACCGGCTGGGGCGAGACTGCCTCCATGACCACTGACGAGGACGTGGAGAGCTTCATCGCGGCGGTGCCCAAGTGCGAGCTGCACCTGCACATCGAGGGCACGCTGGAAGGCGAGCTGGTGTTCGAGCTCGCGCGGCGCAACGGCATCGACCTGCCCTATGCCGACGCCGACCAGATGAGGCGCGAGAGCCCCTTCCACGATCTGGCCAGCTTCCTGGTCGGCTACTACCGCAACATGCAGGTACTGGTCACCGAGCAGGACTTCTACGACCTGGCGATGGCGTACTTCACCAGGGCCGCGGCCCAGAACGTGCGCTACGCCGAAATCTTCTTCGACCCCCAGGCGCACACGTCGCGGGGGGTCGAGTTCGGCACGGTCCTGCGGGGACTGCGCCGGGCCGTCGTCGACGCGCGCCGCACCCTCGACCTGCACGCCGCACTGATCATGTGCTTCCTGCGCGACTTCTCCGCCGAGTACGCGATGGCCACCCTGATGGAGTCGCTGCCCTACAAGGACTGGATCGTGGGCGTCGGGCTCGACTCCGACGAGCGCGGCAACCCCCCGGTCAAGTTCGACAAGGTCTTCGCCCGGGCCCGCGCGGAGGGCTACCTGCTGACCATGCACTGCGACCTCGACCAGCCCGGCACCCTCGACCACATCCGGCAGGCGCTGGACGTCATCGGGGTGGACCGGATCGATCACGGCGTCAACATCCTGGAGGACCCGGCGCTGCTCGCGGAGGTCATCGAGCGCGGGATCGGGCTCACCGTCTGCCCGATCTCCAACGGCTTCGTCCGCGGCTCCGCCTGGGACGGCGCGACGAAGCGACTGCTCGACGCAGGCGTGCTGGTCAGCGTGAACTCCGATGACCCGGCGTACTTCGACGGCTACGTCGCCGAGTGCTTCCGCCGCGTGCACCAGGAGACGCCGTTGGCCATCGCCGAGGTCGCGACCCTGGCCCGCAACTCCTTCGAGATGGCCTGGTTGCCGGCCACGCTGCGGGCCCGCTTCCTCGACGAGGTCGACGCCGCGCTCCCGAGCTGAGCCGGCCCCGCGCACGCACCACCTCTTTAGCTGCGGCGGTCGACGACGGCGAAGGCGACCGCGCCCACCGCGACCTCGGCGAGGAGCAGCAGCGTCAGCACCATCTCCGGCAGGGCACCCAGGCCGATCGCGATCGCCGCGGCACCGGTGAGCGGGAACGCGAGCAGGCCGAGCACCGCCAGGGCCCGGGTGAGCACGGCGTCGTCCCGCTCGTCACCGGTCTGGGTCCACGCCCGCTCGAGGGTCGTCGCGCTCGTCGGGCGCCGGCTCACCCGCCACACCATGATCGCGACCCCGACCAGCCCGACCGCCGAGCCCTGCAGGAAGCCCACGCCCATGTGGCCGGGCGCGTACTCGCGCAGCAGCAGGCCGGCGGCGATCAGCAACGCCAGGGCAGCCACGGCCGCGCCCAGCGCGAGCGCCCGCTTCGTGCGGGTCCGTTCCTCAGTCGACATGGAAGATCTCCTCGACGGTGCGGTGGAAGTGGCGGGCGATGGTGATGGCGAGCGGGAGCGAGGGGTCGTAGCGGCCGGTCTCGATGGAGTTCACCGTCTGCCGGGACACGTCGAGCATCTCGGCCAACTCCCGCTGGGAGAGCCCGGCGGCCAGCCGGAGCTCTCGGACGTCGTTCTTCATCGCACCTCGGATGGTCAAGGACGCTTGACTGGACAAGCGTCCTTGACGTCACAGGCGATGTCAAGCGCCCTTGTCACTCGGGGACGGGAGCGACGTCACGGCGCAGCTCGGCCGAGTCACCGGGGTGGCGGTGCGCCAGGGCCCTCTCCGTTCCGCAGCTCGTCGCGGACCAGCGGCTTCCCGACCCCGGCGCGGTGCGCTTCCCGCGCGACGAGCTGCGCCAGCACCGGCGCGGTGGCCAGTTGGAAGAGGACGACCAGCGCCAGCTTGAGCACCTCGGAGACGGGGACCAGCAGCGCCGCCCCGGCCGCCAGCACCACCAGGCCGATCACCTGCAGCTTCGTGGCGGCCTGCAGCCGCGACCCGACGTCCGGCAGCCGCACCATCCCGACGCCGGCGAGGACCGCGAGCAGCGCGCCGCCGAGCAGGAGGACCGAGGCGGCGATCTCGGTGCCGGTCATCGCCGCTCCTCCACGTCGAAGCGGAGCACCGAGACCGTGCTCAGGAAGCCGAGCAGGGCCACGACCACGAGCAGGAGGACGTTGGCGCTCTCGTTGCGCTGCAGGGCCTCGACCAGGATGCCGCCCATGATGATCACCACCAGCAGGTCCAGGGCGACCAGCCGGTCGTAGAGGGACGGCCCGCGCAGCAGCCGGAACAGGGTGAGTCCCGCCGCCACCAGCAGCAGCGCGGCAGTGATCAGCAGCACCGCGCTCACCGGCTCTCCTCCCGCTCCGGGCCGGCGTACCCGGCCGCCGCCAGCACGTCGTGCACCGCCCGCTCGGCGCCCCGGCGGGCCTCCTCGACGTCCTCCTCGGAGCGGACGTCCAGCACGTAGATGTACAGGGTGTTCGACGGGCGGTCGATGTCGACGACGAGCGTGCCCGGGACCACGGACAGGCGGTTGGCGGCCATCGCCACCAGCAGGTCCGGCAGGGGCTCGCCGTGGGCCGGCAGCCGCACGCCGACGATGGCCGAGCGGGTGGCCGGGCCGCGCCGCAGCACCGTCCAGACGACCTGGGCCGTGGACGTCGCCAGCTCCACCGCGAGGCGCCCGAGCGCCCGGAGGGAGCCGCCCAGGCGGGGCCGGGACCGCAGCCGCACCGCCGGGAGCCGGCACGCCGCCAGGCACAACGGGGCCACGAGCACGCCGGAGAGGATGACCGCCGGCGTCAGGGCACCCCAGAGCAGCACCCAGACGACCACCAGCCAGCCGGTCAGCAGGATCCGGTCGGTCACGAGGTTCCTTCCTCTCCGAGCACGGCGGTGCGGTACCCCTCCCGGTCGGCCAGGTCCTCCGCGGCCCGGCTCGCGTAGGCCGACAGCGGCCCGGCGGCGACGGCCAGGGTCAGCCCGGCGGCGACGGCCAGGGCCGCGGCGGTGGTCATGAGGCCGCCGGCCCGCCGGGTGGCCGTCGTCGTGCCCGCCCCCCCGTGGGGCACCTCCTCGGGCGGCTTCCCCCAGAACGCCATCATCCAGACCCGGCCCATGGCGGCCAGCGTGAGCAGGCTGGTGAGCAGCGCGACGCCGGCCACGACGAGCACCGGTGCCGTCGCGCCGCCGACCGCGGCCTGCAGCAGGGCCAGCTTGCCGATGAAGCCGGCCAGCGGCGGGATGCCGCCGATGCTCAGCGCGGGCACGAGGAAGAGGACGGCGATGTGCGGGGCGCTGCGGGCCAGCCCGGCCAGGTCGGCCAGCGCGGTGCTGGACCGTCGTCGCTCGGCCAGCCCGGCGACCAGGAACAACGCCGACTGCACGGTGATGTGGTGGACGAAGTACAGGATCGTCCCGGTCAGCCCGGCGACCGAGGACATCGCCAGGCCGAAGAGCATGAAGCCGATGTGCGAGACGAGGGTGAATGACAGCACCCGGTTGAGGTCGTCCTGGACCAGGGCACCGAGGACGCCCACCAGCATCGTGACGGCGGCCAGCACGAGCAGCAGCACCCAGGGCTCGTCCCGCGGGAACAGCAGGGTCTGGGTGCGGACGATCGCGTAGACGGCCACCTTGGTCAGCAGCGCGGCGAAGACCGCGGTGACCGGGGCGGGCGCGGCCGGGTAGCTGTCGGGCAGCCACCAGTGCAGCGGAACCATGGCCGCCTTGATGCCCAGCACCGTGAGCAGCAGCAGGCCGAGGAACTCCTGCAGCCCGCTGGACAGCCCGGGAACGGCATCGGCCAGCTGGGCGAGGTTGACCGTGCCAGTGACGGCGTAGATCAGCCCGATCGTGGTCAGCAGCAGGATCGTGGCCGTGAGGCTGGTGCTCACGTAGATCATTCCCGCGCGGACCCGCTCGACGGTCGGCCCGAGGGTGGTCAGCACGTAGCTGGCCATGAGCATGACCTCGAAGCCGACGAACAGGGTGAACAGGTCGCCGGTCAGCAGGACCAGCGCGATCCCGGCCAGCAGCACCAGGTAGGCGGGGTGGAACACCGCGGGGACGTTCTCGATCCGGTCCTCGGCGGTGCCCTGGCCGATCGCGAACAGCATGACGGCGAAGCAGACGACGACGGCCACGAGCAGGGCGAGCGCGGCGAAGCGATCGGCGACCAGGGTGATCCCCAGCGGCGGCGCGTACCCGCCCGCGTAGAGGACCAGCCGCTGCGCCGCGTCCACCCGGACGAGCAGCACGACGGCGTCGGCGAGCACCGCGACGAGCACCGTCAGCCCGAGCACCCGCTGGGCCACCGGCCGGGTGCTGAGCAGCAGCGAGACCGCCGCGCCGAGCAGCGGCAGCACCACGGGCACCGACAGCAGCACCGCGGTGCTCACCGGTCCCCCTCCCCCGGGGTGCCTCGGTCGCCGTCGTCGGCGAGGGCATCCTCCAGGGCGTCGGGCACGTCGTCGACCCCGCGCAGGGTCACGCTGCGATCGGCGAGGGCCAGCAGCAACGCGGTGACGGAGAGGGTGATCACGACCGCGGTGATCGCCATGGCCTGCGGCAGCGGGTCGGCGGCCGCCTCCGGCGTCGTCTCCCCGACCACGGGCGGCCGCCCTGCCGGGCCGCCGGCGACGAGCAGCACCAGGTTGACGGCGTGCCCGAGCAGCACGAACCCCAGGACGACGCGCAGCAGGCTGCGCTGCAGGAGCAGGTAGCTGCCGCCGGTGAACAGGACCCCGACGACGAGGGACAGCGTGAGGTTTCCGCTGCTCACGTCGTCCGCTCCGCGTTTCCATCGGCGGGCTCGTCGGCGGGCTCGTCGGCCCCGAGCGTCCGGAGGACGTCGAGGGTCAGCCCGACGACGATCAGCGCGATCCCGAGTTCCAGGACCAGCGAGGACGGGATCTCCACGTGCCCCAGGAACCCGGCCTCCAGACTCCACACCGCTCCGGCCAGCAGCTGACCGGTGACCACGACCCCGGTCGCGGCGTACCCGGCCACCAGCAGCAGTCCACCACCGAGCAGCCCTCCCGGCGGCAGCGGCATCGCCGTGGCGAGTTCCTGCGGGCCGCCGGCCAACCGGCGCAGGACCAGGCCCAGGCCGGCGACGAGGCCCGCCGCGAATCCGCCGCCGGGATGGTGCAGACCGACGAAGAGCAGGTACACCGCGACGACGAGGATGCTCGGGTGGACCATCCGGGCAAGGCCCTCCAGGAGCAGTGACCGCTCGTCGGGGTCCTGGCGGTCGGCGGCCGCCAGGAGACGGCTGCGTGGCACGGCCACCGGCCGCCGATGGTCGTCGGTCACGACGCCTCCTCCTGTTCCGCTTCCTGCCGCGCCGCGGCCGGCTGCCGGTGACCGCCCCGCGGGGTCCCGCGCAACCGGCTGGTGACGAGGACCAGGCTGGCCACCCCGGTCGAGGCGATGGCGAGGACGGTCACCTCGCCCACGGTGTCCAGGGCCCGGAACTCGGTGATGATCACGTTCGTGACGTTGGGCCCGCCCGCCTCCGGGGCCTTGCTGAAGTAGCCCTCGATGGAGCGGGAGGGCACGTGCCGGGCGCTGATGGTGAGGGTCGCGAGGGTGGCGAGCGCCCCGACCAGCAGCGCGACGCCGGCGCGGGCACCGCGCAGCACCTCCGGCGGCCGGCGGACCTCCGGCGGCATCCGGCGGATGACCAGGACGAAGACCAGCAGGGTGAGCGTCTCTACCAGCACCTGGGTGAGCGCCAGGTCGGGATCACCGTGCACCAGGAACAGCAGCCCGACGAGGTAGCCCACCGCCGAGAGGACGAGGACCGCCGTGATCCGGCGGTGGATGAGGACCACGCCCACGACGGCTGCCACGACGACGGCGCCGACGATCGCCTGGCCCGGGGTGTCCCAGGCCCGGAAGCGCGCCGGGAGGCCGACCTGGACCAGGAGGACGCCACCGGGCCCCACGCAGACCACGAGCAGGACGACGACCAGGTAGCCGGGGAGCGAGCCGATCTGCGTCCGCCGGGTCAACGCACCCGCCGCGGCGAGGACCCCGCGGGCCAGCCGGTCCTCGCTGCCCTCGGCCGACGGCCCCGCGGGCAGCGCGCTCCGCGCCGCGGCGACCCGGTCCCGGCCCAGGTGCAGGGCGGCCCCGGCTGCCAGCGTGAACAGCGACAGGAACAGCGGTGGCGAGAACCCGTGCCAGAGCGCCAGGTGGTAGCTGTGCTCGAGCGGGTAGGCATCGGCATGCCCGCCGGCCAGCGCGTCGACCACCGGGGGTAGGAGGCCGCCGAGCAGCCCCGCACCGCCCAGCACCGCGGCCGGGGCGAGGAAGCCCGGCGGCGGCCGGTGCTCCAGCCGCTGCTCGACCCCGGGCCGGTCGGCGAACGCCCCCCACAGGAACCGCAGGGTGTAGGCGACGGTGAGCACGGACCCTGCGACGATCCCGGCCAGCACCCAGCGGTGCCCGGTCCCGGGTTCGAGGAAGGCCTCGAAGGCGGCCTCCTTGCCCAGGTACCCGAGCGTCGGGGGCAGCCCGGCCATCGAGAGGCAGGCCAGCACGGCGACCGCCGCGAGGCCGGGCGCCCGGCGGGCCACCCCGTTGAGCTCCCGCAGGTCCCGCGTCCCGGCCTCGTGGTCGATGATCCCGACGACCAGGAACAAGGTGGCCTTGAAGGCGGCGTGCGCCAGCAGCATCGTCGCGCCGGCCAGGGCCGCGGTCCGGGTGCCCGCTCCCAGCAGGACGAGCAGGAAGCCGAGCTGGGCGATCGTGCCGTAGGCGAGCAGGCGCTTGAGATCGGTCTGGGCCAGCGCCCGCCAGCCGCCCAGCACCATGGTCGCCACCCCGACCGCCAGCACGATCGGGCGCCAGGGCAGCACCTCGGCGAACGCCGGGGCGAGCCGGGCGACGAGGTAGAGCCCGGCCTTCACCATGGCCGCGGCGTGCAGGTAGGCGCTGACGGGTGTGGGTGCCACCATCGCGGCGGGCAGCCAGGGGTGGAAGGGCACCTGGGCGGACTTCGCGAGCGCACCGACCAGCACGAGGACCACCGCGGTGGCGGCCTGCGCGCCCTCGGGCGGCGCGGCCACGATCGCGGAGAGGCGGTAGGTGCCGGCCGCGTCGCCCAGCAGCAGCAGCCCGAGCAGGAGGGCGAAGCCGGCCCCGGTCGTCACCAGCAGCGCCCGGAGCGCCGCGGACCGGTGTGCGCCGTCCCGCCCCTCGTCCCCGATGAGGAGGAAGGAGCAGACGGTGGTCAGCTCCCAGGCGACGTACAGCGCCAGCACGTTGTCGGCCAGGACCAGCCCCAGCATCGCGCCGGCGAAGAGGACCAGCACGGCGGACGTCCGCGCCATCCCGTGCTCCCGGCCGGCGAAGTAGTGCACGCCGTAGAGGAGGACGAGGGCCCCGACCCCGGTGACGACGAGGCCGAGCAGCAGGGACAGCCCGTCCAGCAGCAGCGGCACCTCGAGGCCGAGGGTGTCCGCCCAGGTCCAGGCGGCCCGCCGCGGCTGCCCGGCGAGGACGTCCGGTGCGGCAGCGGCCAACCAGGCGAAGGAGATCGCCGGGGCCAGCGCACCCACGGCCAGCGCCCTGGACCCGAGACGGGTGCTCAGCGCCGCGGCGACCGCGGCCAGGACGAGATGGGCCAGGAGGAGCGCGATCACGGGCGTCGGGCCGTCGCCGCGGCCGGTTCGTCCATCAGCCGGCCGGCGTCCGGGCCGCCGGCGCCCCCACGTCGGACCCGGCCCTGCGCTCCCCGCTCCCGGACGGCGCCCGCAGACGCCACGGCTCGGCGATCCCGTCGATCCGTGGCATCGCGGCCCTCCTCGTGTCCTGTCCGACCTCGATGTGGACCCGTCCCCCCTACCCGCGGCTCGGCCCGTGCACATGACGGATCCGTGACTTCCGGTCGATGGCGGGACGGAGGGCGGCGCCGTTCCCGCCGCCCTCGACCATGCCCGGTGTGCCCCGGCCGCCGGGTGGGCACACCTGGGACATCGGCCGCCCGGCCGGTCAGCGGGCGGCCACGGCTGCCGGTGGGAGCGGCAGCCATCGGTGCAGCCAGTCGATCGACCGGTCGATGACCTCCTCCAGTGCTCCGGGCTCCGGAAAGAGGTGGGTCGCGCCGGGCACCACGGCGACGTCGTTCTCCCCCGCCAGTTGGACGGCGGCGGTCCGGTTCAGTTCCAGCACCTGCTGGTCGGCGCCGCCGACGATGAGCAGCGCCGGTGCCTGCACACGACCCAGCGCCTCCCCGGCGAGGTCGGGCCGCCCGCCGCGGGAGATGACCGCGCGGACCCGGCCCGGCCGGTCGGCGGCGGTGATGAGCGCGGCGGCTGCACCGGTGCTGGCACCGAACGTCGCCAGTGGCAGGCCGGCGGTCCCGTCTGCAGCGTCGAGCCAGTCGGCGGCGTCGGTGAGCCGCCCGGCCAGCAGCGGGATGTCGAAGCGCAGTTCCCGGGTGCCGGCGTCGACCTCCTCCTCGGCCTCGGTCAGCAGGTCCATCAGCAGCGTGCCGAAGCCGGCGCCCTGGAGGGCGGCGGCGACCTGCCGGTTGCGGGGGCTGTGCCGGCTGCTGCCGCTGCCGTGGGCGAACAGCACCACGCCGCGGGCCCCGGCCGGGACGACGAGATCGCCGGCGAGCTCCGCCCCGGACGCGGGCACCTCGACGGTGCGCTGCAGCGGCTGCTGCTCAATCGGCATCGGGAAAGGTCTCCAGCTCCGCTCCGGAGGGGTGGACGTCGTGCAGCGGGGTCAGCGCCCGGGACTCGTCGAACCAGCAGAAGGCGTCGTACCGGCGGCCCAGGACCGTGGGCACGTAGTTGCCCCAGCGCTCGGCGCCGGGGTGGTAGACGACGCCGACGGCGCGGTGCGGGCGCTCCTCGGCCAGCCACCGAGGCTGCTCCCGAGGGAAGACGAACAGCGCGCTCGCCTCGGCCACCGCGTCGTGCAGCAGTGCCTCCGTGCTCCCCCGGCGGGCCGGAGGCAGCGGCATCTGCTGCACGGGGGCACCCCAGCTGTCCGCGGCCAGGACGCTGCCGTGGTGGCTGCCGAACCCGACGATCACGACCTCGTCCTCGCCGTAGCGCTCGCGGGCCAGCTGACCGACGTTGACCATGCCCGCCTCGCCCATGTCGGTGTACCGGGCGTCCCCGACATGGGTGTTGTGCTCCCAGACGACCGCCTTGGCACCCAGCCCGTGGTGGTTCAGAAGATGGTCGAGCGTGTCGACCATGTGGTGGTCGCGGACGTTCCACGAGTCGGGCCCGCCGCGGACCATCGCCCGGTAGTAGGCCTCGGCGCCGGCGGCGACCCGGGCGTTCTGCTCGGCGTTGAACGCGGCGTCCCGGTCCGGCCCACCATCGGTCGCCGCGCCGGCGCGGAGCTCGCCGAGCATGCCGACCACGGTGTCCTCGCAGCTGGTCGGCACCAGCCGGGTCGCCCGGGCATAGGCCTGCGGGTCCTCCGCGTAGGGCTCGAAGCACCGGAACGCGGCCAACGCGGTGTCGACGTGCGCGGGCTCGTGCTCGCGCAGGTATCCGAGGATCGCCCGCAGGGAGTCCCAGAGGCTGTAGACGTCCAGGCCGAAGAAGCCCACCCGGTCGGCCGGCGGGCGTTCGGCGTTGTGCGCCCGCAGCCAGCGGGTGAACTCCGCGACCTCCTCGTTGGCCCACATCCACGTCGGCCAGCGCTCGTAGCCGCGCAGCACCTCCCGCGGGTCCTCGGCCGCCGAGGCCAGGGTCACCGAGCAGTTGACCCGGTGACAGTCGGGCCAGTCGCCCTCCACCCCGACGAACGAGAAACCCCGCTCGGTGATCAGCCGGCGGGTGAGCGCCGCCCGCCACGCGTAGTACTCGTGCGTGCCGTGCGAGGCCTCTCCGAGCAGCACCACCCGCGCCTCGCCGATCCGGTCCAGCAACGGATCCAGGTCGTCGGCATCACGCAGGGGCCGGGCCATGTCCTGCACCCGTCCGTCGTCATCAGACATCCGCCCTGCCCTCTTCCCCGGTGCTGCCGGCAGCCGCTGCCAACGCGGCCCGGACCTCGTCGTCCTGCGTCGGGGAGAAGTCCGTGTACCCCTGGCCCACCGCGGAGAAGAACTCCGGCGTCCACACGCAGACCACCTCGTCCACCTCGGCCGCGAGCCGGTCGCACACGGCTCCCGAGGCCACCGGAACCGCCACGGTGAGCCGTCGGGGCTGCTGCTTGCGCACCGCGGCGAGCGCGGCCCGCATCGTCGACCCGGTGGCCAGCCCGTCATCGACGACGATCACCGCCCGGCCGTGGACCGGGGTGGCCGCCCGCCCGCCGCGATAGGCCTCAGTGCGCCGGCGCAGCTCGTCCGACTCGCGCTGCCGAACGGCCTCGAAGGCGCTCTCGTCCACGCCACCGGCCTCGATCACCGACTGGTTGCGGACGGTTTCCACCGCGTCGCCGACGGCCGCGATCGCACCCATGGCCAGCTCCGGCTGTCCGGGCAGACCGAGCTTGCGGACGATGAGGACGTCGAGCGCCCCGCCGGTCGCAGCTGCGACCTCCGCGGCGACCGGCACTCCTCCGCGCGGGAGCCCCAGCACGACGACGTCGTGGTGCGCGTAGTCCGACAACCGGTCCGCGAGGACCCGGCCGGCCTCCCGCCGATCCGCGAACGGCTTCTGGTCAGGTGACATCGGTTCCCCTCCTCGCCGGGCTCCGGCACCCGGGCGGGCATCCCGCACAGCTCGACGAGGATGGGCCTACCCCGGTGACCGGTCCGCTAACGACCCGGCGCACGGTGTCGGCGGCCCCCCTCGGTCCGGTGCGCGGGCCACGGCTGCCGGGGCTAGCGTCGGCACATGACGTCACCGCCGTCTCCCATGCCGCAGCCGCCGTCTCCCTCGCCGTCCCCGGTCGACCCCGTGTCACCGCCGCCACCGGCTCCCTCGCCGCAGCCGAACCCGACCGACCCCACCGCTCCCCCGCCGGCGCCCGGCCCGCCCGCCGACTGACCTACGCCATGCTGATCGACAAGAGCCATGTCCTCCAGACGTTGCGCACCCGCGGCATGACCGAGCAGGCCGCGCGAGCCGAGCAGGTGCTCGACGCGCACGTCGACACCGTCCGGGACGCCGATCTCCTCCGCAGCCTGGGCATCGACCCCGACAGCCGCGCCGAGGGCGGTGGTCTGGCCACGCGCTGAGATCCCGGGTCCACCGACACATCGAGATCCCTGGTGTGACCCGGCAGCTACCCGGGCAGGAGCCGAGGGTCACAACCCTGACGCTCAAGGAGAAGACCATGGCCACCGGCGAAACCGGCTTCGAGGACGTCATGTTCGACCTGATCTCGGTCCAGTACCACTCGCTCAAGGCCGGGCACGACTACGGCCAGTACGTGCGCGACGCGGAGAACGCCGGCCTGGACGACGTGGCCGGCTTCTTCCGCGAGGTCATGGACGGCGACTCGCAACGAGCTGCCCGCTGCCACCAGTTCCTCGCCAAGCTGTCCGGCACCGACCAGGCCGGCCCCGCCGCCCAATGACGGAGTTCCTCCGGGGCGTCCCGACGGGCGCCCCGGAGGTAGTCCGGCAGGTCCACCCGCCAGGAGACGAGCCAGGAGGCACGCAGTGAAGGCAGTGGTATGGCACGGCGTCGGAGACATCCGACTGGACGACGTTCCCGACCCGACCATCCAGGACCCGACCGACGCCATCGTGGAGATCACCGCGAGCGCCATCTGCGGAACCGACCTGCACTTCGTGCGGGGCACCATGTCCGGGATGGTCGAGGGCACGATCCTCGGTCACGAGGCCGTCGGCATCGTCCGCGAGACCGGTCCGGGGGTGCGCAACCTGCGCTCCGGCGATCGCGTGGTGATCCCATCGACCATCGGCTGCGGCTATTGCTCCTACTGCCGGGCCGGCTACTTCGCGCAGTGCGACAACGCCAACCCCAACGGCGCAGCCGCCGGGACGTGTTTCTTCGGCGGGCCGCAGACCACCGGACCGGTCGACGGACTGCAGGCAGACTTCGCCCGGGTGCCGTTCGCGAACGTCGGGCCGGTCTGGCTGCCCGACGAGGTCAGCGATGACGCGGCGATCCTGCTGTCGGACATCTACCCGACCGCCTGGTTCGGCTGCCGGCTGGCCGACGTCGGCCAGGGCGACACGGTGCTGGTCCTGGGTGCCGGGCCGGTCGGCCAGTTCGCCGTCACCAGCGCCTTCCAGCAGGGCGCCGGCCGGGTGCTGATCATCGACGGGGTGGCCAGCCGCCTGGACCAGGCCAGGGCACGCGGGGCCGAGGCGATCGACTTCAACACCGAGGACCCGGTCGCGGTGGTCAAGGAACTGACCGGTGGGATCGGCGTCGACCGGGTCGTCGAGGCGGTCGGTGTCGACGCCCAGCGGCCGAAGTCCGGCCCGGCGGCCGAGGCTGCGCAGCAACAGGCGGCGGCGTTCGAGCAGGAGCGGTCCCAGGTCGCCCCGGACCAGAACCCGCACGGCGGTACCTACGTCGCCGGCGACGCGCCGAGCCAGGCGCTGCAGTGGGCGGTGGAGATGGTCGCCAAGGCCGGGAGCATCGGCGTCATCGGCGTCTACCCCCCGCAGCTGACGAGCTTCCCGACCGGTGCGGCGATGAACAAGAACCTCAGCGTGAAGATGGGCAACTGCAACCACCGGCGGTACCTGCCCCGCCTGCTCGACCTGGTACGCACCGGCGCGATCGACCCCTCCACCGTGCTCACCCAGGTGGAGGACATGCCCACGGTGCTGGATGCCTACGAGACGTTCGACCGACGGGAGAGCGGCTGGACCAAGGCGGTCATCGCGCCGTCCTGAACCGCTCCGCCCGACCACGACGCAGCCCCCGCCGACTCTCGGCGGGGGCTGCGTCGTCCGGGGCAGAGAGAGCTCAGCGCAGCTGCACCGGCCCGGCGTCGATCGGCGTGCGGAACAGCACGTAGGGCTTGCGGCGCTGGTCCGCGCCCCCGCGGTACTTGGCCTGCCGGTACAGCTGGTTGGCCGTGACGTAGAGGTGGCCGTCCGTCGCGACGGACATGGTGTCGGGCCACAGCAGCCGGGGGTCGGAGACGACGGTCTCCCACGACCCGTCGGGCAGCCGCCGGTGGATCGCGTCGTGCTCGCCGTCGGTGACGTAGAGCCGACCCTGGTCGTCGGTCTCCAGTCCGTCGCTGACGCAGCCCTTGTCGCCCTCGTCGGCGACCGTGGCCACGACCGCGTCATCGCCGGTCGACCGGTCGGCCAACGCGTCCACCGACACGCTGTACCACCGCCGGCCGGCCATCGGGCACCAGTACAGCCGGCTGCCGTCGGCGGCGATCGCTATCCCGTCGGCGCCCATGCAGATCGGCGAGGTCGAGCCGTCGTCGGCCCGCTCGATGAACTCCTGGCCCTCCACGACCATCCGCAGGTCCGGCGGCGGCACGGCCTTGGTGGCCGGGTGCTCGTGCAGCCGCCGCCAGCTCTCCCCCGAGGCCAGGTCGACCACGATGATCCCGTTCGGCCCCGAGTCGGAGGAGTCGGTGATGAACGCCGTCCCCGCCGCCCCGCGACGCAGGTCGAACCGGACGTCGTTGAGGTAGGTCGTGGGCAGCGCGACGTCGGTCGGGAAGAGGATCGTCTGGACCACCGAGTCGGTGGCCAGGTCGACGCAGACGAGTTTCGGTCCGCCGTGCTGGGTGGGCTGGAACATCGGGCTGCCGGTGTCCAGCAGCCAGAGCCGGTCCGCCGGGTCGACGACGATGCTCTGCACCGACACCAGCCGGTCGGGATCGGCGTCGGAGCGGTTGTCGTTGAGCTCCTGGCTCGGGAAGGCGACGACGTCGCCGTCCCGGACCTCTCCCACGGTGAACCCGACCTCGTCGCCCCACTTCGGATAGCAGACGAACACCCGGCCGGTGTGCGAGACGCTCACCCCGGTCGGCATCGCCCCGGTGAACAGGTGGACGACCTCGAGCGTGCCGATGGTCTCGTGGCCGGCGGGCTGCGCTGCCTCGGTCACCGGGACACCCCGGGGGCGCCGAAGGCGCGCAGCAGGTGTTGCGCGGCCTCCTGCTGGGCCTCCTCGGCCTTGTCCAGCACGGCGGAGGCGCCGAAGAACTCGTGCATCACCCCGGTGTAGTACCGGTGCGTCGTCGGCACGCCGGCGGCTTCCAGGTCCGCGGCGAACTGCTGCCCCTGGCTGCGCAGCACGTCGCGCTCGTCGGTGATCACCAGCGTCGGCGGCATGCCGGCCCGCTGCGCGGGGGTCCAGTCCAGCAGGGCGATCCGCGGGTCGGTCGCCGCCTCGGGCTTGCCCGCGAAGGCGTGCATCGCCATCCAGGACAGCAGCGCGCGGTTCAGCGGGCGGCCGTCGGCGGCGTCCTCCATCGACTCGCCGAACTGCTCGCCGGTGGTCAGCGGGTAGACGCAGACCTGTGCCAGCGGCGCCGGCCGGCCGTTGGCGGCCAGCTGCAGGGACGTGGCCGCGGCCATGGTGCCGCCCACGGACTCACCCCCGATGGCCATCCGGGCGGGGTCCCCGCCCAGCTGCGCGGCGTTCTCCCGCACCCACGTCCAGGCGGTCAGCACGTCGTCATGGGAGGCCGGGAAGACGGCCTCCGGTGCCCGCCGGTAGCCGGGGCTGACGACGACGGCCTGCGCCTTGTTGCAGATGCCGCGGCAGGACGCGTCGTAGGTGTCGATGTCGAACAGCACCCACCCGCCGCCGTGGATCCACAGGACGATCGGCAGCGGTCCGGCCCCGGCGTTCGCCGGGGTGTAGACGCGCAGCGCCTGCTCACCTCCGGCGCCGTCCGGAATCGTCAGGTCCTGCACCGAGCCGACCGGCTCGGGGCCGGAGATGCCGCGGTCGGCCATCACCTTCCGCACCGCGTCGTCGGGGCCGGGCTGCTTGCGGGCCTGCTCGGGCGTGAGGATCTCGAACGGCAGCGGACCGAGCGAGGAGTGCGCGTCGACGATCGCCTGCGCCTGCGGGTCCAGCAGGCCGGAGGCGTCGGTGGCCAGCTCCTGCTGCCGGCCCGAGAGCATGTCGCGCACCATGTCCAGCGGCTTGGCCAGCATCCCGGCGATCCGCTCGGCGATGCCCTCGTCCGGGGCGTGCGGGTGCGGCCGCGTGGGTGCCTGCCGCTTCGCGGTGAGGAACTGCCTGCCGAGATCGGCCATCCGCTCGGCACCGGCCTTGGCCCGGAACTCCGGCAGCTCCTCGTCCTCCTCGTCGTGGACGTGGTGGCGGACCACCTCCATGAGCCGGGTGAGCGCCTGCTCGAACTCGGGCTCGCCGGGCTCGGTACGCCCGAGGACGGCGAGGTGCTCCTTGATCTTCTGGTGCTCGTGCTCAGCGTCGTCGTGCTCGTCGGTCATCCCGATCTCGGGCCAGATCGGGTAGAGCACGGTCTCCTCCGCGAACGCGTGCGCCGCGAGCTCGAAGGAGATCTGGTCGACCAGGACGCGGCGGTTGCCGCGGCCGGCCTCCAGGTGCTGGAACTGCCGCTCGACGATGGCGTGGTCGTCAGCGATCAGATGGTCGATGTCGCCGGGCTGCGTCGGGTACTGCAGGGCCATCGGGAGCCTCCACGGTTGCTGGGAATGCGCGATCGGTCCTCTCCCGCCTACCCACCGGCGGCCCGGGGACACGGTGTCCCCCCGGCCGGTGCGGTCTGGCGTGGACCCTCGCGCCCCGGGTAGGACGTCACCATGACCGTGGACGTCGCCCCCGGAACCGTGGCCGTGTACACCGACGTGGTGTGCGCCTGGTCGACGGTCGCCCTGCACCGCTTCTCCGCAGCCCGGTCCCGGTTGGGGCTGGACGAGCAGGTGCGACTGGACCTGCGGCTATTCCTGCTGGAGGACGTGAACCGGTTCGCGATCCCCGAGCGGATGCTCGATGCGGAGATCCCCGTCGTCGGCCCACTCGAACCGGACCTCGGTCTCACCCCGTGGCAGGCCGACCGGTCCGCCTGGCCGGTCACCAGCCTGCCGGCCAACGAGGCGGTGCATGCGGCCGCGGCGCAGTCGCCGGCCGCGGCCGAGCAGCTGGACATGGCGCTACGGCTGGCCTTCTTCCGGGACAGCCGGTGCATCAGCATGCTGCACGAGGTCGTCGACGTCGCGCGGTCGTGCGACCGGGTCGATGCCGATGCGGTGGCCGCGGCCCTGGACGACGGGCGGGCGCGGGGCGCGATGATGGCCGACTACCGCGCGCACCGGGACGAGGTGCAGGGCAGCCCGCACTTCTTCCTCGCCGACGGCTCCAGCGTGCACAACCCGGGCATCGAACTGCACTGGGAGGACGCGGGCTACCCGGTGGTCGACGCCGACGACCCGACCGCCTACGACGACCTGGTGCGCCGCGCCGCCGACGCGGCCCGGGGTGCGGCCGGCGGGGTGCCCGCGTGAGCGAGCGACTGGTGGCCGACCTCGTCGTCGACCGGCTGCGCCAGTGGCAGGTGCCGCGGGTCTACGGGTACTCCGGCGACGGCATCAACGCGGTGCTGGGTGCGCTGCGCCGGGCCGGCGAGCCGGCGTTCGTGCAGGCCCGGCACGAGGAGGCCGCCGCCTTCATGGCGGTGGCCCACGCCAAGTACACCGGCGGGGTCGGGGTCGTGCTGTCGACCCAGGGTCCGGGTGCGGTGCACCTGCTCACCGGGCTCTACGACGCGAAGCTCGACGGCGTGCCGGTCGTCGCGATCATGGGCCAGCAGGAGCGCTCGGTGCTCGGCGCGGAGTACCAGCAGGAGATCGACCTGCTCTCGCTGGTGAAGGACGTCGCCGCCCAGTTCGCCCAGACCGTGACGACGGCCGAGCAGCTGCCGCTGGTGCTCGACCGGGCGATGCGCACCGCGCTGGCGACCCGGTCCCCGTGCGTCGTCGTCCTGCCCCACGACGTGCAGCAGCAGCCGGCCCCGGAGCCCGAGCAGTCGCACGGCGTGGTCGTGACCGCCCCGGTGTGGCGGCCGGCCCGGGTGCTGCCCGAGGCCGACGACCTGCGCGCGGCGGCCGACGTGCTCAACGCCGGCCGGCGGGTGGCGCTCCTGGTCGGGCAGGGCGCCCGCGCGGCGCAGGAGGAGGTGGTGGCCGTCGCCGAACGGCTGGGCGCGGGCGTGGCCACCAGCCTGCTGGGCAAGCCGTACGTCGACGAGGCCCTGCCCTTCGCCACCGGCGTCATGGGCCACCTGGGCACCAGCGCCAGCGGGCACCTCCTCGGTGGCTGCGACACCCTCCTGATGGTCGGCACCAACGACCCCTGGACGGAGTACTACCCCGCACCGGGGCAGGCCCGGGCGGTCCAGATCGACATCGACGGCCGGCACCTGGGCAACCGGTACCCGGTCGAGGTGCCGCTTCCCGGGGATGCCGCCGGCACGCTGCGTGCTCTGCTCCCGTTGCTGACCGAACGCGCCGACCACGCCTGGCGGGACGACGTCGAGTCCGCCGTCCGCTCCTGGCACGACCTGTCGGCCGAACGGGCCCGGACCCCGGCGCGGCCGGTGAACGCCGAGCTGGTGGTCGCGGAGCTCTCCCCGCGGCTGCCCGCCGACGCCCAGGTCGCCGTCGATGTCGGCTCGTCGACGTACTGGTACGCCCGGCAGCTGCGGCTGCCCCGCGGTGTGCCGGCGCACCTGTCGAGCACGCTCGCGTCGATGGGCTGCTCGGTGCCCTACGGGCTGGCCGCCAAGCTCGCCTCGCCCGACCGCCCGGTGGTGGTGCTCAGCGGTGACGGGGCGATGCAGATGCTCGGCAACGCGGAGCTGGTCACCGTCGCGCACCGCTGGCGGCAGTGGGCCGACCCCCGGTTCGTCGTCTGCGTGCTGCACAACCGCGACCTGGCCGAGGTCACCTGGGAACAGCGCGAGATGGAGGGTGACCCGCGGTTCGACGACAGCCAGTCGCTGCCGGACTTTCCCTACGCCGGCTACGGCGACCTGCTCGGGTTGACCGGCATCCGGGTCGAGGACCCGGCGGAGCTGGGTCGCGCGTGGGACCGCGCGCTGTCCGCGGACCGGCCGGTCGTGCTCGAGGTGCTGGTCGACCCGGACGTACCCCTGCTGCCACCGTTCCCGGCAGGGAGGTCGAAGCTGGACTCCTTCCGCGCCGGGCTGGCGCAGGAGGGAGCGGCAGGCCAGGGCGCGCAGCGGTTGCTCGAGACGTACGCCGAGCAGGAGCGCCGCCGGCAGCCCTGAGCACCGCCGCCGCGTCGGTCACCGGTCCCGGGTCGCGTCAGGTCCCGCGCCCGCCGGCCTGCATCCGCCCGGCGAAGTGCGCCGCGATCATGTCCGCCACCCGCTGCACGCACAGCTCACCGATGGCGCTGGAGAACCCGTGCGGGTCGCCCATCACCCCGGTGTCCGACAGCGCCTTGATCCCACCGGTGAACAGGCGCTGCAGCACCGCGTCGTCCACCGGCCCGGTGTAGCCCCGGGCGAGGTGGCCGGTGCGCACCTCGCCCGGCCGGATGTAGGAGTAGACGGAGGACTCCGCGACGTCCGCGTGCCCGCCGACGTCGTCGCGGTTCCCTCCCGCCTCCGCGACGGCGGTCCGCCAGGTCTCGATGAGCCCGTTCAGGTCGGCGAACACGATGACCCGGCAGTCGGGGCCGACCAGGTCGTCCAGCCGCTGCTCCATCTCCGCGAGCGGCGCGAAGTTCCCGCCGTGCGCGGAGAAGCACAGGATGGTGCGGAAGCCGTGCGCGGCCAGGCTGCGGCAGTAGTCGGAGTAGACCGCCTCGAACGTGGCGGGCTGGAGGCTGACCGTTCCGGGGAAGGCCATGTGGTGGGGGGACACACCCACCCGGATCGTCGGGGCCACCAGTGCCGTTCCCAGTCGCTGGGCGACCTCCTGACCCAGTCGCTCGGCGTGGACCGCGTCCACGTCCAGTGGCAGGTGGCGGCCGTGCTGCTCCACCGCTCCGCACGGGACGACGACGTCGCGCCGTCCTTCGCTGAGCGCTGCCTGGACCTCGCCGAACGTCATCTTCTCCAGCAGCACGTGCGTTCTCCCGTTCGTCGTGGATCCCCGGAGTGCATCGCACCGCAGCTCACGGCGCCACGCGGACGACGGCCTCGATCTCGACGGCGATGTCGAAGGGCAGCTCGGCCATGCCGACGGCGGAGCGAGCTCCCCGGCCGGCGTTCCCGAACACCTCGGCGAACAGGTCCGAGCACCCGTCGATCACGGCCGGCGTCCGGTTGAAACCGGGGCGGCAGTTGACCATCCCGAACAGCTTGACGACCTGCCGGACCCGCCCGAGGTCGCCCAGCTCCGCGCGCAGCGCGGCGAGCAGCTGCAGGCCGGTGAGCCGGGCGGCCTCCCGCGCGGTGTCCAGGTCGAGCCCGCCCTCCCCCACCTTGCCCGTCACCAGGCCACCGTCGGCCCGGACGGGCCCCATCCCGGACAGGAACAGCAGATCTCCGGCGGCCATGACAGGCACGTAGTTGCCGCCCGGCCCCATCGGTTCCGGCAACTCGATGCCGCGTTCGCGCAGCAAGCTCTCGACGTCCATGGGCAGATCCTGGCCTGTTTTCGATGGGAACGGCAGGGCGGGCGGTGCCGGGAACCCGGCGATCGGTACGAGAGCCCGAGCACCGTGGTGCTGTCGTGGACCTTGCCCGGCGAGCTCGCCGGCGACGGGTCAGCCGGCCCGGTGGTTCACGTGGACGTGGTCCATGTGGTTCGCCGTCGCGCTGCCCCGGTTCTCCATCTGCTTCCAGGAGCCGTTCGGCGAGGAGAGCATCCGCTGCTGCCAGATGATGTAGTCCACGCCGAGCTCGTCCCAGTGGGCGATGTGGTACTGGGCGACCGCGTCGCCGACGGCGGGGCTGGTCATGTAGTCCAGCGCCAGCCCGGACGGGTGGCCCTTCGGATCGGCCGCGCTGGCGCGGGTGCCGCCGATGGACCGGATGCCGGGCACGTTGCCCATCACGGTGTTGGCGGCCGCCTGCACGTGCGGTTTGACCTTCCCGGCGCTGTTGCTGATCCGCGCGGCCACGCCCGCCGCCGCGGCAGCCGGCGCCCCGGCAGCCGGCGCCGCGGCGTTACCGGTCGTGCGGCCGGCAACGGCGCTGGACCGGGCCGCAGTCTCCGCGGCGGCCGCCCCGGCGGCCTCGGCGGCGGCGGCCTCGGCGGCCTCGGCGTCGGCGGCAGCGGGCGCTGCGGCCTCCGCCTCGGCGGCCCGCCGGTCCAGTTCGGCCCGGTCGGCCGCGGCCTGCGCCTGCTGTGCCGCGACCTCCGCGGCCTCGCGGGTGCTGCGGCTGACCGCCAGCTCCTCGAGCGGCTGGAGCTCCTCGGCCACATCGACCGGGCCGGATCCGGCGGTCAGCCCGAGCTCCTGGGCGACGCTGACCGGCTCCGTCGCCGTGGCATCGGCCTGCGCAGCGGGGTCGGTGCCGATTCCGGCACCGACCAGGAGGGCGCCGGCGACGGCGGCACCCAGGTACAGCCCGGGCCGGCGGGCCGCGGTGGGCGGGCGGTGTCGCGAGCGGGTGGCCCGGCTGCGGCGGTCGGCAGCGCGGCCGGAGGTGGTGGTGCGGCGGTCCATGGGTACGAGAGCTCCGAGGGGGTACGGGCACAGCGGTGGCCCCGAGGGCGGGGCGGCTGTTCCGGGATGTGCGGGCAGCGAGGGCTGCGGCGTCCGTACGGGACGGCCGCGCCCGGTCAGCTGCGCGGGCGCATCCGGCGGGAGGAGTACCGGGAGAGACGAGGTGGTACGGCAGGGCAAGGGCGCGCCATCCGGCGGCTCTCCGTTCTTCCGGTTGCCGCCTACCGAGTTAGCTGACGGGTTCGGGCGGGAAGCGGCCCTACCCGCCCCGGACGGTGCGCCCGGGAGCAGGATTCACCCCAGTACTTCGATGGGTCCCCGGCTCGCCCCGGAGGGCGACTCGGCGGCGTCCGCTCGGACTCCCCGGGCGGGGGCGTGACGACCGACTGGACGCCGCCACGGTAACCGCCGTTATGCAGTCGTGACAATCATCGGCCGACGATTCGTCAGGTGACGAGCGTCGCTGCTCCCCCGCTCGGCCGCCGGGCGGTGTACCCGCTGACGTTCCCGCCGCCCGGCCTCCGAGCCGGCGCCGGGCCCTCAGTCCACGTCGGCCCACGACCCGACCACCGCGACATCGAGCGGGAAGTCGATGGGGAACCCGCCGAAGAGCAGCCGGCCGGCCTCGGCCGCCGCACTGCGGACCTCCTCGACGACCGCATCGGCCAGGTGCGCCGGCGTGTGCACGAGCACCTCGTCGTGCAGGAAGAACACCAGGTGCGGGCGCTGATCCAGGGTGCCGGCGCCGCCGAGGTGCCACAGCCGGTTGCGCAGGCCGGCCAGCCAGCACAGCGCCCATTCGGCCCCGGTGCCCTGGACGACGAAGTTGCGGGTGAACCGGCCCCAGGCGCGGCGGTGGCGGGCCCGGTCCTCCCTCGACCCGGCCCCGTCCGACCCGACCCCGTCCGACCCGACCCCGTCCGACCCGACCCCGTCCGACCCGACCCCGTCCGACCCGACCCCGTCCGGGTGCTCGCCGAGCCCCACCGGGCGATCCGCCCACGCGCCGGTGGGCGGCGGCGACCCGCGGCCGAGCAGGGTGTGCACCACCTCGCCGCGCTCCCCCGCGCGGGCAGCCTCCTCCACCAGTCCGATCGCCCGGGGATACCGGCGGGTCAGCCGCGGCATCATCCGGCCGCTCTGGCCGCGGGTACCGCCGTACATCGCCCCGAGCATGCCGACCTTGGCCTCTGCCCGGGTCGCCACCGCGCCGCCGGCCACCATCCCCTGGTACAGGTCGGACGACCGGGCCGCCTCGGCCATCGCCGCGACGCCGCTCATGCCGGCGAGCACCCGCGGCTCCAGCTGCGCCACATCGGCCACGACGAAGCGCCAGCCGTCGTCGGCGACCACCGCGGGGCGGACCTGGACGGGGACCGACAGCGCGCCGCCGCCGTTGGCGGCCCACCGCCCGGTCACCACGCCCCCGGGCAGGAAGGTGGAGCGGAACCGGCCACCGCTCACCCAGGTGTCCAGCCAGCTCCAGCCGTTGGCCTGGAGCAGCCGCGAGAGCTTCTTGTACTCCAGCAACGCCGGGATGCCCGGGTGCTCCAGCTGCTCGAGCGTCCAGGAGCGGGTGTCGTCCACCGGCAGTCCCGCGGCCTGCAGCGCACGCAGCAGCCCACCCGGCGAGTCGGGGTTCAGCCCGGGCGCCGCGAAGGCCGCCTGGACGTCGGTCAGCAGTCGCGCCAGCACCGCCGGCCGCCGGCCGGGTGCCGGGCGCGGGCCCAGCAGCTCGCGCAGCAGACGGTGGTGCACGTCGACCCGCCACGGCAGCCCGGCAGAGGTCATCTCGGCGGCCACCAGCGCGCCGGAGGACTCCGCGGCGAGCAGCAGTTCCAACCGCGCACGTGCCGGTGACGCGGCGAGCGCCGCCTGCTGGCGCGCGTGCTCGGCGGCCGGATCGAGGCGGTCGGCGGGGTCGGCGAGCGGGAACAGCGCCGGGTCGGCGGTGGTGACCGGCTGGAGGGCGTCCCAGCCCGGGGTCTGGTCGTCGGCGAGCAACGCCTGATCGGCGAACGGCGACCGGCGGAGGACCGCGTGGCTGAGCCGCAGGTCCCAGCAGCGTCCGATCCGGACGCCGGCGGCCAGCAGCGCCGGGTACCACCGGGTGGTGTCGTCCCACACCCAGCGGACCGGCGAGCGTTCCCGCTCCGCCACGAACCCCGGTAGATCGGCGGCCGGGAGCCTGGCGACCCGGACGCCCGGGCCGTCGTCGGCGCGTTCGCGCGCCTCGACCGTGCTCCCGCCGCGACGCACGAGGACGATCCGGTTCACCGGTGCAGTCTCGCCGATGGCCGGCACCTCGATGCCGCCACGCGCGCAGCCCACGCGGACGCGGGCCAGGGATGAGAGCCTGGACGGGTGACGCGGCCACAGCCCGAGACCATCCAGCGGACGGCGAGCGTCCGGTCCTACCAGGGCCACTCCGTGCACGCCGCTCCGGGCGTGCACGAGTACGCGGTCGACCTGGTGCGAGCGGCGCTCCCCGACGGCGGCCGGATCCTGGAGGTCGGCGCCGGTTGCGGTGCGCTGGCGCTCCGGCTCCGGGACGCCGGCTTCGACGTGGTGCCGACCGACCTGTTCCCGCCGCACGAGTGGATCCACCGCCTCGACCTGGACCATCCCGAGTGGAGCGACGAGACCCGCGGCCCGTTCGACCTGGTCGTCTGCGTCGAGACGCTGGAGCACGTGGAGAACCCCCGGCAGGTCCTGCGGTCGATCCGGGCGCTGCTCCGCACCGGCGACCGCCTCCTGGTCAGCACCCCGAACGTCACCCACCCGCACTCACTGCTGAAGATGGTGCTGAGGGGCGCTCCGGTCTTCTTCGGCCCCAGGCACTACTACCAGCCGGGGCACATCACGATCCTGCCCGACTGGATGCTGACCGAGCACGTCCGTCAGGCGGGGTTCGACCGCATCGAGGTCCGGCGGGGCGGCGAGATGGAGTACTCCGGCGTCCGCCGGCTGGCGCACCGGGTCGAGCTCGCGCTGCTGCGGGTCGTCGGCCTGCGGAAACGAGCCGATGACCGGGACGGCGTCTGCGTGTTCGTGTCCGCCGTCGCGGCATGACCTGCACCGCTGACCAGCCGTTCGGGGGCCGGATCCTCCTCCTGTCGGGTGCGGCCACCGGACCCCGCTGGTCGGCCGACGGCGTCATCAGGCAGTCTTCCCGCACAAGCGCCGTGCTCGGCCCCGAACGAGTGGCGCGGTGGCTGTACCGCGTCCTGCCAGAGAAGGCGGGACGTGCCGGATGGAGAGGATGCTCGTGGACGCCATTGATGCCGTACTCGACGAAGCGGGACTGACGAACGAACCCGTCCGGTCCTACGTCCAGCACTGGGCCCGACACACCGGTGTCGAGCGGGTCGAGGTGATCAATGCCTCCGACGACGCCCGGCTGCTGCGCGAGTCGCTCGAGGCCGGCGAGATCTTTCCCGCAGGTGAGGGTCGCTACTACTCCCGGAGCTACGTCAAGGACACCGCTCGCTCCGAGGAGCGCACCGTCGTCGCCACGAACAACCCCGCCGACAAGGGGGTCTACAACAACTGGCGCCCGGCGTCGGAGATGCGCCCCCTGCTCGAGGGGCGGATGAAGGACGCGTCGGCCGGCAAGACGATGTACGTCGTCCCGTACCTGATGGCGCCGCCCGGGTCCCCGCTCGAGGCCTACGCGGCCGGCGTCGAGGTCACCGACTCCCGCACCGTCGTCCTGCACATGATCCGGATGGCCCGGGTCGGCGTGGCCCACGTCAACAACCTGGCCGACCAGGACAGCTTCGTCCGTGCGGTGCACGTCACCGGCGACCTGGAGAACCTCGGCCAGGGCACCCCGGACGATCAGCGCTGGTTCGTCACGGTCGCCGACGAGCGGACCATCCTGCACTACGGGTCCTCCTACGGGGGCAACGCGCTGCTCGGCAAGATCGCGCACGGCCTGCGCCAGGCCACCTACGACGGCTGGGTGTCCGGTGAGTTCCTGGCCGAGCAGTTCATGCTGCTGGGGATCACCGACAAGGAGACCGGCCGCGCGTACCACATCTGCGGCGGGTTCCCCAGCGCCTCGGGCAAGACCAACCTGGCGATGATGCTGGCCCCCGACGCGCTCGGGGACCGCTACACGGTCCACTTCTACGGCGACGACATCGCCTGGCTGCGCGTCGACCCCGAGGATGGCCGGGTCTACGGCATCAACCCCGAGTTCGGCGCCTTCGGCGTCGCGAAGGACACCAACGAGGTCACCAACCCGACTGCCGTCGACGCCATCGGCGAGGGCACCGGCACGATCTTCACCAACGTCGCGTACAACGCCGACGCCCAGGACGTCTGGTGGGAGGGCAAGACACCCCAGCCGCCGGCGGACGTCACGGGCTGGCGTGACTGGACCGGCCAGCTGATCTCCGAGCGGCCCGCGGACGCCAAGGACGCCCCCTGGGCGCACCCGAACAGCCGCTTCACCACCACGCTGGCCAACGTGCCCAACATCGCGCCGGACTACGAGAACGCCAAGGGCGTGCCGATCGACGGGATCATCTTCGGCGGCCGCACCCGCGACCGCGAGCCGCTGATCCGCGCCATCACCGACCTGGCCGAGGGCGTCTACGACGGGCTCACCCTCGGTGCGGAGGCGACGTTCGCGGCGGAGGGCACCGAGGGCGTCCTGCGCTACGACCCGATGTCGATGCGGCCGTTCATGGCCTACCCCGAGGGCGCCTACGCCGCCCACTGGCTGAAGATCATCGGCGCCGCGACCGACCAGCCGCTGTTCGCCCACGTCAACTGGTTCCAGCGGGATCCGGAGGACGGCCACTTCCTGTGGCCCGGGTACCGCGACAACCTGCGCCCGCTGCTGTGGCTGATGCAGCTGCGCAACGGCGAGGTCACCGGTACGCAGACCCCGGTAGGGATCATCCCCACCGAGGAGGAGCTCGAACTCGTCGGCGTGGACGTGCGGCCGGAGGACCTGGCGAAGATCCTCACCATCGACACCGCGCGCTGGCAGCAGGAGATGGCGCACCGCGAGGAGCACCTGTCGAAGTTCGAGGGGCTGCCGGAGGCGATCTGGGAGGCGCACCGCCGGGTGGCGGCCGCCCTGGACGCCCAGGAGTCGTGAGCGCCTACGGGCAGTAGCCCGGCGCCTCGCGGGCGGGTCGGCGTCGTCGCCGGCCCGCCCGCGGTGTTCCGGGGGCGACCGGCCTGGTCAGCGGCCGGATCCGGCCGGGACGAGCGACGCGCTGCTGGGCCCGGCCTCGGACCGGACGCCGGACGGCGGCGCCACTTCCAGCACCGGTGCCGTCCACGGATGCCCCTGCGCGTCGCGGTGCGCGTAGAGGTCCTCGCGGCTCGGCAGCGGGTGGCCGGCACGGCAGCACAAGGTGCCCACCTCGCCGACGTGCACCGGGCCCGGACGGCCCGGCACGGCGAACCGGCCGGCCCGCTCGATCAACCGGGTGTCGCACGACGGGCAGTGCAAGTTGTGTACGGAGAGTATCCAGACGGAGACCATGCGTTCAGCCTCGAGGTAGGGCGCGGGCTGGCCAAGCGCGTCACGGCCGTGTCCGGGGACCTTCACAGGATCGCAAAGGTCGGCGCGGTGCGGCCGATCCGACGCACGGCGTCCTGGTCACCGCGCCCCGGAGGGTAGCCGGCGCAGGCCGCTGGCCCGGACCACCTGGCGGCCGACGGCGGCCCGCACCGCCGCCACCGAACCAACGACGCGCACCCGCCGGCCGGCCCGGGTGACGGCGGTGTAGAGCAGCTCGCGGGTCAGGATCGCCGACGTCTCCGGCGGCAGGACGATGGTGACCGCCTCGTACTGGCTTCCCTGGCTGCGGTGCACGGTGAGCGCGTGCGCGGTGGTGACCGACGACAGCCGCGACAGCGGCACCAGCTCGACTCCACCGCTCCGCGGGAACGCTGCGCGCAGCCCGTCGCCGTCGGCGACCACCACGCCGGTGTCACCGTTGTAGAGGGCGTTCTCGTAGTCGTTGGCGGTGACCAGCAGCGGCTGCCCGGGGCGCCACTCCCCCGGCGCGGCGCCGGTCCAGCGGGTGACCCGGTCGTTCCAGTGCGAGACACCGGCCGGCCCGTGCCGGTGGGCGCACAGCAGCCGGTGGCGGCCGAGCAGCAGCAGGGCCGCCCCGGCGGAACCGGACTCGGCGGCCACCCGCAGCTCGTCGGCCACCGCGCGCACCTCGGCCTCGAGCTGGTCGGTGCCCGGCTCCAGGGACAGCGCGTCCTCGCCGGCGAGCAGCTCCAGCACCCGGTCGGCGTCCCCGGCGCGGACCGCCTCGGCCAGCCCGCCGATGGCCGCGCCGAACCGGTGGGGCACCCGCAGCCGCACGACCCCGTTGCGCAGCTGGGCCTGCTCGACGGGACTCAGGTCCAGGTCGGCCGCCGCCACCCCGGCCGGGACGCCGCTGACGGCCCCGGCCGCGGCCGGGCGGTGCACCAGGTCGCTGAGTACCGCGCCCGCCTCCACCGGGGTCAGCTGGTCGGGGTCGCCGACCAGCACCAGCCGGGCGGTGGGGCGCACCGCCTCCAGCAACCGGGCCATCATCGTCAGCGGCACCATCGACGACTCGTCGACCACGATCACGTCGTAGGGCAGGTGGTTGCCCGCGTCGTGCCGGAACCTGCTGCGGCTGTCGGGCCGCCAGCCGAGCAGCCGGTGCAGCGTCGACGCGGCGAGGTCGACGGGGAGACCGATCGCGGCCGCCTGCTCCTGGACCGCCTCCTGCAGCCGGGCAGCGGCCTTGCCGGTGGGTGCGGCCAGCGCGATCCGCGGCACCGGCCCCGGCTGGTCGAGCAGCAGCCGGAGCAGGCGCGCCACGGTGTGCGTCTTACCGGTGCCCGGGCCGCCGGTCAGCACGCTCACCCAGCGCCCGGCGGCGACGGCGGCCGCGAGCCGCTGCCGGTCGGGTGCCGGGCCGGGGAAGAGCGAGGCCAGCGAGGACAGGTCGACCTCGGGTGCCGGCCGGGCGGCGCGCTCGTCGAGCTCGCGGCGGACCAGTTGCTCCTGCTGCCAGTACCGGTCGAGGTAGAGCAGCCCGTCGACCAGCCGCAGCGGGCGCCACGGCGCGGCCGGCCCGACAGCGACCAGCGCACTGGCGTCCAGCGCCGACCAGTCGCGGGGCCAGGCGAGGTCGACCGGGGAGGCGTCCTCCTCGGGCACCACGGAGCCGGCCACGGTGGCCAGCTCGACGCAGACCGACCCCGTGCGCACCCCGCGGACGGCGAGCGCCGCGGCGAGCAGCACCGTCTCGTCGCGCTCGTCGCCCAGCCGGGCGAGCCGCAGCGCGACGTGCACGTCGGCGGCCGACAGCACCCCGGCGACGGCGAAATCGGCGAGCAGGCCGGCGGCCCGGACCGGGATCACGCTCGCCCCGCCAGCAGGTCGGACAGCTCGGTGACCAGCGCGGGGGGCGGGGTCCAGGTGAACACGCCGGCGCCCGGCGGGCCGTCGGGGCCGGTCATGCCGCGGACGAACAGGTACAGCACCGGGCCGAGGTGGTGGGCCGGGTCGTAGCCGGGCTGGCGCCAGCGCAGGTACCGGTGCAACGCCACCGAGTAGAGCAGCGCCTGCAGCACGTAGTGGGTGCGCTGCATCTCCTCGGCCATCGCCTCGGCCCGGTAGTGCCAGGTGGTCAACGGCTCGGCCCCCAGCCGGTTGGTCTTGTAGTCCACGACGGCGTACGTCGGGCCCGGCAGCCGGAGGACGGCGTCGATGCTGCCGGTCAGGAATCCGCGCAACGCCTGCGGCTCCAGCCCGGCGAGCAGATCCGGATAGCCGGCCACCGGCCCCAGGTCGTGCCGGCGCAGCACCGCGGCGACGTCGGCCAGGGTGGCGTGCGGAACGGCCCGGTCACCGCCGGCCAGCGGCAGCTCGAAGTCCAGCTCGGCCAGCCGGTCGGCCGCCGGGATCCGGGCCAGGGTGGTGCCCCGGTCGTCCAGCGGGGTGTGCAGCACCGGGCGCAGGCCGTCGGCCAGCGCCTCGGCCGGGACGTCGGGCACCAGCCCCCGCGCGACGGCGTCGGCACACCGCTCGTCGAGGACCGCCGGGTCGGGGTCCTCCAGCACTGCGTGCACCAGCGTGCCGAACGCGGCGCCGCCGGGCAGGTCGGACAGCGGTGACGGCCGCCCCTCGGGCGCGGGCTCGGGCAGGACCGGCTCGGCGTCCCGTTCGTCGTCCTTGACCGTCGTGTCGGGCTCGCTGGCCAGCGGCTGGTCATGGGCCGAGCGGGTCAGCGCGCTGTAGGAGGTGCGCCGCCAGTCGTCGTCCAGCGTGCGGGTGAACGTGCTCACCGACAGCTCGGTGCGGGCGCCGGCGGGTGGCTCCCACCGGTCCGGTGCCGCGGTAATGACCTCCTCGGCGGCGATCCGACCGCCGGAGCCCGCGGCGACCGCGGCCAGCCGGACGGCCACGTCGTCGTCCGGGGGCAGCGGAACGCGGTCGGCCGGCTGCGCGCCGGGGCCGGCGGCGCCGAGGAGCAACCGGTGCAGCGGCGCGGCCACGGTGTTGTTGCTGGGCGCCCAGTGCGCGACCACCTGGCACTGGGCCCGGGTGAGCGCGACGTAGAGCAACCGCAGGTCCTCGCCGGACTCCTCGGCCTCGTGCCGGGCGCGCGCCGCGGCGTAGCCGGGTGCGGCCTGGCCGCCGACGTCGAGCACCCGGCGGCCGGCGTCGTCGTGCAGCCGGAGCACCTCGGGCTTGTCGGGCACCCACCGGTCCCAGCCGAAGGGGACGTACACGACCGGGAACTCCAGGCCCTTGCTGACGTGCACGGTCATCACCTGCACGGCGGCGGCGTCGGACTCCAGCCGCCGGCTCCGCTCGTCGCTGCCCTCGACGGCCGCCTGGGCGATCCGCCGGCGCAGCCACTCCACCAGCGCGGTCAGGCCCAGCGACTCCCGCATCGCGGCGGCGTGCAGCACCTGGCCGATGTGCCGCAGATCGGTGAGCACGCGCTCGCCGTCGGGGCGGGCGAGCACCCGGCGGGGCAACTGCTCCTCGGCGGTGAGCACCTCGAGGAACGCGGCCACACCCCGCTCGGCGAGCAGGTCGGCCCACCGGCGCAGCCGCGGGCCGAGCCGGTCCGCCAGGTCGTCGCCGCCGGAGTCGAGAGACGCCTCGTCGTCGGGCAGGAAGACCGACAGCGCCGCCGCGCGCACCCGGCCGGCGCGGTGCGGCTGCTCCAGCGCCTCGAGCAGCACCAGCCAGGACTCGGCGCCGGCGGTGGTGAAGACGCTGCCGCCGCCGGCGAGCACGGCCGGCACGCCGGCGCGGCCGAGGGCGGCACGGACGAGCTGCCCCTGCTTGTTGGTACGCACCAGGACGGCGACGTCCCCCGGCTGCACCGGCCGACCGGTGAGCTGCGCCGGACCGGACAGCAACGCGACCACGTCGGCGGCCACGTCGGCGGCGACGGCGTCGCGCAGCCGGTCGACCTTGGGCAGGCCCCGGAACAGCGGCCCGTGGCCGGTGCGCGCCAGCCGCCGCAGGCGCAGCGGGGCGCCGGCGCCGGCCAGCCGCGGCTCGGGATGGGCGGCACCCACCGGCCGGACGACGATCCGGGGGTCGCCGAGCGCGGCGCCGCCGAACACCTGGTCGAGGGCGCCGAGCAACGGCTCGTCGCTGCGCCAGTTGCAGGTCAGCGTCGCCTGCGCGCCGGCCACGCCGGCCGCCGCCAGGTAGGTGGGAACGTCGCCACCCCGGAAGGCGTAGATCGCCTGCTTCGGGTCGCCGATGAGCACCAGCGTGGTGCGGCCGTGGAAGGCGCGCCGCAGCACCTCCCATTGCACCGGGTCGGTGTCCTGGAACTCGTCGACCAGCACCACCCGGTAGCGGGAGCCGACCCGGTCGCAGGCCACCGCGCCGGAGGCCGGGTCGGCCAGCGCGTCGCGGAGCAGGGACAGCCAATCGTCGTAGTCGACCAGGCCGAGCCGCCGCTTGCGCCGTTCCACCTCGCGGCGCACCGCCTGCGCCGCCTTGCGCCGCCGGCCGGGCACGCCCTCGTCCGACAGCGGCCACAGGTCGGCCTGCCGGTCGCTGCCGACGGCCCGGCGGCCCAGCTCCAGCAGCTCGGTGGAGGTGAGGAACGGCGGGCCGCCCGCTCCGGCGGTGAAGGTGCGCAGGTACAGGTCGTCGACGACCTCGCGGACCAGGTCGTCGACGTCCTCGGTGAAGGTGGCGGTCCGGTCGGCGTCGGCGGCCATGCCCAGCCCGGCGAGCATCTGCGAGCAGAACGAGTGGGTGGTCGCGATGGTGGCCGCGTCGAATCCGGCCAGCGCCCGGGCGAGCCGCTGCCGGCGGGCCTCCACCTCCGCGTCGGGGGCACCGGCCAGCAGCCGGAGCACCTCGTCGGAGTGCCCGTCGGAGCGGGCGGCGGCCGGGTCACGCAGCCCCGCCTCCGCGGTGACCAACCGCTCCCGGACCCGGTCGCGCAGCTCGCGGGAGGCGGCGTTGCCGAAGGTCACGAGCATGACCTCCGACAGGTCGGCGGCGCCCTCGGCCACGTACCGGGTGGTCAGCGCGGCGATGGTGAAGGTCTTGCCGGTGCCGGCGCTCGCCTCCAGCACGGTGGTGCCCTCCGGCAGCGGACCGCAGACGTCGAAGGCGTTCATGCCAGCTGCTCCGCGTCCCGGACCGGGGCCCACAGCCGGCAGGCGAGTGCGCCGAACCGGGTGGCCTCCCCCGGCCACTGCTCGCCGTCTCCCGGCGGCGCGGCCAGCAGGTCGGTCAGCGCGGCCGACCCGCCCCACACGTAGCGGGCGTGCCTGTCCTCGCGCTCCCCGCCGAAGGCGCTGATCCACTCCCGCCCGGCGCTCTCGAGTGCCTGCTCGACCGTGCCGCCGCCGAGCCGGGCTGTCGCGTACGCGGCCGAGGTCTTCGTCGCCATCGGCAGCGGCTCGCACATCCCCCGGTCGTAGAGGTCGAGGAGGTCGGACAGGGCCGTGGTCGGGTCGGCGGGCGGAACGATCGTCGAGGTGCGGACGCGGCTGCCGAACCGGCCGACGGTGACCGCGCGACCGCCCCCCTCGGCGGCCGCCAGTGCCAGGGCCTGCACCCAGGCCCGCGCCCGGTGCCGCGGCGACAGGCTGGCGTAGGTGACGGTGACGACGGCGTCGTCCCGGACCCCGTTGACCGTGCCGCTCACCTCGCGGCCGGCGACGTCGAGCCGCACGTCCACCGAGCGGGCGGGTGGGGCCAGCAGTGCGGCGCCCACCGAGACCAGTGGGGCGACCCGCCCGCCGACCCTGGTCAGCACCGCGGAGCCCAGCGCCCCGGGCGGGAGCGTGCCGCGCAGCCACTCGCTGCGCTCGGCGTCGGCCGCGGGCACGCCGCGCAGGCCGGCGGCGAGCAGCCGCTCCCCCACCGCCCACTCCTGCAGCGCGTCCAGGGCGGCCGGCAGCGCGTCCTCGACCTCGTCGTCCTCGCCGGGCAGGGTGATCCGGAGCCGGTGCCGCAGGAACGCGCGGACCGGGTTCTCCGCGAAGGCGACCAGGTCGTCGAGGGCGACCGGGCCGGTGCGGGGTGGCAGCGCCGTGCGCGCCCGCGCCGGCCGGCGGGGCCGGCCGGCCTGCTGGGCGCCGGCCAGGCTCACCGGGTCGAAGCTGAACGGCGCGGGCCCGCGGAACTGCCGGGCGTCGAAGGGCTGCAGCGGGTGGTGCCGGACGACGTCGGCCCGGCTGCCGGGAGCCATCGCGGCCAGCACGTCGAGCAGTTCGCCGACGGGGACCGCGGGCGGGCGCGGGGCACCGCTGACCGGGTCCGCACCGGTGTACAGGACGACCAGCCGCTCGCCGGCCGACAGCAGGGCGTCCAGCAGCAGCTGGCGGTCCTCGCTGCGGACGTCGCGCTCGCCGATGCGCGGGTCGCGGGCCAGCACGTCGTCGCCGTCGACCCCGCTGGTGCGCGGGAAGACGCCGTCGTCCAGCCCGAGGAGGACGACGACCCGGTGCGGTACCGACCGCATCGGCACCAGGGTGCAGACGGTCAGGTTGCCGGTGCGGAAGTTCGCCCGGGTCGGCCGCCCGCGCAGCCGCTCGGCCAGCATGGCGCGGACGTCGGCGAGCCGTACCGGGCTGGTACCGCCCTCGGCCGCCTCGGCGAGCTCGCGACGAGCCTGGGCCAGCTGCCAGGCGTCGGCGGGGTCGGTCGAGGTCAGGGTGTCGAGCGCGGCGGCGAGGGTGTCGGCCCAGTGCCCGACGGGGTGCTCCCCGGTCAGCGCGGTCAGCACGTCCTCCAGGCGGTCGAGCAGCTCGGCGAGCCGGCCGGCGAGCTCGATGTCGCTGCTGTCGACGTCGTCCAGCGGCAGGGCGAGGTCGAGCCACACCGGCTGGTCCTCGGAGGTGGTCACCCCGAGCAGGATCCGGTCCAGCCCGGCCCGCCAGGTGTTCTGCGCGACGGAACCGAGCTGGTAGGCGGCCCGCGTGGAGGTGTCGAGGCCCCAGCGCACGCCGGACCGCGCGACCCAGTCGCGCACCCGCTCCAGTTCCTCGTCGGTGAAGGCGAACATCGCCCGGACGCCCGGGGTGGCGGCCAGGTCGAGCACCTGGCTGGCGGTGACCCTGCTCTGGGCGAGGTCGAGCAGGGCGGCGACGGTGTCCAGCAGCGGGTTGGTCCGGCGCAGGCTGCGGTCGGCGAGCCGGACCCGCAGGGCGTTGCCCGGGTGCGGCAGGCCGGGCCCCAGGCCGAAGGAGGCCGAGATGAGCGGAGCGAACGTCTCGACGTCGGGGCACAGCACGAGGACGTCGCGGGGCTCGAGGGTCGGGTCGTCCTGGAACAGCCGCAGCAGCACCTCGCGGAGCACCTCGACCTGCCGGGCCGGCCCGTGGCAGGCGTGCACCTGCACGCTGTCGTCGAATGGCACCGTGTCGGCGGCGGCGCCCGCCTCGGGCACGCGGTCGTCGCGCAGGTCGGCCTGCAGCCGGCCGAGCAGCGTGGCGGGCCGGTCGTCGTCCCGGTGGTGGGAGGCGGTGTGCGGCGGGATCCGCAACTGCAGCTCGCGGACGTCGCGGCCGAGGCTGCGCAGCAGCGGGTGCCGGGCCAGCGTGGCGGTCGGGTCGTCGCGCCGGCGAACGGCCGTGCGGCCGCTCAGCTCCTGCCACAGCACCGGGCTGGGATGCGGCAGCCAGACGTGCACGTCGCGGTGCTCGGCGAGGGTGTCGAGCACCGCCAGCGACACCGCGGACAGCCGGGTCGGGCCGAAGACGCTGAGCCGGCCGGGCAGGTCGGACAGCCCGGGGTCGGCGCGCAGGGCGGCACACGCGGGCTCGAGGTGCTCGGCCGGGCTCGGGCCCAGCCGCCCGCGCAGCCGACGCCACAGCTCGGCCTGCCACCGGAGGTCGTCGGGCAGCGGCCCGTCGCCGTCGGTGTCGGCGCCGGCGGCCCAGTCGCGGAGCATGTGCGGACGGTGCGTGCCGTAGGAGCCGAACAGGCCGGCCAGGTGGGCGGCGCTGGCCCAGCGACGGCCGCGGCGGTGATCGTCGGGGCCGGTGCCGGCGCCCAGGTGCTGGGCGAGCACCGCGCACCACGGCTCGGCCGTGCACTCGTCGACGACCTCCAGCAGCGGCCACAGCGGCTGCGCCCACGGATCGTCCCGGGGATCGATGCCGCGGGCCGCCGACAGGGCCTCGTCGACCAGCCGGCCCGCCGACGGGAAGCGGACGCCGGCGCAGATGCCGTCGGCGGCGGCCCCGGCGCCCAGCGCCGTGGACAGCCGCTGGGCCAGCCATCGCTCGACGCCCTTCGCCGGAACGGCGACGACCTCCTCGGCGAAGGGATCGGCCAGTGGCGTGCGCAGGACGTCGGCCAGACCGTCGGCGAGGCGCGCGGTCCGCTCGGCGCGGTGGAGGTGCAGCACGGGGCCTGTCTACCCGAGCCTCCCGACAGTTCCGGCCGGACACGTCCACCGGACGGCGAGAGCGCCGTCGGGCCGCCGATCGCGCACCGGGTGGCGAGCAGCGCCGCGGTCGCGCAGCGAGGAGTGGAATCCTGACCTCCGCCGTGCTGACCTACGCTGGGCCGCATGACGACGCGACCGGCCCCTGCGGCGCAGCCGCCGGGACGCTCCGGCGGAGAGGTCGGCTGACGTGGCGGGTCTGCGCGCCGCGCAGAAGGAGATGACCCGCAAGCTGCTGCTCTCCACGGCGCTCACGCTGTTCGAGTCGCAGGGGTACGCGGCGACGACGGTCGACGACATCGCCGCGGCGGCGGGCACCACGCGGGTGACCTTCTACGCCTACTTCCCTTCCCGCAGCGACCTGATGCGGGAGCTGATCGCGGAGCTGAACGGCATTCTCGACCGGATCAACTCACCGGCCCACGGCTCGACGGCGAACACGCTGGTGGCCGCCGTCCGGGAGGGCACCCGGGAGTCGATCTCCGCCTGGCTGACCGACGTCTCCGGCCAGTGGGACACCATCCGGCCCTACACCAACGCCGCCAACGAGGCCGCGACGGTCGACCCGGAGCTGCGGAGCCTGGTCGGCCAGTGGATCGAGGAGGTGGTCGCCGACATCGAGGAGGGCCTCGCCGGGGCCGGCCGCTTCGATCCCGACACCCGGCACGCCCGCGGCGCGCTGGCCTTCGCCCAGCTCGACTTCGTCGCCCGGACCTGGGCGCACGGCAGGCCGGCGGCCGAGGTCGACCGGATGATGGGGGTGCTCGCCGACAGCTGGTGGCACCTGTTGTCCGGCGACGGCACACCCCGGGGGTAGCTGGGTCCCGGGTCCGGACGGGTCGGGCTCCCGGCACCGGCCCCCCCGACCCACCCCCGCCGTCGGCCGGCCGCTCGGCAGCCCGTCCGGGAACTCCAGCGGGTGCGGCGGTGTGGCCCGGCTGGTCCACGACCATGCGGTCCTACGTCAGCCGGCGTCGTCGTCCGGCGCAACACCACGGACGGGGCCGGGGCCGGCCGGCCGGAGCGCGGCCCGTACCGCGTGCCGGACCACGCGGGCCGCGACACCCGGCCGGAGGAGGGTCGCCGGGTGGTCCACCAGACCGGTCACCCCGACGAAGGCACGGGCGAGCGTCGCGTCGTCCGCGGCGGCGGCGTGCAACCGGGGGACGTAGGCGTTGAGCAGTCGCACCCTGGGGGTCCGCCGTCCCTCGACGGCGGGGAAGGCGAGGTCACCGCCGACCGCGATGTCCCACGGGACGTCGATGACGCGGGCGATGTCGGCGAGGAACCGGCCCGCCTCCGGGGCGGCTCCCCGGCGCAGGTGCCGGCGCAGCACCTGGGCCTCCAGCGCGGCCACGCTCATGCCCTGGGCATACAGCGGGTTGAAGCTGCACACGGCGTCACCGATCACCAGCAGACCGGCGGGGAACCGCGGCAGCCGCTCGTACCGGCGGCGGACGCTGGCCGGGAAGTGGAATGCGACGGCCTCGTCGAGCGGCTCTGCGTCCCGGACCGCCTCGTGGACGTCGCGGCAGTGCAGTGACCGGGCGAAGGCCAGGAAGCCGTCGGGGTCCGTCGGCGGCCGGTCGCCCAGCACCCCGGCGAGGGTCACCAGACAGCGGCCGCCTTCCACGACGGCGAGCGCGGCACCCCGCGGGTGCGCCGGCGTGGGGGCGGCGAGCACCGCGAGGTCGTCCCCGAGCGCGCCGGGGCGCAACCGGTAGGACCGCGTCGCGTAGTGCAGCCCGATGGCCACCCGCTCGGTCGCCGGCCGGGGGTGGCCGAGGGCCGCCAGCCATCCCTCGACGCGGGAGCCGCGACCGGTCGCGTCCACCACGAGGTCGGCGGGCAGCACCTGCTCCGCGCCACCCTCCGCCCTGGGCAGGACCCGGACGCCGGTGACCCGGCTCCCGTCCGCGGTCGCCGTCAGGCCGGTGGCGGTGACGCACCCGGTCACCGTCACCCCGGGCAGCGCGCGGACCCGGGCCCGCACCTGGGCCTCCAGCAGAGGTCGGCTGGCGCTGGCGGCGCGCAGGCCGCTGGCCGGCCCCTGAGCCAGCCGGTGACCGCTCATGAACCAGCGGACGTCGCGCTGGGCGTCCATCACCGGCACCCCCTGCCCGGCCAGCTCGCCGGTCAGGCCGGGGAGCAGCTCCTCCAGCTCCTGCTGGCCGCGGGCGACGAGGGCGTGGATGTGGCGCCCCTGCGGCACGCCCCGCCGGGCCCGGGCACCGGCCGGCAGGTCGTCCCGGTCCAGGACCGTGACCTCCGCGTAGGCGTCGGCCAGCACCCGGGCCGCGAGCAGCCCCGCCATGCTCGCCCCGAGGACGACGGCCCGCCGGCCGAGGCGCTGGTCCATGATTCGGCGCCCCTTCCGCGGGCTCCCGGTGCAGCGGAGGGCCTGGCGGGGTCAGGGGCGGGCCTCGAGCACCATGGTGAACGGCGTCTCGGCCGCCCGGCGGACCCGGCCGAAGCCGGCCTCGTGCAGCACCTCGGTGAGCCGGGCCTCGCCGGCCTGCCCGCCGAGCGTGCGCCCACCGGGAACGGTCTCCCCGCCCTGGGCGACCGCGTTGGGTGTGCACAGCTGGGTCGAGGCGGCGTACATCAGCCGGCCCAGCGGGTGCAGGTTGTCCTCCAGCCGGTCGCCGGCCCGCGGCTCGACGAGCAGCACGGTGCCGCCCTCGGCCAGCACCGCGCAGGCACGGCGGGCGGCCGCCACCGGGTCGCCCATGTCGTGCAGGCAGTCGAAGAAGCACACCAGGTCGTAGCCGCCACCGGCCGGCGCCGGGATGGCGTCGGCCGTGGCGACGTCGAAGCGCACCTGGTCGGACAGCCCCGCGGTGGCCGCGGCGGTCCGGGCGGCGTCGATCGAGGCATCGTGGACGTCGAAGCCGGCGAAGGACGACGCGGGGAACGCCCGCGCCATGATCGTCGTCGAGGCGCCGTGCCCGCAGCCGACGTCGGCCACCTGGGCACCGCGGACCAGCTTGTCCTCCACCCCGTCCAGCGCCGGGATCCACTCGCTGGTCAGGCTGGCCGCGTACCCGGTGCGGAAGAAGCGCTCGGTGGCCGGGTACAGCCGCGGATCGTGGTCGCCCCAGCCGATGCCCGCCCCGGTGCGCAGCGCGTCGGCGGTGACGTCGGCGTCGGCCCAGCTGCTGGCCGCCATGCCGAACGCGCCGGCCAGGAAGACGGGGCTCGCGTCATCGGCGAGGACGGCCGCGTGCTCGTCGGGCAGGGTGAAGGTGCCTCCACCACCGTTCCCGCCCGGCTGGTAGGTGACGTAGCCACCCGCCGCCTGGGCGGCCAGCCACTCCTGCAGGTAGCGGGGGTGCGTCGTCGTCCGGTCGGCCAGCTCGGCCAGGGTCAGCGGGCCGGCGCCGGCCATCGCCCGGTACAACCCCAACCGGTCACCGACGTAGGACAGGACGCCGGCCTCGGCGGCCGCGATGTCACCGATCACCTGGTTCGCGAACTGCTCCACCCGTGCCATGTCGACGGTCATCGTTCTCTCCTCCGGTCGGTCGTGGGAACCCCACCGTGGCCGGACCGGCGCGCGCCGACATCCGGCAGATCACGGAGATCGACGGGTCGAGGCGTTCCCGCGGGGCGGTCCCCGGCACGTAGCCTCGGTGGATGGAACGCCGGCCCGGCGGCTCCTGCCGCCTCCGAGGCATCCCGGACTCCCCGCCGTTGACGGGTCGACGCCGGGAGCAGGACCTCCTGCGCGCCGCTCTCGACCGGGTGCAGACCGGGGCGGGCGCCGCGATCGCGCTGGAGGGCGAAGCGGGCATCGGCAAGACCCGGCTGCTGCACCAGGTGCTCTCCGAGGCGTCGGACCGGGGCTGGTGCACGCTGTCCGGCCGGGCCGAGGAGCTCGAGCGGCACCGGCCCCTGCACGCCCTCGCCGGAATGGTGGCGGGGGTGCCCGCCGGGCACCGGCCGGACCCGGCCCGGGGCACGGAGCACGCGCTGGTCGACACCTTCGTCGACGGGGTGAGCTCGCTGGCCGCGCGCGGACCCGTCGTCCTCGCGGTGGACGATCTGAACTGGTGCGACGGGGCGTCGCTCCGCGCGCTGGCCGCGGTGGCCCGCCGGACGGCGGCCGACCCGGTGCTCCTGCTCACCGCGTCCCGCCCGCTCCCCCGCAGCCGCCCGCTGGAACGGCTCGGTGAGGTGCTGCTCGCCGTCGGCGGGATCCCGGTGCACCTGGACGCGCTGCCCGCCGAGGACGTCGACGGGCTGACCGCGCACCTCACCGGCGCGCCCCCGGGGCCGGTGCTCCGGGCCTGCGTGCGGAAGGCCGGGGGCAATCCGTTCTACGTGGTGGAGACCGTTCGCGCACTCGTCGAGGACCGCGCCCTGGAGGTCCGCGCAGGGCGCTCGGAGTGCCGGGACCAGCTGCTCCCCAGCTCGGTCCGCCGGCTGGTCCTGCACCGCCTCACCGCGCTGCCCACCGATGTGCAGGAGGTGCTCCGGCTGGCGGCCGTCCTGGGCGGCTCGTTCAGCGTCGCGGACCTCGCAGCGTTCACCGGCCGGGACGCGGTGGCGCTCGCCGGGCCCCTCCGCACCGCCGCGGAGGCCGGCTTCCTGACCGACGGCGACCGGGCGCCAGGGCTCCCCGGCGCGCTGTCCTTCCGGCACGACCTCATCCGCGAGGCGCTCTACACCGATCTCCCGGCTGCCGTCCGCGCCGGGCTCCACCAGCGGGCCGGGGCCGCCCTGGCCGCCGCGGCGGCGCCGGCGGCCCGGGTGGCCCAGCAACTGGCGCTCGGCGCCTACGCGGGGGAGGCCTCGGCCGACCGGGCGGTCGACTGGCTCCGCCGGGCCGCCGCCGACCCGGCCGCGCCGGCATCCACGACCGCCGCCCTGCTCGAGCGCGCCCTGGCGCTCACCGCCCGGACCGGCCCCACCCGCGATGCCGTGGCCGCCGAGCTGCTCCCGTCCCTGCTGGCGACCGGCCGGGCCGGTCAGGCGGCCCGCCTGGCGGCCGATCTCCTCCCCCGCCTGGTCGGCCCGGACCAGGAGACGGCCGTACGGGGGATGCTGGCCGCGGCCAGGCAGGCCCAGGGTGACGTGGCCGGGGCACTGCACGAACTGGACCAGCTCGCCGGCCTTCCCGCCGCGGGCCCGGCGGCCACCCAGGTGCTGGCCTTCAGCGCCGCCCTGCGGCTCTACACCGGGGACGCCGCCGGGGCCGACCGCGACGCCGGCCGGGCCGCCGAGGCGGCCGAGGCGTCCCAGGACGCGCAGACCTGGTGCGCCGTCTGGGCCACCCGTGCGCTGGCCGCTGCAGCGCGCGGGGACGTCCCCGGCGGCCTCGCCCTCGCCGGCCAGGCAGCCGCCCGGGCAGCCCGGGATCCCTGGCTGCAGTTCGCCAACGACCCCCGGACCAGCCTCGGGGTGGTGCTGGCGAACGCGGACCGGCTGGCCGATGCCGAAGCCGCGTTCCACTCGGCGCTCCGCCACAGCGACGCCACCGACGGTCCGGCGCCCAGCTTCCACTGGGGCCTGGTCGGCGTGCACTACCTCGCCGGCCGCCTCGACGACGTGCAGGTGGAGGCCCAGACCGGCCTGGTCCTCGCCGCGGAGGGCGGCGACACCTGGGGCGCGGCGGTGGGCTCGGCGTTGCGCGCGCGGTGCCGGCTGTACGCCGACGACCTGCCGGGCGCCGCGGCCGAGCTGGACGCCGCCCGCGGGGTCCGGTCCGGACCACCGACCTACGCCGACGACTGGCTGGTGTGGGTGCGGGCCCTGCTGGCCGACGCCGCCGGCCGGCCGCAGGACGCGGCCGCCCGCGCCGCCGAGGCGTGGTGGACACTGCCGGGGCTGCACTACCTCTACGGCTGGCGGTTGATGGCCGGGGACATCGTCCGGCTCACCAGGGTGGCCGACCGGTCGACGGCGGAGAGCGTCGTGGCCGACGCCTCCCGCGGAGCCGACCTGGCCGGACCCGACGTCCCCGGCGCCCGTGCCGTGGCGCTGCGGTGCCAGGGAATCCTCACCGGCGATCCGGACGTGCTGCTCCAGGCGCTGGCGGCCAGCCGGCGGGCCGGGCGTCCGCTCGACGTCGCGGCCACCGCCGAGGACACCGCACGGGCGCTGGTCGCACTCGGCCGCCCGGCGGAGGCCGTGCCCGTGCTGCAGGAGGCGCTCGGCCTCTACGAGCGCTGCGGTGCCCCCCGGGCGGCCGCGCGGGCGCTCGCCGGGCTCCGGGAACTGGGCGTGCGCCGCCGCGCACGGACGCCGACGCGGACGGCCGACACCGGGTGGTCGGCGCTGACCCCGACCGAGACCCGGGTGGCCGCGCTGCTCGCCGAGGGGCTCACCAACCGGCAGATCGGTGAACGGCTGTACATCTCCCGGCGCACGGTCGAGACCCACCTGGTGCACGTCTTCGGCAAGCTCGGCGTCCCCACCCGGTCCGCGGCCGCGGCGGTCGCCGCCCAGCAGCAGGCCGTGCCCTCACCGGCCCGGCGCTGACCCCGGGAGCAGCGCGTGCAGCTTCTCGGCCAGCCGGTCCAGCGGCCCGACCTGCTCGCCCGGCCCCCGCGGGGCCGGCGGCAGGAGCACCCACAGCAGCAGGTAGACCAGCACACCGCAGCCGCCGGCGAAGGTGAGGGCGACGAACCCGACCCGCCAGAGCAGCGCGTCGATGCCCAGGTGCGCGGCCAGGCCGCCGCAGACCCCGCCGACCATCCGGTCGGTGCTGCTGCGGCGCAGCGGCGGCGGTGCGGGCGTGGGCGGCGCGGATGGCTGCGGGGTACCGGGGTCGGCCGGCGGGGCGGGGATGGCTGATGTCATGGCACGAGCCTGCCGAGCGGACGGGCGGCCGACCATCGGGGAACACCCGGACCCGACCCTGGCTCTCGGCTCGGGGCCGCGGGTCGGGGGACGGCTGGCATTTGCGGGCCTGCCGGGCGCGCGGTGGGATGGGCCATGACGCTGGCCCGGAACGACCGCGCCGCGACCGGACCCCCCGCGCCGGGACACGGTGCCGACGCCGGCTCGCCGCATCAGATCCCGGTGCGGGCCTGGGGACGGGTGCTGCGGCGCGTCGGGCGGCACGTGCTGAGCGACCGGCTGATGGTGCAGGCCGCGGGCGTCTCCTTCTTCGCCGTCCTGTCGATCGCCCCGGTGCTGGTGACGGCGATCTCGGTGTACGGCGCGGTGAACACCCCGCAGCAGGCCCTCGAGCAGCTGTCCAGCCTGGCCGGGATGCTTCCCGAGGACCTCGATCCGGTGGTCGCCGACCAGCTCACCACGATCACGACCGCCTCCGGGCAGGTGCTCACCTTCCGGGGGCTCACCGGGCTCGTGGTGGCGCTCTGGACGGCGACCACCGCCATGACCTACCTCATCGACGGCCTGACGCTGGCCTACCACGAGACCGAGACCCGGGGGCTCCTGCGCCGCAGCGGGCTCGCGCTGGCCTTCGTGCTCGGCGGCGCCCTGCTCCTGGGCGCCGCCATCGCCGTGGCCGGCATCGTCTCCCGGGCGCTGCCCGGCGCGACCGGGCCGGTCCGGGCCGTCGCCCCGGTGCTGTCCTGGGTGCTGCTCGCCGCCCTGATGGCCGGGGTGCTCGCGGTGCTCTACCGCTTCGCCCCTGACCGGAACCAGGCCCGCTGGCGGTGGATCAGCGGCGGGGCCGCCGTCGCGACGCTGCTCTGGCTGGCCACCTCGCTCGCGCTGTTCGCCTACGTGCAGCGCCTGGGCAGCTACGAGTCCACGTACGGCTCGCTCGCCGGCGTGGCGATCAGCATGTTCTGGCTGTGGATCACCGTCTTCCTGGTCTTCGTGGGGGCGGCGGTCAACGCCGAGGCCGAGCGCCAGACCACCCGCGACTCGACCGTCGGGCCCGAGCAGCCGCTCGGCGAGCGCGGGGCCGTCGTGGCCGACAGCGCCCCGCCGTACCCGGGCGAGCACGGGCACCGCGGGGTGGACCGCCCGCACGGCGTGCGCCGCTGACCCGCAGCGCCGGGGCACCGCGGTGCACGGCGGTGTAGGCGGTGCAGGGCGGCGCGAGGAATGCACGGCTGCCACGATGGCGCGGTGCTGCTCGCCGACGTGCTCGCCGCCTCCGCCGCCGTCGCGGCCACCCGGTCCCGGACGGCGAAGGCCGCAGCGATCGCCGGGCTGTTGCGGGCCGCCGCCCCCGACGAGGTCGAGCCGGTCACCGCCTGGCTGGCCGGTGAGCCGCGGCAGGGCCGCCTCGGGCTGGGCCGGCGCGCCCTGACCACGGTGGCGCACGAGCCCGCTCCCAGCCCGTCGCTGACCGTCGGCGACCTCGAATCGACCCTCTCCGCGCTCGCCGCGACGTCCGGCCCGGGGTCGGCCGCCCGCCGCGACGCGCTGCTCGGCGACCTGCTCGCCGCCGCCACGGCCGGCGAGCAGCTGTTCCTCGTCCGGCTGCTGACCGGCGAGCTCCGCCAGGGCGCCCTGGAGGGTGTCGCGCTGGACGCCGTCGCCGCCGCCGCGGAGGTCCCGCCGTCCGCCGTCCGCCGGGCCTTCATGCTCTCCGGCCGCCTCCCGGAGACCGCGGCCGCCGCGCTCACCGGTGGGGTCGAGGCGCTCGACGCGGTGCGGCTGCAGGTCGGCCGGCCGGTCCGGCCGATGCTGGCCGCGCCGGGATCCTCGCTCGATGCCGCGCTGGCCGACCTGGGCACCGAGGTGGCCGTGGAGTTCAAGCTCGACGGCGCCCGCATCCAGGTGCACCGGAACAGCGACGCCGTCCGGGTGTGGACCCGCACGCTGCGCGAGGTGACCGACGGCGTGCCCGAGCTGGTGGCGCGGATCCGGGCGCTGCCCTGCGAGACGGCGGTGCTCGACGGGGAGACCCTCGCCCTGGACGACGACGGCCGGCCGCGCGCGTTCCAGGACACGATGAGCCGCTTCGGCAGTGCCGCCGCCGACGCGGGCGTGCTGCTCAGCCCGTTCCTGTTCGACCTCCTGCACCTGGACGGGCGCGACCTGATCGACGAGCCGCTGTCCGTGCGGCTCGACGCGCTGGCCGGCCTGCTGGCCGACGACGAGCAGGCGGCGCTGCGGATGCCCGCCGTGCGCCGGCCGAGCCCCGAGCAGGCGGCCGGGGTGCTCGACGCGGCGCTGTCGGCCGGGCACGAGGGGGTCGTGGTCAAGGCGCTGGACGCGCCCTACGCCGCCGGCCGGCGGGGCAGGGCATGGCAGAAGGTCAAGCCGGTGCACACCCTCGACCTGGTGGTGCTCGGCGCGGAGTGGGGCTACGGCCGGCGGTCCGGGACGCTGTCCAACATCCACCTCGGCGCCCGCGACCCCGACGGAGGCGAGCCGGTCATGGTGGGCAAGACCTTCAAGGGCATGACCGATCAACTGCTGGACTGGCAGACCCGCACCTTCCCCGGGCTGGCCCGCGAGCAGCCGGCCTGGGGCGTGCTGCTCCGGCCCGAGCTCGTCGTCGAGATCGCCGTGGACGGCGCCCAGCGCAGCGTCCGCTACCCCGGCGGCGTCGCGCTGCGCTTCGCCCGCGTGCTGCGCTACCGGCCCGACAAGACCCCGGCCGAGGCCGACACCGTCGACGACGTCCGCGCGCTGCTCGCCGGCCGTGAGCCGGCCGCCGGTCACGATGCGAGTCGATCGACACGTCGGTAGCGGGTCCGGCCGGCCATGGTGGTCATGGTGGTCATGGTGGTCATGATCAGCAAGGCACCCACCGCACCGATGATCCAGCCCAGCCGTGCAGTCTGCCGCGAACGCGCGCCCGGGCCTGGGCCCCGAGCCGGTGCCCGTTCCCCGACCATGGCGACCGTTGCTGGGTACACCGCGCCGGTGCCGGGGCCGATGACCGCCCGGGCGCGACCAGCCAGCCGAAGGCGGGGGCCGTCAGGCAGGCAACTGGCGGACCAGGTGGTCCCAGACCGCGGCCACGGCCCGCGCGTTGTAGATGTTCTCCCGCTTGGCCAGGGACTCTTCCGGGGGCGACCAGGTCGGCCACCCGCCGGCGGACCGGGTGAGGATCTGCTGCGCGCAGGCCCGCTCCAGCAGGACGGCGGCCACCGTCGCCTCCTGCAGCGTCGGCCCCACGGCCACGATGCCGTGGTTGACCAGGAAGACCGCCCGGGCATCCGCCAGCGTCAGCGCCAGGGACCGCCCCAGCTCCCGGGTGAGGACGAGGTCCGCGGTCTCGGTGAACCGGGGTACGGCGGGCGGCACGAAGTAGTTGGCGGCGTGGCTGACCGGGCGTAGCGGCTGCCCGGTGGCCGCCAGGGCCACCGCTTGCGGCGAGTGGGTGTGCACGACCGCACCGACGTCCGGCCGGGCCGCCAAGATCTCGGTGTGGATCGGGTACTCGCTGTGCCGAGGGCCGACGCCGGCGAGCACCGCACCATCCGGGTCGACCAGCTGCACCCGGTCGGCGGTGACCTCGTCCAGGCTCCACTCGGCGGACTTGATCCACACTCCCCGGCCCTCGTCATCGCGGACTGAGGCATGCCCCCAGATCAGGTCCCCGTGCCCGGCGGCAGCCAGGACCCGGGACGAGAGGGCAACCAGCTCGCGGACATCGATGCTCAACGCAGGGGTCTCCGTTCGGTGGGAATGGCCGGCCCGGAGTCGGGCCACGGGTGGGCGCGCCGCCGGACGCAGGTCCGGCGACGCGCCAGGGGGTCACGCGGACGGCAGACCCCGCAGGTACGTGAGTGTCTCGGTCAGGCTGACGACGTCGCCGTACTTGGCGTCGATGTCGAAGAGGCTGGCCGCGTGCGGCAGCGCCGCCCGGTCCCCGACCGCCTCCTCCACCACGATGGTGCGGAAGCCGTACGAGCAGGCGTCCACCGCCGTCGCCCGCACGCACCCGCTCGTGGTGCAGCCGGTGATGATCAGGGTGTCGACCTGGCGGGAGACCAGCCGGGCGGCCAGGTCGGTGCCGAAGAAGCACGACGCGTACTTCTTCACCAGCGTCGTCTCGTGCGGGCGCTGGCCCAGCCGGCCGTCGACCGCCACCCACTCGCTGCCCTCGACCAGCCAGCTGTTCGCGGGGATCTTGCGCACCCAGACCCCGGCCTCCTGCAGCTCCGGGTCGTAGGCGACGGTGGAGAAGATGACCGGGACCCCCGCCGCACGGGCGGGTTCCAGCAGCTCGTTCGTGGCGGCGAGCTGGCTGTCCAGATCGCCGGCGAGCGGCGAGCGCAGGTCGGTGAATCCGGTGATGAAGTCGACGGCGAGCAGCGCCGGCCGCTGCCCGAACCCGACCCGGCTACCGAAGCCCTTGTCCTGGAATTCCTTGCGCAGCCGCGCGTACTCCTCGACGACCTCGCTCATCGTCCCACCTCCAGTGCAGCAACGGACCGGCAACGCCGGGCTGCCGAGCTGTTCATCAGGCGACCTCTCTCGTCGGCTCTGCCGAGGAGCGCTGGGCCCGGTAGGCCTCGGCGATCTCGTCGGCCGTGGTCAGCCACACGCCCTCGTGGCCGGCGATGTACTCCAGCGCCTGGTCCAAATACTTGTGCCGGAACGGCTGGTTGACGCTGAAGGGGTGCACGCACAGCGCCATCACCCGACCGCTGTCGCCGGAGTCCGCGTGGAGCTGGTCGAGCTGGTCGCGGACCGCCTCCAGGAACTCCGGACCCGTGTAGCTCTTGCTCACGAACAGCGTGACGTCGTTCATCTCGATGGAGTAGGGGACGCTGAGCATCCCGGGCACGGCGAGCTCGTAGGGCTGGTCGTCGTTCGTCCAGTCCAGCGTGTAGCCCAGGCCGAGCTCAGCCAGCAGCGAGGGCGTCTGGAAGGTCTCGGTGAGCGCCGGCCCCAGCCAACCTTGCGGTCGCCGGCCGGTCGCGGCCTCGATCGTGTCGACGACCTCGGTGAGGTAGGCCAGCTCCTCCTCGCGCGTCATCCCGGCCTGGAACGTGGAGTTGTCCCGGCCGTGCGCCAGCCACGCCCAGCCGCGTTCCCGGCCGGCCTCGATGATCTGCGGGTACCGGCTGCAGACGTCGGAGTTCAGCAGCACGGTGGCCGGCACACCGTGCCGGTCCAGGCTCTCGATCAACCGCCAGATCCCTACCCGCGGGCCGTAGTCCCGCCATCCGTAGTTCAGCGGGTCGGGCGCCAAACCGGCGGTGCCGCCGAAGATGCTCGTGGACGGCTTGTCGACCTGGTAGTGCTCGACGTTGAGTCCGAGGTAGAAGGCGACCCTGGCGCCGTTGGGCCAGGTGATCGCCGGGCGTTCGGGGATGGGGCTGTAGGTGAACAGCTCGTTGTCCATGGGCTGTCGTCCTGTCGGGTCGGGGCCAGCTGGGCCGGTCGTTCGCGAGGGATCTTCTGCAAAACAGAACGGTCTTCTGCCGGAATTCCTAGAGCACCGGCCCCGGGGATGTCAACGCCCCGCCCGGGTGCTCCTCGAAGTCCACGCCCGTACGGGCACCGGCCACCAGCGCGTAGCCGGCGGCATCGCCGCGGAAGGTCCGGCCCAGCCGGCCCGCCGCCCCGGTGACCGCCGTCGTCGTGCGGGCGTCCGCCCGGCCGGCCGGGGTTCCGCCTCGACGCCGGGGGTAGGGCCGCACCCATGCGCGAGATGGACCCGAAGGACCCCGACAGCCTGTACGCCGAGGGCCCGGTCGCTGCCGAACCTCCGGACGACGATCTGCCCGAGGCGTCGCCGCTGAAGGACTCCGGCGGTACCGGACCCGGGCCCGACGACCTCGACGAGCTGCTCTGAGCGCCCGGCCGGCGGGCCCGCGGGACACTGGGGCGTGACCGACCTGGCTGCCCGCTCCGCCCTGGCGACGAACTGGGCCGGCAACTACACCTACACGGCGCAGCGGCTGCACCGGCCGACGTCCCTCGCCGAGCTGCAGGAGGTCCTCGCCGGCGCCCTCCGGGTGCGGGTGCTCGGTTCCCGGCACTCGTTCACCGGCGTCGCCGACTCCGTCGAGCTCGTCTCGCTGGAGGCGATGACCGGCCGGGCGACGTCCCCCGCCGATGTCGTGGTCGATCCGGGACGCCGGACGGTCTCGGTCGACGCGGGCCTGACGTACGGCCGGCTGGCCGAGGCGCTGCGCGACGAGGGGCTCGCCCTGCACAACCTGGCCTCGCTGCCGCACATCTCCATCGCCGGCGCCGTCGCCACGGCCACCCACGGCTCCGGCGTCGGCAACCGGAACCTGGCCGCCGCCGTCGCGGCCCTGGACGTCGTGACGTCGAGCGGCGAGATCGTGCACGCCGCGCGGAGCGACGCCGACTTCGACGGCATGGTCGTCGGGCTCGGTGCGCTGGGCGCCGTCACCCGGGTCACCCTGGACGTCGAACCCGCCTTCGAGGTGCAGCAGCGGGTGTTCGAGGGGCTGAGCTGGGAGACCGTCCACGAGCACTTCGACGAGATCACCTCGGCCGGCTACAGCGTCAGCCTGTTCACGACCTGGCGCGAGGGCGTCGACATGGTCTGGGTGAAATCCCGGACCGACGCCCCTGGCCACCCCGGGGGCGAGCTGTTCGGGGCGCCGGCCGCGCGAGGTGAGCGGCACCCCATCCCCGGCCTCGACCCGGTGCCGGCCACCCCGCAGCTGGCCAGCCCGGGCCTGTGGTCGGACCGCCTGCCGCACTTCCGGATGGGCTTCACCCCCAGCAACGGCGACGAGCTCCAGTCGGAGTACCTGGTCCCGCGCCGGCACGCCGCCGAGGCGCTCGAGGCGGTGCGCGCGCTCGCCCCGAGCATCCGGCCGCTGCTCCAGGTGTGCGAGGTGCGCACGGTGGCCGCGGATGACCTCTGGATGAGCACCAGCCACGGCCGGCCCAGCGTCGCGCTGCACTTCACCTGGTTGCCGGCGCAGGCCGCGGTGGAGGCACTGCTCGTGGCCCTGGAGGCCGCGCTGGCCCCGTTCGACGCGCGCCCGCACTGGGGCAAGCTCTTCCTCGCCGACGCCGCGGTGATCGCGGCGCGGTACGAGCGGCACGCCGACTTCGTCCGCCTCGCCGAGCGGCTGGACCCGCGGGGCGCGTTCCGGAACGCCTGGCTGGAGCGGCACGTCCTCGGCGGGCGGTGAACTCAGCCGACCCCGCGGGCCGGCACGATCCGTCCACGGGCCTCGCCGAAGCCCAGCCGGGAGCCGCGCGGGCCGGGAGCCGAGGCGGTGAGGACCACCTCGTCGCCGTCCTCGAGGAACGTGCGCTGCTCCCCGCCCACGGTCACCGGCTCCGTGCCACCCCAGGTCAGCTCGATGAACGCGCCCCGGGTGTCCTTGGCCGGGCCCGAGACCGTGCCGGAGGCGAAGAGGTCACCGGTCCGGGACGGGGCGCCGTTGACGGTCAGGTGGGCCAGCATCTGCGCCGGTGACCAGTACATCTCGCGGTAGGGCGGGCGGCTGACCTCGACCCCGTTCCACTCGACCGAGAGCTCCACGTCCAGCCCCCAGGGCGGTTCCATCGCCAGGTAGGGCAGCGGCCGCGGCTCCTGGACCGGGGTGGGGATCCGGGCCGCCTCCAGCGCCAGCAGCGGCACCACCCACGGCGAGATCGTCGAGGCGAACGACTTGCCGAGGTTGGGGCCGAGCGGAACGTACTCCCAGGCCTGGATGTCGCGCGCCGACCAGTCGTTGAACAGCACCACCCCGAAGACGTGCCGCTCGGCCTCGGTCACCGGGACGGTGTCGCCCATCGCCGACCCCGTGCCGACGACGAAGCCGAGCTCGGCCTCGATGTCCAGCCGCACCGACGGCCCGAACACCGGAACCGGGTCGTCCGCGCCCTTCCGCTGGCCGCACGGCCGCACGATGTCGGTGCCCGACACGACGATGGAGCCGGCCCGGCCGTGGTAGCCGACGGGCAGGTGCTTCCAGTTGGGCATCAGCGGGTCGGGGTTGTCCGGGCGGAACAGCCGGCCGAGGTTCGCGGCGTGGTGCTCGGAGGCGTAGAAGTCGACGTAGTCCGCGACCGCGATCGGCAGGTGCAGCGTCACGTCGGCCAGGGCGTGCAGCGCCTCGTCCGGGACCTCCCCGGCCAGCCGGTCGGCGATCTGCCGGCGAACGGCCACCCACCGGCCGTGCCCCTGCGCCATGAAGGCGTTCAGATCCGGCCGGGCGAAGACCTCGTCGTCGAGCAGGACGGCGAGGTCGACGACGGTGTCGCCCAGCCGGGTGGCGACCCGGGGGGCGGAGCCGGCCACCGAGTAGACGCCGTAGGGCAGGTTGTCCGGCCCGAAGAGCGAGCCGGCGGGAACGGGGACGGTGGTCATGACGGTTCTCCTCGGGGTCAGCGGGTGGTGGCCGCGGTTGCGACGGCGGCGGCCAGGGCGTCGGTGTCGACCTGGTCGGCGAGCAGCAGGGCCAGCCGGGCGAGGAACCCCTCGCGGTCGTCGGGGAGCACCGTGTCGAGGGCGGCCGACAGCGCGAGCCAGGCCGCCTCACGGCGCTGCTGGCCGGCGGTGAGCGGTGGGCCGACCCCGTCGACCCCGTCGGCCACGGGGGTCCCGGTGGTGGGGCCGCGCCCGGCGCGCACCCGCGCCGGCAGCCCCGTCAGGTCGGCCACGGGGCCGCGCGCCAGGAGCAGCCCGTCGGGACGGACGACGAACACCTCCCCGGGGTCGGCGCCCCAGGCGCGCGCCAGGTCGCCGGCGTCGTCCGGCACCGTTCCGGCCGGTGGCGTACCCGTCGCCCCACCGACGAGCGCCAGCGTGCCGCCCTCCCGCGGCAGGGCGCCGGCCAGGTCGTCGCGGAGCCGGACCGCGGCCTCGATCGCTGCGGGGCCGAGACCGAACCCGAACAGCCCCACGCCGGCGCCCCGCACCTCGTGGAGCGAGGTCTGCGTGCCGTCGGCGAGCCGGACCCGGCGGTCCTCCACCGGGTCACCGGGCAGCAGTCCGCCGGTGCCCGGGGCGGCGGGCACCGTCAGCGGCGAGGATCGCGCGGAGGTGGCGCTGCTCTGCCGCGGGTCGATGAGCGAGCCGAACTCCGGGCGCACGGTGGCCAGCGCGAGCAGGGCGTCCCGGGTGGTGCGGTGGCCGTGGGTGCCGGGGGTCATGATCAGCGTCGACTTCCCGGCGTTGGCCACGTTCTGCTCCCAGGCGTGGCGCCGCTCCGTCGAGTACGTGTCGAGCAGCGTCCGGTCGGCCGCGCCGCTGACCACCGCGGCGAGCATCCAGGCCAGGGTCTCGGCGTCCTCCATGCCGGAGTTGAGCCCCCGCACCCCGAAGATCGGGACGAGGTGCGCGGCGTCGCCGGCGAAGAGCACGCGGCCGTGGACGAAGTCGTCCAGTGCGAGGGCGTGCGCCTGGTAGAGCCCGTGCCACTCCAGGGACCAGGGGCGGTCGTTCCGCAGCCACTGGAGGTGGCCGGCGATGCGGGCCCGGATCCGGTGCTCCTGCGTCTCGGCGTCGGCGTCCTCGGCGGGGTCGAGCTGGTAGTCGATGCGCCAGATGTCGTGCGGCTGGCGGTGCATGATCACCGTCGAGCCGGGGTTGCTGGGCGGGTCGAACCAGACCATCCGCTCGGGAGGCAGCTCGGACTGCCAGTGGATGTCGGCGATGACGTACCGGCCCTCGTAGCTGGTACCCCGCAGCCGGACCCCGGTGAGCTCGCGCATCCGGCTGCGGCCGCCGTCCGCGGCGACGACCCAGCGGGCCCGCAGGGTCCGGCGGCCGCCGGCGGTGTCGACCAGCAGGCCGACCTCGTCACCGGCGGGGATGGCCCCGGCGATGCCCGCGCCCCAGTGCAGGGTGATCAGGGGGTGGGCGAGCAGGGCATCGACCATGAGCTGCTCGAGCTCGGACTGCGAGACGTTGACCATCGGGCCCCGGACGGCGTGCGCCTCGTTCGCCATCCGGAACCGCAGCACCTCCACGTCGCGGTGGAAGCTGCGGCCGCCCTCCCAGGGCAGGGCGAGCCGGGACAGCTCCGCCCCGAAGCCGAGCCGGTCGGCGACCTCGAGGCTGTGCCGGGAGATGCAGATGGCCCGGCTGCCGAAGGAGACCTGGGTGGCCGCCTCCAGCACGGTGACGGCGATGCCGCGTTGGGCGAGGCCGAGGGCCACCGCCATGCCGACCGGTCCGGCGCCGACCACGACGACGGGCAGCGCCCGGTCCGTCGCGGTCATCGAGGCGAGCTGCGCAGGGGCGTAGGTGCACGGCCGGTGGTAGGGCGACCCGGTCATGTCAGCGGACCGCCCCGGACGGCCGTGCGGGACGTTCGAGCACCGGACCACCTTCCCGACGGGTTGTCCCAAAGTGGGACAGCCGGACCGTGCCGCGGGAACGCCCTCCGCGCCTAGCGTCCCGACCAGTGTGATCCAGCTCGCAACCCTAGCCAGACCCGGTCGAGGAGGCCCTCGTGTACACCAAGGACGGCGAGAAGTACTTCATCGTGGACGCGCACATCGCACTCTGGGACGCGCGCCCCGAGAACCAGCTGAACGTGCACGGCAAGCAGTTCATCGACTGCTTCTACGACTACCACCGCAACCTCAGCCCGGAGGCCGAGGTGTGGCCCTACGAGGAGTACCTCTACCAGGGCGGCGAGCGGCTGATGAAGGACATCTTCACCGACGGGTACGTCGACCACGCGATCTTCCAGCCGGCCCGGCTGGGGGAGTTCTACGCCAACGACTTCGGGCAGACCGAGGAGTCGTTCGCGCTCACCCAGGCCAATCCGGACAAGCTGACCTACAACCACTGGTTCGACCCGCGGGACGGCGAGCGGGGGCTGGACCAGCTGCGCGCGGACGCCGAGCGGTTCGGGCTGAAGGGCGTGAAGCTCTACACCGCCGACTGGCACGGGGAGTCCCGTGGCTGGAAGCTCGACGACCCGATGGCCTACCGGTACTTCGAGGTGTGCCGGGAGCTGGGCATCAGGAACGTCCACGTGCACAAGGGGCCCACGATCCGGCCGCTGGACCGGGACGCCTTCGACGTGGCCGACGTCGACCACGTGGCCACCGACTTCACCGACCTGAACTTCGTCGTGGAGCACTGCGGGCTGCCCCGGCTCGAGGACTTCTGCTGGATCGCCACCCAGGAGCCCAACGTGCACGCCGGCCTCGCGGTGGCCCTGCCGTTCATCCACACCCGGCCGCGGTACTTCGCGCAGATCATCGGCGAGCTCATGTACTGGATCGGTGAGGACCGGATCCAGTTCTCCAGCGACTACGCGCTGTGGACGCCGAAGTGGCTGGTGGAGGCCTTCGTCGATTTCCAGATCCCGGCGGACATGAGCGAGTACGGGCCGCTGAGCACCGAGCAGAAGAAGAAGGTGCTGGGGCTCAACGCGGCCAAGATGTACGACATCCCGGTGCCGGCCGAGCTGCAGCTGCCCGACGCCGACGAGACGGCGACCGGCCCCCGGCAGCCCGAGAGCGCCGACCTGGCGATGGCCTGATGACCGCGGTCCTCAGCGGGCAGCTGACCGAGGCGGGGGTCCGCGCGGCGCTGGGTGCCGTCGTCGACCCGGAGCTGGACGAGCCGATCACCGACCTGGGGTTCGTCCGGTCGGTGGCGGTGGCCGACGGCGGGACGGTGGAGGTGCACCTGCGCCTGCCGACGTCGTTCTGCGCACCGAACTTCGCCTGGCTGATGGTGTCCGACGCCCGGGACGCGGTCGCCGCGGTGCCCGGCGTGGGCCGGGTCGTGGTGCAGCTCGACGACCACTCCGACTCCGACCTGATCAACCGGGGGCTGGCCGCCGATGCCGGGTACGTCGGGACCTTCGGCCACGAGGCGGAGGAGAGCCTGGACGAGCTCCGGCTGACCTTCCAGCGCAAGGCGCACACCGCAGCGATGGAGCGGGCGCTGACCGCGCTGCTGCGGGCCGACCCCACGCTGGCGGAGGCCGATCTCGGGGAGGTCACGCTGGCCGACCTCCCGCCGGGACCGACCACCGATGCGTTGCTGCAGCGCCGGGCCGCCCTCGGCCTGCCCGTGGCCGGGGATGCCGCGGTGCTGGTGGACGCCGAGGGGCGCCGACCGGACCGGGCCGCCGTCCCGATGGCGGTGCGCAAGGCCCGCTCGGTGCGCATCTCCGTCGACGGGAACGCGCACTTCTGCCGCGGGCTGCTGGCCACCCGCTACCCCGGCGCCCAGGACGACCAGGTCCCGCGCGCCGCCGACCGCACCGTCCTGCCCCTCCTCCTCGACCAGAAGGTGAGCTCATGAAGGCCGTCCGCGTGACCGGGTACCACGAGAAGCTGCAGATGGACGACGTGCCGGTCCCGGAGGTCACCGGGCCGCACGACGTCGTCGTCCGGATCGGGGGTGCCGGGGTCTGCCGCACCGACCTGCACATCCTCGAGGGGCAGTGGGCGGAGAAGTCCGGCGTCGCGCTGCCGTACACGATCGGGCACGAGAACGCCGGCTGGGTGCACGCGGTGGGGTCGGCGGTGACCAACGTGGCCGAGGGCGACAAGGTGATCCTGCACCCGCTGGCCACCTGCGGGCTGTGCCGCGCCTGCCGGGCCGGGGACGACGTGCACTGCGAGAACTCCGCGTTCCCCGGGATCGACAGCGACGGCGGGTACGCCGAGTACCTGAAGACATCCGCGCGGAGCTGCGTGAAGATCGACGACTCGCTGGAGCCGGCGGGGGTGGCGGCGCTCGCGGACGCGGGGCTCACCGCCTACCACGCCGCGGCCAAGGCAGCGGCGCGGCTGCGGGCCGGCGACCGGTGCGTGATCATCGGCGCCGGCGGCCTCGGGCACATCGGGATCCAGGTGCTGGACGCCATCTCCCCCGCCGAGCTCATCGTCGTCGACCGCAACGCCGACGCGGTGAAGCTGGCGCTGTCGATCGGGGCGGACTCCGGCATCGTCGCCGACGGCAGCCAGGTCGATCAGGTGCTGGAGGCGACCGGCGGGAAAGGCGCCGAGGTGGTGATCGACTTCGTCGGTGAAGGTGGCTCGACGGCGCAGGGGCTGGCGATGACCCGCCGGGCCGGGGACTACCTGGTGGTCGGCTACGGCGAGAACGTCGACGTCCCGACCATCGACCTGATCTCGGCGGAGATCAACATCCTGGGCAACCTGGTCGGGAGCTACAACGACCTGGTCGAGCTGATGGCGCTGGCGGCGCGGCAGAAGGTCGTGCTGCACACCCAGCGGTACGCCCTGGACGACTTCCAGTCCGCGATCGACGACCTCGATGGCGGCCGGGTGCGCGGCCGGGCGATCCTGGTCCCCTGAGACGGGGGCGTACGTCCCCCGGGACGGGGGCGTACCGGCCAGGCGGCCGGTACGCCCCCGTCCGTCTCGCTTCGGAGGAACTTCGGAGAGACGTCAGCCGCGCAGGGCGCCGGCCCAGCGCCACTCCCCCGCGGGCCCGAGGTGCTCCACGCGCTGCACGTCCTCCTCGCGGTCGGGGTCCTCGGCCCAGGCGAGCGCGTCGTCGTGCCGGGTGAACTCGCCCTCGGCGACGACGTCGCCCATCCCGTCGAGGAACCGGTAGCGCGTCATGCCCCGGAGCCCAGCGGGCAGCCGGCCACGTGGTCGGGGGTCATGAGCGAGCTCCACTCGGCGCCGCAGACCCGGCAGAGCCGGTGTCCCGGGCCGCGGACGAACAGCGCGATGGTCGGATCCCCGCCGGCCAGCGCGTTCGCCGCGTGGGTGTAGACGGTCAGCTCGGCGTCGGTCATCTCCGCGCGCGGCTTGTCGACCACCTCGCGGATCCGGGTGAGCGCGTAGCGGCTCCACGCCAGGGCGAAGTGCGGATCGGGGTGCGGATCGGCCGCGGGGCCCGTCACCGGGGTCAGCTGCTCAGGAAGGCGGCGCCGACCAGGGCGGCCAGCACCCCGGCCAGCACGGTCACCCGGGCCCGCCGGGCGAAGGCCTCGACCCGCCGCCGGCAGCACGCGGGCACCGCGTCGGTGGGGGTGCGGCCGGCGGCGGCGACGGTCAGCACGGATCCCAGACCGACGAGCAGGCCCAGGGAGAGCAACGCAACGGCGAAGGACATCGGAACTCCGATGGCAGCAGGGTGGACGGCAGCGGGTGGACGGGCTCGGTGGCAGGACGCGGGACGTGGGATGTGGAACATGGGGGATCCGGGACGCGGACGCTGCGACGCCCGCCCGCCGCGACACGGGCGGCGACGTCGCGGCTGCCGGCACCGGCGGCGCGCGCGCCCGGTCCCTGGCCCGGACGGTCACGGCGTCCTCACGGTGTCCTCACAGGGCACTTCCCAGCACGAAGGCGTTCAGCGCGACCACCGCGCAGAGGACGACGACGGCGACGACGGTGGTGGCCGGGGCGTTCCGGTCCTCGCCCATCGAGGCACGGCGGGCGGTGAACCAGATCAGCGGCGCGAGGGCGAACGGCAGGCCGAAGGACAGCACCACCTGGCTGAGCACCAGCGCGTCGGTCGGGTCCATCCCCACCGCCAGGATCGCCAGCGCCGGCACGACCGACACCGCCCGCCGGACCCAGATCGACACCGACCGGTCGAGGAACCCCTGCATGATCATCTGACCGCTGTAGACGCCGACGCAGGTCGAGGCGAAGCTCGAGGCGAGCAACCCCAGGGCGAAGAGCGCCGCGACCACCGCCCCGGCCGACGCCCCGAAGGCCCGGTGGGCCGACTCGATGGAGGCGCCCTCCGCCGGGGTCAGCGCGGTGGCGGCCAGCATGATCGAGATGTTGACGACGGCGGCCAGCAGCATGGCCAGGAGCACCTCGGCCCGGCTGACGTGCAGCAACCGCCGCACCCCCCGCCCGCTGGCGGCGCGCACCCCGGTGGTGAGGCCGGAGTGCAGGTACACCACGTGCGGCATCACCGTCGCCCCCACGACACCGGCCGCCAGGTAGGCGCTGTCGGCGTCGGCCAGCCGGGGCACCAGCCCGGAGCCGATCTCCGCGGCGGTGACGCCGGAGATCAGCGCCGGGTAGACGAAGCCGACCGCGACCACGCCCAGGGACGCGAAGACCACCGGCCGGAACAGCCCGTGCCCGCGGACGGTCCCCGCCAGCACGACGCACGCCGCCACCACCATGACCACCGCACCGGCGAGCAACGGCAGACCGAACAGCAGGTACAGCGCGATCGCCCCGCCGACGATTTCGGCCAGGTCGGTCATCACCACGACGATCTCGGCCTGCACCCACATGCCCAGACGGACGGGGGTCGGCATGGCGTCCCGGCAGTGCTCCGGGAGGTTCCGGCCGCTGACCAGCCCGAGCTTGCACGACAGGTACTGCACCAGGATGCCCACGGCGCTGGCCGTGACCACCACCCACAGCAGCGCTGTGCCGAACCGGGAGCCCGCGGCCAGGTTGGTGGCCACGTTGCCCGGGTCGACGTAGGCCACCGCGGCCAGGAACGCCGGCCCCAGCGTCGCGACCGGCAGCCGCCAGCGGGAGCCGCTCCCCCGCCGCCGGCCGCCCGGTCCGGCCACGTCCGATCCGGGCGGCCGCCTCCCCGCGCGGAGCAGGTCGACGGCCGGGCCCGCCCCGGTCAGCTCCGGTGCCGCCGTGTCCCCCGTGCCGAACGGCGGGCTCACCGGTCCACCTGCCGCACCGGTCGGTGCTCGTGGCCGGCCACGGTCAGTAGATGTTCGAGGGGCGGACCATCCCCTCGGCCAGGTCACCGAAGCCGGGCGCGATGATGGCCCCGGGGTTGCCCAGCACCTGCTCGACGATGAGCGTCTCGGTGGTCAGCAGCAGGGCCGCGATCGACGCCGCACTCTGCAGCGCGGACCGGGTCACCTTGAGCGGGTCCATGATCCCGAGGTCGAACATGTCGCCGTACTCGCCGGTCTGGGCGTCGAAGCCCTGCCCGAGCGGCGCCTCGGCCACCCGCTTCACCACCTCGTCGCCGTCGTAGCCGGCGTTGATGGCGATCCAGCGCAGCGGCTCCTCCAGCGCCCGGCGGACGATGTCCCGGCCGACGGCGGCGTCCCCGGTGAAGTCCAGTTGATCGAGGTCGGCCTGCGCCTGCAGCAGGCTGACGCCGCCCCCGGCGACCACGCCCTCCTGGAGCGCGGCCCGGGTCGCCTGCAGCGAGTCCTCCAGCCGGTGCTGCTTCTCCCGGAGCTCCACGTTGGTGGCCGCCCCGACCCGGATGACCGCCACCCGGCCGCTCAACCGCGCGATCCGGAGGGTGAGGCTGTCCTGGTCGTGCTCGTTCTCGGCCCGCTCGAGCTCGCGCTTGAGCTGCTGCACGCGCAGCCCGGCCTCCCGCGCCTCGCCGGCCCCACCGACGATCGTGGTGCTGTTCTCGGTGACCACGACCTTCTTCGCCTGGCCGAGGTGCTCCAGCTTCACCGTCTCCAGGCTGATCCCGGATGCCGAGCTGATCACCCGGCCGCCGAGCACGGTGGCGAAGTCCTCCAGCTCGGCGAGCCGGCGGTGCCCGAATCCGGGGGCGCGCACCACGATGGACTGGAAGGTGTCGTGCACGTGGTTGGTCACCAGCATCGACAGCGCCGGCCCGTCGACGTTCTCGGCGAGGATGACCAGCGGCCGGCGGGCCCGCTGCACCTGCTCCAGCAGCGGCATCAGCGTCTGGACCGACGTGATCTTCTCGTTGGTGAGCAGCACGTAGGGGTTCTCCGCCACCGCCTCCATCCGGTCCTTGTCGGTGACGAAGTAGGCCGAGATGAAGCCGTGGTCGAACTCCACGCCGTCGACGAAGCTGACGTCCATCCCGAACTGGGGCCACTCCTCGACCGTCACCACGCCGGTCTCGCCGACGCGGCCGAGCGCGGTGGCGATGACGTCGCCGATCTCGGGGTCGTTGTTCGCCGACAGCAGCGCGACGTGCCGCAGGTCGGAGTCCCCGCCCATGGTGACGGTGCGGTCGGCGAGCACCTGGACGACCGCCGCGACGGCCTTCTCGATCCCGCGCTTGACCTGCATCGGGTTGGCTCCGGCGTCCACCGACCGCAGCCCCTCGCGGACCAGCGCCTGGGCGAGCACCGTCGCGGTGGTCGTCCCGTCCCCGGCGACCCCGTCGGTCTTCATGGCCACCTCTTTGACCAGCTGGGCGCCCATGTTGGCGAACGGGTCGCGCAGCTGGATCTCCCGGGCGATGGTGACGCCGTCATTGGTGATCGTGGGCGCGCCGGTGAGCTTCTCGATGACCGCGTTGCGGCCCTTGGGTCCGAGGGTCACCTTCACCGCGTCGGCCAGGGCGTTGACCCCGATCTCGAGCAGCGCGCGCGCATCGGCGTTGAAGCGCAGGTCCTTCGACATCTCAGCTTTGTCCTTCGGTCGGGGGTGCGGCGGGATCGGGTCGGGTGGAACGCGGAACGCGGTGCGGTGGGCCCCCGGCCGGGCAGCGCCGGCCGGGGGCAGGGGCGGGGCGCCGTGGCGCCGGCTCAGACCTGCTCGACGACCTTCAGGTCGAAGTCGATGTACTCCGCTGCTTCCTCGGGACTGGAGAACAGCATCGTGCGGTCATCGAGGTGGACCATCCGCCCGTAGTGGGTGGACATGATCTCCTCGAAGTCCGAGACGTCGAAGTCCGCGCCGACCGCGTCGGTGATCTCGGCGAAGTCGAACTCCAGCTTCCCGACCCCGTCGACGCGGATCATCGACGGGAACTCCGAGACGGTGACGTTCTCCTTCTGGCGCATCACGTCGGCGACGATGTAGCCGATCTGGTTGTTCATCAGGGTGACGCCGCACATGTTGGAGAAGCTGCGGTCGGCGGCGCCGAACTGGTCGTCGGTCATTCGGAGAGCTCCTTCGGGACGTCGAGGTCGAGTTCGGTCAGCAGGTTGGTGAGGTCGGCGGTGGCGGCCGCCAGGGACTCGGCGAACGGCACGACCCGCTCCCCGGGGTGGCTCCAGATCGGCTGCAGCTGGTGGGCGGCGTGCAGGCTGACCGGCACCCACTCGGCCAGCCAGCCCTGCAGCACCTCCCGGTTGGCCTCGCCGTGCTCCTCGTCGCGGGCGAGCATGCTGAAGAGCACCCGGGTGTACGCGAGGTCCCGGGAGTAGTCGTGCTCACCGGAGCCGACGATGGTCGGGGTGATGTAGTCGCCGTTGCGGGCGGCGACCTGCATGACCAGATGGCTGCGGAACAGCACCCCGACGAGCGACTCGAAGACCACGTTGGTGGCGAACAGCGCCTGCGCCCAGTCGCCGATCGCGGTGAGCCGTTCGGCGTTCTCGCGCACGCCCTGCCAGACCGGGTCCTCGTGCCAGACGGCCTTGTGCACCGAGCCGTCGAAGGGCAGGCCGCTCTCGGAGATGTCCAGGTTGAACAGCGCCAGGTCCTGGGCGAAGCGCAGCTTGTGCGCGGCGTTCACGCACATCGCGTTGTTGATCATGTTGGTCGGCGCCGAGCGCTGGGCTGCGGTGAACACGTGCATTCCCAGGCCGTTCTCGCAGTGCATCCACGCACCCAGGTCCCGCTCGACGAACGTCGTCCATCCGCGGGTCCACGAGTCGTAGGCCCGGGCGGCCTTGGCGTTCTCCAGGTTCTGCTGGGTCTGCCGGACGATGTTGGCGTTGTTCCGGTAGATCGTCTGTTCCCACTCCTCGTTGGGGTCCCGGAACTGGTGCCAGTCGCTCGACCTGAGCACCGTCCAGTCCTGCGGGTAGCCGCCGGGGCCGTTGGCGAAGCCGTAGATCCAGCCCTGGGTGAGGTGCCGGGCGGGGTCCGGCTGGACGTCGAAGGTGACGTCCTCGTACGTCGTCGCCCGCTTCTTGGCCGGCGTGAAGTAGTTGTAGGACCGGCTGGTCGAGCTGGGAAAGGTCTTGGCGCCGGCCTCGGCGTCGGTGAAGGCCGGCTTCGGGAAGCTGCGGACGTTCTCCGGGGGTGCGCTGGAGGTGGTCGGCTCTGCCGTGGCTGTCATCAGGCTTCTCTCTCTCATCGGTGGGAGGGGCGGCGCTGGAGGGTCCAGCGGCGGAGGCCGACGGGCAGCGCCGTCGGACGGGGCACGGCAGGTCAGCTCGCCGTGGAGGTGGTGAACTTGTCGTAGAAGACCTGCTCCTGCGGAACGCTGCGGCGGTCCAGCAGCGCGAGGGCCGCGTCGACCATCGGCGGCGGCCCGCACAGGTAGCAGTCGCTGTCGGCGAGATCGCCCTCCCGCCGGTCCACCACGTCGGTGATCAGCCCCAGCTCGGACGTCTGCCCGCGGGCGGCGAGCTCCTCGACGGAGGCGTCCTCCGCCGCGCTCGGATCCGACAGCGCCGGGACGAACGTGAAGTGCGGCAGCCGCGCGGACAGGCCGGCCAGCTCCTCGAAGTGGAAGAGGTCCCGGGCGGTGCGGGCGCCGTAGTAGAAGACGATCTCCCGCTGGCTCTCCTGGGCCGCCAGCTGCCGCAGCAGGGACAGGATCGGCGCCATCCCGGCGCCGCCGCCGATGCACACGATCTTGCGGTCGGACTTCTCGCGGAGGGTGAAGGAGCCGTACGGGCCGATCAGCTGCAGGCTGTGCCCGACCTGGAGGACGCCGTCGAGCAGCCCGGAGAAGTGCCCGCCCGGGTACTTCTTGATGATGAACTGCACCCGATCGGCGGACTGGTCGGGCAACGTGGCCATCGAGAAGGAGCGGTGCTCCGTGGTTCCGGGGATGGTCAGGTCGGCGTACTGCCCGGGCTTGAACTCGAACGGGGCGTCCGGCCGCACCGCCAGCGACACGATGTCGTGGGTGAGTTCGTCCAGCTCGACGACGGTGGCGGTCAGCGTCTGGATCGGCACCGCGTTGCGCAGCGCCTCCTCGTCGAAGTTGATCAGCTCGACGGTGAGGTCGCTGTAGGCCCGCGTCTTGCACAGCAGCACGTAGCCCTCGTCGGACTCGAAGTCCGGCAGCGCGAAGGTGGAGTAGCGGTCCATCTCGACGTCGCCGTCGAGCAGGAAGGACTTGCAGGCCGAGCACTGCCCCTCCCGGCACCCGTGCATGAGCATGATCCCCTGCCGGAAGGCCGCGTCGAGGACCGTCTCGTCCTCGGTGACCTCCATCTCCAGGTCGACCGGTTCGAACTGCACCCGGTGCTTCTTGGGCGTCTCGCCCATGGCTGGCTCCCGTCCTGACAGGTGGGGTGGGAAGGGCACGGTGGGAACAGCGGTGGGAGGGATCGCGGCGGCAGAGGTAGCTGAGGACCCCTGCCGCCGCGATCCGGTCCGCGGGTGGCGCCGTGCGTCAGGCGGCCGGAGCAGGCGCCGGGCGCCCGGCGGGGCCGCCGGCGGTGTAGGCCGCGACCGCGGCCTCCCGGTCGGCGTCGCTCATCTCGTTGAGCAGCACGTTGGGGCTCTGGAAGTTGATGCCGCGGACGTCGTCGAGCGTCCACAGCTTCTTGGGGTCGTCCAGGTCCAGGTGCGGCTGCGGGATCAGAGTCTTCCCGTCGTCGCGGACGTAGCCGAGGTCGAGGATCACCTGGGCCAGGTCCTTGTCGTGGTGCAGCGTCTCCCACTCCCGGTGGCCGGTGAGCCGGCCCATGTTCGGGGTGGGGCGCCCCTCGTACTCCGGCCGGAACGCCTTGATGTCGGTCCAGGCGCAGGTCTCGGAGCAGTAGGTCTTCCAGGTCCCGTCGACCTTCTCGGTCACCATGTCCTCACGGATGAGGCAGGGCACCATGCAGGTCCAGCATCGGTGCGGGTACTGGTAGTCGACGTCCTCGAAGGCGATCGGCTTGTTCCGGCCCGGGTGCTTGAGGCGGTTGTAGTTCTCCCACCACTTGCCGTACTTGTTGTACCAACCCGGGTACTTGTACTCGAACCAGTCGAAGTCCTCGTCGGTCATCGGGTCGATCCGCCAGTAGTTCACCGGCCACCCGGTGGCGAAGAACTGCGCCACCTCGTGCACGTAGCCCTTGTTCCAGATCCTGTTCCAGGCCTCCTCGACGAGGTCGTGCGGGATCTTCAGGCCGTACTTCTCCAGCGGGATCAGGTAGCTGCGGTAGTAGTCGTCGTAGATCCACCGCCGCCACATCTCCGCGTAGCTGTCCCGGTCCTTGCGGCGGTCCTTGGTGCCGTACTCGATGAACGTGCCGATCGCGGCGTCGACCACGCAGTGGTTGTTCCACCAGGCGTAGCGCAGGTCCCGCTCCAGCAGCACCCGGTTGTCCTCGTCGGCCAGGGCCATCAGCAGGATCGAGTAGCCGTTGGAGATGTGCCGGGACTCGTCGGACTGCACGGAGTGGAACACCGTCGGGAGCAGGTAGTCCCCGTTGGCCGCGGCCTCCGAGGGCATGGCGACGAACAGCGTGTTGGTGAACGCGGTCTCGGCCACGACGGTCAGGTAGATGTTCGCCGCGGTGATCGCGTCACCGGTGATGAACCCCTCGCCGAACTGGCGCCCGATCGTGCCGGCGTAGTTGTTGGCGAAGGCCTTCTCGCTCATGTCGAAGCCGGCCGGGTCGATGTAGTGGTTCATGTACAGGCGCTTGAGGTTCATCTGGATCGTCGAGTGCCGGACCTCGTCGATCATCTGGACCGCCAGCCCGTTGTGGATCTCCGGGTTGGGCACCGCGTCGATGGCCATCGGCATCGCCCGGGCCGCCGAAATCTCCGGGAACGGGATGATGGACAGGAAGAGCTTCTGCCACTCCATCCAGCGTTCCTGCACCTGCCGGAACATGTTCCCGCGGATGGCGCCGTCCATGGCCCCGAAGACGCGGTTGTCCTTCTCCTCCTCCATCGGGAAGTAGGAGCGCAGGATCTGCTTGAGGGGGTCCTTCTTCGGCGCCTTGTCGAAGTTGTAGTCGGTGCCGAATCGGGTCGCCGGAGTGGCGAACGTCGGCTCCCACGAGAGCTCGGTGATCTTCTTGTGGGCTTTGCTGAGACTCTGCCTGCTCAAGGACGCCTCCGAGGTCCGGGCCCGGGTCGGAAGACGCGGGCGGTGACGAGGGCGGTCGGTGACCGCCTGCAGACCAGGTCCGTCCCGGGGGTCCGGGGCCGTCGGGAAACCGGCCTGCTTCGTCGTGACCCGGACTAGACCGCCTGCGACACCTGCCACGTGTCCCAATTTGGGACGAACCGTCCGGGCGCCCCACGGGGGTTGCGCCGCGGACTAGCGTCCGTGCCGGGTGATCTAGGACACACAACCAGCAGTGGTGCCCCCGTCGATCCGGGCCACCACTGCTGGCCGACAGCAGGTCGACGACGACGGAGCGCCTCCGACATGAGGGTTGGTTCACGAGCGGGAAGGCGGCCGGCGCAGCAGCAGCGCCGGCTGGCCGAGGCACGGTCACGGTTCCTGTCCGCCGACGAGGTCGCCGGAGGCGCGGTGCGGGAGACGATCCTGGCGTCCTGGCGGCGGAGCCAGTCGCTGGAGGTGGCCGCCGACCGCCTGCCGGCACAGCAGGTGCGGGTCTGGGATCGCGAGGACCCGCTGCTCGCTGCCGCAGGGCCGGTGCTGAGGCAACTGGGCGAGCAGCTGGCCGACGAGCCGGTCAGCGTGCTGCTCACCGACGCCGCCGGGACGGTGCTGCGGCGGGCGGACAACGACGCCGCGATCGGCCGCTACCTGGACGCGGTGGCCCTGGCCCCCGGCTTCAGCTACGCCGAGTCGGCCGTGGGCACCAACGGCATCGGGACCGCGCTGGCCGAACGCCGGCCCACCTGGGTCGACGGCTTCGAGCACTACGCCGATCACCTCGAGCGGCTGTCCTGCGCGGGAGCGCCGATCCACCACCCGGTGAGCGGCGAGCTGGTGGGTGCCCTGGACCTCACCTCGTGGTCCGACGGATCGAGCGGGCTGATGCTCGCCCTGGCCACCTCCACCGTCGAGCGGATCGAGAAGGGCATGCTGGGCCGGCTGGGTCAGGCCGACCTGACCCTGTTCCGCGAGTACCTGCACGCCTGCCGGCACAGCCCGGGCATCGTGCTCGCCCTGGACCGCAACGTCGTCATGCTCAACGGCGCCGCCCGCCGTTCGCTGTCCGCAGCCGATCAGAGCGCTCTGGTCGAGCGGGCCACGGACATGCTGGGCACCACTCTCGCCGGGACGGTCGTCGCCGGGCTGCCGTCGGGGGTCAGCGCCCGGATGAGCTACCGGCCGATCGCCGGGCGCCGGGAAGTGGCCGGCGGCATCTTCGTGGTCTCGCTCGCCGCTCACCCGCGCCCGTCCGCCGGACCGCAGACCGGCCCGGCCGGCGCCGTCCGGGGACAGTCCGTGAGCCGCCCACGGTCGGAGCCGCGACTGCGCGGGATCGTCGGGTCGAGCGCAGCCTGGCAGCGCTGCGTCTCGGCGACCCTGGAGTGCCGCCGGGCCGGCGAGTGGCTGGTGCTGCGCGGGGAGGCCGGCACCGGGAAACGCACCCTGCTGGCCGCCGTGCAACAGCACGCCGAGCCCGCCGGGCACTTCCGGGCCCTCGACGGCGCCCAGGTCGGCGCGGACCCCGACCGCGTCGACGCCTTCCTCGACGTGGTCGCCGACGAGCTCGGCCGGGACCTCGGGACGCTGGCCGTCACGCACGCCGACCGGATGCCACCGGACGCGCTGCACGCCCTCGGCGAGGTGCTGCAGCAGCACGCCGACGACGCCGGGCAGCGCGGGTCGGTGTGGGTGGCGCTGACCGTCGGCGACGGCGAGCAGCCCACGGAGCTGGCCGGCTGCCTGCTGCCGCACTTCCCGCACACCCTCGAGGTGCCCTCGCTGCGGCACCACAGCGACGACGTCCCCGAGTTGGTGACGGCGCTGCTGGAGCAGCTGTCCCGCGACCACCGGCTGACGTTCGACTTCGGCGCCCTGCAGCAGCTGAGCCGGGCGACCTGGCCGGGCAACGTGACCCAGCTGCGCAAGGTGCTCGCCGAGGTGGTGGCCCGCCGCCGGACCGGGCTGGTCACCGCGGCCGACCTACCACCGGAGACCCGGTCGGCGGTGCGCCGCCGGCTGAGCCCCCTGGAGTCGCTCGAGCGGGACGCCATCGTCCGGAGCCTGGCCGCGCACGCGGGCAGCAAGCCGCTGGCCAGCGCGGAACTGGGGATGTCCCGCTCGTCGATCTACCGGAAGATCCGGGACTACGGCATCACGGATCTCTGATCCGTGGGCCCAGGTGCCACGGACCGGAGCATGCCCGCCGGGCCGGAGCGCCGACGCCGGAACGCCGGCGAGGGGCTGCTCAGGCCCCGATCTCCGTCCGCACCGCGTACAGCTCCGGGAAGAACGTGAGGCCCAGCGCCCGCTGCAGGAAGCCCACCCCGGACGATCCACCCGTGCCGGTCTTGACCCCGATGGTGCGGCGCACGGTCAGCAGGTGGCGGAACCGCCACAGCTGGAAGTTGTCCTCCAGGTCCACGAGGCTCTCGCAGGCCTCGTAGATCGCCCACGGCGTGTCGGTGGACTCGTAGACCTGCCGGAACACCGGCACCAGCGCCGGCTGGAACGTCCAGGGCTCCCGCACGTCCCGCTCGAGGACGCCGGCGGGGACATCCAGGCCCCGACGCGCCAGGAACCGCAGGAACTCGTCGTACAGGGTCGGGGACTCCAGGAGCTCCCCCAGCACCCTGGCGGCGTCGCACTCGTGCTCGAACATCGTCAGCACGGCGGCGTCCTTGTTGCCGAGGATGAACTCCACGGCCCGGTACTGGGCGGACTGGAAGCCCGATGCGCTGCCCAGCGACCCGCGGAACTCGGCGTACTCCCGCGGGGTCAGCGTGGCCAGCACCGACCACTGCTCGGTCAGCGTCCGCTGGATGTTCTTGACCCGGGCCAGACACTTCAGCGCCGGAGCCAGCCCGTCGGCACCGAGGGACCGGCGGGCGCCGCGCAGCTCGTGCAGCATCAGCTTGAGCCACAGCTCGCTCGTCTGGTGCTGGACGATGAACAGCAGCTCGTCGTGGTGCTCCGGGCTGCTGCGGGGATGCTGCGCCGCGAGCAGCCGGTCCAGGTCGAGGTAGTCGCCGTAGCTCATGGTGCCGCTCAGGTCGGTGACCATCGAGTTCTCGATCGGCCGGACCGCCCTGTCGGGCTCCTGCTCGGGTGGCGCCACGCCTGCGAACCTAGCCCGTCGTCCGTACCCCGTCCGGGTGCCGGCGCTCCCGGAGGTGCTCCGACACCGGCCAGCGCGATCTAGGCTGCCCGGACGCCTTCGAGGCGTCCGGGCACAGCCATGGCCGGGTCCAGAGACGTGAGAGTCGATACGGGGATGTCGTGACTACGCCCACCGCACAGCAGCAGCCCGAGGCGCATGGAGAGCCGGCACGCCTCACCGCCGACGGAGGACGAATCTAGTGCCGACCCCGGAGGAGCGCACGTCGACCGCCGGGCGGCGGCCGGCGACGCGACGCGTGGTGGTGGTCGTGGCGGCGCTGGCGGCGATCGCCGTGGCCGTGACCGGAGTTTCCACGCTCGTCGCCGCGCGGGAACCGGCCGCCCCGCCGTACTCCGACATGGTCGCCACGATCAACAGCGACCGGTCGGTCAGCGAGTTCGACGGGACCGACGCGCTGGGCGCCGGGGTCGACGGTCTCGAGGCCGGCGAGATCGACATCGTCTGGACGCCGGAGAACATCGACCTGATGGAGTCCGCGGGGTTCGGCCCGCTCAGCTTCCGGCTGCGGACCGAGCTCGGCGTGAAGGCCTGGCACTGGAACCCCGAGGGCACCTGGAGCGATCCGCAGAACGAGCAGGGGTACTGGGTCTCGAGCTCCACGTCCACCAAGGATCACGGGGTCAGCTACGGGTACGACCTCCCACGGCGCGGGCACACCATCGACCAGGCGAAGAACGACGGCTACTCCCGGCTCACCGACGGCGACGAGTCGACCTTCTGGAAGTCCAACCCGTACCTCGATCCGCACTTCACGGGCGAGAGCGACACCGAGTACCCGCAGTGGATGATGCTCGCCTATCCGCGCGGCCCCGTTCCGGTGGACACCCTGAAGGTGTCCTGGGGCGAGCCCTACGCGCAGGCGATCAAGGTCCAGTACTGGGTCGGCGAGGGCGGCGCCATCTACCCCGCGGCCCCGGACGGGCAATGGCTCGACTTCCCCACGTCGGAGTTCTCCGCCGCTGGGGGCGAGGAGACGTTCGTCCTCGCCCCGGAGCCCGTCTCGGTGCAGTACGTACGCGTGCAGCTCACGGGCGCTTCCGGAACCGGCCCGGCGGATTCCCGGGACATCCGGGACCGGCTCGGTTACGCCGTGCGCGAGGTGTCGCTCGGTGAGACGGCGAACGGCGGGTTCCAGGACCAGGTCGTCCACGTGCCCTCCCAGGAGCAGACCATCACGTACACCTCGTCGACGGATCCGTGGCACCGCGCCGGCGACATCGACGGCAACTACGAGCACGCCAGCCTGGACCGCGTGTTCGAGAGCGGGCTGACGTCCGGCAAACCGCTCCTGGCCGCCGTCCCGGTGCTCTACGGGGTCCCGGAGGACGCGGCCGCGCTGCTGCGCTACGTCCGCAGCCGCAACTATCCGGTCGAGCAGATCGAGATGGGTGAGGAGCCGGACGGGCAGCTGGCCCAGCCCGAGCACTACGCCGCGCTCTACGGACAGGTGGCCGACGCCCTGAAGGAGGTGGACCCGGACATCCAGCTCGGCGGGCCCGGCTACCAGACCACGCTGCCGGACTGGATCCACTGGCCGGACGAGGACGGCGTCAAGTCGTGGACCGGACGATTCGTCTCGCACCTGCGCGAGCACGACCGGATGGCGGACTTCAACTTCTTCTCGTTCGAGTGGTACCCGTTCGACGACGTCTGCGCCGACACTGCCCAGCCGCTGCAGGACAATCCCCGGCTGCTCGCGGACATCCTGCGCAAGCAGGAGGAGGCGGGCCTGCCGCCGGAGATCCCGACGGTCATCACCGAGCTCGGCTACTCGGCGTTCGCGGGGCAGCCGGAGGTCGAGCTGGCCGGGGCCATCCTGAACACCGAGACGACGGCGAAGTTCCTGGAGCTGGGGGGCGACACCGTCTACTTCTACGGGCTCGAGCCGAACTGGGTGTTCCAGGAGGACGAGGGCAGACCCTGCGACACCTGGGGCAACCTCATGCTCTGGCAGTTCTACGACGAGTGGGAGACGCGCCCCGTCGCTGCCTTCCACGGGGCGCACCTGGTCAACACGGTCTGGGTCCAGCCCGGCGACGGCACACACGAGGTCCTGGCGACCGAGGTGGCCAGCACGGCAACCGGCCAGGGCGACCCGGCGGTCACTGCCTACGCGTTGCGACGTCCCGACGGGCGCCTGTCGGTGCTGATGTTCAACAAGGACCCCCAGCAGTCGACCTCCGTGCGGCTGGAGACTCTCGAGGGTGCCGAACGCGAGGTCGTCACCGGATCGGTCGACGTCGCCCAGTACTCGGGACTGCAGTACCAGTGGGACCCGACGCAGGGCACGGACTCGCGCGGTAGGCCGTCCAGGAACGACCCACCGTTCCGCGAGACGCTCGAGGCCGCCGAGGGGGCCGTCGTCGACCTGCCGCCCTCCTCGATCACCGTGGTGACGATGGCGGAGTAGCTCCGCGGGCGGCGGGCGCCCCTGCGGGAGCGCCCGCCGTCCAGTACAACCGCCTCATGACCGCGGACCCTTCCGTTCCCCGCCCCCCGGACACCCAGCACCTCGAGGCGCTGCGGGCCGCGACCGACCGGGCCGCCGAGCTCGCCGCGCCGCTGTCCTCGCCGCGCGCCGGCGCAGCCGAGAACCTGCTGGCCCGGGCCGAGCAGACGATCGAGGCGGCCGCCGAGGACCTGCTCGGCCTCAGCCACGACCTGCACGCCCACCCCGAGGAGGGCTACGCCGAGCACCGGTCGGTGCGGGCCGTGGCCGACCTGCTGGCCCGCCACGGCCTCGACGCCGAGGTCGGGGTGCACGGCCTGGAAACCGCACTGCGGGCCCGGACCGGGCGCGGCGGGCCGACGGTGGCGGTGCTCGCCGAGTACGACGCCCTGCCGGGCATCGGGCACGGCTGCGGGCACAACGTCATCTGCTCGGCCGCCGTGGGGGCCTTCCTCGGCCTGCACGCCGTGCTGTCCGGCGGCGAGGTGGGCGGAACGGCGGTGCTGCTGGGCACCCCGGCCGAGGAGGGCGGCGGCGGCAAGGAGGTGATGGCCCGCGACGGGGCCTTCGACGGCATCGACGCGGTGGTGATGCTGCACCCCTTCTCCTACGACGCCGCGGTCCAGCCGTTCCTCGGCCGACGTCAGCTGCGGGTCACCTACACCGGCATCGCCGCGCACGCCTCGGCCCAGCCGTTCATGGGCCGCAACGCGCTGGACGCCGTCGTGGCCGGGTACCAGGGCATCGCGATGCTGCGCCAGCACGTCCCCGACACCGACCGGGTGCACGGCGTCATCACCGACGGCGGGCAGCGGCCCAACGTCGTCCCGGACACCGCGGCCGCGCTGTACTACGTGCGGTCGGCGACCCCCGAGACGCTGACCGACCTGTGCCGCCGGGTGGAGGCGATCGTGGTGGCCGCGGCCGCGATGACCGGCTGCGGGTACGAGCTGGCGTGGGACGAGGAACCCGCCTACCTGCCCATCCGCGCCAACCTGGAGCTCGCCGCCCGCTGGACCCGGCACCAGGCCCGGCGCGGGCGCAGCGCGCTCCCGCCGGGGGTGACGCCGGCGTCGCTGGCCGGGTCGACCGACCTCGGCAACGTGAGCGTGCGCACGCCGTCCATCCACCCGATGATCGCCATCGCCGGGCCCGAGACGTCGATGCACACCACCGGCTTCGCCGCGGCGGCCGCCTCCCCGGCCGGTGACCGGGCCGTGCTCGACGGCGCGGTCGGTCTGGCGCTCACGGCTCTCGACGTGCTGGCCGATCCCGCGGTGCTCGCCGCGGCAAGGGCCGAGTTCGAGGCGGCCGGCGGGGTGCTCGACGTGGCGGAGATGCTGCGATGACCGACGCACCCGGGGCGCCGGCCGTCGGAGAGCAGGAGTACGTGGTCGACGGGCTGGGCGACGACGTCGAGATCATCGTGGACACCTGGGGCGTCCCGCACGTCTACGCGAGCTCTCGGGACGACGTGTACCTGGCCCAGGGCTTCAACGCTGCTCGCGACCGGCTCTTCCAGATCGACCTGTGGCGACGCCGCGGCAACGGGCTGCTGAGCGAGGTGTTCGGGCCGGCCTTCGTGGAGCAGGACCGGGCCGGCCGGCTCCTGCGGTACCGCGGGGACATGCGCGCCGAGTGGCTGGCCTACGGCACGGCCACCCGGCGGGTCGTGACCGCCTACACCCGCGGCGTCAACGCCTACGTGCGCTGGGTGCTGGAGCATCCGGAGCACCTGCCGCCGGAGTTCGGCGTGTACGGCCACTCCCCCGCACTGTGGGAGCCCGAGGACGTGGTCCGCTTCCGCACCCACGGCCTGTTCGCCAACGCCGAGCACGAACTGGCCCGCGCGACGACCGTGCGCGACTTCGGGCCGGAGATCGATGCGGTGCGGCGCGTCCGGGAGCCGGCGGACCCGCTCGTCCTGCCCGACGGCACGGCGCTCGCCGAGCTGTCCGACGAGGTGCTGCGGGTGTACCGGCTGGCCTTCTCCCCGGTCGACCTCACCGGCGCCCCGCGGCCAGGGGCCTGGCAGGAGTCGCTCGGCGGCAGCAACAACTGGGTCGTCTCCGGCTCGCGCACGTCGACCGGGCGCCCGATCCTGGCCGACGATCCGCACCGGATGGTCACCTTGCCCTCGCTGCGCTACCTCGCCCACCTCGAGGCTCCTGGGATGAGCGTGATCGGTGCGGGCGAGCCCGGGTTGCCGGGGATCTCGATCGGACACAACGAGAAGGTCGCCTTCGGGCTCACCATCTGGCCCGCCGACCACGAGGACCTCTACGTCTACGAACTGCACCCCGACGATCCGTTCCGGTACCGCTACGGCGAGGGCTGGGAGTTCCTCACCCGGGAGACCGACACGGTCGCGGTCGCCGGCGCCGCGCCGGTGGAGGTCGAGCTGCTGTTCACCCGGCACGGCCCGGTGATCCACCACGATCCGGCCCGGGGCTTCGCCGTCGCCCTGCGCGCCGTGTGGCTGGAGCCCGGCATGTCGCCGTACCTGGCCAGCCTCGAGTACCAGACCGCCGCCACCGCCGACGAGTTCGTCCAGGCGCTGGGCCGGTGGGGCGCCCCGGGGGTGAACCAGATCTACGCCAGCGTGGACGGCGACATCGGCTGGCAGGCCAGCGCGCTCGTCCCGCGCCGCGTCGGGTACGACGGCAGCGTGCCGGTCCCCGGCGACGGGCGGTACGACTGGAACGGCTTCGCCCTCGCCGACGAGCTGCCCGGGGTGCGCAACCCGGCGTCGGGCTGGTTCGCCACGGCCAACCAGATGAACCTGCCCGCCGACCGGGACCCCTCGCTCCCGTTCACCTACGACTGGTACTCCCCCGCCCGGTACGAGCGGCTGTCCGCCTGGCTCGATTCCACCGCAGCGGTGAGCGTCGAGGACAGCCTGGCGATGCAGTGGGACTGCGTCAGCGTGCACGCCCGGCGGGTCTGCTCGGTGCTCGCCGTAGTCGACGCCGGCGCCGTCCGGGACGCCGACGTGCTCCGGACCCTGCAGCGCTGGGACGGCGCCGAGACCGTCGACTCGATGGAGGCGCTGGTCTTCGAGATCTGGCTGCGCCGGCACCTGCGCCCCTGGCTGGTGGCCGGCCTGCTGGAGCGGGAGGGTGTGCCCGAGGAGCAGCGGGCTCGGGCGACCGCCGCCCTGGAGCGGGACGAGTCGATGGACTCCGACCTGCGCGGGGACCTGAGGATGCTCGCCGCCTACGACCCGGACTCCCCGGCCGACGTCGCGGAGCTCACGACCGGCGTCGACAGCACCCTGCGGGCGGCCCTCGAGGAGATCGAGGCGATGCTGGGCGGCGACCGCTCCGCCTGGCAGTGGGGTGCGGTGCACCACACCCGGCTGGTGAACGGCGCGCTCGCCTCGGCCGGCGACGTGCCACCCGGCTGGGTCGAGGTGGGGCCGGCGCCGCGCGCGGGCAGCGGCGACACGGTGGGCCTGACCGGCTACGGACCGGACTTCCGGCAGACGATGGGCTCGACCTTCCGGATGGTGATCGACGTCGGCGAGTGGGACCTCAGCCGGGCGGTCAACTCGCCGGGCCAGTCCGGCGACCCGCGCTCCCCGCACTACACCGACCTGTTCGACACCTGGGCGGCAGGCGGCAGTTTCCCACTGGTCTACAGCCGTGCAGCTGTCGAGGCGAACGTGGGCAGCCGCATCCGGCTGCGTCCGGCGAGCCCGGACGGGACCGTCAGCCGTCGGCAGCGGCCGGGTCAGGGGTGAACTGCCCCCGGGCCGGCTCCACCATGGCCGTGACCTCCTCGTCGCTCGTCGTCCCGCTGGCCAGCGCCACCGTGCTCCCGGAGCACGCGCAGGTGGGCCGGCACTCGAGGGTCATGCGTTGGCACGGCCATGGTGGTCGAGCAGCGCGGCGAGGGTCTCGGCGGGGAGTTCCTCGGGCAGGAAGTGGCCGCAGTCCAGAGCGGCGCCGGTGACGTCGTCGGCCCAGTCGCGCCACACCGCCAGGGTGTCGTACCAGGCGGGCAGCGCCCCCCGGGCGCCCCACAGCACCTGGAGCGGCGCGGCGATGCGCCGCCCGGCGGCCCGGTCCTCCTCGTCCAGCGCCCGGTCGGGACCGGCGCCGGCCCGGTAGTCCTCGCACATGGCGTGCACGACCGCGGGGTCCCGGACGGCGCGGACGTAGTCGGCGACCGCTGCGGGCCGGAAGCCGCGGATGGCACGTCCGAACCCGCCGCCGAAGAAGAACTGCTCGGGGTCGTACCCGATCAGGGTCTCCGGCAGCGGGGCCGGCTGGGCGAGGAAGGCCCAGTGCCAGTAGCCGAGGGCGAAGCGGGCGTCGGCCCGGGCCCACACCTCCGCGGTCGGGACGATGTCGAGAACGGTGAGCCGGCGGACGGCGTCCGGGGAGTCCAGCGCCATGCGGTAGGCGACCCGGCCTCCGCGGTCGTGCCCGGCGACGTCGAACCGGTCGAACCCGAGCCGGCGCATCAGGGCGAGCCCGTCGGCGGCCATCGCCCGCTTGCCGTAGGTCTCGTGCCCGGGCACCGTCGGCGGCGCCGAGCTGCCGCCGTACCCGCGCAGGTCGGACGCGACGACGGTGAACGCCGCGGCCAGTCCGGCGGCGACCTCGCCCCACATCGCCGAGGTCTGCGGATAGCCGTGCAGCAGGAGCAGCGGCGGGCCGGAGCCGCCCACCCGGACCCGGAGTGCCGCGTCCGCCACCTGCTGCAGGGACAGCTCGAAGCCGGCGAAGGCCGGGTCGGGATCGGGTACCGGTTCCGGGAACATCAGCGGCTCCGTCTCGTGGTCGGGGGATGAGCGCGCCGATCGTCCCCCGCCTCGGGGCCGCGCTGCATCGGATCAGCGCCGGCGTTGCACCCGCAACACGGTGTCGTGGGTGTGCGGGGTGGCGGCGGGGGCAGCGGCGGTTCGCGGGCGGGTCTCGTCGACCAGGACGATCCAGTCGTCGCCGAGGAGGTCGGCGATGTCCGCGGGCTGGTAGAAGTCGCGGAAGTCGACACCGGGCTCGTGGCCCGGGGTCAGATCGGCGAGGTCGTAACCGACGACGAGCAGGGTGCCGCCGGGGGCGACGACGTCGAGCAGGCCGCGCAGCGTGGCGTGGTCCGGCCGGCGCGCCAGCGGGTAGTACTGCGCGGACACGAGGTCGAACGGGCCGGCCGGCGGTGGCGTGGTGGTCAGGTCCGCACAGGTCCAGGCAACGCGATCCGCGACGTCCGGACCCGCGCCGGCGCGTTCCAGGGCGACGCGGGAGATGTCGACCGCGGTGACCTGCCAGCCCCGTCGGGCCAGCCACAACGCGTCGGCGCCTTCACCGCAGCCCACGTCGAGCGCGTGCCCGGGGGGCAGGTCGGCGACCTCGGTGACGAGCACCCCGTTCGGGTTGCCGCTGAAGAGCTGCTCCTGGCTGCGGTACCGGTCGTCCCAGAACTGCGCGTCCATCGTTCCTGCCTCGCTCGTCGGATCCAGGTGGGGTCCCACCGCCGGCACCGGGTGGAAGCCAGGCCGGCGGCAGCACTTCCCCGGCAACCTGCCCCGACGGCGGCCTGGATGGCAATCCTCGTTGCCGGGAACGCACCAGGCGGGCGGCGCGGCGCGGGAACCACCCCGACCGCTAGAAGGGCGGCGGGTCGTCGTCGGGTCCGGGTGGTCCGCCGTTCCGGACCGGGAGGAGGTTCTCGGGCAGCCCGAGGCCCGGTGGCCGGGTGGTGCGGGTGATCCCGGAGGGGGTGGTGACCGACAGGACCCCGTCGGGGGTCATGGTGAACCGCCAGCCGGGTGCGTGGGTCTTGAGCCGGTGGTGCCGGCGGCACAGGCAACAGAGATTCGCGCAGTCGGTCGACCCACCCGCCCCGTGGGGCACGACGTGGTCCAGGTCGGTGCGCGCGGCCGGTCGGCGGCAGCCGGGATGCCGGCAGGTCCGGTCCCGGGCCCGCACGAACCGGCGCTGCCCCGGGGTCGGCACGTAGCGGTCGACCGACGGTGGCCGGTCCAGCACCGCACAGCCACAGTCGGTCGGAGGCGATCCGGAAGCTCGGGGGTGAGCGGGGCAGCCGCGGCGGGCCAGCCGGGCCAGCTCCCCCCGGGTCACCGTCGCGCGCAACGCCCCGGTGTCCGGGTCGGTCAGGTTGATGTCCAGCACGCCCCCGGCCGGGGCCTGCAGCCCACCGGGGCAGACCGCGTCCAGCTGCCCGAGCAGCTCCCGCAACTGCCCGCCGGTGATCGGCACCCCCTCCACCGACGCCGCATCGGCGTCAGTGGGCGCGGTCACGGCGCGGGTCGGCGCCGCGGCCGGCCCCGGGTCAGGATCCGACCGATTCCGTAGCACCGGCAACGGCGCCAGCACGGTCACGTGCGCGGTCACCGGCGGGCGCGAGACATCCCACGGGCGCAGCACCAGATCGGCCAGGACCAGCGCCCGCAGCTGACCGATCGGCCGCACGTCACCGTCGCCCTTCAGCATCCGGGCATACCCGTCGATGGTTTCCCGGCACGCCGTCGCCACCGGCGCCGGCATGTCCGCCACCAGCTGCGCCAGACCGTCCGGCAACGACCGGACGGTCACATCCGCGAGGCGCTCCGCCTTCTTCCGTCGCCGGTCGGCCGCCCCGGCGTCCACCGCGATCAACGCCGCCGCCACCCGCTCCGCCAATCGCCTCGGCGTGTCCCCCGCCACCGCCCAGCCCAACGCCTGCGCCTCCACCTCGGCGACCACGCCCGGATCCACCGCCCCGCCAGCCGCCGTCGACTGCCCGGCCAGCGCCCGCACGATCGCGTTCGCCCGCGACGGGTCGACCAGCCCGTCCGCCAGCGCGCCCCAGGTGGCCGGCAACTCGTGCACCAACGCCACCGAGCGCTCTGCCAACGTCACCGCCGCCGCCCGCGACGACCGCGTCACCATCGCCAGCTCGTCGGCGAAGAACTCACTCACCCCCACCGGCGCACGATCCGGCAGCCAGCCGTCCACCCCGTGCCCCGGCCGGTCGCCGGTCAGGTCCGTCTGCGCCGGGCGGCGGCGCGCGAACTCCGCCACCAGCCCCGCCTCGTACGCCGCCAGCTGCGCCCGCAGATCCGCGACCGACCCCAGCTCCGCCACCAGCCCGGCATCGTCGAAGCCACGAGGGTCCAACACCTCGGCCAGCCGAGACCGCCGTCGCCGTCCCGCAGGCACCGGAGAGGCAGGCGACACCGTCACCGCCACCCCGAACCCACCGGCCTCGAACACGCCCTCACGTTATGGGAGCGGTACGACATTTCCGGACGAACCGGCCGGTCGGACGAACCGGCCGGTCAGAGTCCGGCGACCGTCGGCGCGACCTCGGTTCCGAGCAACTCGATGCCGCGCAGCAGGTCGTCGTGGGCCAGCCGCGGGTTGGTCATCTGCAGGGAGATCCGGTCGACCCCGCCGAGCTGCTCGGAGACCCGGGCGATCTTTGCGGCCACGGTGTCCGGGTCACCCATGAAGAAGGCCCCGTCGGGACCCGAGGTGGCGTCGAACTGGGCGCGCGACGGCGGGGAGAACCCCCGCTCCCGGGACACCTTGGTGAACATCTCGTGCCAGCCCGGGTAGATGGCGTCCGATGCGGCCTGGGTGCTCTCGCCGACGAACCCGAACACGTGCAGCCCGACCTTGAGCTCCTCGGGAGCGTGCCCGGCCTGCGCCCCGGCCCGGCGGTACAGGTCGACCAGCGGTGCGAACTGCCGCGGCTCACCGCCGATGATCGCCACCATGAGCGGCAGGCCGAGCAGGCCGGCGCGGGCAAAGGACTCGGGGCTGCCGCCGACGCCCACCCAGATCGGCAGCGGGTCCTGCACCGGCCGCGGGTAGACGCCCTGCCCGGTGAGCGACGGGCGGTGCCGGCCGGACCAGGTCACCCGCTCGGACTCCCGGATGCGGAGCAGCAGGTCGAGCTTCTCGGTGAACAGCGTGTCGTAGTCGCCCAGCGACAGTCCGAACAGCGGGAATGCCTCGGTGAACGAGCCACGCCCGACGACCAGGTCGATCCGCCCCTTGGCGATCAGGTCGAGCGTGGCGAACTCCTGGAACACCCGCACCGGGTCGGCGGCGCTGAGCACGGTCACCGCGCTGCCCAACCGGATCCGGGACGTCCGGGCCGCCGCGGCCGCCAGGATGACCGCCGGTGCGGAGTCGTAGTACTCGCTGCGGTGGTGCTCCCCGATGCCGAAGGAGTACAGGCCGACCCGGTCGGCCAGCGCGATCTCCTCCAGCAGGTGCTCCATCCGCTCCTGCGCTCCGATGACGCGTTCCGAGGCGGGGTCGGTCACCGCCGAGACGAAGCTGTCGACGCCGAGGTGCATGGACCGTCCTCCAGGGTTGCGCCGGCCGGACCGGCATCGGTAGAGCGTTCAATCACCAGTGAACCAGGTGACCTGCCCGGCCGAGCAGTGCCCCGAGCACCCGCGGCAGCGTCGGCCCGTCCCCGCCGGCGGCCCCCGGCGAACGCCAGGCGACGAACCCGTCGGGCCGGACCAGCACCGCGCCCGCGGCAGTGATCCCGTGGGCGGCAGGGAACACGCCCTGCGGGTCGGCCACGTCGGTGTCCGGTCCGATGACGTGCACGGCCACGGGCACGCCGATCCGGACGGCTGCCTGCTCGCCCTCGGCGCACCAGGCCGTGCCATCGGGGCCCACGAGCAGGGTGAAGGAGACCCCGTAGAGGTCGAGACTCGAGATCGGGGCACCGTCGCGGAGCAGCGGGACGTGCGGCGCCCGGGTGCCCGGACGTCCGCCGGCCGTCCGCGGGTCGCCGACGACATCCCGGTCGGCGTCGTCCTCGACCGCGACCGCCGCGGAGGAGTAGCGGTACCCGATCTCCATGCTGACGTCGTCCACCACGGCGGCGACGTCGGGCTCCATCAGCTCGGGGGTGGTCCGGCGCCGGTACCGGGTGTGCGCCTGGTCGATGGTCAGCCGGCCCACCGGCCGCCGCTCCGCGTCGTAGGTGGCCAGCAGGCCGTCGCCGGCGGAACCCTGCACGGCGAGGGCGAGCTTCCAGGCCAGGTTGTGCGCGTCCTGGATGCCGGTGTTGCCGCCGTACCCACCGTTGGGCGGAACGACGTGGGCGGCGTCCCCGACCAGGAAGACGCGGCCGTCCCGGTAGCGCTCGGCCACGTCTGCCCGGGCCTGCCAGGGCGCCACGTCCAGCACCTCCACGTCGAGGTCCGGCACCCCGATCGCGGCACGGAGGATGCCGGCCGCGCCCTCGGTGGTGAGCCCCGCCGTCACGTCGAGGGCGCCCGGCCGGGTCGGGTCGCCGAGGGTGTTCACCGCCAGGAAGCCACCGGTGCCGGTCCGCTCGAACCGGAAGAAGCCGCGGACGGCGGGATTGCTGACGTAGATCACCCCGAGATCGGTGTCGGCGAGCAGGCCCCGGCAGTCCGCCCGGAAGTAGATCGTCGCGCTGTCGGACAGCCAGCCGTGGCCCTCCATCCCGATGCCCAGCTGGGCGCGGATCGGGCTGCGCCACCCATCGGCGGCGACGAGGTACCGGGCACGCACGGTCTGCTCGGCCCCGGTGGCCCGGTCGCGGACCACCGCGGTCACCCCGTCGGCGTCCTGGGTGAGGAGCCGGCCCTCGGTGCCGTACCGCAACTCCGCGCCGGAGCGCTCCGCCGCCTGGCGTAGCACCGGCTCCAGCGCCTGCTGGGCCACGAACAGCCGCCGCGACGGGCTGAGTTCCTCGACTCCCGCGTTGAGGTCGGCGATGTAGGACGCGATCTCGCCACCCGCCAGCGTCTCGACGGCGTTCACCCCGCCGTTGGGGAAGAAGTGCGCCGCCGACATCTCCCGGACCGGGTCCTCGAGGCCCACGGAACGGAGGAGTTCGAGGGTGCGCAGGTGGAAGTGCCCGGCCCGCGGGTGGATGGCGGTGCCGTCGTGCCGCTCCACCACCAACGGGGTCACCCCGTGGGAGGTCAGGAAGACGGCGGTGGCCAACCCGACCATGCTGCCGCCGATGACGAGGACGGGGACCTCCTGGACCGGGCTGTTCGACATGCAGCGGACGCTAGGTGCGGACGATGACATTGGACAAGCAAGTGCTGTCAATGCTCGGCATTGCCATCAGTGATGTCGACGGGCCAGGATCCGCTCCGTGCAGCTGAGCTCGGTCGACCTCAACGTCCTGGTGGCCCTCGATGCGCTGCTGGCCGAGCGCAGCGTCACCCGGGCCGCGCGCCGGGTCGGGCTGAGCCAGCCGGGGATGAGCAACGCGCTGGCCCGGCTGCGCCGGATGTTCGACGACCCCCTGCTGGTGCGCGAGGGCGCGGCGTCGGTGCTCACCCCGCGGGCGGAGACGCTGGTCCACCCGGTCCGCGAGGCCCTCGCCCTGCTGCAGCATGCGCTCGACGAGCGGCTGGGCTTCGACCCGTCGACCGACCCCTGCACCTACCGGATCAGCTGCTCCGACTACAGCGTGCTCATGCTCATCGGGCCGCTGGTCCGGACGCTCCGACGGCGCGCGCCGTACGTGCGGATCGAGGTCCTCCCCCGGGCGCTGGACCCGGTCGGGCTGCTGCGGAACGGACGCGCGGACCTGGTCATCGAACCGACCGCGGTCATGGCCGGGGCGGCGCTCCCGCACCAGCCGCTCTTCGAGGACTCCTGGCTGTGCTGCGTCTGGGCCGGGAGCGAGCGGGTGGGGAACGCCGTCACCGAGGCGCAGTACCTGGAGCTGGGCCACGTCGTCTACTCGATGGGCGCCGGCCACCCGGTCTCGCTCGCCGACGTCCACCTGGGCCGGCTCGGCGCCGCGCGCCAGGTGGACGTCACCGTCGAGAGCTTCCTGCTCGCCCCCTACGTCCTGCAGGGCACCGACCTGATGACCGTCGTCCCGGCACGGGCCGCGTCCCACCTGTCGCGGACCGCGGAGCTCCGCTTCCTCGCCCCACCCGTCGCCGTCCCCCCGTTCGTGGAGGCGCAGTGGTGGCACCCCCGGAACACGGCCGACCCGGCGCACGCCTGGGTCCGGTCCCAGCTGGCCGGGATCGCCCACGAGGTCGCCGGCGGCAGCGCACCGGCGGGCTGATCCCTCCCCGGGGCCCGGCGCGCGGACGGTGCGCGCCCCGGCCCGGTCAGCGCTCCTGGTCGGTGGGTCGGACGAGCACCTCGTTGACCGCCACGTGCGGCGGCTGCGTCACCAGGTAGAGCACGGCCCGGGCGATGTCCTCGGCCTGCAGCGTGCGCATGTCCGCCGCCGTCCGCGCCGCGGCCGCCTTCGCATCGGGCTGGGTGATGTGGCTGGTCAGCTCGGTGGCCACCGCGCCCGGCTCGACCAGCCCGATGCGCACCCCGCGACCGGTGACCTCCTGGCGCAACGACTCGCTGAAGGCGTTGACCGCCCACTTGCTGGCGTTGTAGACGCCGGCCCCCTTGCGGGCCGTCCGGCCGGCCACGCTGGAGATGTTGACGATGTCGCCCGATCCCTGCGCGACCATGCCGTCGATGGCGGCGTGGGTGGTGTACATCAGCCCGAGGACGTTGGTGGAGATCATCCGGCGCCAGTCGTCGGTGTCGGCACCGACGATGGTGCCCAGCAGCATCACCCCGGCGTTGTTGACCAGGACGTCGAGCCCGCCGAGTTCCTCCCGGGTGCGGGCCACCGCTGAGGTGCACGCCTGCTCGTCGGTGACATCGAGGTCGAGGGTCACGACCCGGGCGCCACGGTCGGACAGCGTGGCCGACAGCGCGTCCAGCCGGTCGCGCCGCCGGGCGCCGATCGCGACCGCCGCACCCGCCTCGGCCAGCGCGATCGCCGTGGCCGCACCGATGCCCGACGATGCTCCGGTGACCAGGGCGACCTTGCCGGTCAGGGGCTGGCTGCGCTCCGTCATGCGTTCCTCCTCCGCGGGCCGCCGGGTGCGGCCCCCGTGCCCCGTGCCCCGATCCCGCGCCCGGCACGCGTCAGCGGCCACGCCGGTCGGGTCAGGACCGCTGGGCGCCGCGGTCGACGTCGGAGGGATCGGCGCTGCCCGGGTCACCGCCGTCGACCCGGTGACCACCGCCGTCGACCCGGTGACCACCGCCATCGACCCGGTGACCACCGCCATCGACCCGGTGACCACCGGTGGCGTCCAGGGCCGGGCCGGTGCCGGCATCGAAGCCGCTCTCGGCGCTGAGCGCGGCCTGCATGTCCGCCGGTGCGAGCACCTTGGCCAGGTGCCACCCGGCGACCGCGACGATCGAGCCCAGCGCGATGCCGCCGAGTGAGTACTCGTCCGTGAACACCAGGTTGACGTTGCCGATGCCGATGATGATCCCGGCGGCCAGCGGCACCAGGTTGATCGGGTTGGCGAAGTCGACCCGGTTCTCCTTCCAGATCTTCGCGCCGAGCAGGCCGATCATCCCGTAGAGGATCACCGTGATGCCCCCGAGCACCCCGCCTGGAATGATGTTGATCAACGCGCCGAACTTCGGGCACAGCCCGAGCAGGATCGCGACGATCGCGGCGACGTAGTAGGCCGCGGTGGAGTAGACCCGGGTGGCGGCCATGACGCCGATGTTCTCCGCGTAGGTGGTGGTCGGCGAGCCCCCGACAGCCGTGGCGACCACGGTGCCGACCCCGTCGGCGAAGATCGCGCGGCCCATGACCGGGTCGAGGTCCCGCTTCGTCATCGCCGCGACCGCCTTGACGTGCCCGGCGTTCTCCGCGACCAGCGCGATGACGGCGGGCAGCACCAGCAGCGAGTAGTTCACCGAGAACGAGGGGAAGGTGAGTTCCGGCAGGCCCACCCAGTCGGCCTGGGCGACCGCGCCGAAGTCGATCCGGTCCCGGGTGACGACCGCGCCGGTGCCGTCGGGTGAGGTGATCGGCCCGGCCAGGACGTCGAGCAGGAGCGACAGCAGGTAGCCGAAGACCAGGCCGAGCAGGATCGAGACGCGGGCCCAGAAGCCGCGCAGCAGGAGGGAGGCGACGATGACGAAGACCATGGTGGCCAGGCCGACCCACTGGTCCTGCGGCCAGTAGGTGTTGGCCACCACCGGCGCGAGGTTGAACCCGATGATGATGATGACCGCGCCGGTGACCGCCGGGGGCAGGACGGCGTTGACCACCCGGGGCCCCAGCACGTGGATCAGCGCGCCGACCACGGCCAGCACGACACCGGACACCAGGATCGCGCCGACGACGTCACTGTCGTCCCCGCCGGCGGCGCGGACCGCCAGCACCCCGCCGACGAAGGCCGCGGACGTGCCCAGGTAGCTCGGCACCTGCCCCTTGACGATCAGCAGGAACAGGATCGTGGCGATCCCGCTCATCATGATCGCCAGGTTGGCGTCCAGCCCCATGATCAGCGGGAAGACGAAGGTCGCCCCGAACATCGCCACCACGTGCTGGGCACCGATGCCGACGGTGCGCGGCCAGGACAGCCGTTCGTCGGGGGCGACGGCCTCGCCCAGCGGCGGCGTGCTGCCGTCCCCGTAGAGCTTCCACCCGAACGTCATGGGTCCTCCTCGGAACCAACCACCGGCAAGGGCCGAGCCGAGTAGCTCAGCGCTGAGGAACCGCACCGTGCCAGACCGCGCGTCGGCACCCGCGCGCGCGGCCCCGCCGTGGGGGCAGCAGGTCCTCGATCAGGCGAGCTGTTCGAGCCCGTCGTCGACGACCGTCGCGGCCACGTGCTCCAGCGGTGGGCGGTGCGAGGAGTCGAGCCCCCGCATGCGGGCGGCGTGCAGCGCCAGGAGCAGGTTCAGCCGCAGCGTCGGATCGGTGGTGAAGGGCCCGAGCATGCGCTCGAGCTTCCCGATCCGGTAGCGCATCGTGTTGTAGTGGAAGTGCAGCCGGCGGGCGGACTCGGCCACATTGAGGTTGGTCTCCAGCAGCACCCGCAGCGTCTCGCGCAGGTCGCTGGAGTCCGCGTCCGCCGATTCGGCCAGCGGGCCGAGCACCTCGTCGACGTAGGAACGCAGCTCGTTGCTGTCGGGGATCAGCGACAGCAGCCGGAACACCCCCAGCTGGTCGAAGTGGGTCACCGCGTGACCGCCGTGGATCTCCTGCCCGACCACCAGCGCCCGCTGGGCCTGCTGGTAGGCGTCGGCCAGCGCGGTCAGCGTCTCGGCCGGCCGGCCGATGCCGGTGCCCAGCAGCCGACCGACCCGCCGCAGCCGGCCGTTCACCCTGGCGGTGACCGCAGCGACCAGCCCGGAGATCTCCTCGGGCGTGCGCCCGTCCAGCGGTAGGACGGTGACGATCTCGGTGGACAGGCCCGCGACGGCGGCACCCGCGACCTCGGCGTCGACCGCTGCCCGCCAGCCGTCGGCCAGCCGGTCGAGCACGTCCAGTGCCCGGGTGGGGTCGCTGCCGGACTCCACGGTCTCGGTGGCGGTGACCAGGACGACGACCGGGCCGTCGAGCCGCCACCCGAAGGACCGCGTGTAGGCCAGCACCCGCTCGGTGTGCCGCACCGTGCCACCGACCAGCCGCCGCACCAGGTCACCCTGGAACCGCAGCTCCACCGAGTGCACCGCCGCGTGCCGGATCTCCGACAGCGCGGCGATGACCGCGGCCTGCTCGAGCACGACCCCGGCGCCCACCAGCATCGGGCCGTGCCGGTTCACCGCCACCAGCCAGCCGTGCCGCTGGTCGCCGGCCATGATCGGGGCGACCGCGTACTCCCCGACCCCGCCGGGTAGCTCGTGGTGGCCGGGCACCAGCAGGATGCCGTCGGCCGGCGACAGGTCGGCCCCGGCCAGCACGCTGGCCGGGGTGACCACGCTCTGGTCGGCCCGGTTGCCCGACAGCCGCCGGGAGGGGGTCAGGTCGGCGAAGGCGTCGTCCGCGGCGGCGTCGAGCAGCCACAGCCAGTCGCGGATCTCCTCGACGTCCTGGGCCGGACCGGCGCTGGTGGCCAGCTCCCGGTCGGGGCCGAGCCCGAGCACGGCCGCGCCGTCCAGGAACGTCGACACCTGACCGGTCACCTCGGCGAGCCCGCCACCGGACAGCGCGACGTCGATGAACTGGTTGTGCATCCGGTTGGCCAGGCTCAGCGCCTGGGTCTGCCGGCTGATGATCGCGCCGAGCACCTCCGCCACGACCTCGTCGAGCCGGGCGGTGGCCGGCAGGGCGAACACCGGGAAGCCGCGGCGGTCGGCCTCGGCGAGCAGTTCGGCCGGCAGCCCGGTGACGACGTCACCGGACGTGGACCGGTCTCCGGTGCGGTAGGCCAGCGCGGCACTGCCGCCGCGGTGCAGCCGCTCGACCAGCGCGCGGTAGTGCGCGGGATCGGCCTTCGGCAACGGGCCCGCGAGCATGATGAGGACGTCCGGCCCGGCGCCCCCGAGTGGATCGGCCGGGTCGTCGACGACCACGTGCCGCACCACGCGGCGTTCACCCGTCGCCCCGGCGACGATGACGGTGCCGGTCATGCCCGGCAGGGCGAGCACCTGCTCGACGGCCAGGCCCATGCTGTTCTGCAACGCGCTGCGGTCGGCCGGCGGGACCTGGGACAGCACCGGTTCGGTGGACGGTGGCACGGGACTCAACGTAGCCATCCGGTCGCGTTGCGCAAGGAAACTCACGGATGTGTCACGCTCAGTCACTCTACGTTCCCCCAAGTGCCACGACGGGACCTCCGTCGGATGGATTCTGTCAGACGTCCCTGGACGAGCACACCCATCCTTGGCGAGAATCGCCATACAGGGCCGGAGGACGCGCCATCTAGGTTCGTGTTCCGGCACTGGTCCGGGTCGGATGGTAGGGCGCTCCCGCGAGACGGGGGAGCCTCCCCGCCACCTGTGATCAGCTGACCGGGACGGGGCTGGCGGCATCTGCCTGCCCCGTCCACCGAAGGGGTGGGAGGCCGCATGCGCACCATCGACGGAGGCTCCGGCGGGCAGGGCGACGCCGGAGCGCAACGGACCGCACAGGGCGGGCGGGCCGCCCGGGCCGGCGTGCCCACCATCCCGCTGCCCCGCGAGTCCGCGGCGGCAGCCGCGGCCACCGGGGCGGCCCTCCGCACAGCGGGCCAGGTGGTTCCGGCGCAGGCCAGTACCGGCGTGGCCGACCTGCTTCGCGGGCCGGTCCGCGAGGCGCGCGTCCTGCTCTCGGCGCCTGCGGCGATCTACCTCACCGTGCAGACCCCGGCGGGGCCCGACGTCGTCGGCGTCCTCACGGCCGACGCCGCCCGGCTACCACTGGGCTGCGTGCTGTTCCGCCCCTCCAACGGCCGCCCCCTGGTGGCGGTGCCCAGCGGCGCACCGGCGCAGGTCGGCGGCGGCCGGGTCACCGTCGGCGACCTCACCGTGCGGGCCGCCGCCTGGTGGGATCCCCGCCCCAAGCTGCCCACTGCCCGTCCGGCACTGCTACCCGAGGGGGTCCGGCTGCTCCGCACCGCCGTCTACGGCGACGGCGTGCCGCACAGCGCCTTCACCCTCCCCGGGCTGCCCAGCGGCCCGAGCGGCCCGCTGGCCGCGCTGCGCGGGGCGGTCCGCCGGGCCGACCTCGATGCCGCGCTCCGCACCGCCACCCGGCTGGTCGGGCTGGGCCCGGGCCTCACCCCCGCCGGCGACGACGTGCTGGCCGGCACCACCGCGGGCCTGGTCCTGCTGGGTCACCCGGCGGCCGAGCGCTTCGGCGCCGGCGTCACCGGACTGGCCGCCGGCCGCACCACCGAGCTGTCCCGGGCGCTGCTGCGACACGCCGCAGCCGGCCGGGTGAGCGGCGAGTTCGCCGCCGTCCTCCGCGCCCTGGTCGGCGACGGCTCGCTGCCGCCGGCGATCGACGCCCTGCTGCGCACCGGCTCCACCAGCGGCCGGGCCCTGGCGCTGGGCCTGTGCACCGCGATCGACCTCGTCGACCGGACCACCCGCCCCCGCTGAACGGCGGGGGCCCGTCGCGCTGACGCCGACGGGCGCCCGCCGCTACCCGACCGGCCCGGGGAGCAGCGGGCCCAGCGCATCCCACTGGGAGATCCGGCACCCGTCGGTGCGCGACAGCGTCAGGTCCACCGGCTCCCCGCCCCACCGGCCGGTGACCCGGGCGGTCTGCGGGCCGCCGTACTGCTGGCTGCACATCACGTCGGCCGGCAGCGGCGCGAAGGGCTCGGACATCCGCTGCAGGTGCGTGCAGGCCGCCGCGGCGTCGGGCAGGTCGCCCTCGCCGGGCCCGGCGCAGGTCAGCGTGTACCGCTCCACCGGGCTGCCGGCGCCGCGGTCGATCTCGACCACCAGGTCGTTCTCCGGCCGGTCGGTGCCGGCGGGGACCCCGCCGGCCGTGCTGCCCGACGCGCAGCCGGCCAGCACGGCCAACGGCAGGAGCAGCAGTCCCACGATGGCCCCGTTGCGGCGCCCCACCGCGAACCTGCGCGTGGTGGGGGGCATCGGGGCCTTCCTCAGATGCGGCAGGCGTGGATGCTGGTGACCAGGATGGCGCGGGCGCCGAGCTCCCAGAGCTCGTCCATCACCCGGTTGGTGTCGCTCTGCCGCACCATCGCACGCACCGCCGACCAGCCCTCGGTCTGCAGCGGGCTCACCGTCGGGCCCTCGAGGCCCGGGGTCATCGCGGTCGCCTCGGCGAGGATGTCGTTGGGGCAGTCGTAGTCGAGCATCACGTACTGGCGGGCCACCAGGACCCCCCGCAGCCGGCGACGTAGCTGGGCGACCGCGGGGATCTCCTCGGCGCCGGCCCGGCGGACCAGGATCGCCTCGCTGGCGAGCACGGGCTCGCCGATGATCCGCAACCCGGCCGCCCGCAGCGTCGTCCCGGTCTCGACGACGTCGCAGACCGCGTCGGCCACGCCCAGCCGGCAGGCGGTCTCCACCGCGCCGTCCAGCTTCACCACGGTGGCCTTGATGCCGGTCTCGTCCAGATACCGCTCCAGCAGGCCCGGGTACGCCGTGGCGATCCGGGTGCCCGCCAGCCGCTCGGGCCCGTCGATGGCTGAGTCCGCCGGCGCGGCGAAGCGGAACGAGGACCGGCCGAAGCCCAGCGGCATGACCTCGGCCGCGGCGCCGACCCCGTCGGGCGGCGTGGTCTCCAGCAGCATGTCCCGGCCGGTGATGCCGACGTCGAGGGTCCCGGCGGCCACGTAGACGGCGATGTCCCGCGGGCGCAGGTAGAAGAACTCGGTGTCGCTGTCCGGGTCGTAGACCGCGAGGTCCTTGGTGCTGCGCCGCTGCCGGTAGCCGCTCTCGGCCAGCATCGCCGCGGCCGGCTCGCTCAGGACACCCTTGTTGGGCACGGCCACGCGCAGCACGTTGTTGCTCCTTCGGGTGACGGGCGGCTATGGCCCCGCTGCAGGGGCCCCGCCGCGAGCTCGCGAGCGGTGGGGGGCAGCGGGGTCCTTCTACTTTTTCAGAGGTGAGCGTAGACGTCCTGCAGCGTCAGGCCGCGGGCCAGCATCAGCACCTGCACCCGGTAGAGGAGCTGGCTGATCTCCTCCGCCGTCCGCTCCTCGCCCTCGTGCTCGGCCGCCATCCACGACTCGGCGGCCTCCTCGACCACCTTCTTGCCCGCCGCGTGCACGCCGTCCCGGACGGCGGTCACCGTCCCGGACGCCTGGTCACCGGCGGCCACCTTCTCGGTGAGCTCGGCGAACAAGCTGTCGAACGTCTTCACGCGCCGGGCCCCCGGGTACTGAACGGCATGGCCTGGAAACCTGTCGTCCGCTCGGGGCCCCGCAGGTCGCGCAGCACCAGCGCGGTGGCCAGCGCGGCGGCCGTGGCCTCCCAGCCCTTGTCCTCGGCCGACTCGTCCATGCCGGCGCGGTCCCGGGCCTGCTGCTCGCCCTCGGTGGTCAGCACACCGTTGCCCACCGGGGTGGCGGCATCCAGCGACACCCGGGTGAGCCCGGCGGTCACCGAGTCGCAGACGTACTCGAAGTGCGGCGTGCCGCCGCGGACGACCACGCCCAGCGCGACGACGGCGTCGTGGGTGCTCGCCAGCGCCTGGGCGACGACCGGCAGTTCGATCGCACCCGGCACCCGGACCACGGTGGGCTCGGCCACCCCCGAGGCCTGCGCGCAGGCCAGGGCCCGCGCCAGCAGGGAATCGGTGATGTCGGCGTGCCAGCTGGCGGCCACGATGCCCAGGGTCAGCCCCGAGGCGTTGACCGGCTCCTGACGGGGAGCTCCTCCGCCACTCATGAGATCTCCTCGCTGGCGCTCGTCGACCACATTCGTGACACTGCTGCGCTCATGAATTCGCTCGCAAGCTCGCTCATACGGGCTGCTCGTCGTGGCGCATCGGGATGTCGCTCCCCTGGCCGGCCGGGTGGCCGTCCGGCTCGATGATCTCCAACAGGTGTCCCATCCGGTCGCGCTTGGTGCGCAGGTAGCCGACGTTCTCGGGCGTGACGTGCGTCGGCAGCGCGACACGACCGGTGATCTTCAGACCGTAGCCCTCCAGCCCGGCGCGCTTGGCCGGGTTGTTGGTGAGCAGCCGCATCGTGTGCACGCCCAGGTCGACCAGGATCTGCGCACCGGTGCCGTAGTCGCGGGCGTCGGCGGGCAGCCCCAGGTCCAGGTTGGCGTCGACGGTGTCCACGCCGGCGTCCTGCAACTGGTAGGCCTGCAGCTTGTGCAGCAGGCCGATGCCGCGGCCCTCGTGGCCGCGGATGTAGAGCACCACGCCCCGGCCCTCCTGGGCGACCGCGGCCAGCGCGGCGTCCAGCTGCGGGCCGCAGTCGCAGCGCAGCGAGCCGAAGACGTCGCCGGTCAGGCACTCGGAGTGCACCCGGACCAGCACGTCGTCGCCGCTGGAGATGTCGCCGTAGACGAAGGCCACGTGCTCGCGGTCGTCGTAGGAGCTGCGGTAGCCCACGGCGGTGAACTCCCCGGGCCGCAGCGGCACGCGGGCCTCGGCGACCCGCTCGACGAGCTTGTCGAAGCGCTTGCGGTAGGCGATCAGATCGGCGATCGAGACCATCACCAGGTCGTGCTCGTCGGCGAACACCCGCAGCTCGTCGCCGCGGGCCATGCCGGTCGGGTCCTTCTCGCTGACCACCTCGCACAGCGTGCCCGAGGGGCGCAGCCCGGCCAGCACGGCCAGGTCGACGGCGGCCTCCGTGTGCCCGGGCCGGCGCAGCACGCCGCCGTCCCTGGCCCGCAGCGGCACGATGTGCCCGGGCCGCGCCAGGTCGACCGACGCGGTCTCGGCCGAGGCCAGCAGCCGGATGGTCGCCGCCCGGTCGAAGGCGGAGATGCCCGTGGTGACGCCCTCGCGGGCGTCGACGGTGACCGTGTAGGCGGTGCCGCGGCGGTCCTGGTTGACCCGGAACATCGGCGGCAGATCCAGCCGGTCGGCGTCGGCCTCGGTGACCGCGACGCAGATGTAGCCCGAGGTGTACCGGACCATGAAGGCGACCAGCTCGGGCGTCGCGAGCTCGGAGGCGAAGATCAGGTCGCCCTCGTTCTCCCGGTCCTCGTCGTCGATCACGACGACCGGCCGGCCGTCCTTGATCGCGGCGATCGCGCTCTCGATCGAGTCCAGCTGCTCCAGGTGCGAGCCGGTCATGAACGTGCCCCCAACAGTCGTTCGACGTACTTGGCGATGACGTCCACCTCCAGGTTGACCCGGTCACCGGGGGCTCGCTCGCCCAGGGTGGTCTCGCGCAGGGTGGTGGGGATGAGACTGACCTCGAACCACGGCGGTGTCGGGTCGCCCGCCCCGCCCCCGGCCAGCGCGCTGACGGTGAGCGAGACGCCGTCCACGGTGATCGAGCCCTTCTCCACCACGTAGCGGGCGAGGTCGGCCGGAACGGAGATCCGCACGACCTCCCAGTGTTCCCCGGGCGTGCGCGAGACCACGGTGCCCACGCCGTCGACGTGCCCCTGCACCAGGTGCCCGCCCAGCCGGGTCTGCACGGTGACGGCGCGCTCCAGGTTGACCCGGTCGCCGCAACCCACGGCATCCAGGCTGCTGCGGCGCAGCGTCTCGGCCATCACGTCGGTGCTCCACACGCCGGTGCCGTCCGACCCGGGCTCGACGCCGGTGACGGTCAGGCACACGCCGTTGACCGCGATCGAGTCGCCGAGGGCGACACCGTCGACGGCCTTGCGGGCCCGGATGCGCAGCACGGCGCTGTCGCCCGCCTCCTGGCGGACGACGAGGGTGCCGACCTCTTCCACGATGCCGGTGAACACGTCAGCTCCCTCCTCCGGTCGGGACCGCCGCTGCGGTCCTGCCACCAGTGTGCCGGGTGGGCCGCAACCTGACCTGCACGTCCCCGCCCATCAGGGTGACGTCGACGACCTGCAGGTGCAGCGCCCCGCCCATCGTGGGAATTCCCAGGTCGCCGACGAGCGAGGGACCCGCGCCCAGCAGCTGGGGCGCCAGGTGCACCACGACCTCGTCGACCAGCCCCGCCCCGAGGACGGCGGCGGCCAGCGTGGGCCCACCCTCCAGCAGTACCCGCCGGACATCGCGGTCGAACAGCTCGGCCAGCAGCGCTGCGGGCGTCGCCGCCCGGCTGACCAGCGTACGGGCGGCGTCGTCCAGCACCCGGGCGGTGGCGGGCAACCGGCCGCGCCGGTCCAGCACCACGCGCAGCGGCTGCCGCTCGGCCGGGCGCCCCTCGGCGTCGCGCACGGTCAGCTGCGGATCGTCGGTGAGGGCGGTGCCCGAGCCGACCAGCACCGCGTCGCAGGTGGCGCGCAGCCGGTGCACCTCGGCCCGGGCCTGCGGCCCGGTGATCCAGCGGCTGGTGCCGTCGGCGGCGGCGACCCGGCCGTCGAGGGTGGCGGCCACCTTCCACACGACCTGCGGCCGGTGTTCCCGGACGCCGGTGAGCCAGGCGCCGAGCGCGCCCGCTTCCGCCGCGGCCTGCTCCACCCCCAGCTCGACGTCGACCCCGGCTGCCCGCAGCCGGGTCGCGCCGCCACCGGCCAGCTGCGTGGGCTCGGGGACGGCGACGACCACCCGGGCGACCCCGGCGGCCAGCAGGGCGTCGGCGCACGGGCCGGTGCGACCGGTGTGCGCGCACGGCTCGAGCGTGACGACGGCGGTGCCGCCGCGGGCGCGCTCGCCGGCCTGGGCCAGGGCGTGCACCTCGGCGTGCGCGCCGCCCGGCGGCGAGGTCGCCCCCTCCCCCGCGATCCGGCCGGCGGCGTCCAGGACGACGGCGCCCACCGCCGGGTTCGGGCTGGTGCTGCCCAGCACGCGCGCGCCCAGCTCGCGGGCCCGGGCCATCGCGGTCCGCTCGGCAGCGGACGGGCTCACCCGCGCACGCCGGCGGCCTGCGCCCGCAGCGCGGCGATCGCGGCCGCGGGGTCGTCGGCGCCGTAGACCGCGGACCCGGCGACGAACACGTCCGCGCCGGCCTGCGCGGCCGCCTCGATGGTGTCGGCGTTGATGCCGCCGTCGACCTCGAGGAACAGCGTCAGGTGGCCGCTGTCGACCAGCCGGCGGGCCTCGCGGACCTTGGGCAGCACCTCGGACATGAACGACTGGCCGCCGAAGCCGGGCTCGACGGTCATCACCAGCAGGGTGTCGAAGTAGGGGAGCACGTCGAGGTAGGCCTCCAGCGGCGTGCCCGGCTTGATCGCCAGCCCGGCCAGGGCACCGGCGGCCCGCAGGTCGCGGGCGACGGCGCGGGGGTCGCGGCAGGCCTCGGCGTGCACGGTGACGTTGCGGGCGCCGGCCTCGGCGTAGCCCGGCGCCCAGCGCTCGGGGGCCTCGATCATCAGGTGACAGTCCAGCGGCACCGGGCTGACCGCCTGGATCGCCTGGACGACGGGCAGGCCCAGGGTCAGGTTCGGCACGAAGTGGGCGTCCATGACGTCGACGTGCAGCCAGTCGGCGTCGGCGACCCGCTGCACCTCGTCGGCCAGGCGGGCGAAGTCGGCGGACAGCAGACTGGGCGCGATCATCGGTTCCCTGGCCACCGGATGATCGTAGGGCCCGGGCGGCGGGCCTCCCGACCCGGTCGACGCACCGTCGTGACGCCCGTCACGGCGGTGCGGAACAGCGGCTGCATCGCCCGCAGCTCACCCCGCCGCGACGCTGGTCAGCGGGGTCGCGGGCGCCCTCCGCCGGTGGGGCGGCGGCGGGAGCTGGTGCTCGCTCCATCCCGGCCACGGCCGACCGAGGACCACCGGCCCGACGAGCATGCCCCCGACGGTCGGCAGGCGTGGCGAGCCGGGCTGATCCGTCGCGCCCGGCGGCTCACGGCAGGTCCGGTAGCGCGGACCAGTCGTCCCAGCTGATGTCCCGGCCCACCAGCCGGGCACGGCGCAGCGGCCATTCCGCGGCGAGCCAGCGGGGCACCAGCTCGTCCAGGGCCCGCTCGACGTCGCTGCCCACCAGCCGGTCGACCACCCACCAGGAGACCTCGGCGTCGGCACCGCCGGTCTTCTCCGGCGGATCGATGTACACGCACCCCAGCAGCTCGGTCTCCGCCGGGTCGAACAACCCGTACAGGAAGCTCGCGTGCGCGGCGATGTCCCGCTCGTGGTGGGCGAGGTCCGCGCGGTCCTGCGCGGGCGTCATCGTGGCCGGCGGCCACCCCCACGCGCGGCCGTAGATCGACCACAGCCGCTCCCGGGAACCCATCACCGCCGGGAAGTCGATCCCGGTGTCCGCCGCGCCCATCGGCCGCAGGTGCTCACCGGTCGGCAGATCGGCGCGGAGCGGGTGGACGAAGTCGTCGGGCAGCCACGGCACAGCGTCGGAAGCTAGCGCCCCGCCCCGCCGCCGGCTACCGGGTGCGGCGCAGCAGCGCGATGAACATCGCGTCGGTGCCGTGCCGGTGCGGCCACAGCTGCCCGTACCCGCCGCGGGCCAGCCCCGGCAGCTCGGGGAACAGCGGGGCCACCGGCAGCACCTCCACGTCCTCCCGCCCGGCCGCCGCGCCCACCACGTCGACGGTCTCGGCGGTGTGCGGGGAGCAGGTCACGTAGGCGACCACTCCCCCGGGCCGGACCGCTGCCAGCGCGCTGTCCAGCAGCGCCCGCTGCAGGTCGGCCAGCGGGGCGACGTCGGCGGCAGTGCGCCGCCAGCGGACCTCGGGACGGCGACGCAGCGCGCCCAGCCCGGTGCACGGGGCGTCGAGCAGCACCCGGTCGAAGGAGCCGGCCGGCCAGTCCGGCGCGGTGCCGTCGACGACCCGGACGTCGACGTCGGCGTTCCCGGCCAGCGCCGAGCGGACCAGTTCGGCCCGGTGCTCGGCCCGGTCGGCCGCGGTCAGGTGCACGCCGCCGGGACGCACGGCGGCCAGCAGCGCAGCCTTGCCACCGGGGCCGGCACACATGTCCAGCCAGGCGGTGTCCGGACCGTCGAGCGGCACCCGGGCCAGCGCGAGCGCGGCCAGTTGGCTGCCCTCGTCCTGCACGGCGGCGTCGCCGGAGCGCACCGCACCGATCCGGCCGGGGTCGCCGCCGGCCAGCCGCACCGCGTACGGCGACCAGGGGCCCGGCTCGCCCCCGGACTCGGCCACCAGCTCGTCCCGGCCGACCCGCCGGGCGACCAGGTGCACCTCGGGGGCGGCGTCGTCGGCGAGCAGCGCAGCCTCCACCTCGGCGGGATCGTCCAGGGCGTCGCGCCAGGCGTCGACGATCCAGCGGGGATGGTCGGTGGTCAACGCGAGCCGGGAGTCCTCGTCCGCCGGGGCCAGGGCGGCCACCCAGGCGTCCCGGTCGCCGCCGGCGGCCACCTTGCGCAGCACCGCGTTCACCAGGCCGGAGGCGCCGGTGCCGACGATCGCCCGGGTGAGGGCGACGGTGGTGTCGACCGCGGCGTGCGCCGGCACCCGCAGGTCGATCAGCTGGTAGGCGCCCAACCGGAGCAGGTCGAGCACCCGCGGGTCGAGCTCGGCCAGCGGCCGGGACACCAGCGTGGACAGCACCGCGTCCAGGGTGCCGGTGGCCCGCAGCGCGCCGTAGGCCAGCTGGGTGGCGAAACCGGCGTCGCGCGGCTCCAGCTGCCGCTCGCGCAGCAGCTGGGGCAGCAGCAGGTTGGCGTAGGCCGCACGGCTGGTCACGCCGTCCAGCACGTCGTAGGCGGTGAGCCGCGCGCCGTCCAGGACGGGACGGTGCCGCCGCTGCGGCGGGCGCTGGTTGCCCGGGCCCCGGCCCGGTCCGCGCCGTGGTGGCTGGCTCATGCGCCCAACCTCTCCCCCGGTGCCGGCCGGGCGCCGCGCGCCCAGTCGGCGGCACCGAGCATCCGCTTTCCGGCCGGCTGCACCTGCCCGAGGCGGACGCCGCCGCGCCCGGTGCCCACGAACACTCCGTCCGGTCCGACCGCCAGTTCCCCGGGCGCCAGCTCCGGGGCGCCGGCCTCGGGCCGGACCGGGCCCAGCCGCAGCCGATCGCCGCGCCAGGTCGTCCAGGCGCCGGGAGCGGGGGTGACCCCGCGGACCCGCCGATCGACCACGTGCGCGGGCAGGCTCCAGTCGACGCGGGCGTCGGCGGTCTCGATCCGCGGCGCCAGGCTGACCCCCTCCGCCGGCTGCGGCTCGGGGACGAGCGTGCCTGCCCCGACGCCGTCCAGGGTGGCCACCAGCAGGCGGGCGCCGCTGACCGCGAGCCGGTCGAGCAGGTCGCCGGCGGTGTCGGTGCGGCCGATCGGCTCGGTCACGACGCCGTACACCGGACCGGTGTCCAGCCCGGCCTCGAGCCGGAACGTCGCGGCGCCGGTCACCTCGTCACCGGCCATGATCGCGTGCTGCACGGGCGCGGCGCCGCGCCAGGCGGGCAGCAGCGAGAAGTGCAGGTTGATCCAGCCGTGCCTCGGGACGCCGAGGGCTGCCGGCGGCACCAGCGCGCCGTAGGCCACCACGGGCGCGCAGTCGACGTCGAGGGCGGCGAGCTGCTCGAGGAAGTCCGGGTCCCGCGGCGAGCGGGGCTGGAGCAGCGGGATGCCGGCGGCGTCGGCGCGCTCGGCCACCGGGGACCGGCTGGTCTTCCGCCCCCGCCCCGACCGCGAGTCCGGCCGGGTCAGGACGGCGACCACCTCGTGCTCGGAGGCCAGCAGCGCCTCGAGCGCGACGACGGCCGGCGCCGGGGTGCCGGCGAACAGGAGCCTCAGTGCGGGCTCACCTTCACCACGGGCGCCGGAAGCGGCTCGCCCGACGGGAGCCAGGCCTGCTCTCCCTGCCACGCGGCGTCCTGCAGCACCGCGAGCGCGGCGGCCCGGGCCTCGGCGTCCAGCCGGTCGACGAACAGCACGCCGTCGAGGTGGTCGGTCTCGTGCTGGATGGCGCGGGCCAGCTTGTGCGAGCCCTCCACCCGGATCGGCTCGCCGTGCATGTTCCAGCCGGTGGCGGCCACGTACAGGTGCCGACGGCAGTCGAACCGGAAGCCCGGGATGGACAGGCAGCCCTCGGCGTCCTCCTCGGTCTCCTCGCCCACCGGCGTCACGTCGGGGTTGACCAGGTGGCCGACCTCGCCATCGACGTACCAGGTGAACACCCGCAGCCCGACACCGATCTGCGGCGCGGCGATGCCGGCGCCGCCGGCGGCGTGCATGGTGTCGGTCAGGTCGGCGACCAGCTGCCGCAGCTCGGCGTCGAAGTCGACGACGGGGGCGGCCGGGGCGCGCAGCACCGGGTCGCCCATGATCCGGATCGGGGTCACGCTCACCGGACGATCCTAGGCGGCGCGCGCACGGGGCCGGCGGGCCGCACCTGGCTAGGGTGCGGGGCATGGCCCCGCACCTCCGCCATCGCCTGCGCGCCCTCCTCAGCAGCCTCGTCGACGGGCTCCTCGTCGGCGGCGCCGAGGCAGCGCTGGATCTCCCCGCCCGGTCCCGGCAGCGCGCCACCGTCTACGCGGGGCTGCTCGCCGTCACCTGCGCCGACATGCTGGTCAAGGAGCTGCCCACGCTGCGCCGGATGGCCCGCGGGCTACCTTCCGAACCGGCGCCGGCGTCCGACACCACCGCGGCGATGGCGTCGGGGCTGGTCTGTGGCGCGTGGGGGCTGGCCGTGACCGTCGTGGACGGGCCCGCGGCACGGGCGCTGTCCCGCCGCGGTTCCCGGCACCCGCACCTGCTGCTCGGTGCGCTGGCCGGGGTGGCGACCGCCCTGTCGACGCTGCCGATCTGGTGGGAGCGGGCCGCCGCCCGCGCCGCCGCCGACGACGCGTCCGAGGCCCTGGACCGCGAGCTCGAGGCACTGCTGTCCGAGAGCTGAGCACATCGCGACCCTGCGGGCCGCCCGCTGCCCAAGAGAGGCACCTGACCGGACACGGCCGCCGACGCCAGTCGGCTCCGGAGGGCCGGCGCGGGGCCGGAGGCTCCCGCCGGCACTGCGGGCAACGGCTCTGCGGCGGCCGGGGACGGCTCATGGCCGCGGTGCGGCCCGAAGGGTCGCCATGTGCTACGCGAGGTCCAGCGGGTCCAGCTCGACGCGCACGTGCTCGTTCGCCTTGCGCGCGCTGCGCACCCCCTGCACGTCGTGCAGCGCGCGGGCCAGCGCCGCTCCCTGCGTGCGCGGCACCCGCACCAGGTAGCGCTCGCGCTCGTCGTCCGGCCCCGCACCGGGCGCCCCGGCACCCGGTCGCGGTGGTTCGGGCACCGGGCCCAGCACGTCGGCGCCCTCGGGCAGCCGCAGGGCGCCCAGGAAGTCGGCCAGCGCCGCCGGGGACGCCGACAGGGCGGCGATCCGGGTGACCGGCGGGAAGCCCAGCTCCCGCCGGTCGGCGAGCTCACGGGCCGCCAGCCCGGCCGGGTCCCAGCGCACCAGCGCCTGGACCACCGGATGCCCGGCGTCCGCGGCCACCACCACCTGCCCGCCGGAGCGGACCAGCGAGGCGGCGTTCGCCCACCGGCGCATCGTCTCCTCCCCGGCGCGCAGGTCGGCGCGGCCGAGCAGCGCCCAGGCGTCCAGCAGCAGCGCGGCGCCGTAGCCGCCCTCGGCGACCGGCTCCGCGCCGGGCGTCGCGACCACCAGCGCGGGACCGGGTGGAACGGTGGCCAGCACGCCCGAGCCCCGGCCGGACATCCGGACGACGACCCCCGCGAAGGCCCGGCCCAGCTCCTCCGCGGTGCGGGCCGAGCCGACCACCGAAGCGCGCAGCCGGGTGCCCGAGCAGTGCGGGCAGCAGAAGCCGGCCGCCGGGCGGGCACACCAGCGGCAGGCCGCCACCCGGGAGCCACCGGCGCCGGATGTCGCGGACACGCCGAGCGGCCCGGCGCAGTGGGTGCAGCGGGCCGGCGCACGGCACCGCTCGCAGGACAGCCCGGGCGCGTACCCGGCGCGGGGCACCTGGACGAGCACCGGGGTGCCCGCCGCCAGCGCCTCCCGGGCCACCCGGAAAGCGAGGCTGGGCAGCCGGGCGCTGCGGGCTGCCGGATCCCGCGCCTGCTCGAACTCGTCGCCGACGGCCTGCACGCGCGGCGCGGCTGCACGCAGCGTGGCCCGGTCGGCCACCAGCTCGTGCGCCCAGCCGGACTCGACGAGCAGCGCGGCCTCTGCGGTCCGGGCCGTTCCGGCGACCACCGCCGCGCAGGAGGCCAGGTGGGCTCGGTGCACCAGCACGTCGCGGGCGTGCGGATAGGGGGCGCGGGGCTCGGCGTGCAGATCGTCGCCGTCGTCCCAGATCACCACCAGACCCAGGTCCCGGACCGGGGCGAGCACCGCACCACGGGTGCCGAGCACCACCTGGGCGCTGCCGCGCGAGGCGGACAGGAAGCGGGCGTACCGGGTGTCGGGTGCCGAGTCGGCGCGCAACACGGCGACGGAGCCGGGCGGCAGCAGCCGCTCGGCGGCGGCCGCCAGCCGATCGAGGTCCTTGCCGTCGGGCACCACCAGCAGCGCGCCGCGGCCGCCGGACAGCGCCGCCTGGGCCAGCTCGGCCAGCCGGGTCGGCCAGTCCTCGGCCGGCAGCGCCGTCCAGACCGCCCGGGCCGGGCGTCCCTCGGCGACCGCGGTCAGCAGCGCGGCACCGGTCGGGTAGCGGCCGAAGCCGGCCGGGTCGGGTGCGGGCGGCGGGGCCGGGCGGTCGGCGACCGGTCGCTTCTCCGGCGCGGCCCGGCGCGGCGGCAGCGCCAGCCGCAGCACGTCGGTCATGGAGCCCGCGTACCGGTCGGCCACCGAGCGGGCGAGCGCGGCGACCTCGGGGGTGAGCACCTGCTCACCGGAGACCAGCTTGGCCAGCGGCGCCAGCTTGCCGGTGTGCTCGGTCGTGTCGGCGAGCTCCAGGACGAACCCGTCGACCAGCTTCCCGGCGAAGCGCACCCGCACCCGGCAGCCGGCACGCACGTCGGCGACCAGCTCGTCGGGCACCGCGTAGTCGAAGGGCCGGTCCAGGTGGGCCAGGGGCACGTCGACGACGACCCGGGCGATCACCAACGCTCCAGTCCGTCGTTGCTATCGCGTGGAACGGCCCCTCTGCAGGGGCCCGCGCCGAGCTCGCGAGGCGTGGGGGGCAGAGGGGTCCTTCCTCAGTGGGACGAGGAGCCGGGCGCCTGGGGGCCGAACTCAGCGCGCAGTGCCTCGACGCGGTCCAGCCGCTCCCAGGGCAGGTCGAGGTCGGTGCGGCCGAAGTGACCGTAGGCCGCCGTCGGGGCGTAGATCGGGCGGAGCAGGTCCAGGTCGCGGACGATCGCGCCGGGGCGCAGGTCGAACACCGCGCCGATCGCCTTCTCCAGCGCCTCCTCGGGCACCGTGTTGGTGCCGAAGGTCTCGACGAACAGGCCCACCGGGTGCGCCGCACCGATCGCGTAGGCGACCTGCACCTCGCAGCGGCGGGCCAGCCCGGCCGCGACGACGTTCTTGGCCACCCAGCGCATGGCGTAGGCGCCGGACCGGTCGACCTTCGACGGGTCCTTGCCGGAGAACGCGCCGCCGCCGTGCCGGGCCATGCCGCCGTAGGTGTCGACGATGATCTTGCGTCCGGTCAGGCCGGCGTCGCCCATCGGGCCGCCGATGACGAACTTGCCGGTGGGGTTGACCAGCAGCCGGTAGCCCGTGGTGGGCAGCCCGAGCGCGGCGAGCTCCGGCTCGACGACGAGCTCCTGCACGTCGGGCGCCAGCAACGTCTCGATCGAGATGTCCTCCGCGTGCTGGGAGGAGACGACCACGGTGTCGACGGCGACCGGCCGGTCGTCCTCGTAGACCACGGTGACCTGGGTCTTCCCGTCGGGCCGCAGGTAGGGCACCGACCCGTCCTTGCGCACCGCGGACAGCCTCTTGGACAGCCGGTGGGCGAGCGCGATCGGCAGCGGCATCAGCTCGGGGGTCTCGTCGGTGGCGTAGCCGAACATCAGGCCCTGGTCACCGGCGCCCTGCTTGTCGATCAGGTCCTCGGCGATCGCCGCCCGCACCTCGGCGTTCCGGTCCGGGTCGGCGAGCCCGCCGGTTCGGGCCTCGTAGGCGATGTCCACGCCCTGGGCGATGTCCGGGGACTGGGCGCCGAGGGAAACGCTCACCCCGCAGGAGGCGCCGTCGAAGCCCTTGCGGGAGGAGTCGTAGCCGATCCGCAGCACCGTCTTGCGCACGATGTCGGCGATGTCGACGTAGCCGGAGGTGGTCACCTCACCGGCGATGTGCACCTGCCCGGTGGTGATCAGGGTCTCGACGGCGACCCGGCTGCGCGGGTCCTGCGCCAGCATCGCGTCGAGGATGGAGTCGCTGATCTGGTCGGCGATCTTGTCGGGGTGGCCCTCGGTCACCGACTCGGAGGTGAAGAGACGGCGTGGCACTGGGTTCTCCCTGCGTCGGTCGACAGCGGCGGTGGGCCGGGGCCCGGTCGTTGACGGTACCGGTGCCCGCCGTCGGCCCGCCCGGTCGCATCGACTCCCGGTGGACGACGGGTCAGCCGGCGGGTGGGGCCGCGGCGGGCAGCCGGCCGACGACGGCGTCCCAGATGCCCGCGGCCACGGCGTCCTTGCGCCCGGACGGGACCGCGGTGGTGCTGCCGTCGGCGCCGAGCACGGTGACCTCGTTGTCGCTGTGCCCGAACACCTGACCGGCCGAGACGTCGTTGACCACCAGCACGTCCACGCCCTTGCGGGCCAGCTTCGCCCGCGCGTGGGCGAGCACGTCGCCCTCGGCATCGCCGGTCTCGGCGGCGAAGCCGACGACCAGCTGACCGGCCGGACGCGCGCTGACCAGCTCGGCAAGGACGTCGGCGTTGCGGACCAGCGCGACCGAGCTGGGCTCCGCGGCGCTGCCCTTCTTCAGCTTCGTGTCCGCCACCGTCGCCGGCCGGAAGTCGGCCACCGCGGCGGTCATCACGACCGCGTCGGCGGGCCGGGAGCCGTCGACCCCGGCGCACTCGGCGTGCATCGCCGCGCGCAGCTCTTCCGCCGTCCCGACCGGGACCGTGCGCACGCCGAACGGCGCGGGATCCGCCACGTTGGCGGCGACCAGCACCACCTCGGCGCCGCGGGCGGCGGCGACCCGGGCCAGCGCCCAGCCCTGCCGCCCCGACGAGCGGTTGCCCAGGTACCGCACCGGGTCCAGCGGCTCCCGGGTGCCACCGGCGCTGACCACCACCCGCCGGCCGCCGAGGTCGGGCGCCAGCGCCGCGGCACCACCGGAGAGCACCACCGACAGCAGCGCGGCGACGTCGGCGGGCTCGGGGAGCCGCCCGGGCCCCGAGTCGGGTCCGGTGAGCCGGCCGACCGCCGGCGGCAGGACCACCGAGCCGCGGCGGCGCAGCGTCGCCACGTTGTCCTGGGTCGCGGAGTGCAGCCACATCTCGGTGTGCATGGCCGGCACGAAGACGACGGGTGCGTGCGCGGTGAGCAGGGTGGCGGTGAGCAGGTCGTCGGCGCGGCCGGCCGCGGCCCGGGCCAGCAGGTCGGCGGTGGCCGGGCAGACCACCACCAGGTCGGCGGTCTGGCCGATCCGGACGTGGGCCACCTCCGGGACGTCGTCCCAGACCTCGGTGCTCACCGGGTGGCCGGACAATGCCTCGAAGGTCGCCGCGCCCACGAAGCGCAGCGCCGAGGCGGTCGGCACGACGCGAACGTCGTGCCCGGCCTCGGTGAGCTCCCGCAGCAGCAGCGCGGACTTGTACGCGGCGACGCCGCCACCCACGCCCAGCACGATCCGGCTCATGCGACCCATCCTCCCCCAGGCGCGACGAAGCCCCCGGCAGCTGCCAGGGGCGTCATCACAACGGGCGGGACAGCCGGTGGCAACGCCACCAGCCGTCGGCCCCTCTGCAGGGTCCCGCGCCGAGCTCGCGAGGCGTGGGGGGCAGAGGGGTCCTTCTCCTAGTTCTCGCCGGCGGTGTGCGTCAGCAGGCCCTCGTTGATCTCGCGCAGCGCGATCGACAGGGGCTTCTCCTGCGGAGCGGTGTCGACCAGCGGGCCGACGTACTCCAGCAGACCCTCGGAGAGCTGGCTGTAGTAGGCGTTGATCTGACGCGCGCGCTTGGCGGCGTAGATGACCAGCCCGTACTTGCTGCTGGTGCGCTCGAGCAGCTCGTCGATGGGCGGGTTGGTGATGCCCTCAGGGGCGGGTGCGACTCCGGACACGGGCGAGCGTGCTCCTTCTTCGATTGCGGGAGCGGACCGGGGGCCGGGGTGGCCGGGACACCGTTCTCACTCGGGGGCGCTCCGCTCGGCCGCGTTCCGGGCGGAACGGCGGCTGGGCGGGGGCGCAGTCAACAAGCCTACCAACTCGTCGGCAGCCCGGGCCACGTCGTCGTTGACGACCACCACGTCGAACTCCCCCGCGGCATCCAGCTCGGCCTGGGCGAGGGCCAGCCGGCGGGACTGGACCTCCGGCAGCTCGGTGCCCCGGCCGGCCAGCCGGCTGACCAGCGCGGCCCACGAGGGCGGCGCCAGGAAGACCAGCTGGGCGTCCGGCGCCCGGACCCGCACCTGACGGGCGCCCTGCAGCTCGATCTCCAGCAGGGCCGGCGCCCCGGCCGTCAGCTGCTCGTCGACCGGGGCCTTGGGCGTGCCGTACCGGTTGCCCGCGTACTCGGCCCACTCCAGCAGGCCGTCGTTGGCGACCAGCCAGTCGAAGTACTCGGCATCGACGAAATGGTAGTGCTCGCCGTCCACCTCACCCGGCCGCGGCTGACGCGTGGTGACCGACACCGACACCCAGACCTCCGGGTGCCGGCGCCGGACCTCGGCCACGACGGTGCCCTTCCCCACCCCCGACGGACCCGAGAGCACCGTCAGACGGGCAGAGGGGCGGGCCACTCTCGGCGTCCTCGAGGAGTGCGTGCTGGTCGGGGTGGGGACGGAACTCAGGGTTCGACGACCTCGTCGGCGAACTCGGCCTCCAGCGCCTTGCGCTGGTTCGCGCCCAGCCCACGGACCCGGCGGGTCGGGGAGATCTCCAGCCGCTCCATGATCTTGGCGGCCCGGGCCTTGCCGACGCCGGGCAGGGACTCCAGCACCGCCGAGACCCGCATCTTGCCGATGACCTCGTCGGTCTCGCCCTGCTTGAGCACGTCACCGACGGTGGCGCCCTTGCTCTTCAGCTTCTCGCGCAGCTCGGCGCGGGCCTTGCGGGCCGCGGCGGCCTTCTCCAGGGCGGCAGCGCGCTGTTCGGGAGACAACTCAGGAAGGGGCACGGAGCAACCCAATCAATCTCATGCCGGCGAGGTCGCCGGCGCGGTGTGCTGGTCGGTGGTCGTACGCGGAACGGGCCCGGGACACGAGCCTGGGCGCCAACCTAGTCACTGCGAACGCGCTGGTCACGCTGGGCCCGGTGTTCCCGGCGCCGGAACGGTGTGCTCCCCCCGCGACACGCCGGACCGGCGGGTTCCGCTATCGGTCAGTACGCGCAGCACAACGCCGGGTCACCGGCGCGTCACCCTCCCGACACCGGCCGTCCACCCGACCGCCGGCCCAGCAGCCACCCGCCGACGGCGGCGAGCAGCAGCAGCCCCAGGACGAGCAGCGCGGCGCCCACCAGGTGCCCGCGGGTCCACAGCACGCGCCAGCCGGCACCGGGCGGGGCCGGGTCACCGGGCTCGAGCGGCGCGTAGGCCGACCAGCCCGCACCGCCGCCGGGCGCCAGGTTCGTCACCCAGAAGACCCCGACACCGGCCGCCGCCAGGACGACGCCGAGGCCGAGCACCAGCCAGGGTCCGGCGCGCCTCACCCGGCGAGCTCGGCCGTCCACCGGTCGGCCGCGGCCCGCAGCGCGGCGGCGTCCGGCCCGGCGTCCAGCACGTCGCGCGAGACGGTGGGGACGACGGCGGTGCCGGCACCGAACAGCCGCCGCAGGTCGGCCACCGAGCCACCCTGCGCGCCCAGCCCGGGCGCGAGCACCGGCCCGCCGAGCCCGTCGAGGTCCACGTCCAGGTCGCGCAGGGTCGCGCCCACCACGACGCCGAACGACCCGGTGGCGGAGCCCCAGCGGCTCTGCACGTCTCGGACGGCGGCGATGTCGGGCAGCGGGTCGCCCACCACCCAGCCCGGGGTGTTCCAGCCGCGCACGGCGTCCACCACGACCTGGGCGGCGCTGCGATCGGCCACCAGCGCGTGCTGGAGCGTGCCGGCGTCCGGGTTGGACGTCCGGGCCAGCACGAACAGCCCGCCGCCGGTGAGCCGGGCGGTGTCGACGGCCGGCTGCAGCGATCCGGGGCCGAGGAACGGGCTGACGGTCATCGCGTCGACGGCGAGGGGGTGCCCGGGGCGCAGGTAGTCGGCGTAGGCCTCCATGGTCGAACCGATGTCGCCGCGCTTGGCGTCCAGCAGCACCAGCGCGCCGGCGGCCCGGGCCCGGGCCGCCGCCTCCTCCAGGACCGCGATCCCGCCGGACCCGTGCCGCTCGTAGAACGCCAGCTGCGGCTTGAGCACCGCCACGTGCCCGGCGAGGGCCTCGACGACGGTGTCGGTGAAGCGGGCCAGCCCGGCAGGGTCGTCGGTCAGCCCCCAGGCGGCCAGCAGCCGCGCGTGCGGGTCGATGCCCACGCACAGCGGCCCCCGGGCGGCCACCGCGTCGGCCAGCCGCTGCCCGAACGGTGCGATCATCGGTGCGCGTACCCGACGGCGTCGCGCAGCGAGGGAAAACCGCGCGCGCCGAGCGCCGCGGCCAGCTCGGCGTGGATCCGCGCGGGGGCGGAGGGGTCGTTGAACACCGCCGTACCGACCGAGACCGCGCGGGCGCCGGCCAGCACGAACTGCAGCGCGTCCAGGCCGGTGCGGATGCCGCCCATGCCCAGGATCGGCACCTCGGGCAGCGCCTGGTGCACCTGCCACACGCACCGCAGCGCGACCGGCCGGATCGCCGGCCCGGACAGGCCACCGGTGACCCCGCCCAGCACCGGGCGCATCGTGTCGGGGTCGATGACCAGCCCCAGCAGGGTGTTGATCATCGACAGGCCGTCGGCGCCGGCCGCGGCGACGGAGCGGGCCACCGGAACGATGTCGGTGACGTCCGGGCTGAGCTTGGCGTAGACCGGCTGCGCGGGATCGGCCGCGGCCCGCACCGCGGCGACCACGTCGGCGGCGGCGACCGGGTCGCAGGCGAACACCTCGCCACGGCTCTCCACGTTCGGGCAGGAGATGTTCACCTCCAGGCCCAGCACGCCGGGCACGCCGCGCAGCCGGGCGGCGAGCTCGGCGAAGTCCTCGACCCGGGTGCCGGCGATGGAGACGAACGCCGGCACGCCGCGCTCGGCCAGCCAGGGCAGGTCCTCGGCCAGCAACCCGTCGATCCCCGGCCCCTGTAGGCCGATCGAGTTGAGCATTCCGCTGGGGGTCTCGGCCATCCGCGGCGTCGGCCGCCCGGACCGGGTGCGCAGCTGCACCGACTTGGTCACCACCGCGCCGATGGAGCGCAGGTCGAAGAACGGCTCGAGCTCGCGACCGAAGGCCGAGCAACCCGAAGCGGTGAGCACCGGGCTGACCAGCGGCGCGCTGCCCAGGGCGGTCGACATGTCGACGTCCCCCGTGGGGCCAAAGTCGCGACTTTGGCCCCACGGGACGGCCAAGCCGGTCACGGCGCCCCCACCCCCATCGCATCGGCGCCGACGACGTCCCAGGTCAGCGTGCCGACGTCGGCGAACCGCACGCGATCACCGCCGAACACCGGGCCCTCGACGCAGGACCGGGACAGGCGCGTGCACCCGTCGGCGCCGACCACCGGCAGCACGCACGTCATGCACACCCCGATACCGCAGGCCATCGACTCCTCCACGGCCACGTAGGAGGGCACGCCGGCCGCACCGGCGTCCTCGGCCACCGCGCGCAGCATGCCCATCGGGCCGCAGGCGTAGACGACGCCGGCCTCGCCCACCAGCTCGGCGACGGCGTCGGTGACCCGGCCCTGCCGGCCGGCGCTGCCGTCGTCGGTGGTGACGACGACCGGGTCAGCGAGGGCGGTGAGCTCATCGACCGAGCACAGCCGCCCGGCCGTGGCCGCTCCGGACACCGCGGCCACCCTCGACCCGGCCGCGCGCAGCTCGGCGGCCAGCCCGACCAGCGCCGCCGCGCCGTACCCGCCGCCGACCAGCAACGCCGGGGTGCCGGGCGGCGGCATCGGGAAGGGCCGGCCGAGCGGGCCCAGCACGTCGACGTCGTCGCCGGCCCGGCGCCCGGCCAGCCAGGACGAGCCGGGCCCGTGCGGTGCGACGACGACGGTGACCCGGCCCTCGCCGACCCCCGCGATCGCGATCGAGCGGCGCAGCAGCATCGCCGAGGTGGGCCCGCCGACGGCGAAGGCGACGAACTGCCCCGGCTGCGCGGTCGCGGCGATGTCGGGGGCGTCCAGCGCCAGCTCGACGTAGGCCCCGACCGGCCGGGTCGCGGCGACCCGGGCAGTGCGCTGCACCGGCGCGGAGCGGGCCGGCGGCGCCGGCCGGGTCAGCAGGGGGCCAAAGTCGCGACTTTGGCCCCTACTCGGGCCCGCGACGTCGGGCCCTTCTGGGCCAAAGTCGCGACTTTGGCCTCCGTCGGGGACGGTCACGGCCGGGCCGCCCGGGTGGCGACGCGGGAGGCGGCCAGCGACGCGTGCAGGTCCTGCAGGCTGCGCACCCCGATGTCCCCGCGCTGGAGGGCCTCCACGCCCTGCACCGCCGCCGCCATGCCCTGCACGGTGGTGATGCAGGGAATGCCGGCGGCGACCGCGGCGGTGCGGATCTCGTAGCCGTCCAGCCGGGGCCCGCCGTTGCCGGGCGCCCCGAACGGGGTGTTCACCACCATGGCGACGTCGCCGGCCAGGATCCGCTCCACGCAGTTGCCCGGCCCGTCGCCGTACTTGCCGACGACCTCGCAGACAACCCCGTTGCGGCGCAGCACCTGGGCGGTGCCGGCGGTGGCCAGCACCGAGAAGCCGAGGTCGGCCAGCCGCTTGACCGGGAAGACCGCCGACCGCTTGTCCCGGTTGGCCAGCGACACGAACACCGTGCCCCCGGTGGGCAGGTCGCCGTAGGCCGCGGCCTGGGACTTGGCGAACGCGGTGCCGAACTCGGTGTCCAGGCCCATCACCTCGCCGGTGGACTTCATCTCCGGGCTCAGCACGGTGTCCACGCCCTGGCCTTCGATGGTGCGGAACCGGTGGAACGGCAGCACCGCCTCCTTCACCGCGATCGGGGCGTCCGCCGGAAGGTCGGCGCCGTCGCCGTCGGGCAACACCCCGGCCAGCCGCAGGTCGGCGATGGTCTCCCCCACCGCGATCCGGGCCGCCGCCTTGGCCAGCTGGACGGCGGTCGCCTTGGACACGAACGGCACCGTGCGGCTGGCCCGCGGGTTGGCCTCCAGCACGTACAGGATGTCGTCCTTGAGCGCGTACTGGACGTTCATCAGCCCGCGCACGCCGATCCGGACGGCCAGCGCCTCGGTGGCCGCCCGGATCGCCGCCACGTCGGTGACGCCCAGGGTGATCGGCGGCAGCGCGCACGCCGAGTCGCCGGAGTGCACACCGGCCTCCTCGATGTGCTCCATGACCCCGCCCAGGAACAGCTCGGTGCCGTCGTAGAGCGCGTCGACGTCGATCTCGACGGCGTCCTCGAGGAACCGGTCGACCAGCACCGGGTGGTCGGTGCTGACGTCGGTGGCCTTGGTGATGTAGGCCTCCAGCGTCGCGTCCTCGTAGACGATCTCCATGCCGCGCCCGCCGAGCACGTACGAGGGGCGCACCAGCACCGGATAGCCGATGGTGGCGGCGATCTCCCTGGCCTCGGCGAACGTCGTCGCCATGCCGTGCTTCGGCGCGGTGAGCCCGGTGTCGGACAGCACCCGGGAGAAGGCGCCGCGGTCCTCGGCGGCGTCGATGGCCTCCGGCGAGGTGCCCAGCACCGGCACGCCGGCGTCCTTGAGCCGCTGCGCCAGCGCCAGCGGCGTCTGGCCCCCCAGCGTGCAGATGACCCCGGTCACCGGGCCGGCCGCGCGCTCGGCCTCCACCACCTCGAGGACGTCCTCGAAGGTCAGCGGCTCGAAGTACAGCCGGTCGGCGATGTCGTAGTCGGTGGAGACGGTCTCGGGGTTGCAGTTGACCATCACCGCCTCGTAGCCGGCGTCCTGCAGGGCCATCACCGCATGCACGCAGGAGTAGTCGAACTCCACGCCCTGGCCGATCCGGTTCGGACCCGAGCCGAGGATCAGCACGGCCGGCCTGGTACGCGGCCGTACCTCGGTCTCCTCGTCGTAGGAGGAGTAGTGGTACGGCGTGGTGGCGGCGAACTCGGCGGCGCAGGTGTCCACGGTCTTGTAGACCGGCCGGATGCCCAGCCGCCAGCGCAGCGTGCGGACGCCGTCCTCACCGGCCAGCTCGGGCCGCAGCGCGGCCACCTGCCGGTCGGACAACCCGTGCCGCTTGGCCCGGCGCAGCAGCTCGGGGGTGAGCGACGGGGCGTCCCGGACGGCGGTGCCGATCTCATGGACCAGAGCGATCTGGTCGACGAACCACTCGTCGAATCCGCTGGCCTCGCTGACCTGCCCGACCGTGGCGCCGGCGGCCAGCGCACGCTCGGCGAGGTAGAGCCGGCCGTCGACGGGCACCCGCAACTGGTCCAGCAGCTCGTCGGCGGTGCGCCCGGCCGCGTTCCCGCCCGTGTTCCCGTCCCCGGCACCGTCGGTCCAGAAGCCGGCGGCGCTCGTCTCGGTGGAGCGCATCGCCTTGCCCAGCGCCTCGGTGAAGTTGCGGCCCATGGCCATCACCTCGCCGACGCTCTTCATCGTGGTGGTCAGCCGCGGGTCCGCGCCGGGGAACTTCTCGAACGCGAACCGCGGGATCTTCACCACCACGTAGTCCAGCGACGGCTCGAACGAGGCCGGGGTGACCCCGGTGATGTCGTTGGTGATCTCGTCGAGGGTGTAGCCGATGGCCAGCTTCGCGGCGATCTTGGCGATCGGGAAGCCGGTCGCCTTCGACGCCAGCGCGCTGGACCGGGACACCCGCGGGTTCATCTCGATGACGACCAGCCGGCCGGTGTGCGGGTGGACGGCGAACTGGATGTTGCAGCCGCCGGTCTCGACGCCCACCGCGCGGAGCACCGCGATGCCGACGTCGCGCATCTCCTGGTACTCGCGGTCGGTGAGGGTCATCGCCGGGGCGACGGTCACCGAGTCTCCGGTGTGCACCCCCATTGCGTCGATGTTCTCGATCGAGCAGATGACCACCACGTTGTCGCTGCGGTCGCGCATCAGCTCCAGCTCGAACTCCTTCCAGCCCAGCACCGACTCCTCGATCAGCACGGTGTGCACCGGGGAGTCGTTGAGCCCGTGGCCGGCCATCCGGCGCAGCATCGCCTCGTCGGTGGCGATGCCCGAGCCCTGCCCGCCCATGGTGAAGCTGGGCCGGATCACGACGGGGTAGCCGACCTCGCCGGCCGTCGCGATCGCCTCGTCGACGGTGGAGCAGACGGTGGAGCGGGGTGCGTCGGCGCCGATGGAGCGGACGATGTCCTTGAAGACCTGGCGGTCCTCGCCCCGGTTGATCGCGTCGACGTCGGCGCCGATGAGCTGCACGCCGTACTTCTCCAGCACGCCGTTCTCGAACAGGCCGATGGCGATGTTCAGCGCCGTCTGACCGCCAAGCGTGGCCAGCAGGGCATCGGGCCGCTCGGCGGCGATGACCCGCTCGACGAACTCGGGGGTCAGCGGCTCGACGTAGGTGGCGTCGGCGACCTCGGGGTCGGTCATGATCGTCGCGGGGTTGCTGTTGACCAGGCTGACCCGCAGGCCCTCGGACTTGAGCACCCGGCAGGCCTGGGTGCCGGAGTAGTCGAACTCGCTGGCCTGCCCGATGACGATCGGCCCGGAGCCGATCACCATCACGTGCTGCAGATCGGTGCGCTTGGCCATGTCAGCTCTTCTCCCCGGTCGTGTGCTCGACGATCGGCGGTGGGGATACCGCGTGCTCGCCGCTGGGCTGGTCGTGCTCGGCGGCCATCAGCTCGACGAACCGGCCGAACAGCGGATTGGCGTCGTGCGGGCCGGCCGCGGCCTCGGGGTGGAACTGCACGCTGAACGCCGGCACCTCCAGGCAGCGCAGGCCCTCCACGACGTCGTCGTTGAGCCCGACGTGGCTGACCTCGACCCGCCCGTAGGGCGTGTCGACCGCGCGGTCGAGCGGGGCGTCGACGGCGAAGCCGTGGTTGTGGCTGGTGACCCGCACCGTGCCGCTGACCCGGTCGAGCACCGGCTGGTTGAGCCCGCGGTGGCCGAAGCGCAGCTTGTAGGTACCCAGCCCCAGGGCTCGGCCGAGGATCTGGTTGCCGAAGCAGATGCCGAACAGCGGGCGGCGGGCGTCGAGCACCCCGCGCACGGCGGCGACGGCGTAGTCGGCGACCGCCGGGTCGCCGGGTCCGTTGGACAGGAAGACGCCGTCCGGGCCGTGCTCGAGGAGGTCCGCGGCCGTGGCGGTCGCCGGCAGCACGTGGGTCTCGACGCCGAGCTCGGCCAGGTAGCGCGGCGTGGCGGTCTTGATACCCAGGTCGAGTGCGGCGATGGTGAAGCGCTTCTCCCCCACCGCCGGGACGACGTAGGGCTCGGCCACGCTGACCTCGGGCGCGAGGTCGGCGCCGGTCATGCTCTCGCTGGCGGTGACCCGGGCCAGCAGGGCGTCGCTGTCGGTGGTCTCGCTGCTGATCCCGACCCGCATCGCGCCGCGGTCACGCAGGTGCCGGGTGAGCGCACGGGTGTCGATGCCGCTGATCCCGACCACGCCCTGGGCGATCAGCTCGTCGTCCAGGCTGCCGGTGGCCCGCCAGTTCGCCGGGCGGCGGGCCGGGTCGCGCACGACGAAGCCGGCCACCCACATCCGGCGGCTCTCGTCGTCCTCGCCGTTCACGCCAGTGTTGCCCACGTGCGGGGCGGTCATCACCACGACCTGGCGGTGGTAGCTGGGGTCGGTGAGCGTCTCCTGGTAGCCGGTCATCCCGGTGGAGAACACCGCCTCACCGACCGTCGTGCCGATCGCGCCGTAGGCCTCGCCCCGGAACACGCGCCCGTCCTCCAGGACGAGGAGCGCCTCTCTCGAACTCACTTCACTGCCTTTCCATCGAGAACGGTCGGCGTTCCGCGCAGGAACGTCGCGACCACGCGGCCGGGGAGCTCCCGGCCGGCGTAGGGACTGTTGCGGCTGCGGCTGGCCAGCGCGGCCGGGTCGACCGTCCCCCGGTGCGCCGGGTCGACCAGCACCAGGTTGGCCGGCTCGCCGGCGGCGATCGGCCGGCCGTGGCCCGCCAGCCGGCCGATGGCGGCGGGCCGGACCGACATGCGATCGGCGACCGCCCGCCAGTCCAGCCGGCCCGGGCCCGGCCCGTCCGGGCTCATCATCGTGGTGACGACGACGGAGAGTGCCTGCTCCAGCCCCAGCATCCCGGGCCGGGCCATGGCCCACTCGCACTCCTTGTCCTCCACCGCGTGCGGGGCGTGGTCGGTGGCGACGGCGTCGATCGTGCCGTCGGCCAATCCGAGCCTGACGGCAGCCACATCCACGTCCGTCCGCAGCGGCGGGTTCACCTTGAACACCGGGTCGTAGCCCTCGGCGCACTCGTCGGTGAGCAGCAGGTGGTGCGGCGTCACCTCGGCGGTGACCTGCACCCCGCGCGACTTCGCCCAGCGCAGCAGCTCCACCGAGCCGGCCGTCGAGACGTGGCAGACGTGCAGCCGGGCCCCCACGTGCTGGGCGAGCAGCACGTCGCGGGCGATGATCGCCTCCTCCGCGGCCGCCGGCCAGCCGGTGAGCCCCAGCCGGGCCGACCGGTCGCCCTCGTGCATCTGGGCGCCGACGGTCAGCCGCGGTTCCTCCGCGTGCTGGGCCACGACCCCGTCGAGCGCCTTCACGTACTCCAGCGCGCGGCGCATCAGCGCCGGGTCGGCGACGCAGTGCCCGTCGTCGGAGAAGACCCGCACCCGGGCGGCGGAGTCGGCCATCGCGCCCAGCTCGGCCAGCTGGGCGCCGGCCAGACCGACGGTCACCGCACCGACCGGGACGACGTCGACCAGGCCGGCCTCCTGGCCCAGCCGCCACACCTGCTCGACCACGCCGGCGGTGTCGGCGACCGGGTCGGTGTTGGCCATGGCGTGCACCGCGGTGAACCCGCCCAGCGCGGCCGCGCGGCTGCCGGACTCGACCGTCTCGGCGTCCTCGCGGCCCGGCTCACGCAGGTGGGTGTGCAGGTCGACCAGGCCGGGCAGCAGCACCAGCCCGGTGCCGTCGACCACCTCGGCGCCGGGCGCGGTGAGGTTCTCGCCGATGGAGGCGATGTCGCCGTCGCGCAGCACCAGGTCGACGGCGTCCTCGCCGTAGGGGCGCGCGTTCTTGATCAGGTACGTGGTCACGAGGAGCCCTCCGGAGCGCCGCCGAGCAGGAGATAGAGAACGGCCATCCGCACGCTCACGCCGTTGCCGACCTGCTCGACGATGGTGGAGCGCACCGAGTCGGCGACCTCGGCGGCGATCTCCATGCCGCGGTTCATCGGGCCGGGGTGCATGACGATCGTGTCGTCGGGGAGCAACGCCATCCGCCGGGCGTCCAGCCCGTAGCGCCGGCTGTACTCCCGGGCGGAGGGGAAGAACGAGGCGTTCATCCGTTCGCCCTGCACGCGCAGCATCATCACCACGTCGGCCTTGGGCAGGACGGTGTCCAGGTCGTAACTGACCGTCACCGGCCAGCTGCCCACCCCCACCGGCAGCAGCGTCGGCGGCGCGACCACGGTCACGTCGGCGCCGAGGGTGTGCAGCAGCCCCACGTTGGAGCGGGCCACCCGGCTGTGCAGCACGTCACCGACGAGGACCACCCGGACCCCGTCGAGCCGGCCCAGACGCCGGCGGATCGTGTAGGCGTCCAGCAGGGCCTGGGTCGGGTGCTCGTGGGTGCCGTCGCCGGCGTTGACCACGCTGCCACGCACCCACTGGGCCAGCCGGTGCGGGGCGCCGGAGGCCCCGTGCCGGATGACGATCGCGTCCGAGCCCATCGCCTCCAGCGTCTGCGCGGTGTCCTTGAGGCTCTCCCCCTTGGACACGCTGCTGCCCTTGGCGGAGAAGTTGATGACGTCGGCGGACAGCCGCTTGGCGGCCAGCTCGAAGGAGATGCGGGTCCGGGTGGAGTCCTCGTAGAAGAGGTTGACCACCGTGCGGCCGCGCAGGGTGGGGAGCTTCTTCACCTCGCGGCCGGCCAGCGCGGCATCGATCTGCGCGGCGGTGTCGAGGACCAGCGTCGCGTCGCCGAGATCGAGATCGGCGGCCTCGAGCAGGTGGCGCCTCATCGGGTCGCCTCCGCACCGGCCGGATCGGCCACCACGACCTCGTCGACCCCGTCGATCTCGGCCAGCTTCACCTTGACCTGCTGAGTACGCGACGTGGGTACGTTCTTGCCCACGTAGTCGGCGCGGATCGGCAGCTCGCGGTGGCCACGGTCGACCAGCACGGCCAGCTGGACGGCGCGGGGCCGGCCCAGGTCGCGCAGCGCGTCCAGCGCGGCACGCACCGAGCGGCCGGAGAAGAGCACGTCGTCGACCAGCACGACCAGCCGGCCGTCGATGCCGGCGGCGGGCAGCCGGGTGTCCTCCAGCGCGCGCACACCGCGGAGCCGCAGGTCGTCGCGGTAGAGGGTGATGTCGACGGTGCCGACGTCGACGGCAGTGCCGGTGAACGCCTCGATCCGGCCGGCCAGCCGACGGGCCAGCGGGGCGCCGCGGGTGGGGACACCGACCAGGACCAGGTCGGTGAGGCCACCGTCGGGCGCCGCTCCCTGGGAAGTTCCGGCCCGGCCGGCGGCCGCGCGCTCGATGAGTTGGTGCGCGACCCGGTCGACCACACGGGCGACGTCGTCGGCGGACATCAGCGCGCCGGGGGTGGGCGCACCGAGGGCAGGCTCGGCCACGAGGGGCCTCCTTCCCCGCCTCACGGGACGGGTCGTTAAAGGAGAAGGGGAGCGCCGCCGACGGTACTGCACGTGTCCGGGTGAGCCGCGTCTCGCCCGATTGAGGACGGTGTGACTCCCCCGGAGTAGCCGACTGTTGCGCGACGGCAGGTATGAGTACTCTGCGTCACGAGCTTTCCCCCCATCCGACGACAGTCAGTGAGCGGCAGCATGAGCACCGACTACTCCAGGGCGCTGGGCGCCCGCCTCCGGGCGATCCGCAACCAGCAGGGGCTGTCGTTGCAGGGCGTCGAGGACAAGTCCCATGGTCGCTGGAAGGCCGTCGTGGTCGGTTCCTACGAGCGCGGTGACCGTGCGGTCACCGTTCAGCGGCTCTCCGAGCTCGCCGTCTTCTACGGCGTGCCCGTGTCCGAGCTGCTGCCCGACCCGCGGCCCAGCTCGGCGGTCACCAAGAGCACCAAGATCGTCCTGAACCTCGAGTCGCTGGGCTCGCTGCCTGCCGACGAGGCCGGTCCGCTGGCCCGGTACGCCTCGACGATCCAGGCCCAGCGGCACGACTACAACGGCAAGGTGCTGTCGATCCGCGCCGAGGACCTCAAGTCGTTGGCGATCATCTACGACATGAGCCCCGACGAGCTGACCACCCGGCTGATCGAGTGGGGCGTGCTCTCCCCCGGCGCCGACGGCAGCATCTACGCCGACGCAGAGGCCGACGAGCCCGCCTGGGGCGACCGCCGCCGCGCGCCGCGCTGACGAAGGACCCCGGTGCTCGTCGGAGCCACCGGGGGCGCTGTGCAGTCAGGGCCCGTTCCGATCACGGAACGGGCCCTGACTGCACAGCGCTGCGGGGGGTCCTGCGGCTACGTCGGGATCTCGGCCTTGACGATCCCGCCGAGCACGCCGTTGACGTAGGCCGGCGAGTCGTCGGTGGACAGCGCCTTGGCCAGCTCCACCGCCTCGTCGATGACGACCGCGTCGGGGACGTCGTCGACCCAGAGCAGCTCGTACACCGCCATCCGCAGGACGGCGCGGTCGACGTCGGGCAGCCGGTCCAGCGACCAGCCGGAGGCGTGCACCTCGATCAGCTCATCGATCCGGGCGGATTGCTCGACGACGCCCTGGACCAGCCGGACGGCGTGCTCGGGGACCGGCGGGTTGCCGTCGGCGATGCGGTCCCGCAGCACGGCCAACGGGTCGACACTGCGCAGGTCGGCCTCGTAGAGGACGTCGACCGCGCGCTTGCGGGCCTTGGAACGGGCAGCCACGCCGACGTCAGCTGACCCGGCCGAGGTACCGACCGTCGCGGGTGTCGACCTTCAGCTTCTCGCCGGTGGTGATGAACAGCGGGACCTGGATCTGGGCGCCGGTCTCCAGGGTGGCCGGCTTGGTGCCGCCGGTGGAGCGATCGCCCTGCAGACCCGGGTCGGTGTGCTCGACGACGAGCTCCATGGTCACGGGCAGCTCGACGTACAGCGGGGTGCTGTCGTGGACGGCCACGATGACCTCGGTGTTCTCCAGGAGGTAGTTCGCGCCGTCACCGAGGGTCTCCGGTGACACCGGGATCTGGTCGAAGGTGTCGCCGTCCATGAAGACGTAGTCGGCGCCGTCCTTGTACAGGTAGGTCATCGACCGCTTGTCGACGGTTGCGGTGTCGACCTTGGTGCCGGCGTTGAAGGTCTTGTCGACCACCTTGCCGGAGAGCACGTTCTTCAGCGTGGTGCGCACGAAGGCGCCACCCTTGCCCGGCTTCACGTGCTGGAAGTCGGTCACTGTCCACAGCTGACCGTCCAGGTTCAGGACGATGCCGTTCTTGAGGTCATTGGTGGTAGCCATCTAGAGAACCAGCAGTTCCTTGCTCGTGAGGGTCAACAACTCCGGCTCGCCATCCGCGACGATCAGCGTGTCCTCGATCCGGACTCCGCCGTGGCCAGGCAGGTAGACGCCTGGCTCCACGGTGACGGCCATGCCGGCGGCAAGCGTACCTGCGCCGAGCGCCGAGATGCCCGGAGCCTCGTGGATCTCCAGGCCGACGCCGTGCCCGAGCCCGTGGGTGAAGTGCTCCCCGTGGCCGGCGGCCACGATGACGTCCCGGGCGGCGGCGTCCACCGCGGCCACCTCCGCACCGACCGCCAGAGCCGCCCGCCCGGCCGCCTGCGAGGCGGCGACCAGCGCGTACACCTCCTGCTGCCAGTCGGTGGCATGGCCCAGCACGAGCGTGCGGGTCATGTCGGAGTGGTAACCGTCGACGGTGGCACCGAAGTCGAGCTTGAGGAGGTCGCCGTCCCGCAGCACGGTGGCGTCGGGTCGATGGTGCGGAACGGCCGAGTTGGCGCCGGTGGCCACGATGGTCTCGAACGAGGGCGCTTCGGCGCCCAGCTGCAGCATCCGGGCGTCCAGTTCGCGGCCGACGTCCAGCTCGGTGCGCCCCGGCCGCAGCGCCCCTTCGGCGGCGAGCTCGGCCAGCGCCCGGTCGGCGACGGTGCAGGCCCGGCGCAGCGCCTCCACCTCATCGCCGTCCTTGATCGCCCGGAGCGTCTCCACGGCCCGCCGGATGCTGACCAGCTCGGGCACGGCGCCGCCGCCGGCGGCCTCGCCGAGCACCCGCTCCAGGGCGTGCAGCCCGTCGACGGTCACGTCGTGCGACTCGTAGCCCAGCCGGCCGGTGCCCAGGTGGGCCGCCCGGGTGGCCAGTGCGGACACCGTCGACCGGTCGACCAGCAGCTCCAGGTCGGGCACCTGGACACCGGCCTGGGTGGTGTACCGGCCGTCGGTGCCGAACACGTCGTCGCTGTCGGCGCGCAGCAGCAGCGCGCCGTTGGAGCCGGTGAACCCGGTCAGGTAGCGGACGTTGAGCAGGTTGGTGACCAGGACGGCGTCCAGCCCGGCGCCGCCCGCGACGGCCCGGAGCCGGTCCCGGCGACCCGCGTGGTCCATCCGGGTCACGCTCGACCAGCCAGGTACCGCAGCGCCAGCTCGTACCCCTGCACCCCGAGCCCGACGATCACGCCGTCGGCAATCCCGGACACGTAGGAGTGGTGCCGGAACGACTCGCGGGCGTGGATGTTGGTCAGGTGCACCTCGACCAGCGGCGCGGAAAGCCCGGCCAGCGCGTCACGCAGCACCACCGAGGTGTGCGACCAGCCGCCGGGGTTGACCACCACCGGGTCGCCGGCGTCGGCGGCATCGAACACCCAGCCGAGCAGCTCGGCCTCGGAGTCGGTCTGCCGCACCTGCACGTCGAGACGCAGCTCGACGGCCACTGCCTCGATCAGCTGCACCAGCTCGGCGTGCGTCGTCGTTCCGTACTTCTCCGGCTCGCGCTTGCCGAGCCGGCCGAGGTTGGCCCCGTTCAGCACCTGGATGGTCATGGGTTCCCACTTTCGGAGACGGCTGCCCAGGCGGCGTTCAGCCACGCCTGGTCGGGGTCGGTGAGGATGGTCGGGTTGCCGATGCCCTCGAGGACGACGAAGCGCATCGCGGCGCCCCGGGCCTTCTTGTCCACCCGCATCACCGACTGCAGCCGCGCCCAGTCGCCGCGGTAGCCGGTGGGCAGCCCCATCGCGGCAACCAGGTCGCGGTGCCGGTCGGCCTCGGCGCGGGACAGCCGGCCGGCCGCGACCGCGAGCTCGGCGGCGAAGAGGAGACCGACCGCCACTGCCTCACCGTGCCGCCAGCCGAAGTCCTCGACCCGCTCGATGGCGTGCGCGAGGGTGTGCCCGTAGTTGAGGAACTCGCGGCGGCCGGTGTCGTAGAGGTCCTCGCCGACGGCGTCGGCCTTGACCTGGACGGCCCGGGTGATGAGCTCGGTGGTGCCGGCGCGGCCGGTGGGGTCGGCCTCGAGCAGCTCGAGCACCCGCTGGTCGGCGATGAGACCGCACTTGACCACCTCGGCCAGGCCGGCGCGGAACTCCGCGGCCGGGAGCGCGGCGAGCGCGTCGGTGTCGGCGAGCACGGCGGCCGGCGGGTGGAAGGCGCCCACCAGGTTCTTGCCCGCGGCGGTGTTGATGCCGGTCTTGCCCCCGACCGCGGCGTCGACCATGCCCAGCAGGCTGGTGGGCACCTGCACCACCCGTACGCCGCGCAGCCAGGTGGCGGCCAGGAAGCCGGCCAGGTCGGTGACCGCTCCCCCGCCCAGCCCGACGACGGCGTCGGAGCGGGTCAGCCCCAGCCGGCCGAACTCCTCCCACGCCCCGGCGGCGACCTCGGCGGTCTTGGCCGCCTCGCCATCGGGGACGACCAGGGCCTCGGCAGCGACCCCGGCCTGCTGCAGCGTCTCGACGGCGGCCCCCGCGGCTCCGGCCAGCGGCGCGGCGTGCACCACCACGGCGCGCGCCGTGCCGGCGAGCACCAGGCCCAGCTCGACCTGCGCACCGGGGCCGATCACCACCTCGTAGGGCCGGTCGCCGGCGACGGCCACCCGGCGGACGTCCGCCCTCACGAGCCGGCCCCGGACCCGGCCGGGGCGCCCAGCGCGACCAGCACGTCGGCCACGACCTCCTGCACCGACCGGCCGCCGGTGGCGACGGTGGCGGTGGCGACCTCGGCGTAGAGCGGCGCCCGCTCGGCGAGCATGTGGCGGAGCATGGCGCGCGGGTTGACCCCCAGGATCGGCCGGTCGCGGGACAGCCCGGCCCGCTGGGCGGCCGAGGCCAGGTCGACATCGAGCCAGACGACGGCGGATCCCGCAGCGCCGTGGGCGACGAGCAGCCGGCGGGTGGCGGCGCTGGTCACCGCGCCACCGCCGAGGGCGAGGACGCCGTCGTGCTCGGCGGCGGCCCGGGCCACCGCCCGCTCCTCCAGCACCCGGAAGTGCGGCTCGCCGTGCTGGACGAACAGGTCGGCGACCGTCGTCCCGGTCTCGGCCTGCACGTCGGCATCGGTGTCCCGGAACGCGACACCGAGCGCCGTGGCGACCGCGGTACCGACCGTGGTCTTGCCCGACGCGGGCGGGCCGACCAGCACCAGCACCGGCCCGGTGGGCTCGCTCACGGCGCGTCGGCCGGACGGGACCGGAACGCCAGCGCGTCGAGGTAGGAGCGCACGTTGCGGCGGGTCTCGGGAACCGAGTCACCGCCGAACTTCTCCAGCACCGCGTCGGCCAGCACCAGCGCGACCATCGCCTCCATGACCACGCTGCCGCGCGGAACGGCGCACGCATCGCTGCGCTGGTTGATCGCGACGGCAGGCTCACCGGTGGCCACGTCCACGGTCGAGAGCGCCCGGGGCACCGTGCTGATCGGCTTCATCGCCGCGCGGACCCGCAGCGCCTCGCCGTTGGTCATCCCGCCCTCGATGCCGCCGGCCCGGTCGGTCACCCGGGCCACGCTCCGCTGCCCGCCCACCGGGTCGGCCGGCTGGATCTCGTCGTGGGCCACCGAGCCGCGGCGGCGGGACGTCTGCAGCCCGTCACCGACCTCGACGGCCTTCACCGACTGCACGCCCATGAGGGCACCGGCCAACCGGGAGTCCAGCCGCCGGTCCCAGTGCACGTGGCTGCCCAGGCCCGGCGGCAGCCCGTGGACGACGACCTCGATGACCCCGCCGAGGGTGTCGCCGGTCTTCCGGGCGTCGTCGACCTCGGCGACCATCAACTCGCTGGTGGCCGGGTCGGCGCAGCGCACCGGGTCGGCGTCGATCCGGTCGTTGTCCTCGGGACCCGGGAGCACGCCGTCGGGGACGGCGACCGGCCCGATGCCCACCACGTGGCTGACCACCCGCACACCGAGCACCTGGTGCAGGAACGCTCGGGCGACCGTGCCGAGGGCGACCCGGGCGGCGGTCTCGCGGGCGCTGGCCCGCTCCAGGACCGGCCGGGCGTCGTCGAAGCCGTACTTCTGCATCCCCGCGAGGTCGGCGTGCCCGGGACGGGGCCGGGTGAGCGGCGCGTTCCGCGCCTGGCCGGCCAGCACCTCGGCGTCCACGGGATCGGCGGACATCACCGTGGACCACTTCGGCCACTCGGTGTTGCCCACCTGGATCGCGATCGGGCCGCCCTGGGTGCACCCGTGCCGGACGCCGCCGGTGAGGGCGACGGCGTCCTGCTCGAAGCTCATCCGCGCACCGCGACCGTGCCCGAGCCGGCGGCGGGCCAGCTGCTCGTCGACGTCGGAGGTCTGCACCTGCACCCCGGCCGGCATTCCGTCGAGCACAGCAGTGAGCTGCTGACCGTGGGACTCACCTGCGGTCAACCAGCGCAACATGCCGGTGATTCTAGAAGGACCCCCTTTCCCCCCGTCCTTCGCAGGCTCAGGACGGGTCCCTGGAAGGGGGCCTCACGGCACGGGCAGGGGGCCGCCGACGGCCAGCGCCAGGCAGGCGCCGGCCAGCAGCGGGGGGCCGAAGGGGACGGCGGTGCGCCAGCCGGCGCGCCGGGTGGCCAGCAGCAGCAGCGAGCCGACCGCGCCGAGGACCAGGCCGGCGAGCACGCCCAGCAGCAGCACCCCCCAGCCGGCCCAGCCGAGCACCAGCCCGAGCAGCCCGAGCAGCTTCACGTCGCCGAAGCCCAGGCCCTCGGGGCTGATCGTGGCCGCTCCGGCGGCGACGGCGAAGGTGACCGCGGCCGCGGCGACGGATCGCGCCAGCGCCGGCCACGTACCGGTGACCACGGCGTCGGCCAGGAGCGCCGCGGCACAGGCGGCCGCTGCGGGGAACACCACCCGGTTCGGCAACCGGTGGCTGGCCAGGTCCACCCCGGCGAGCACGACCGCGGCCGCACCGAGCCACCCCAGCGCCACGACCGCCGGGCGGGCCCCGGCCAGCGCGGGCGCGGCCGCCAGCGCGGCGGCAGCGAGCAGGGCGGTGAGCACGATCCGCCGGCGGGACGGCACCGCGGCATCGTCCCGGCCGGCCAACCGCACGGTGACCGCGGCCAGCCACGGGCCCAGCAGCAACCCCAGCAGGGCGGCACCCACGGGGAGCGCGGTGGTCACCCGGTTCGGCTCAGCCGTCGAGCGCGGCCCGCATCGCCGCGATCGGCGCCGGACGACCGGTCATCAGCTCGACCTGGAGCGTGGCCTGCCAGAACAGCACCTCCAGGCCGCTGATCGCGGTGCCACCCACGGCCTGGACGCGCTGGGCGAGCGGGGTGGGCCAGCCGTCGTAGAGCACGTCGAGCACGGTCTGCCCGGGCCGCCAGTCCAGGGCGGCCACCGCCGGCTGCCCGTCGACCGGCACGGTGCTCACCACGACCGGCGCCTCGACCGGGCCACCCGCGGTCAGCGGGGCGACGGTGGCGGGCACATCGAGGACCTCCAGCACGCGGAGGAGATCTGCTCCCCGCGCCGGATCGCGCACCAGGACGTCGACCTGGCGGGCACCGAGCGAGGCCAGCGCGGCCGCGGCTGCGGCCGCCGTGCCCCCGGCGCCCAGGATCGCCGCGTGCTCGACCTGCTCCACCCCACCGAGCTGGAGCGCCATGCCGACGCCGGTGACGTCGGTGTTCTCCGCCCGCCAGCCGGTCGCGGTGCGGACCAGGGTGTTCGCCGCCCCCAGCAGCCGGGGCAGCGGTTCCACCTGGTCGGCCACCTGCACCGCGACCTGCTTGCACGGCATCGTCACCGAGAAGCCGCGCCACTCGGGGCCGAGGCCGGCCACCAGGTCGGGGAGCTGGTCGGCGCCGACATCGAGCGCGTCGTACGTCCAGTCGGTGAGCCCCAGCGCCGCGTAGGCGGCGCGGTGCATCAGCGGCGACAGGGAGTGGGAGACCGGGCGACCGAGGACGGCTGCGCGCCGCACCGCGGACACGTGGGCGATTGTCCCGTCCCCGGATCCGGCGACCCGCCCGTCCCCGGCCCGCTCGTCAGCCTGCCCCACAGCCGAGGCCGGCGTCCGCGCACCGCTGACGGGCGGCCTGGAACTCCGGGTAGCTGTCGGTGAAGAAGTGTGCTCCGTCCTCGGACTGGAGCACGTAGTAGAGGAGGTCCCCGGTGCTGGGCTGCAGAGCTGCCACCAGGCTGGCCTCGCCGGGGGCGCTGATCGGGGTAGGCGGGAGCCCCGTACGGGTCCGGCTGTTGTAGGGCCCGTCGGTCTGCAGGTCGGTCGTGGTGAGCTCGTTGCCGCTCTTGTCCAGCCCGTAGGCGAGGGTGGCGTCGATGCCCAGCGGAATGCCCTGCGACAGCCGGTTGTAGATCACCTGGGCCACGTCCGCCCGCTCGGCATCCAGCCGGGTCTCCGACTGCACCATCGAGGCCACCGTCAGCACCTCGTAGGGCGTGCGGCCCAGGGCAGCCGCACGCTCCTCGAGCCTCAGCTCCGCGGCCGTCCCGTTGAACGCCCCGACCATCTCCTGCAGCATCTCCACCGCCGGGGTGCCCGGCTCGAACTCGTAGGTGAGCGGATAGAGGAAGCCCTCGAGCTGCCCGTTGGACCACGCGGGCAGCCCCAGGCGACTGGTGTCGGCGGCAGCCGCCTGCAGCTCCTCGATCGGGGTGTCGGTGCCCTCGGCCAGTCGCTGCAGCGTCTCGGCGACGGTCAGCCCCTCGGGCACCGTGACCCGGGTCACCATGCGCGTGGCCGGGTCGAGCAGCAGGTCGAGGGCCGACTGTCCGGACATCTGGCTGCGCATCGCGTAGACGCCGGGCTGGATACCGGTGGCGGCCTCGTTGGCCTCGGCCGCGTCGAGGAAGGGGCCGGAGGAGGCGATCACGTCGGACTCCACCAGCGTCCCGGCGATCGTCCGCAGGCTGTCGCCGCTGTTGATCCGGATGTCCACGCTGCCGGTGCCGGCACCGGCGTAGTCCTCGGCGGCCGGGTTGATGGCGCGCAGCAGCGCCTGCCCGCCGACGACGATGCCGCCCACCAGGCCCAGCAGCACGACCAGGGACAGCACGATCGCGAGCGGACGACGGCCTCGGGGCGAACCACCACCGCCGCGCCGACCACCGCCGCGCCGCCCACCCCCGCCACCGCCGCCACCGGAGTGGTCGTCGTCGTGGTCGTCGAAGCGGTCGTCGGCGTGGTCGTCGGCCACGACGACCTCGAGGCCGCCCGTGACGTCGAAGACGCCGGGACGGGGATCGTCGTCCCGGTCGTCGGCGGGCGGGCGCGCCACGGTGGCCGACTCGTCGTCCTCGTCGTCGGTGGAGTGCCGGGCGTCGATGGCGGCCAGGGCAGCAGCGAACGGGGAGCGCGAGGGCCACGCCGGTGCGGCCGGGCCGGCCTCGGGGGTGGCGAGCGCGATGGCGGCGCCGGCGTCGGAGGACCGCCGGCCACCGAGCAGCGGACGCCGGGCGCCCGACGGGATGCCGGGGGCGGTCTCGTCGTCGGCGAAGCGCTCCAGCTCCCGGTCCGGCTCACCGGCCGGGGCGGGCGGCGCGTCGACGGTCGCCCACGGCGCCGGCGACATCCGGTCGGGCGCCGGCCGGGAGATGGCGGACCGGCCGCCGGCGGAACGGGCGCCGGCCGGCCGGTTGCCGGTGGGGCGGGCAGCGGGGCGACCGTCGGTCGGACGGTCGCTGTCCGCACGGGTGGCGGGTGACCGCGGCGGCATTCCCGGCAGGGCCCGCATCTCAGCGGTGCGCAGTTCAGCGGTACGCGGTGCGGGCACCGCGTCGGTGGCCTCGACCACGCCCTGGCCGTTCGTGCCGTCGCCGGTCGCGCCGTCGCGATCCGTGGCCCACGCGGCGAGCAGCTCGGCCGCCGAGCGGGGCATGCCGGCGTCGGTGTCGGGCGAGGAGTGCCGCCCCGGACGCCGACCTGCCGGGGCGCTCACGGCTGGGTCCCGGCGGAGCGGGGACGACTGTCGAGATAGGTCTGCAGGATGACCACGGCGGCCGCCTGGTCGATCACCGCGCGCTGCCGGCGGCTGTCGATGCCGCCTGCTCGCAGATGACTGGCTGCGGTCACGGTGGAGAGCCTTTCGTCGACGAGGTGTACCGGGACGTCCCCGATACGGCTGGTCAAGGCCGCAGCGTAGGTGCTGGCATCTCTTGCCGAGGCGCCCGACGCTCCGGACAGGTGTCTCGGCAATCCCACCACCACCTCGACCACCTCGTGTGTCACAACCAGCCCAGCCAGCCGGTCCAGGTCGCTGCCGTCCTTCGCCCGGCGGAGGGTCTCCAACGGGCTGGCGAGCATCCCCGTGGCGTCGGAGAGCGCGATCCCGACGCGCACCGTGCCGACGTCCACGCCCAGCCTGCGGCCCGGTAGCCGGACGGCGTCGCGCTCGCCCTCAGCGACCATCGTCGGTGCTCCGGTCGTCCGACGCCAGCCCGTGAGGTGGACCGGGCACCGGCCGGGAGGGCCGCCGCCCTCCCGGGCAGGGACCGTCGCGCGTCGGGGTCACGGGGATGCCGCCTCGATCGCCTGCTCGGCGGCCGCGAGGGCGGCGGGGATGCCGGCGGGGTCCGTTCCGCCACCCTGGGCCACGTCGGGCTTGCCTCCGCCACGCCCACCGACCGGGGCGGCCGCGGCCTTCAGCAGGTCGTTGGCCGACACTCCCCGCTGCTGCGCCGCGGGGTTGACCGCAGCCACCAGCGCCACCTTGCCGTCCGCGGCCGAGGCCAGCAGCACGGCGGCAGGGCGCTCGCCCAGCCGGCCGCGCACATCGAGGGCCAGGCCGCGCAGGTCACCGCCGGACAGCCCGGCCGGCGAGCCGGTCACCACCGCGATGCCACCGACATCCCGTGCCCCCGAGGCCAGGTCGCCCGCCGCGGCGAGCGTCTGCTGGGCGCGCAGCGCGGCCAGTTCCCGGTCGGCGTCGCGGAGCCGCTCGAGCATGCCGCTGACCCGGTCGACGATCCCGTCCTGCGGGGTCTTGAGCAGGTCGCCCAGCTGGCGGACGAGGTCCCGCTCGCGGGCCAGGTAGCGGAAGCCCTCCAGGCCGACGGCGGCCTCCACCCGCCGCGCGCCGGAGCCTACCGAGCTCTCGCCGGTGAGCGCGAGGGTGCCGATCTGGGCGCTGCCGCGCACGTGGGTGCCACCGCACAGCTCCCGGGACCACTCCCCGCCGATCTCGACCACGCGCACCTGCTCGCCGTAGGTCTCGCCGAACAGCGCCAGGGCGCCGAAGTCGCGCGCCTCGGGCAGCGTCATGTACAGCGCGCGCACACCGTGGTCGGTGCGGACCGCGGCGTTGGCGACGTCCTCGATGTCGGTGCGCTGCTGCCCCGTCAACGCGCCCTGCCACGCGAAGTCCAGCCGTAGGTAGCCGGGCCGGTTGTAGGACCCGGACTGCAGCGCCTGCGGGCCGAGCACCTGCCGGAGCGCAGCGTGCACGACGTGGGTGCCCGAGTGCGCCTGGCACGCGGACAGCCGCCACTCGCGGTCCACCGCGGCGGACAGCTCGGTACCGGTGCGCAGTTCGCCGTCGAGCACCCGCACCTGGTGGACGACCAGCCCCTTGACCGGCCGTTGCACGTCGATGACCTCGGCGCGACCGCCGTCCCAGCTGAGCTCACCGGCGTCGGCGACCTGCCCGCCGGACTCCGCGTAGAACGGCGTCCGGTCCAGCACGACCCGGGTGACCTGGCCGGGCCCGGCGACCGGGTCGCTCTGGTCGCCGTTCCCGGGATGGCCCTCGTCGACCACGCCCAGCACCCGGGAGTCGGTGCGCAGGGCGTCGTAGGCCCGCCAGTCGGTCGGCCCGTGCTCAGCCAGCAGCCGCCGGTAGGCCAGCACGTCGACCGCGCCGGTGCGCTTGGCCCGGGCGTCGGCCCGGGCGCGCTCGCGCTGCTCGGTCATCAGCGCCCGGAAGCCGGCCTCGTCGACGGTGACGGCCTGCTCGGCGGCCATCTCCAGGGTCACGTCGATCGGGAACCCGTAGGTGTCGTGCAGGGAGAACGCCTGGGTACCCGAGAGCGCCGGCGTCCCGGCCGCCTTGGCCTGCGCCACCGCGGTGTCGAACAGCGCCGTCCCGGCCGTGAGGGTGCGCCGGAACGCCTCCTCCTCGGCGTAGGCGATGCCGGAGATGCGGGCGAAGTCGCCGGTCAGCTCGGGATAGCTGCCGCTCATCGCGTCGCGGGACACCGGCAGCAGCTCCGGCAACGCGGCCTCCTCGACCCCGAGCAGCTTCATCGACCGCACGGCCCGGCGCAGCAACCGCCGCAGGATGTAGCCGCCACCCTCGTTGCCGGGGGTCACACCGTCACCGATGAGCATCAGCCCGCTGCGGACGTGGTCGGCGACCACCCGCAGCCGGACGTCGGACCCGTGGTCGGCGCCGTATCGGACGCCGGCGAGCTCGGCCGCCCGGCGCAGGACCGGCGACACCTCGTCGATCTCGTACATGTTGTCGACGCCCTGCAGCAGGAACGCCACCCGCTCCAGTCCCATGCCGGTGTCGATGTTCTTCTTCGGCAGCTCGCCGAGGATCGGGAAGTCCTTGCCCTCCCCCGGCCCCCGCTCGTACTGCATGAAGACCAGGTTCCAGATCTCCAGGAACCGGTCGCCGGCGCGGTCGACGGCCGGGCCGCCGTCGGGGCCGTACTCCGGACCCCGGTCGACGTAGATCTCCGAACACGGGCCCGCCGGCCCGGCGGCGCCGGTCGACCAGTAGTTGTCCTCCATGCCCAGCCGCTGGATGCGGTCCTTCGGCACGCCGGCGATCCGGTGCCAGGCATCCGCCGCCTCGTCGTCGTCGAGGTAGACGGTGACCCAGATCTTCTCCGGGTCGAATCCGAGCCCGCCGTCCTCGACGCGGCCGGTGACCAGCTCCCAGGCGTACTGGATGGCCTCGGCCTTGAAGTAGTCGCCGAAGGAGAAGTTGCCGTTCATCTGGAAGAACGTGCCGTGCCGGGTGGTCTTGCCGACCTCCTCGATGTCGAGGGTGCGCACGCACTTCTGCACGCTGGTCGCCCGCGGGTAGGGGGCCGGCTCGCGGCCGGTCAGGTACGGGATGAACGGGACCATCCCGGCGACGGTGAAGAGCAGGGAGGGGTCCGGGGACACCAGCGAGGCGCTGGGGACGACGGTGTGCCCCCGCTGCTCGAAGTGCTCCAGGAAACGGCGGCGGATCTCGGCGGTCTGCATCAGGGCTCAGTCTCGGCTCGAGCGGACGCTCCGGCAGGAGGGTGGCGGGGAGCCTCGGTCCGCTGCGTGGGGTGGGGTGGTGGGCTCAGCTGTCGGCGGCGTGGGCGCCGCGGCGACCGGGCAGTGCGTTCTCGGACCGCTCGGGCAGCGGGGCGTCCAGCCCGGTGCCGGCACGCAGCTCCTCCTCGCGGCCGGCTGCCGCGGCGCGCACGTCGGCGCCGAAGTCGCCGATCGCCTCGGCCAGGTCGCGCAGGCCGTCGGCCAGCTGGCCGGCGATGCCCTGCGGGGTCATCTTCTCCGCGGCGCGGCTCAGCTTGCGGACGACGAGGGCGCCGATGGTGATGCCCATCGCCAGCCAGAACAGCCGGCGCATCAGGCGGCCCGCCGGGCGGCGCGACGGGCGCGGCGCTCGTCCTTGGCGGCCCGGTTGGCGTCGACCACGGCCTGGCCCTCGCGCTTCTTCCTGGCCGCGCTGCGCACGCCGTAGCTGAACGCGGCGACCTTGATCAGCGGACTGCCGATGGTCGCGGCGACGACGCTGGTCAGTGCGGCGACGTTGCTCGACACGTTGGCGGCGTTGCCGGTGATGTCGTCCACCCGCTCCAGGTTGGAGTTTACGTGGGCGACCGTCGTGGACGCCTGGCCGAGGATCGGCATCGCCTGCTCCCGGGCCTGGCGGATGGTCAGCGTCGCCTCGTCCAGCGTGCGCCCGAGCTTGAGCAGCGGCACCGCCAGCAGGACGACCAGCAGCACCAAGGCGATGGCTGCGATCAGCCCGGCCCACTCTCCTGCGGACACGCGTGCACTCCTCTGGATCGGCTTGCTCTCGTTCGACTGTGCCCGGCCCCCACGTCCCGTCGGGGCCCGGCCGGTGGGGCAACACTAGTCGGGGGCACCGACCGCCGTCGTCCGCGCTGCACGCGCCGGGCTCAGCGGCGGCGGCGCACGATCGCCCGGAGCTTGGCCACCCGGGCGGACAACTGGCTCTCGACCCCCCTGGTGGTGGGCCGGTAGTAGTCCCGGCCGACCAGCGCGTCGGGCGGGTACTGCTGCGGCAGCACGCCGTCGGGGTGGTCGTGCGGATAGGCGTAGGCGCTGCCGTGCCCCAGCTTCTTCGCCCCGGCGTAGTGGGCGTCGCGCAGCCCCGGCGGGACCGGCCCGGCCAGCCCGGCGCGCACGTCGGCCATCGACTCACTGATGCCCACCGTGAGGGCGTTGGACTTCGGCGCGGTGGCCAGGTGGACGACGGCCTGGGCCAGCGGGAAGTGTCCCTCGGGCATGCCGATGAAGGCGACCGCGTCGGCCGCCGCCACCGCGGCGAGCAGCGCGGTCGGGTCTGCCATGCCGATGTCCTCGCTGGCAGAGATGACCAGCCGGCGGGCGATGAAGCGCGGGTCCTCCCCCGCCGACACCATCCGGGCCAGGTAGTGCAGCGCGGCGTCGACGTCGCTGCCGCGGATCGACTTGATCAGCGCGCTGGCCACGTCGTAGTGCTGGTCGCCCTGCCGGTCGTAGCGCACCGCCGCCTGGGCGACCGCCGTCTCCAGGGTGGCCAGGTCCAGCACGGTGCTCCCTGCCGCCCGGGCAGCGCCGGCGCCGGACTCCAGGGCAGTCAGCGCCTTGCGGGCGTCGCCGCCGGCCACCCGCAGCAGGTGCTCCTCGGCCTCGGGCGCGAGCGTGACCGCGCCGTCCAGCCCGCGGTCGCTGGCCAGAGCCCGGCGCAGCACCGCCCGGACGTCGTCGTCGCTCAACGGCTGCAACGCGAGCACGAGGCTGCGGGACAGCAGCGGGCTGACCACCGAGAAGAACGGGTTCTCCGTCGTCGCGGCGATCAGACTGACGATCCGGTCCTCCACCGCCGACAGCAGGGAGTCCTGCTGGGTCTTGGAGAACCGGTGGACCTCGTCGATGAACAGCACGGTGCGCCGGCCGGCGTGGGTCAGTTCCCGCTTGGCGTGCGCGATGACCGCACGCACCTCCTTGACCCCGGCATCCAGCGCCGACAACTGGACGAAGGAACGCTTGGTGGCCAGCGAGATGACGTGCGCGAGGGTCGTCTTGCCCGTGCCGGGCGGCCCGTAGAGCACCAGGGACATCGGCTCGTCGGCCTCGACCAGGCGGCGCAACGGGGCGCGGGGGCCGAGGAGGTGCTGCTGGCCGACCACCTCGTCCAGCGCGCGCGGGCGCATCCGTACCGCCAACGGGGCGCCGGGGTCGACCGCCGGTGCGGCCGGGTCCTCCTCCGGGGACCCGTCGAACAGGGTCGTTCCGCCCACGCTCACGGTTGCGACGCTACCCGCGGGGCACGACGGTCCCGTCCCTTCCATCCCCCGGAGGCCTCCGTGCAGCAGCGCACCATCGGCAACGACACCGTCGGCCGGATCGAGGTGGGGGCGGTCGGGCTGGGCGCGATGCCGCTGTCCACCAAGGACCCGCGCCCGTCGGCCACCGACGCGCAGGCCGTCGTCCACGCCGCCCTGGATGCCGGGGTGACCCTGATCGACACCGCCGACGCCTACGCCCGCGACGAGGCGGAGTTCGGCCACAACGAGTCGCTGGTGGCCGCGGCGCTGTCCTCCTACGGCGGCGACAGCTCCGGCGTGCTGGTGGCGACCAAGGGCGGCCACACCCGGCGCGGCACGGAGTGGGAGCTGGACGGGACGGCGGCGTACCTGCGCCGGGCGTGCGAGGCGTCGCTGCGCCGGCTCGGCGTCGAGGCGATCGGGCTCTACCAGTTCCACCGCCCCGATCCGGCCACGCCGTGGGAGGAGTCGATGGGCGCGCTGCGGGCACTGGCCGACGACGGGCTGGTGCGGATGGTCGGGATCTCCAACGCCGACGTCGGCCAGATCGACGTGGCCCGCGAGATCGTCGGCGACGCCCTGGTCAGCGTGCAGAACCAGTTCTCGCCGGGATACCGCTCGTCGGCCGGTGAACTGGCGCACTGCGCCCGGCATGGATTGGCGTTCCTGCCGTGGAGTCCGTTCGGCGGGATCTCGGCGGCCAAGTCGCTGGACGCCACCGCCGGCGGGTTCGCCGCCGTCGCCGCCGAGCTCGGCGTGTCGGTGTACCGGGTGACCGTGGCCTGGCACCTGGCCCAATCCGACGTCGTCCTGCCCATCCCGGGCGCCTCCCGGCAGGAGTCGATCACCGATTCGGCGGCCGGGGCACACCTACAGCTGACCGCCGACCAGCTCGCCCGCCTCGACGCCACCTGACCCTCCATCTCGACCTCGAGTCGAGGGTGAGGGTCAGGGGCGGGGTGCCGCCGGGCCGGCTCCGGCCGGGTGAGCAGTCGGACCCGCGCACCCAACCGTCGAGCGATGACTGCCGGTGAACTGCCACCCGTCTACACCCGCCAGGACGCTCGGGCCGCCGGGCTGACCCGCGCCCAGCTCCGGGACGGCGTCCGAGGTGTGGTCCGCGCCCGGAGGTCCCCCCCGCTGGCCGCCTCCCGGCCCCGAGAGCCTCATCCGGTACCGGCCTCGGCTACAGCCGCTGGAAGATCCTGGTCGAGTACGAGGGACGGCAGCACGCTGACCTGCGTCAGTTCGGGCGTGACCCCGATCGATACTCACTCATGGCCGCCGACGGGTGGCTCGTGCTCCGCTTTGGCGCGGTGCACCTGGGCCGCCGAACGGCCGTGGTGGACCGGGTGGCGGGCGCGCTGATCAGCCGCGGTGCCCGGTGGTGAACCCCCGGCGGAAGCCTCAGGCGGTGGGGTCGGTCGGACCGGGGGCACCCGGCTCGCCCGGGATCGGCTTCGCCTCGGGCACGACGTCGATCCCCGCTTCCTTGCGCTGCGCGTCGGTGATCGGCGTCGGCGCGCCGGTCAGCGGGTCGTAGCCGGCGCCGGTCTTCGGGAAGGCGATGACCTCGCGGATCGACTCCGCCCCGGCCAGCAGCGCGGTCAGCCGGTCCCAGCCCAGCGCGGCGCCGGCGTGCGGCGGCGGGCCGTAGGCGAAGGCCTCGAGGAAGAACCCGAACCGCTCGCGGGCTTCCTCCTTCGACATGCCCAGGGTCTCGAACACGCGTTCCTGCAGCGCGGCATCGTGGATACGCACCGAGCCGCTCATCAGCTCGTTGCCGTTGACCACCAGGTCGTAGGCGTCCGACAGCGCGGCCCCCTTGTCCTCGGCGAACCGGTCGCGCCACTCGGGGGTCGGGGAGGTGAAGGGGTGGTGCATGAAGGTCCAGTTGCCGTCCTCGGTCTCCTCGAACATCGGGAAGTCGACGACGAACAGGAACGACCAGGAGCCCTCGGGGATCAGCTCCAGCCGCTTGGCCACCTCGTTGCGCGCCGCGCCCAGCAGCTCCTGGGACGGACGCCGGGCCCCGGCGGCGAAGAACACGCAGTCACCCGGCTGCGCGCCGACCGCCTCGACCAACCCGGCCCGCTCGGACTCGGAGATGTTCTTGGCCACCGGCCCGCCGAGGGTGCCGTCCTCGGCCACGGTGACGTAGGCCAGGCCCTTGGCCCCCCGCGAGCGGGCCCAGTCCTGCCAGGCGTCGAACGCCCGCCGCGGCTGCGAGCCGCCACCGGGCATCACGATCGCGCCGACGTAGGGCGACTGGAACACCCGGAAGGGCGTCTCGGCGAAGTAGCTGGTCAGCTCGGTGAGCTCGATGCCGAACCGCAGGTCGGGCTTGTCGGAGCCGAACCGGTCCATCGCCTCGCGGTAGGTCATCCGCGGGATCTCCGGCACCTCGTAGGAGGCCAGCTCCGCCCACAGCGAGCGGACGACGTCCTCCGCGACGGCGAGCACGTCGTTCCGGTCGACGAAGCTCATCTCGAAGTCCAGCTGGGTGAACTCCGGCTGCCGGTCGGCGCGGAAGTCCTCGTCCCGGAAAGCGCGGGCGATCTGGTAGTACCGCTCGAGCCCACCGATCATCAGCAGCTGCTTGAACAGCTGCGGCGACTGCGGCAGCGCGTACCAGGAGCCGGGCTGCAGCCGCACCGGGACGACGAAGTCACGGGCGCCCTCCGGGGTCGAGCGGGTCAGCGTCGGCGTCTCCACCTCGACGAACCCGTGCCCGGCCATCACCTCACGCGCGATGCGGTTGATCTCCGAGCGCAGCCGCAGCACCTTCGCCGGCCCCTGCCGGCGCAGGTCCAGGTAGCGGTAGGTGTAGCGGACGTCGTCCCCGGCCGCCTGGGCCGTCTCGATCGGGAACGGCAGCGGCGCCGATGCCGACAGCACCTCCAACGTCGCGGCGAGCACCTCGATGTCACCGGTCGGCAGCTCCGGGTTCTCGTTCCCGGCGGGGCGGCGCTGCACGTCGCCGGTGACGAGCACGCAGTACTCGTTGCGCAGCGCATGTGCCTCCTCCTCGCGGACGACGACCTGGGCATAACCCGAGGCGTCGCGCAGGTCGAGGAAGACGACCCCGCCGTGGTCACGTCGGCGTGCGACCCAGCCGGCGAGGGTGACCGTGGAACCGGCGTCGGTCGCGCGGAGCGCGCCGGCGTCGTGGGTGCGGAGCAAGGGAGTGCCTTTCAGGAGGTGGGGTGGGTCACCAGCGGTCGTGTACATGGGCGCGGATGCGCTCGTCGTACACCCGCTCGAGGTCGGCCAGCTGGCCGGCGGTGAGGGAGGGGATGGCGGCGGCGGCCACGTTGCCCAGCGCCTGCGCGACGTTGCGGGCGCCGGGGATGACCGTGGTGACGCCGGGCTGGTCGATGACCCAGCGCAGCGCGAAGGCCGCGGTGGTCACGTCCGGGCCGGCGATCTCCGCGACCTCGCGGGCCGCGGCGACGCCGACCTCGAACGGCACCCCGGCGAACGTCTCCCCCACGTCGAAGGCCTCGCCGTGGCGGTTGAAGGTTCGGTGGTCATCGGCGGCGAACGTCGTCGACTCGTCGTACTTGCCGGTCAGCAGGCCGCTGGCCAGCGGCACCCGGGCGAGGATGCCCACCTCGGCGCGCTGGGCGGCCGGGAGCAACTGCTCCAGCGGCTTGCGCCGGAAGACGTTGAGGATCACCTGGATCGACTGCACCCCCGGGTGCTGCAGCGCGGTGAGCCCCTCGGTGACGGTCTCGACCGAGACGCCGTAGGCGGCGATCGCCTGCTCCTCCACGAGGCTGTCGAGGGTCTCGTATACGCGCTCGTCGGAGTACACGGTCGGCGGCGGGCAGTGCAGCTGCACCAGGTCCAGGGTGTCCACGCCGAGGTTGCGCCGCGACCGGTCGATCCAGGCCCGCAGGTTCGCCGGGGTGTAGGTCTCGGCGGTGAACGGGTCGGCGCGGCGGCCGGCCTTGGTGGCCACGAACGGGCGCTCGCCACGGGCGGCCAGCGCCCTGCGGATCCGCTCCTCGGAGCGGCCGTCGCCGTAGACGTCGGCGGTGTCCAGGAGCGTCACCCCGGCGTCCAGGGCGGCGTCGAGGACGGCGGCGGCGTCGTCCTCGGCCACGTCGCCCCAGTCACCGCCCAGCTGCCAGGTGCCCAGGCCGACGACGGAGACGTCGGCGCCGGTCCGGCCCAGCGGCCGGGTCTCCATCGGGGTGTTCGAGGCCTCTGCGATGCCGTCGGTCACTGTCACGCTGTTCCCCGTTCGATTCCGCACTCGTTCCGCGCCTCGGTCGCTGACGCTCCCCGCGATGCTCGCTCGCGCGTCATCCTCACGCACTCACCGTCGCACGCACCCGCTCGAACAGCTCGCCGAGGGGGACGGCCACCTGCTCGTGGGTGCGCAGGTCACGCAACTGGGCCACCCCGTCGGCCAGATCCCGGTCGCCGAGGACGACGGCGTGCGAGGCACCCGACCGGTCCGCGGCCTTCATCGCGCCCTTGAGCCCCCGGTCGCCGTAGACGGTGTCGGCGGAGATCCCGGCCGAGCGCAGCTGCCCGACCAGCCGGACGGCGAGCCGCTTGGCCTCCGCGCCCAGCGGGACCACGAACGCCTGCACCCCCGCCGACGCGACGACGTCGAGCCCCTCGGCCTGCACGGCGAGCAGCGTGCGGTCCACCCCGACGGCGTAGCCGATGCCCGACACGTCCGGCCCGCCCAGCGCCGCCGAGAGCCCGTCGTAGCGGCCGCCGCCGCCGATCGCCGACTGCGCACCCAGGCCGGAGTGCACGAACTCGAACGTCGTCTTCGTGTAGTAGTCCAGCCCGCGCACCAGCCTGGGGGCCTCGGTCCAGGGGACACCGAGGTCGGTGAGGTGCTGGCGGACGGCGTCGTAGTGCGCCTTCGTCGAGTCCGACAGGTGGTCGACCATCAGCGGCGCGCCGTCGAGCCGGGCCTGCACCTCGGGGCGCTTGTCGTCGAGCACCCGCAGCGGGTTGATCTCCGCACGGCGCCGGGTGTCCTCGTCCAGGTCCAGCCCGCCGAGGAAGCCGACCAGCAGCTCGCGGTACTGCGGCCGGCAGGTCGCGTCGCCCAGGGAGGTGAGCAGCAGCTCGAAGTCGGCCAGCCCCAGGTCGCGGAAGCCCTGCGCGGCCAACGCCACCATCTCGGCGTCCAGCGCCGGGTCGTCGACGCCCAGCGCCTCGCAGTCGACCTGGGTGAAGTGGCGGTACCGGCCGGCCTGGGGCCGCTCGTAGCGGAAGGCCGACCCGACGGTCCACACCTTCACCGGCAGCGCCCCGCTGTACAGGCGGTGCTCGATGAAGGCCCGCATCAGCCCGGCGGTCAGCTCCGGGCGGAGGGTGAGGGACCGGCCACCGCGGTCGGTGAACGTGTACATCTCCTTGGAGACGACGTCGGTAGACTCCCCCACGCCGCGCGCGAAGACCGCGGTGTCCTCGAACACGGGCGTCTCGACGTACCCGTAGCCGGCCCGCCGCATCGGCGCGGTGAGGGTGTCGCGGACGGCGAGGAACTGCGCCGAGTCGGGGGGCAGCGTGTCGAACGTGCCCTTCGGAGCCCGCATGGGCTCGCTCATCAGAGACCTCGTCCCTTGGGTGCGCTCGTCGCTTCGGCGAGGTAGGGGTTGGTGGCGCGCTCGCGGCCGATCGTCGTCGCCGGGCCGTGCCCGGGCAGCACGAGCGTCTCGTCGTCCAGCGGCAGGACGACGTCGCGCAGCGAGCTGAGCATCGACGCCCACGAGCCGCCGGGGAGATCGACCCGGCCCACCGAGCCGGCGAACAGCACGTCACCGGCCAGCAACGCCGGCGAGTCGTCGGTGGCGAAGGTGAAGACCACCGAGCCCTCGGTGTGCCCCGGCGCGTGCCGCACGGTGAGCTCGACCCCGGCCAGCGACAGGATCGCGCCGTCGTCCAGCGGCAGGACGTCGGCCGGGTCGGGCAGCGCCACCTGGCCGATCAGCGGAGCCAGCGCCGGGCCGTGCCAGCGCAGCGGGTCGGCGAGCATCCCGCTGTCGGCGGGGTGCAGGTAGGCAGGGATGTCGTAGCCGTCGCAGACCGGCAGCACGGAGAACGTGTGGTCGAGGTGGCCGTGGGTGAGGACGACGGCGACGGGCTTGAGCCCGTCATCGGCCAGCATCCGGGCCAGCGGCTCGACGGCCTCCATCCCCGGGTCGACGACGACGCACTCGGCGTTCGGCCCGCTGGCGACGGCGTAGCAGTTGGTGCCGAACGCGCCGGCGGGAAACGAGCGGATGAGCACCCGTGCAGGCTACGCGGCGGTGATCCGTGCAGGTGGCGCTCCCAGGGGCCGGCCAGGTGCCACACCTAGACTGCTTCCTCGACACCGCGGGGTGTGTGGCCGGACCGGGCTGGTGCGGTCGCCCCCGAGAGCGCGCCGACCCACAGCGCAGATGCAAGAGGAGCCCGAGAAGAGTGCCGACCAACAAGCAGCGCCGCGAGGCCGCCCAGCGCCGTCTGCAGCGCCAGCTCGAGCGGCGCGAGCAGCTCGCCCGCAGACGGCGGCGCAACCTGCTGGTCCTGGTGTCGGCGATCGCCGTGCTGGTCGTGGTGGGTGCGGCCGTGCTGATCACCGGCGTGGTGGGCGGGGACGACGACGCCGGGACGGCCGCCGGTGCCAGCCCGGTGGTCGACGGCAGCGACGGGACCTGCGACTTCACCCCGCAGCCCGCGGCCAACCCCGACGCGACCGATGTCGGCATCCCGCCGGCGGAGGTGCCGACCTCGGGCACCACCCAGCTGACGATGACCACCAACGTGGGCGACATCGGGCTGACCCTGGACCAGGCCGCGGCGCCGTGCGCCGCGGCCAGCTTCGTGTACCTCACCCAGCAGGGCTTCTTCGACGGGACGCCCTGTCATCGGCTGACCGACTCCCCGGGCCTGAAGGTGCTGCAGTGCGGCGACCCGAGCGGCACGGGAGGAGGAGGTCCCACCTACGAGTTCCCGACCCAGGTGACCGGTGACGAGACCTATCCGCGGGGCACGCTCGCCATGGCGAACGCCGGTGACGGCTTCGACGGCAGCCAGTTCTTCCTGGTCCACGGCGACAGCCAGCTGCGCCCCGACTTCACCGTCGTGGGCACCATCGACGAGGCCGGGTTGGCCACGCTGGACACCATCGCCGCCAACGGGATCGCCGACGGCGCCGCCGACGGCGCCCCGGCACAGCCGGTCACCATCGAGTCGATGGCGATCGCCCGGTGACCCCACCGGCGGGGACGTGGGTGGCGGCGTCCGCGGTCTGCCTGCTCCTCGCCGGCTGCACGTCGCTGGTGGCCGGCCAGGGCCGTCCGGCGATGACCCTGGCCGACACGCAGGTCGCGGCGTACCCGGGGGGACAGGCACACACCCGGGACACCGTCGACTACCCGGAGAGCCCGCCGGTCGGCGGCGAGCACGATGCGGCATGGGCCGACTGCACCGGGACTGTCTACGACGCCCCGATCCGCCGGGAGAACGCGGTGCACTCCCTGGAGCACGGCGCCGTCTGGGTCACCTACGACCCGGACCTGGCCGGCGCCGCGGACGTCGAGACCCTGACCGGACTGGTCACCGGCCGGCCCGGGCTGATGCTGTCGCCCTACCCGGGCCAGGGCGTGGCGGTGTCGCTGCAGGCCTGGGACCACCAGCTCCGGGTCGACGACGCCGGCGACCCGCGGGTCGCCGAGTTCGCCGAGCTGCTGGTGTTCAACCCTGAGACGACGCCGGAACCCGGCGCCACCTGCGAGAACCCGTTCTTCCTGCCGGACCGGCCGCTGCCCGCCTAGCCTCGGCCTCCTGCAGGAGCCCGCCGCGAGCTCGCGAGCGGTGGGGGCGGGCAGTCCTTCGTCATGCGGTCACGCGCTCCACGTCGAAGACGCCCTCCACGTTGCGCACCGTCTGCAGCACCGCACCCAGGTGCGCCGGGTCGGCGAGCTCGAAGGTGAACCGGCTGACCGCCACCCGGTCGCGGCTGGTCTGCACCGAGGCGGACAGGATGTTGACCCGCTCGTCGGCCAGCGCCCGGGTGACGTCGGAGAGCAGCCGGTGCCGGTCCAGTGCCTCGACCTGGATGGCCACCAGGAAGACCGCGCCCGGCTGGCTGGCCCACTCGACCTCGACCAGCCGCTCGGGCGTGCGCCGCAGGTCCGCGGCGTTGGTGCAGTCGGTGCGGTGCACGCTGACCCCACCGCCGCGGGTGACGAACCCGAGGATCTCGTCGCCGGGCACCGGCGTGCAGCACTTGGCCAGCTTGGCCCACACGTCGGTCATGCCCCGCACCAGCACGCCCGGGTCGCCGCCGGCGCTGCGGACGACGCTCCGCTTGGTCGGGATCGCCGTCTCGGCGATGTCCTCCGCGGCCCCCTCGGACCCGCCGAGCGCCGCGAGCAGCTTCTCCACCAGGGAGGTCGCCGAGACCTGGTGCTCACCCACCGCCGCGTACAGCGCGCTGACGTCGGGGTAGTGCAGGTCGGCGGCCAGCGTCGCCAGCGCCTCGCCCCCGAGCAGCCGCTGCAGCGGCAGCCCGGCCTTGCGCATCGCCTTGGTGAGCGCGTCCTTGCCGTCCTCGACGGCGTCCTCGCGGCGCTCCTTGGTGAACCACTGCCGGATCTTGGTGCGCGCCCGGGAGGAGCCGACGAAGGACAGCCAGTCCTTGGAGGGGCCGGCGGTGGGTGAGCGGGAGGTGAAGACCTCCACGACGTCACCGTTGGACAGCTTGCTCTCCAGCGAGACCAGGTTGCCGTTCACCCGGGCGCCGATGCAGCGGTGACCGACCTCGGTGTGCACGGCGTAGGCGAAGTCGACCGGCGTGGACTCCCCGGGCAGGCTGATCACGTCGCCCTTGGGCGTGAAGACGAAGACCTCCTGCGGGCCGAGGTCGTAGCGCAGCGTCTCCAGGAACTCGCCGGGCTCCTGCGCCTCCCGCTGCCAGTCCAGCAGCTGGCGCAGCCACAGCATGTCGTCGCCGGCCGGGCTGGGCGTGGCGGGCGCCCCGGCCGCGCGCGCCTTCTCCTTGTACTTCCAGTGCGCCGCGATGCCGTACTCGGCGGTGCGGTGCATGTCGTGGGTGCGGATCTGCAGCTCCACCGGTTTGCCCTGCGGGCCGATCACCGTGGTGTGCAGCGACTGGTACATGTTGAACTTCGGCATCGCCACGAAGTCCTTGAACCGCCCCGGCACGGGCTGCCAGTGGGCGTGCATGATGCCCAGCGCCGCGTAGCAGTCGCGCACCGAGTCGACCAGCACCCGGATGCCGACCAGATCCCAGATGTCGGTGAAGTCCCGGCCGCGGACGATCATCTTCTGGTAGATCGAGTAGTAGTGCTTGGGGCGGCCGGTGACGGTGGCCTCGATGTGCGCGGCCTTGAGCTGCTCGGTGACGGCCGAGGTGACCTCGGTGAGGTAGGTGTCCCGCGACGGCGCCCGTTCGGCCACCAGCCGGACGATCTCGTCGTAACGCTTGGGGTAGAGGGTGGCGAAGGCCAGGTCCTCCAGCTCCCACTTGATCGTGTTCATGCCCAGCCGGTGCGCCAGCGGAGCGAGGATCTCCAAGGTCTCGCGCGCCTTCTTCTCCTGCTTCTCCGGCGGGAGGAAACGCAGCGTGCGCATGTTGTGCAGCCGGTCGGCCAGCTTGATGACCAGCACCCGGGGGTCGCGGGCCATCGCGACGATCATCTTGCGGATCGTCTCGGCCTGGGCCGCGTCGCCGAACGTGACCTTGTCGATCTTGGTGACGCCGTCGACGAGGTAGGCCACCTCGGAGCCGAAGTCGGTGGTGATCGACTCCAGCGTCGCGCCGGTGTCCTCGACCGTGTCGTGCAGCAGCGCGGCGACCAGCGTGGTGGTGTCCATCCCCAGCCCCGCCAGCACGGTGGCCACGGCGAGCGGGTGGGTGATGTAGGGGTCGCCGCTCTTGCGCTTCTGCTCGGCGTGGGCGGCCTCGGCCACGTCGTAAGCCCGCTGCAGCAGGACCAGGTCGGCCTTCGGGTGGCTCTGCCGGTGCAGCGAGGCCAGCGGCTCGAGCACCGGACGGATGTCGGTGGCCCGCTGGCTGGCCACGATGCGGCGGGCCAGCCGGTCGCGTACCCGGCGGCGCGGCGCGATCTCCGCACCGGTCGGCGGCTCCGGCGCCACGTCGTCGGGACGACGTACGGCCGGGCGCTCGGGCAGGGCGGCCCGGGCGGCGCGGGCGGCTTCGTCCTCGGCCACGGGCGCGCCGGACGTCCGCGGGGCGACGACGTCCGAGGCCACGGGGACTCCTGCTCTGTTGAGGAGAGGTGGGACCGTCACCATGCTAACCGGGCCACTCGCCGGCGCGCTGCAGGCACTCCCCTCGTCCGGGTGGCCTAGGTGTTCCAGAGGGCGTGCACCGGGTGTGGGGCGATCCGCTGCCGGCCGCCGAGGGCGACCAGCTCGGCCACGACGGACACCCCGGTGACGACACCGCCCAGCTGCTCGACCAGCCCGATGGCGGCCAGCAGCGTCCCGCCGGTGGCCAGCACGTCGTCGACGAGCAGGACCCGCTGACCCGGCCGGACGGAGTCGGTGTGCATCTCCAGCGTCGCCGTCCCGTACTCCAGGGCGTACTCCGCCGACACCCGCTCGCGCGGCAGCTTGCCCGCCTTGCGGATGGGCACCACGCCGGTGCCCGCGTCCAGCGCCACGGCCGCGGCGAGCAGGAAGCCACGCGCCTCGACGCCGGCGACCACGTCGAAGGCACCGCCGCCCCGGCCCCCGCCGACGGCCGCGGCCCGCGGATCGACGACCGCCGGCTCGGCCAGCCCGTCGACGACCCGGCGGAACGCCTCGCCGTCGGCGAAGACCGGCGTCAGGTCGCGGAAGACCACCCCGGGCACCGGGAAGTCGGGCACGTCGACGGACAGGGCGGCGATCAGCTCGTCGACCGGCATCCCGCCGTCCCGTGCCGCAGCGGAGGTCACCGGCGCTTCTTGCCCGGACCGCGCTGCGGTCGCTGGCCCGGCCGGGGTGCCGTGGTCCGGGCCCCCGACCGGGGCGCCGGCCGGACGGAGTCCGGCGACTCGACGGGCACGTCGGCCGTCGGGCGGCCGGGCAGCGCCCCGGGTCGCTCGGCCACCGCGACCGACGTGGCGCCGCCGCCGGCACCGCGCGCGCGGCGGGCCGACGCGACCGGCGCCGCGGTGCGGACACCGCCCTGGCGTGCCTCCGCCGACCGGCGCGCGAGCACCCGCTTGCGCAGCGCCTGCTGCTCCGGGTCGCGCTCCTTGAGTGAGACCAGCACCGGCGTGGCCAGGAAGATGGAGCTGTAGGTACCGGCGGCCAGCCCGACGAAGAGCACCAGCGCGAGGTCCTTGAGCGTTCCGACCCCGAGTAGCCCGGCACCGACGAACAGCAGCCCGGCGACCGGCAGCAGTGCGATCACCGAGGTGTTGATCGACCGCATCAGCGTCTGGTTGACCGCGAGGTTCGCCGCCTCGCCGTAGGTCATCCGAGCGCTCTTGGTGAGGTCCTTGGTGTTCTCCTCGACCTTGTCGAACACCACGACGGTGTCGTAGAGCGAGAAGCCGAGGATGGTGAGCAGGCCGATCACCGTGGACGGCGAGACCTCGAAACCGATGAGCGCGTAGAGCCCCGCCGTCACCAGCAGGTCGTGGGCCAGTGCGGCGATCGCGGCGACCGCCATCTTCGGCTGGAACCGGATCGCCAGGAAGAGCATGACCGCGACCAGGAAGACCACCAGGGCGACCAGCGCCTGCTCGGTGACGTCCTGCCCCCAGTCGGCGCTCACCGACTGCGGGCTCACCTGGGTGGGGTCGACGCCGGCGGCCTCGGCGACCGCCGCGACGACGGCGGTCTCGGTCTCGTTGTCCAGCGCCGAGGTGCGCAGCAGCACCGAGTTGCCGCCCACCACCTGGGCGCTGGCCACCGCTGCCCCGGCGTCCTCCGCCGACTCGCGGATGTCGGTGAGCTGGGAGGCGGTGGCCGGTACCCGGATGCTGTTGCCGCCGGCGAAGTCGATGCCGTAGTTGAAGCCCCGGACGACCATGGACAGCAGGCACAGCAGCACCACGACGGCCGTGACCCGGTACCAGAACTGCCGCCGGCCGACGACGTCGAGCCCGGCCTCGCCGTTGTAGAGCCGGTGCGCCAGTGACGCCCGGGCCGGGCCGGGAGCGGGCTCGCCCTCGGCCGGCAGGCCGGCCTCGGCCAGCGTGGTGTCGTCGGCGGAGTCGGCCGCGTCGTCCCGGACGTCGTCGGCCGCCACGTCCTCCGCTGCCGCGTCCCCCGCCACGTCCTCCCCGGCCACGTCGTCACCGGCCGGCGCCCCGTCGGCAACCGTCCCGTGGACGCGGGCGTCGGGGGTGTCGGGGGTGTCGGGAGCGTCCGGGGTGTCGGCGGCGCCGGCCGGCCGGCCGGCGCCCTCGGATCCCGCGGGCTCGCGGGGCGTGCCGGTCATCGGGTGCTCCTGTCGGTGCTGCTGCTCGCGCTGCCGGCGGCGACCAGTTCCCGGTCGGGGGTCGCGGCACTGGCCGGTGGGCGGGGACTGTGGCCGACCTGGCCCAGCCCGCTGAACCGGTTGCTGCCGAAGCCCTTGACCCGGCTGAGCACGGCCATCAGCGGGTGGGTGAAGAGGAAGACGACGACCAGGTCGAGCACCGTGGACATGCCCAGGGTGAACGCGAAGCCCTTCACGTCGCCGATCGCCAGGACGTAGAGGATCACCGCGGCCAGGAAGCTGACCGCGTCGGCGGACAGGATCGTCCGGCGGGCCCGGACCCAGGCGCGCGGCGTCGCGCTGCGCAACGTGCGCCCCTCACGCACCTCGTCCTTGAGCCGTTCGAAGTACACGACGAAGGAGTCGGCCGTGATGCCGATCGAGACGATGAAGCCGGCGATCCCGGCCAGGCTCAGCGCGAAGCCGATCTCCCGGCCCAGCAGCACGAGGGTGGCGTAGACGACGACCGCCGACAGGATCAGGCTGACGATCATCACCAGCCCGAGCAGCCGGTAGTAGAACAACGCGTAGACGAACACCAGCAGCACGCCGAGCGCGCCGGCGATCAGCCCGGCCCGCAGCTGCTCGCTGCCGAGCTCGGTGGACACCGACTGGGCATTGGCCTGGCTGAAGGTCAGCGGCAGGGCGCCGTACTTCAGCTGGTTGGCCAGCGTGGTGGCGTCCTCCTGGGTGAAGTCGCCGGTGATCTGGGTGGTGCCGCCGGAGATCGCGTTGTTGATCGTGGGGGCGGACACGACCCGGCCGTCGAGGGTGATCGCGACCTGGTTGCCCACGTTGGCGGTGGTGTAGGTCGCCCAGGTACCCGAACCCTCGTTGTCGAAGTCGAGGTTGACCACCCACGCGCCGGTACCGGTCTCGGTGCCGGCCGAGGCGTCGGTGATCGCGGTGCCCTCGAGCACGGCCGGGCCCAGCAGGTACTTCGCCGTCCCGTCCGCGGAGCAGGCGACGATGTGGTCCTCGGACCGGTCGACGTCGTCGGAGGTCGTGTCGGCGCCGCAGGTGTACGTGGCGAACTCGGCGGTTGCCTCCTCCAACGTGACCACCGGCGCGTCGGCGTCCGGCAGCTCCGGGTCGGCGACCGGGTCGGTGGGCGCTGCCGGGTCGGTGGGCGCTGCCGGGTCGGTGGGCGCGGGCGTGGCCGCGGCGGCGTCGAGCACCGGGCGGAACCTCAGCTGCGCGGTTGCGCCGAGCTCGCGGGCGCTCTCGCCATCGTCACCGGGCACCGAGATGACGATGTTGCTGTCACCCTCGGTGACCACCTCGGCCTCGGCGACGCCGAGGCCGTTGACCCGCTGCTCGATGATCTGGCGGGCCAGCTCCAGGTCCTCGGCGTCCGGGGCCTCCCCATCGGGCGTGCGGGCGGTCAGCGTGACGGTGGTCCCGCCCTGCAGGTCCAACCCCAGCTGGGGGGTCCGCTGGTCACCGGTGAGGAAGATGAGCGCGTACATCGCGGCGACGATCACCACGAACGCCGCGAAGTAGTTGCGCGCGCGCAACTGACGGGCAGCCATCGACGGACCCCGGCTCAGCGGGAGCGGTCGGTGGGGTCGCCGTCGCCGTCGGAGTACGGCGTGGCCCCGCCGGCCGGGCCGGCCACGTCGTCCCCGACGGCGGGCCGGCGGATCTCCAGCACGGCCGCCCGGACGAAGGTGACGACGACCCCCGGGGCGATCTCGACATCCACGGTGCCCTCGCCGAGATCGGTCACGGTGCCGTACATGCCGCTGGTCAGCAGAATCGGGCTGCCGACGGTGAGCGACTCCTGCAGCGCCTGCGCCTTCGCCTGCATCGCCTTGCGCTGCCGGGCCGGGAGCACGATCAGCACGACGAGCGCGATGGCGAGCAGGATGAACGGGAAGAACTGTTCCACGACTGAGAAGCCTCTCTACCGCGGCGGACTCGCGCGGTCGGTGCGGCCCGGGAGTCGGGCCGCTCGGGGTGCATCGGCACCGGCGCACGACGGTCGGGGCGCGGGGATGCCCGGACGCCGCCGGGTTGCGCGCCAGCGCCGTGGAGTCTAGGCGTCGAACAGCGTCTGTGACGAAGGCCCGTCCGACGGCGGGTCGCCGGCCCCCCCACCGAGGGTGAGGCCGCCGCGGGGAACCGGGTGCCCCAGGTGGCGGAACGCCGCCTCGGTCGCCACCCGGCCGCGCGGGGTGCGCGCGAGCAGCCCGGCCCGGACGAGGAACGGCTCGCAGACCTCTTCGACGGTGTTGGGCTCCTCCCCCACCGAGACGGCCAGCGTGGCCACGCCGACCGGTCCCCCGCCGAACCGGACCACCAGCGCCTCGAGCACGGCCCGGTCCAGCCGGTCCAGGCCGAGGTCGTCGACGTCGTAGAGCGCCAGCGCCGCCTCGGCGACCGCGCGGGTGACCCGCCCGTCGGCCCGCACCTCGGCGAAGTCGCGCACCCGGCGCAGCAGCCGGTTGGCGATCCGCGGGGTACCCCGGGAGCGGCCGGCGATCTCCGCCGACCCGTCGGCGGTGATGTCGACGCCGAGCAGGTCGGCGCTGCGCACCAGCACCTTCTGCAGATCGGCGGTCTCGTAGAACTCCATCTGCCCGACGAAACCGAACCGGTCGCGCAACGGCCCGGTCAGCAGGCCGGCCCGCGTGGTGGCGCCCACCAGGGTGAACGGGCTGATCTCCAGCGGGATCGCGGTGGCGCCCGGCCCCTTCCCGACGACGACGTCGACCCGGAAGTCCTCCATCGCCATGTAGAGCAGCTCCTCGGCGGGGCGGGCGATGCGGTGGATCTCGTCGATGAACAGGACGTCGCCGTGGCCGAGGTTGGACAGCATGGCGGCGAGGTCGCCGGAGCGCTCGATCGCCGGCCCGCTGGTGATCTTCACCGCGGTGCCGAGCTCGGAGCCGATGATCAGCGCCAGGCTCGTCTTGCCCAGCCCGGGCGGCCCGGACAGCAGCACGTGGTCCGGCGGCCGGCCCCGCCGCTTGGCGCCCTCCAGAACGAGGTCCAGCTGGCGGGCGACCTTCGGCTGGCCGATGAACTCGGCCAGCGAGTGCGGCCGGAGCGCGGACTCGACGACCCGTTCCTCGTCACCGGCACGCGGGTCGACGGCGTCGTCGGGCAGCCGGCCAGGGCCTGCGACCTCCGCAGCGAGCCTGCTGTCGAACGGCGAGCTCACGCCCGCCCCAGCAGCTGCAGCGCCTGCCGGAGCAGGACGGCGACGTCGACGGCGCCGGCGGAGGTCTGCTGCTCCTCGGCGACCGGGTCGAGCGCGGCCAGCGCGGTCTCGGCCTCCCGGGAGGACCAGCCGAGCTGGACGATCGCCGCGGTGAGCTGGTCGCGCCACGGAGCGACCGGGGTGATCTGCCCGGCACCGGCCGGCAGCGCGCCACCGCCGTCCAGCCGGGTGTCGGTGGTGGTGACGCCGAGCCGGTCGCGCAGCTCCAGCACCAGTCGCTCGGCGCCCTTCTTCCCGATCCCGGGCACCTGCATGAGGGCCTTGAGGTCGCCCATCGAGACCGCACGGCGCACCTCGCGGGGCGGATGGATGGCCAGCACGGCCTGGGCCACCCGGGGACCGACGCCGTTGGCGGTCTGCAGCAGCTCGAACAGCTGCCGCTCGTCGTCGTCGGCGAAGCCGTACAGGGTCAGGGAGTCCTCGCGGACGACCAGGCTGGTCGACAGCCGGGCCTGCTCCCCCACCGTGAGCCGGGCGATCGTGCCCGGGGTGCACTGCACCGACAGCCCGACCCCGCCGACCTCGACCACCGCGCCGTCGGGCGAGACCGCCGCCACCCGGCCGGCGACGCTGGCGATCACCGACCCACCCCCGTCCAGCGGGTCGATGCCGGGGCGCGGTAGCCGACCACGCCGGCGCCGGTGGCCAGCGCGGCCACCCGCAACCGGTCCTGGGCCGGACCGCGCCACACGTGGCAGATGGCCAGCGCGAGGGCGTCGGCGGCATCCGCCGGCTTGGGTGGGGAGGAGAGCCCCAGGACCCGGGTGACCATCAGGGTGACCTGCTCCTTGTCCGCACGGCCGCTGCCGGAGATGGCGGCCTTGACCTCGCTCGGGGTGTGCCAGGCGACCGGCAGCCCGGCCTGCGCGGCCGCCAGCGCCGCGACCCCGGCGGCCTGGGCGGTGCCCGTCGCCGTGCCCTTGTTGTTCTGGGTGAAGACCCGTTCGATCGCCACCGCGGCGGGCCGGTGCTCGCGCACCAGCGCCGTCACCGCAGTGTGCACCTCCAGCAGCCGCAGCTCGAGGTCGAGGTCCGGCGACGTGCGGATGACGCCGACGCCGAGGGGGGTGGGCCGCGCCCCGGGCCGGCCCGCCACGACACCCCATCCGCACCGGGTGAGACCGGGGTCGATGCCGAGCACCCGCATGGACCCTCCTCCGCCGACGAACATGTGTTCGACCGACCACGCTAGCCGGGGCGTGGACCGCTCCGCCTGCGACACGCCCGTGCGGCTCAGCCGACGCCGATCGCGATGACCGGGCGCGCCGAGGGGTCCAGCCAGCGCAGTACCGCCGCCAGGCTGCCCCGGTCGATCGCCACGCACCCCGCGGTCGGTGCGCCGTTCGCGACGTGCAGGAAGAACGCCGAGCCGGCACCGGGCCGGCCGTCGCGGTTGTAGTCGATCACCACCGCGTGGTCGTAGACGGCGCCCATCGCGGCGAGGTGCTCGCTCGTCGACTCGTCGAAGTCGCAGGCCCCGGGCGCGCACTGGGCGTACTGGTTGTACCGGGGGCTACCGATGTCCGACACCCACCAGTCGTCCCCGTCGACGACCCGGTACGGCAGGGCGGTACCCGGGTCCCCGGCGCGCCCGAAGGCTTCGGTCAGCCCGAACGTACCGGCCGGGGTGCGGGTCGAGCTCTCGCTGGCCGCACCGACCCCGCTGGACCCGAGCCGGGCCGGCACCGGTCCGAGAACCGGCGTCCACCCGTGCGGCGCGAGCTCCCAGGCGGTGAGCTCGGCGACGGTCGCGCCGCGGGACGACGCGACGACGGTGACCACCTGGCCGCCCGGCGGGGCCACGTCCAGGGGCAGCCGCGGCGGCGCCGGAGGGGCGGCCGGTTCCGGAGCGATCGTGGCCGCCGGTGGCGCGGACGCGGTCGGCGGTGCGGCGGGCGGCACGTCGGCGGGCGCCGGAGCGGCCGCGGGGGCAGCGGTCACCCGGGGCACGACCCCGACACCCGGCAGGTGGGCCACCGGCTCGTCGGGGACGGCGAGCAGGCCGAGAAGCTCAGGCGCGGGGCGGTCGGGAGCCGGGACGGCCGCGGCCACCGGGACGAGGGCCGGGGCGGCCGGGCCGACCAGCCCCACGGCGGCCAGCACCAGCCCGGCCGGGACGGCCCGCCAGCGGCTGCGGGGACGCGCCGGACGGTGCCCCGCCATCGCCACCCCCGCGAGCTCCACGGACCCGCCCCGTGCGGGTTCCTCCCGCAGTGGGACAGACGCGCGGCGAGCACGCGAGGAGGCCGGCCGCGTCGCGAAACGGCCGGGGCTCGGGTGACGGACGAGGCGGCGCAGCCTCCGACACCGTCAGGCGTCGATGCCCCTCCGACGCCTTCCGGCCCCGGTCCGCTCCTCGCTCGCTGGCGCTCGCTGCGATGCTCCCGGCACCGTCAGGCGTCGATCTTCTCCATGACCTCGTCGGACACCTCGTAGTTCGCGTACACGTTCTGCACGTCGTCGCAGTCCTCGAGCGCGTCGATCAGCCGGAACACCTTGCCCGCGGTGTCCTCGTCCAGCTCCACCTGCACGCTGGGCACGAAGCCGGCGTCCGCGGAGTCGTACTCGATGCCGGACTCCTGCAGCGCGGTGCGCACGGCCACCAGGTCGGTCGGCTCGCAGACCACCTCGAAGGTGTCGTCCAGGTCCCGCACCTCCTCGGCGCCGGCGTCCAGGACGGCCATCAGCACGTCGTCCTCGGTGGTGCCGGCCTGCGGGACCACGATGACGCCCTTGCGGGAGAACAGGTAGGACACCGAGCCGGGGTCGGCCATCGACCCACCGTTGCGGGTCATCGCCGTCCGCACCTCCATCGCCGACCGGTTCTTGTTGTCGGTGAGGCATTCGATCAGCACGGCGACGCCGCCGGCGGCGTACCCCTCGTAGGTGATCGACTGGTAGTCGACGCCGCCGGCCTCCAGGCCCGCGCCGCGCTTGACCGCCCGGTCGATGTTGTCGTTGGGCACCGAGGTCTTCTTCGCCTTCTGGATGGCGTCGAACAGCGTCGGGTTGCCCGTCGGGTCACCGCCACCGGTCCGCGCGGCGACCTCGATGTTCTTGACCAGCTTGGCGAAGAGCTTGCCTCGCTTGGCATCGATGCCGGCCTTCTTGTGCTTGGTCGTCGCCCACTTGGAATGGCCGCTCACGGCTGTGTCCCTCCGTCATCGGCGCCGAGGTCGGCCCCGTCTGGGTCTGCGTCCCGGGCAGCTCGGACCAGGTCCACGAACAGCGCGTGCACCCGGGTGTCCCCGGTGAGTTCGGGGTGGAAGCTGGTGGCGACCAGCCGGCCCTGCCGGACGGCGACGATCTTACCGTCGGCCGGTCCGCCCACGACCCGGCCGAGGACCTCCACCGCGGGGCCGGCCTGCTCGACCCACGGGGCGCGGATGAACACCGCGTGCAGCGGCCCGCCCGGCACGCCGGCCAGCTCGACCCGGGACTCGAAGGAGTCGATCTGCCGGCCGAACGCGTTGCGCCGCACGGTCACGTCGAGACCACCGATGGTCTGCTGGTCGGCCGGGGCGTCCAGCACCCGGTCGGCCAGCAGGATCATCCCGGCGCAGGAGCCGTAGGCGGGCAGCCCGCGGCGCACCGCCGCGCGCAGCGGCTCCAGCAGCCCGAACCGGTCGGCCAGCTTGACCATGGTCGTCGACTCACCGCCGGGGACGACGAGTCCGTCGACCGCGGCCAGCTCCTCGGGACGGCGGACGGGAACCGGTTCGGCACCCTGGGCGCGGAGCGCGGCGAGGTGCTCGCGAACGTCGCCCTGCAGCGCCAGCACCCCGATGACGGGGGCGGTCACCAGCCGCGGGTGGCGTACCGCTCGCTGTCGGGCAGCGTGCTGACGTTGATGCCGACCATCGGCTCGCCCAGCCCGCGGGAGACCTTGGCGATCACGTCGGGGTCGTCGGAGAAGGTGGTGGCCTGCACGATCGCGGCCGCGCGCAGCGCCGGGTCGCCGGACTTGAAGATGCCCGAGCCGACGAAGACGCCCTCGGCGCCCAGCTGCATCATCATCGCCGCGTCGGCCGGGGTGGCGATGCCGCCGGCGGTGAACAGCACGACCGGGAGCTTGCCCAGCCGGGCGACCTCGCGGACCAGGTCGACCGGGGCGCGCAGCTCCTTGGCCGCCACGAACAGCTCGGTCTCGTCGAGGGTGCCCAGCGCCTTGATGCCGGCCCGGATCGACCGCATGTGCCGGGTGGCCTCCACGACGTTGCCGGTGCCCGCCTCGCCCTTGGAACGGATCATCGCGGCACCCTCGGAGATCCGGCGCAGCGCCTCACCCAGGTCGGTGGCCCCGCACACGAACGGCACGGTGAACCCGCTCTTGGCGATGTGGTGCGCCTCGTCGGCCGGGGTGAGCACCTCGGACTCGTCGATGTAGTCGACCCCCAGGGCCTGCAGCACCTGCGCCTCGACGAAATGCCCGATCCGGGCCTTGGCCATCACCGGGATGGAGACCGCGCCGATGATGCCCTCGATCATGTCGGGGTCGCTCATCCGGGCGATGCCGCCCTGCGCGCGTATGTCGGCGGGCACCCGCTCGAGGGCCATCACGGCCACCGCGCCGGCGTCCTCGGCGATCTTCGCCTGCTCGGGGGTGACGACGTCCATGATGACGCCGCCCTTGAGCTGCTCGGCCATGCCGCGCTTGACCCGGTCGGTGCCGGTGGTGGGGGTGGCGCTGGACTGTTCGGACTGCTGGGCCACGGGGTGCACTGCCTCACGGGTCGCGGGAGCGGGACGGCCCATCGTACGGCCGGTCAGCTCCCCGTCCGACCGCTGCCGGCGGCGGGGCCGGTCGTGACGGCGTCCTGACCGTCGTCGATGTCGAAATAGCGGGGCAGCGGGCGCCGGCCGTGCAGCTTCAGCACCCGGGCCAGCCGCTGCGCCCGCAGCGAGCGGCTGTCGCGGACGGCGTCGTTGTAGAACCGCCGGGCCAGCCCCACCCGCAGGTCGGCGTCGGCGCTCTCGGGCCACTGCAGCTCGGCGGGGACCCGGCGCAGCACCCGGCCCAGCGTGTTCTCGGCGGCCTCCCGGTCACCCGTCGCTGGTGACCGGGCGCCGGCCGCGGCGGCGGCGAGCTCGGCGCGCAGCTGCTCCCCCAGCTCCGGGGCGCGCTCCCGGGCGAGCGCGGCGGCCAGCTCGGCCCGTCGCAGCAGCGCCCCGTCCAGCACCTCCCCCGACCGCCGCACCCGGCCCTCCAGCCGGCGCAGCCGGGTGAGCGTCCACGCCGTCCAGCCCAGCAGGATCAGCAGCAGGACGCCGGCGACGAGCAACAGCCAGGTCCCGGGGATCACGGAATCAGGCTAGTGGCGGACCCGCCGGCGGAAGGGACCGTGGAACGTGCTGTCGCGCTCACTGCCGGCCGGTGGCCCCAGCAACGCCGCGTCGCCGTCCCGGCTGCCGTGCACGGCCGCCCCACCGGCCGGGGCGACGGTCTCGTAGACGGTGAGGATGCGGGCTGCCACCACCGACCAGTCGTAGGTGGTGGCAACCCGGCTGCCGGCCGCCGAGAGCTGCGCCCGGCGGGCCGGGTCGCCCAGCAGCGCCGAGAGCTCCCGGGCCAGGGCGTCGGGGTCGCCGCGGCGGACCAGCACGCCGGCGGCGCCGTCCTCCAGCACCCGGGCGAAGGCGTCCAGGTCCCCGGCCAGCACCGGGGCGCCGGCGGCCATCGCCTCCACGAGGACGATGCCGAAGCTCTCGCCGAGCAGGTTGGGCGCGCAGTACACGTCGACCGACCGGAGGAAGGCGGCCTTGTCGGCCTCGCGCAACTCGCCCAGCAGCTGGACGTGTGCGCGCAGGTCGTCCCCGACCAGCCGGTCCAGCTCGGCCGGGTCGCCACGGCCGGCGACCAGCAGCTGGGCGGTCGGGTGCTCGCGGACCACCGCGCGCATCGCCTGCAGCAGTACCGGCAGGCCCTTGCGGGGCTCGTCGTAGCGGCCCAGGAAGCCGACCGTGGGGACGGCGCCGCCGCGTCGGTACCCGGGTAGCGGAGGCCCGTCGGCGAAGGCACCGACGTGCACGCCGTTGGGGATGATCACTGCGTTCCCGCCGAGGTGCTCCACCTGCACCCGGCGGGCGAAGTCGGACACCGCGATCCGCCCGGTGACCCGCTCCAGCCACGGCCGGGCCCACGGGCCCAGCGCGGCCAGCACCTTGGACCGGGTGGTGGCCGCGTGGAAGGTGGCGACGATCGGCCCGTCGGCGATCATGCAGACCAGCAGGGACAACGACACCGACGCCGGTTCGTGGACGTGGACGACGTCGAAGCGGCCTTCCCGCAGCCACCGCCGCGCGCGGGCGGCGGACACCAGCCCGAACTGCACGCCGGCCATCGAGCCGTTGTAGGGCACCGGCACGGCGCGGCCGGAGAACGTGACGTGCGGCGGCAGGGACTCCTCGTGCTCCGCCGGGGTGAGGATCTCCACGTGGTGGCCCAGGCCGGCGAGGGTCTCGGCCAGGTCGCGCACGTGGTACTGGACACCGCCGGGGACGTCCCACGGGTAGGGGCAGACCAGGCCGATGCGCATCAGCCGCCCACCCCGCCGGCCGGTGACGCCGGAGGGACCGCGGAGACCGCAGCCGGCCCGACGTCGGCCCAGATGCGGCCGAGCACGTGCCAGTCCTCGGGCCGCTCGGCGATGGTGCCGGCGAAGGCGTCGGCGACCTGCTGCATCGCGCCGGTCACCCGGTCGCGGAGCCGGCCGGCGCCGTCGACGGTCACCGGCGGATGGACGACGAAGCGCCAGCCCGCTCCGTCGAACTGGCAGACCGCCGGCAGCAGCGCCGCCCCGGTCCGGGCGGCCAGCAGCGCCGGCCCGCCGGGCATGGTGGTGGCCCGGCCGAAGAAGGTGACCGGCACCCCGCCGCCGGTGAGGTCGCGGTCGACCAGCAGGCAGGTGGTCCCCCCGGCGGCCAGCCACTCGCGCAGCACCACGGAGCTCGGGCGCTCGCCGCCGGTGAGCGGGACCACCCCGAAGCCCAGGCTCTCCCGGTAGGCCACGAAACGGCGGTACAGCGACTCCGGCCGGAGCCGCTCGGCCACGGTCAGGAAAGGCCCGCCGAGCCACTGGACCAGCCACATCCCGGCGACGTCCCAGTTCCCGCTGTGCGGCAGCGCCAGCACGATGCCGCGGCCGGCGGCCCGGGCGGCGTCCAGGTGCTCCCGGCCGACCAGGTGCGCGTCGGCGAGGACCCGGACGGGGTCCATCGTGGGGAGCCGGAAGGCCTCCCGCCAGTAGCGGGCGTAGGAGCGCATCGCCCGCCGGGTGAGCCCGTCGAGCGCGGCGTCGTCCAGCTGCCCGCCGGTGACCACGCCCAGATTGGCGCGCAGCTGGCGGACGCCGCGGCCCGCTCGCCGCGCGGCGAGGTCGCCGCCGGCGGCGAAGGCGGCGCGGGCCAGCGGCTCGGGCAGCCGTTGCACCGCGCCCCAGCCCGCCGCGTAGCCGGCGTCGGCGAGCCGCTCCCGCAGGTCGCCCGCCCGGGTCACGATGCGGGAGGTCCCGACGGGGCCGGGGCTTCCGGCAGGCGGCGGCCCCGGGAGCCGCGGTGCACCGCGACGAAGCGCTGCCCGACGGTGACGGCGCTGCCCACCAGCAGGACCCACAGCGCGACGTGCAGGGCGTAGGGGATGCCCAGGCCGGTGAAGCCCGTGCCGACCAGCACCAGGATCAGCCGCTCGGTGCGCTCGACGACGCCCACGTCGCACGGGATGCCCACGCCTTCGGCGCGCGCCTTGACGTAGGAGGTCAGCACGCCGAGCACCAGGCAGAGCAGCGCGAGGAGCACGATCAGCCGGTTGTCGCCGGCCCCGGAGAACCACCAGACCAGCGCGCCGAAGATGGCCGCGTCGGCGGCCCGGTCGCCGGTGGAGTCGAGTACCGCACCGAACAACGAACCCCCGCCGCGCGCCCGGGCCAGCGCTCCGTCGAGCATGTCGAGCAGGACGAAGACGGTCACCGCGAACGCGCCCCAGAACAGCCAGCCGGTGCCGATCAGGAAGGCCGCGGAGGCGACCGCGCCGACGGTTCCGGTGAGGGTCACCGCATCCGCGGTGACCCCGAGCTTCACGAGGCCGCCGACCACGGGTGCCCAGAACCGGCCGACCGCCGGCCGCAGGTTGACACCGAGCACGTCAGGCCTCCTGTGCGGGAGCCGGGTCGACGGCCGCGCCCCAGGCGTCGGCCAGCAGCGCGCGGGTCTCCGTCAGCACCTGCGGCAGCACCCGGGTCAGCCCCAGCACGGGCATGAAGTTGGTGTCCCCACCCCACCGCGGCACCGCGTGCTGGTGCAGGTGGTCGGCGATGCCGGCACCGGCGACCGAGCCCTGGTTCATGCCGATGTTGAACCCGTGGGCGCCGCTGACGGCGCGCACGACCCGCATCGCCGTCTGGGTGAACGCCCCCAGTTCGGCGACCTCCGCCGTCGTGAGATCGGTGTAGTCGGGCACGTGGCGGTACGGGACCACCATGAGGTGGCCGGCGTTGTAGGGGTACAGGTTCAGCACCGCGAACACCGTCTCACCGCGGGCCACGACCAGGCCGTCCTCGTCGCTCATCGCGGGGATGAGGCAGAACGGGCAGTCGTGGTCGCCGGTGGGCTTGCCCGCCCCGCGGATGTAGGCCATCCGGTAGGGCGTCCACAGGTGCTCGAACGGCGAGGTGGGGCCGCCCTCGTCGGTGGACACCGGCCGGGGGTCGGAGGTCATCCGGCCTCCAGCGGGACGCCGGCCGCCGGGTCGACCGGGTGGGGCGTCTCGGCACGGGGATCGTCGTTGTGCCGGGCGGTGACCCAGGCGAGGACCTGCTCGACGGCGTCGGCGACCGGGACCCCGTTGCGCTGCGACCCGTCGCGGTAGCGGAAGGACACCGCGCCGGCCTCGGCGTCGGTGGCGCCGGCGAGCAGCACGAACGGCACCTTCTGCTTGCTGGCGGTGCGGATCTTCTTCTGCATCCGGTCGTCGGAGTCGTCGATCTCCACCCGGATGCCGCGGGTCCTCAGCTGCAGGGCCACGTCGGTCAGGTAGGGCACCTGCTCGTCGGTGATCGGGATGCCGACGACCTGCACCGGGGCGAGCCAGGCCGGGAAGGCGCCGGCGTAGTGCTCGGTGAGCACGCCGAAGAACCGTTCGATCGAACCGAACTTCGCCGAGTGGATCATCACCGGCTGCTTGCGGGTGCCGTCGGAGGCGCTGAACTCCAGGCCGAAGCGGGCGGGCTGGTTGAAGTCGTACTGGATGGTCGACATCTGCCAGGTGCGGCCGATCGCGTCGCGGGCCTGGACGGAGATCTTCGGCCCGTAGAACGCCGCCCCGCCCGGGTCGGGAACGAGCTCGAGCCCGGTCTCCCTGGCCGCGTCCTCGAGCACGGCGGTGGCCACCGCCCACTCCTCGTCCGAGCCGATGAACTTCTCCGACTCCCCGCGGGTGGACAGCTCGAGGTAGTAGTCGTCCAGTCCGAAGTCGCGCAGCAGCCCCAGCACGAAGGCCAGCAGGTGCCGGATCTCGCCGGGCGCCTGCTCGGGGGTGACGTAGCTGTGCGAGTCGTCCTGGGTCAGCCCGCGCACCCGGGTGAGCCCGTGGACGACACCGGACTTCTCGTACCGGTACACCGAGCCGAACTCGAAGAACCGCAGCGGGAGCTCCCGGTAGGACCGCCCGCGGGACCGGAAGATCAGGTTGTGCATCGGGCAGTTCATCGCCTTGAGGTAGTACGTGCTGTTCTCCAGGTCCATGCCCGGGAACATCGTCTCCTCGTAGTACGGCAGGTGCCCGGAGGTCTCGAACAGGCCGCCCTTGCTGATGTGCGGCGTCCCGACGTAGTCGAAGCCCTCCTCGATGTGCCGACGCCGGACGTAGTCCTCCATCTCCCGCTTCACCACCCCGCCCTTGGGGTGGAAGACGGCCAGCCCGGAGCCGATCTCGTCGGGGAAGCTGAACAGGTCCAGCTCGGCGCCCAGCCGGCGGTGATCGCGCCGCTCGGCCTCGGCCAGGTGCTCCAGGTACGCCTTGTGGGCGTCCTTGCTCTCCCACGCGGTGCCGTACACGCGCTGCAGCTGGGGGTTCTTCTCGCTCCCCCGCCAGTACGCCGCCGCGCTGCGGGTGAGCGAGAACGCCGGGATGCCACTCGTGCGCGGCAGGTGCGGGCCGCGGCACAGGTCGGTCCAGACCCGCTCGCCGCTGCGCGGATCGAGGTTGTCGTACATGGTCAGCTGCGCGCCGCCGACCTCCACGTCGGCGCCCTCGGCGTCGGCCGCGCCGCCCTTGAGCCCGATCAGCTCCAGCTTGTACGGCTCGTGCGCGAGCTCGGCCCGGGCCTCGTCGTCGTCGATCTCCCGGCGGGAGAAGTGCTGCCCCTGCTTGACGATCGCCTGCATGCGCTTCTCCAGCGCCTGCAGATCCTCGGGCGTGAAGGGCCGCTCGGGATCGAAGTCGTAGTAGAAACCGTTCTCCACCGGCGGGCCGATGCCCAGCCGGGTGCCCGGGAAGAGCTCCTGCACGGCCTGGGCGAGGACGTGCGCGGTGGAGTGCCGGATGACCGCCCGGCCGTCGGCGCTGGCGGCCGGGACCGGCTCCACCTCGCTGTCGACGTCGGGGGCCCAGGCCAGGTCGCGCAGGTCGCCGGAGCCGGTCTCCCGGACGACGACGGCGCCGTCGGGCCCCTTGAGCGGGACCCCGGCGTCCTTGAGCGCCTGCTGGGCCGTCGTCCCGGCCGGCACCCGGATCGGGGTGGTGGCGGTCGGCGGGGGCGCGCTGGACACGAGGTGCTCCTGGAAGGTGGCGGGGCGGCCCGGAAGCCCTCCGGCCGGATGGCCGGAGACCTCCGAGACTAGTGCGCCGGGCAGCGGGGACCGGTCAACCGGGCGAGCTCAGCGCAGCCGGACGGCATCCCCGGCCGCCACCCGGCCCGGGACCGCCACCTCGGCGTAGACGCCCAGGCAGTGCTTGGGGGTGCGGACGACGTCGAGGACCACCTCGCCCACCTGCAGCCGGTGCCCCACCCAGGAGCGCTCGTCCTGCCCCTCGGCCAGGTTCAGCAGCAGGTTGGCCCGGGGGTCCTCGGCGGAGCAGCCGTCGGGGACCTCGCCGGCCGCGGCCCGCTCGATCGCCGCGCGGGACACCAGGTGCACCGCCGCCGCCGCGTCGGCCTGCGGGCCGGCGTCGGCCGCGGCCAGGCGCACCGGGCGACCGAGCACCTCGGTGAGTGTCATCGTGTCCTGCTCGACGTCGCCGGTGGCCACGACCGTGCGCATCCGCGGCGTCGTCTTCACCGTCACCCGCTCCCCCGTCGTGGCGTCCAGGACGGAGTGGGCGCGGTCGCCGGCGAGCCCGCCCGGCCCCACCTGGACAGCCGGGACCGTGCGCCCGCCGAGGGATTTCACCGGGTAGACCGCGATCTCACCGACGGTGCCGACGACGTCCTGCGGCTCGGTGGGGGTCACGGCGGCCGACGCTACGCCCGGGCAGCCCCGCCGGCAGCGCTCAGGAGGCGGCCCTTCCGCGCCGGCGGAGCCGGCGCACCTGCGCGTCCAGGTACGGGCGCGCGCGACGCTGGCCGCCCCGCGCCTCGATGGCCCGCGCCAGGTCACCCAGCACCCGGGCCAGCCGCGGCTCGTCAGGCTGCCAGCCGCGGCCCCGGCACTCCTCCAGCCACTCCACCGGCGCGGTGTGCCCACGGGCGGCGTTGCACCGCCGGCAGGCGGCCACCTCGTTCGCCAGCCAGGAGGGCCCGCCCTTGACCCGCGGGACGACGTGCTCGGTGGTCGGCAGGACCAGGCCGGCGAACTCTCGGCCGCACCAGATGCACGTCGGTCCGTCCCGTTCGAGAGCGGCCTGCAGGCGGGCGGCCCGGTCCGGAGGCATCGCCGTCCATGGTGCGCCGGTACCGCGGCCGGCGCACGGGGCCGGCCGGGACGACGAAGGCCCGGCGCCGCTGAGCGGGCCGGGCCTGTCGGGAGTGGGCGATACTGGGATCGAACCAGTGACCTCTTCGGTGTGAACGAAGCGCTCTACCGCTGAGCCAATCGCCCGTGCCGTCGAACAGTCTGCCAGATGCTCAGCGCCACAGTGGCACCCACCCCGGCACCCAGTCCGGGACGCCGAAGAGGTGCAGGGTCAGCACGAGCACCCCGTAGACGAACACCGCCGTCAGCAACCCGACCCCGAGCCGGACGGCGAACGGCTGGTGGCCCAGCCACTCGGTCCAGCGCGCCACGTGCTTCCGGGTGAACTCAAGCAGCCGCTCGGCCCAGGTGAACTCGGTGGCCAGCACGAACAGCCCGGCGATGACGGTCAGCCAGCCGGGACCCGGGAGCGGGATGGTGACGATCCCCACGGCGAGAACCAGGCCGCCGACCACGCCGACCCCGACCCGGTACGGGGCGTCCAGGCTGCGGCGGGCCGCCAGGCGGCGGCGCCACCGCGACTCGGCCACCCGCTCACGCAGGCTGTGCACCTCGTCGGCGTCGTACCGTGCCCGACGCGCGTCGGCGGACTCCCGCGGTGGCCGGCCGCCGAGGGGGCGGCCGGGCCGTTCGAGGGGCTCGTCGGGCGCGGTCACGGTGTCCTGGTCGCTCAGCTGGTCACCTGCCCGCTCGCCACGATCTCCGTCGGTTCCGACGGAGCCTCCCGACCTGGCTCGATGCTGACGGCGAACGTCGAGTAGTCGTCCAGCCCGGTCTCGGTGGAGCCTACGGCTCGGAGGTCGATCTGCCGAGAAACCACGTCGAACGTGCCGAGCGCCACGGGCGCCCCCGACCTCGGGACGCCCCAGACCACGTAGGTGTCGCTGCTGCCGTCGTTGACCGGCAGCCCGTCGGCCACCACCTGGACCTGCTCCTCGCGGGCCACCACCGTGGCCACCTCCTCGCCGTCCGTGGCCAGCGGGGCGATCGTCGCCCGGCCCGGTTCGAGCAGCGACTCGATCATCTCGGCCCGCTCCGCGGCCATGGCCTGCGCGTCGGCCCGGTCACTGGACAGCACCACGTTCCACGCGCCGAGCGCCAGCACCGCTGCGACCGCGGCGGCCACCAGCGCGTGCGGGAGCACCCGTCGCCACGCCGGGCGGGCGTTGGGCAGCCTCGGCACGCCGGGCGGCCGCAGCCCGTCCACCGGCGCCGCCCGCATGCCGCCGGCCGGGTGCCGGGACGGGGCGCGCTCGGAAGGGCGCGCCGGCGGGGGTGGCCACGGCGCGGCCGGCCCGGGCAGCGGTGGTTCGACCGGCAACTCATCGCGAGGAGCCGGCACCTGCTCGGTTCGCTCCACCTCCGCCCGCAGCCGGTCCCGCAGCGCCGGCGACGGCTCCGCGGGCGGCAGGTCGGCGGCCAGGGCCGCCATCACCTCCGCGGTCTCCGCGACGGTCTGCGCGCACCGTCGGCAGCCGGCCAGGTGGGCGGCGAAGGCGGCCTCGTCCTCGGGCTCGAGGGCGTGCAGCGCCCAGCCGACGGCGAGCTCGTCGAAGGTCTCGTGCTCGTCCCGAGGCTCCTCGTGGGTCGGCCCGCTCATCGGACGCCTCCGTCCCGGGTGACCGCGCCGCCGGGCACGCCCGTGCCGAGTTGGTCCTTCAGCCGGCGCATGCCCGCGAGCATCCGGGTCTTGACCGTGCCCAGCGGGGCGCCGGTGAGCGCGGCCACCTCGCGCTGGGTGTAGCCGCCGTAGTAGGCGAGCGTGAGGGCCTCCCGCTGCGCCTCCGGCAGTGCGTGCAGGGCGGCCCGGACCCGGCCGGCGACCACGCCGGCCCACGCCTCGTCGGCCACGTCGGCGACCTGGTTGGGCGCGGCGAGCGCCAGGTCGTCCCCGACGCGGACCTGCCGGCGGCGGTGGGACTCCTCCCGGCGGACGGCGTCCACGGCCTTGTGGTGGACCATCGCCAACAGCCACGACGACACACTGCCGCGCGCCCCGTCGAAGCCGCCGGGGTCGCGCCAGACCGTGACGAGGACCTCCTGCACCACGTCCTCGGCCAGCGCGTCGTCGCCCAGGACCCGGCGGGCCAGGGCGAACGCCGGACGGCGGAAGCGCTCGTACAGGTCGTCGACGGCGCTGCGGTCACCCGCAGCCATCCGCCGGAGCAACTCGACGTCGGCAGCGCTGCCCTCCGGACGCCGGGCTGGTCGGGTCACGAGTCCCATGGTCACACGGTGTGTTCGCAGAACCCAGTCCTCCCGGTTCAGCACGCCGCGGGGGGCCGTGACCAGAGGCTGATGTGACATGTGTGACAGGTGAGGCGATCGGGGCGCGACACGCCGGGCCCGGGCGTCACCTACCGGCCCGCCGGTCGTTGCAGGGTCATGGCGCGCTCTCCGAGGTCGGGTTGTACGACCCGCACCACCCTCCACCTGGTCGGCCCGCAGTCCTGGACGTCGGTCTCCGCGGCCCTGGTCTACGAGGCAGCGGACCCCTACGCGGTCCAGGTGCGTTTCGGCGACGGCGGCGAGCCGGAGGAGCCGGAGTTCGACGAGCCCGACGACGGCGGGGTCGAGTGGCTGTTGTCGCGCGAACTGCTGCGCGCGGGCCTCTCGGCGCCGGTCGGCGACGGCGACGTTCGCATCTGGCCGGCCAGAGCCGCGCTGGACGTGCTGTTCCTGCAGCTGCGCGCACCCTCCGGGGAGGCCTTGTTCGAGCTGTCCGCGGCCGTCGTCGGCGAATTCCTCCGGGAGACCGAGCGGCTGGTTCCGGTGGGCGAGGAGAGCGGGCGGCTCCAGGTCGACGACGAGCTCATCGCCCTGCTCCAGGGCGGCGGCACCGACCCGACCCTGCCCTGACGTGGACGGCTTTCCGGCCCCGCTGATGCACCGCTGACCTGCACGGACGTCCCCAAACCCGGGGTGCGGACCCCCCGGGTTTGGCCCTCCGGAACGGGTCGGTTAGAGTTCAACACGCACTGCGGACGTGGCTCAGCTGGTAGAGCATCACCTTGCCAAGGTGAGGGTCGCGGGTTCGAATCCCGTCGTCCGCTCGGAACTCCGGGCGCTGGTCGCAAGACCGGCGCCCGGTGTGCGGTGGAGTGGCCGAGAGGCGAGGCAACGGCCTGCAAAGCCGTCTACACGGGTTCAAATCCCGTCTCCACCTCAGGCCCACCCCCGCGGTGAGTCGATCCGGCCGCGCGGCCGGAACGGGCGATTGGCGCAGCGGTAGCGCGCTTCCCTGACACGGAAGAGGTCACTGGTTCGATCCCAGTATCGCCCACCACACCGAAGACCCCAGGCACCCGGAGACGGGTCCTGGGGTCTTCGTCGTCCGTGGCGGTCCCGGTCAGCCGACCGGCATCCCGTCGGCGGCGGCCCGCATGACCGCGACGTCCAGCTTGCGCATCCCGAGCATGGCCTGCATGGCCCGCTGGGCACGCCCCGGGTCGGGGTGGGCGAAAAGCTCCTCCATCCCCGCCGGGATGATCTGCCAGGACAACCCGTACCTGTCCCTGAGCCAGCCGCACTGGCTCTCCGAGCCGCCGTCACCGACGAGCCGGTCCCAGTAGCGGTCCACCTCGGCCTGGTCGGCGCAGTTCACCTGGAGCGACACCGCCTCGGTGAAGCTGAACTGGGGGCCGCCGTTGATCCCGACCAGACGCATGCCGGCCACCTCGAACTCCACCGTCATCACCCCACCCGTCGGGCCGGGGGCGCCCTCTGGGTAACGGGCGACACCGAGGATGCGGCCGGAGCCGAAGACGTCGATGTAGTACTGCGCCGCCTCCTCGGCCTGGGTGTCGAACCACAGGTTGGGAACGATCTTCTGCTCGGCCATGTCGGGTCCTCCCGGTCCGTGCGCCCACGTGGCGCGTACGGGTCAGACCTCCCCCGGGGGCCGAACTGATCGGTCGCCTGCCGTGCTCCTCACCCGGCCGCCGGCGCCACGTGCTCGCTCCAGAAGCGATCGACCCCGGCGGCCAGGGCGCTCCGGTCCCCGTCGTTGCGCAGGACGACGTCGGCGACCGCCCGGCGCTGCTCGTCGGTCGCCTGGCTGGCGATCCGGGCCCGGGCGTCCTGCGCGGACAGCCCTCGCTCGACCAGCCGCCGGACCCGCACCTCCTCGTCGGTCTCGACGACCAGCACGAGGTCGTAGGACCCGGCTTGGCCGGTCTCCACCAGCAGTGGGACGTCCTGGACGACGACGGCGTCCGCGGGGGCCGCAGCAACCGCCTCAGCGGCACGGGCACGCACCAGTGGGTGGACGATGCCATCGAGCCGGGCCCGGGCCGCCGGGTCCCCGAAGACGACGGCGGCCAGCGCGGGGCGATCCAGCGACCCGTCCGGCGCCACGACGCGCTCGCCGAACTCCGCTACGACGGCGGCCAGCCCGGGGGTGCCCGGCGCGACGACCTCGCGGGCGATCCGGTCTGCGTCCACCACCCGGGCGCCACGCTCGGCCAGCAGCGCGGCCACGGTGCTCTTGCCCGATCCGATGCCGCCGGTCAGCCCGATCCTCAACACCGCACCAACCTAGGCCCGGGGCGCGGGCGGCCCCGGCGGGGCCAGATCTCAGGAAGGTCACGGCACGGCGAGGTCCCGGCGAGTCGCTGGAGTCACACGCGCCCCACGACCTACGTTCTGTCCCGGTGGACTTCCCCCGCCACAGCAGAGAGGCAGATGTCGATCATGGCCGTTACCGAGCTCGTCGACACCCCGTCGGTCCCTGGCACGCAGCGCCGCGGTCGGCACCGGATCGACCGGCCCGCCGGCGTCCGCTGCTCGGACCTCCCGGCGGTGGCCAAGCGGCTGCAGACCCGCCGCCGCGGCTTCGCGTTCCTCCGGGCGCTGCTGCCCGCGGTGCCCGCCGGCCGGCACACCTGGGACTTCCTGGCCAACGCCGGCGGGCGCCCCCGCACCGCGTTCGCCATCATCCTGAGCCTCTGATCAAGGACCCCGTCCCGCTCACCCCTCGCAAGCTCGGGGCGAGCCTCCGGACGGGGCCACTGCCCCCACCCGCTCGCCGAGCTCACGGCGGGCCCCAGCAGAAGAAGGACCCTCCTGCCCCCCACCGCTCGCAAGCTCGCGGCGGGCCCCTGCAGAAGAAGGACCCTCCTGCCCCCCACCGCTCGCAAGCTCGCGGCGGGCCCCTGCAGAAGAAGGACCCTCCTGCCCCCCACCGCTCGCAAGCTCGCGGCGGGCCCCTGCAGGAGGGCCTGACCGAGGGCGACGGCGCCACGCTCCCGCTGTCCGCCCGCTGACGGCTCACGGCTGAGCTCAAGGAACCCGACGACCCCGTCGACCTCACGGTCGGCGGGGTCGTCACCGTCCGGCCGGCCCCGTGCCCGACCCCGTGAGCTACGTGGCGTGCGTTCCGGCGAGCCGCCGGCCGGACGAGCCCTCGACAGACGACAGTGCGCCGCCCACCGGTTGCGGTGGACGGCGCACTGTCAGGTGCTGCTCAGGCGAGCTGCAGGGTCACTCGCCGCCGGCGAGCTTGGCCCGCAGAGCCGCCAGCGCCTCGTCGGAAGCCAGAGTGCCGCCGGTCGACGGGGCGTCCGGCGTCTCGACCGGCTCGCTGGAGTAGCTGCCACCGGCCGCAGCCTCGGCGTCGGCCTCCTTGGCCGCCGCGATCTGCTTGCGGTGCGCCTCGAAACGGGCCTGGGCCTCGGCGTACTGCTTCTCCCACGTCTCGCGGGCCGTGTCGTAGCCCTCGAGCCATTCGCCGGTGTCGGCGTCGAAGCCCTCGGGGTAGACGTAGTTGCCCTGCTCGTCGTACTGCGCGGCCATGCCGTACGCAGCCGGGTCGAACTGCTCCTCGTCGCCGACGACGCCCTCGTTGGCCTGCTTGAGCGACAGCGAGATGCGGCGGCGGTCCAGGTCGATGTCGATGACCTTGACCAGGATCTCGTCGCCGACCTGCACGACCTGCTCCGGGATCTCGACGTGCCGCTCGGCCAGCTCGGAGATGTGCACCAGGCCCTCGATGCCCTCGTCGACGCGCACGAACGCACCGAAGGGAACGAGCTTGGTGACCTTGCCCGGCACGACCTGACCGATCTGGTGGGTGCGGGCGAACTGACGCCACGGGTCCTCCTGCGTCGCCTTCAGCGACAGCGAGACCCGCTCGCGGTCCAGGTCGACGTCGAGAACCTCGACGGTGACCTCCTGGCCCACCTCGACGACCTCGGAAGGGTGGTCGATGTGCTTCCAGGACAGCTCGGAGACGTGCACCAGGCCATCGACGCCGCCCAGGTCCACGAAGGCACCGAAGTTGACGATCGAGGAGACGACGCCCGTGCGGACCTGGCCCTTGGCGAGCTTGTTGAGGAACTCGCTGCGCACCTCGGACTGGGTCTGCTCCAGCCACTGACGGCGGGACAGGACCACGTTGTTGCGGTTCTTGTCGAGCTCGATGATCTTAGCCTCGAGCTCGCGGCCCACGTAGGGCTGCAGGTCGCGGACGCGCCGCATCTCCACCAGCGACGCGGGGAGGAACCCGCGCAGGCCGATGTCGAGGATGAGGCCGCCCTTGACGACCTCGATGACGGTGCCGGTGACGACCTCGTCGGCTTCCTTCTTGGCCTCGATCGTGCCCCAGGCGCGCTCGTACTGTGCGCGCTTCTTGGAGAGGATCAGCCGCCCTTCCTTGTCCTCCTTCTGGAGGACCAGGGCTTCCACCTCGTCACCGACGTGGACGACCTCGGTGGGGTCGACGTCGTGCTTGATGGACAGCTCGCGCGAGGGGATGACGCCCTCGGTCTTGTAGCCGATGTCCAGCAGCACCTCGTCCCGGTCGACCTTGACGATGATGCCTTCGACGATGTCGCCGTCGTTGAAGTACTTGATCGTCTGGTCGATCGCGGCGAGGAAGTCCTCGGCGGTGCCGATGTCGTTCACCGCGATCTGGGGGGTGCTGTCGGGACGGACCTGGGTGGAGGTCATGTGGTCGAGTGCTCCGGACGGGGGGTGCGCAGGGACAGGACAGGAGCCACGACCGGACCGGTCGTGGGGAGGTGCACGGGAGAGGTGTCGGACGTCCTCCGTGCGCCACGTTCAGCGTACGGGGGACGACACCACAGACCTCTGGCGCACTCCCCATGGTACGGACGTCGACGCCGCCGGGTCCACCTGGGTTCCCGACCGCCCTCCCGGCCCGGCGTGTCACCATCGGCGCGACATGAGCCTGCCGCCCCCGCTGCCTCCCCCGCTGCCCTTGGGCGCCGACGGCTATCCGATGGCCGGCGGCGTGACCCGCCGCGGCACCGGCCCGGCGGAGTCCGCGCGGGCCAACCGGGGGTGGTGGGACGCCGCGGCACCGGCCTACCTGGCAGAGCACGGTGCCGATCTCGGCGACGTGGACTTCCTGTGGTGCCCGGAGGGGCTGCGCGAGGCCGACGCGCACCTGCTCGGTGACGTGGCGGGGCGGCGGGTGCTGGAGATCGGCTGCGGTTCGGCGCCCTGCGCCCGCTGGCTGCGCCGGGCCGGGGCCGAGGTGGCCGCCCTCGACGTCTCCGGCGGGATGCTGGCCCGGGCGGCCGAGCTGAACCGGGCCACCGGCGTGCCGGTGCCCCTGCTGCAGGCCGACGCCGGTGCGCTGCCGCTGGCCGACGGGAGCATGGACCTGGCCTGCTCGGCGTTCGGCGGGCTGCCGTTCGTCGCCGACGCACGGGCCGTGCTGACCGAGGTGCGCCGGGTGCTGCGCCCGGGCGGCCGGTTCGTGGCCTCGGTGAACCATCCGCTGCGCTGGCCGCTGCCCGACTCCCCCGACCCGGAGGACCTGCGGGTGACCGGGTCCTACTTCGACCGCCGTCCCTACGTGGAGACCGACGGCGCCGGGCGGACGGTCTACGTGGAGCACCACCGCACCGTCGGCGACTGGGTGCGCGCGGTCATCGGTGCCGGCCTGGTGCTCACCGACCTGCTCGAGCCGGAGTGGACGCCGGGCCGTACGCAGACCTGGGGTCAGTGGTCGCCCGAGCGCGGCGCCCTGGTACCCGGGACCCTCATCCTGGTCTGCGACCTCCCGGGCTGACCGGAAGGCCACGCACCTACCGACCGGTCAAGATGGACAGCGGTCCAGCACAATGGACACATGACGGACGTGCGCACCCTCGGCCGGAACGTGCGGCGCATCCGGCAGGAACGAGGGCTGAGCCTGGGCAACCTGGCCCGGGAGGCCGGCCTGGCCAAGCAGACCCTGGCCAACCTGGAGAACGGTGCGGGCAACCCGACCGTGGAGACCATGCTGGCCGTGGCGCGCGCCCTGGGGGTCGGGGTCAACTGGCTGGTGACCGAGTGGGGCAGTCCGGTGCTGGTGCAGCGTCGGGAGGAGGCCGGGTGGGCGCACGCGCCATCGGGCCGGCAGCGGGAACTGGACCGGGTGCACGGCACGGGACAGGTCACGACGACGCTGCTGGAGCTGACCGGGCAGTCCGCGGTGGTGCGGCCGGCGTTGTCCCCCGGCACCCTGCTGCACGCCTACGTCGTCTCCGGCGATGTCGTGGCCGGCCCCGTGGACGACCCCCGCAAGCTGCAGGCCGGCGACTTCATCCGCTTTCCCGGGGACGTCCCGCACGTGGCCTGGTCGCCTTCGGCCACGGCCGAGCTGCACCTGGTCACCACGGTGCCCCAGGTCCAGCAGTTCAGCCCCGGCTGACCGGCGGGCCGACCGCCGGCGGAGATCAATGGGCCGCGGCATCCCAGCTGGGGCCGGAGCCGACCGAGACCTCCAGCGCGACGGTCAGCTCGGCGGCGCCGGCCATCTCCCGCCGCACCAGCGCCTCGAGCTGCTCGCGCTCGCCGGGAGCCACTTCGAGCACGAGTTCGTCGTGCACCTGCAGCAGCATCCGGGAACGCAGCCCCTCGGCGGCGATCGCCTTCTCCACGTTGAGCATGGCGACCTTGATGACGTCGGCGGCCGAGCCCTGGATCGGGGCGTTGAGCGCCATCCGCTCCGCCATCTCCCGGCGCTGCCGGTTGTCGCTGGTGAGGTCGGGCAGGTAGCGCCGCCGGCCCAGCGTCGTCTCGGTGTAGCCGGTCTGCCGGGCGTCGTCGACGACGCCGTCAAGGTAGTCGCGGATGCCGCCGAAACGCTCGAAGTAGGCCTGCATCTGCCCGCGGGCCTCCTCCGGGGAGATGCGCAGTTGCTGGGCCAGCCCGTAGGCCGACAACCCGTAGGCCAGGCCGTAGCTCATCGCCTTGATCCGGCGGCGCATCTCCGGGTCGACGTCGGAGATCGGGATGGCGAAGGCCCGCGAGGCGACGAAGGAGTGCAGGTCCTCCCCCGACGTGAAGGCCTCGATCAGGCCGGCGTCCTCGGAGAGGTGGGCCATGATCCGCATCTCGATCTGGCTGTAGTCGGCGGTCATCAGCGACTCGTAGCCGTTGCCCACGACGAACGCCTGCCGGATCCGGCGCCCCTCGGCGCTGCGGATCGGGATGTTCTGCAGATTCGGGTCGGTGGACGACAGCCGGCCGGTGGCCGCGACCGTCTGCTGGAACGTGGTGTGGATCCTGCCCACCTCGTCGACCATCGGGATCAGCCCGTCGATCACGGTGCGCAGCCGGGTGACGTCGCGGTGCCGGAGCAGGTGCTCGAGGAACGGGTGCCCGGTGGAGGCCAGCAGTGAGGTCAGCGCCTCGGCGTCGGTGGTGTAGCCGGTCTTGTTCTTCTTGGTCTTCGGCAGGCCGAGCTCGTCGAACAGCACGGCCTGCAGCTGCTTGGGTGAGCCGAGGTTGATCTCCTTGCCGATGACCGCGTAGGCCTCCTCGGCCGCCTCGGCCACGCCGGCCGCGAACTCCTTCTGCAGCTCATGCAGGAAGTCCAGGTCGACGGCGATCCCCCGCCGCTCCATCGCGGACAGCACGTGGGTCAGCGGCAGCTCGATCTGGCCGAGCAGGTGGTCGCCGCCCTTCTGGCCGAGCACCTGCTCGAGGGCGTCGGACAGGTCGTTGACCGCGACGGCCTTGACGACGTCGGCGTGCCGGGCCTCTGCGGCCAGGTCCTCCTCGGTGGGCCCGAGTCCGTCCAGGGTCAGCTGCGCCTCGGGGGCGGCGTCGTCCTTCAGCTCGCGCTTGAGGTAGCGCACCGCCAGGTCACCGAGGTCGAAGGACCGCTGACCGGGCAACGCGAGGTAGGCAGCCAGCGCGGTGTCGCTCACCACCCCGGCCAGCTCCCACCCGCGGGCGGCGACGGCCAGCAACGGGCCCTTGACGTCGTGGACGACCTTGGCGGTGGCCGGGTCGGCCAGCCAGGCCGCGAGCGCCTGCTCATCGGCGACGTCGAGATCCGGCCCCAGGTCGACGAAGGTGGCGTGGTCGTTGGCCGCGGCCAGCGCCAGGCCGGCCAGCTCGCCGGTACCGCGTCCCCACGTGCCGCGGAACACCACGCCGGTGCGCCCCGTGCGGGCGTGGGCGGCGAGCCAATCGGCCAGCCCACCGGCACCGACGACGTCCTCGGCGACGTCGAAGCCACCCTCGACCTCCGGCTCGGCGCTGGTCAGCGTGGCGAACAGCCGGTCGCGCAGCACCCGGAACTGCAGGTTGTCGAAGAGGGTGTGCACCTCGTTGCGGTCCCAGGGCCGGACGGCGAGCTGGGTGGGCTCCATCGGCAGCGGGACGGCCCGGTCGAGCTCGGTGAGCCGCCGGTTCTGCAGCACCGAGGACAGGTGCTCGCGCAGTTTCTCCCCGACCTTGCCCTTGACCGTGTCGACCTGGTCGACGAGGGCGTCGAGCGAGCCGTACTCGCGCACCCACTTGGCCGCCGTCTTCTCCCCCACGCTGGGGATGTTCGGGAGGTTGTCGCTGGGGTCGCCCCGCAGTGCGGCGAAGTCGGGGTACTGGGCCGGGGTCAGGCCGTACTTGGCCTCGACCTCCTCCGGGGTGAAACGGGTGAGGTCGGAGACACCCTTGCGCGGATAGAGCACGGTGACGTGGGAGTTGACCAGCTGCAGCGCGTCGCGGTCGCCGGTGCAGATCAGCACGTCCATGCCGGCCTCGACGGCCTGCACGGTGAGCGTGGCGATGACGTCGTCGGCCTCGTACCCCTCGGCGGTGAGCACCGGCACGTGCAAGGCGGCCAGCACCTCCTGGATGAGGCTCACCTGGCCCCGGAAGTCGGTCGGGCTCTCGGCGCGGTTGGCCTTGTACTCGGCGTAGATCTCGCTGCGGAACGTCTTGCGCCCGACGTCGAAGGCGACGGCCAGGTGTGTGGGCTGCTCGTCCCGCAGCACGTTGATCAGCATCGACGTGAAGCCGTACACGGCGTTGGTCGGCTGCCCGGTGGTGGTCGAGAAGTTCTCAACCGGCAGCGCGAAGAACGCCCGGTAGGCCAGCGAGTGGCCGTCGAGGAGGAGCAGCCGGGGCCGCGGCCCGGCGGCTGCACCGGCGGCGGACGGGGCGGGGGCGGAGGTGCTGACCGGAGCTGACATCACCGGCGATCCTAGTGAGCGGACCCCGCGGTCCCCCGACCCTCGCCCGCCCGGGTCGGGTTCCTGCAGCGGGGCCGCCGCTGGCTACCGTGCGGCAGGTGACGACCGCTGCCCCGACCTGGTTGCCCGCCGACCTGACCAGCCCGCTGGACGACAAGCTGGGCATCGAGATCGTCGACTGGGACCCCGACCGGGTGGTCGCCCGGATGCCGGTCGAGGGGAACACGCAGCCCTTCGGCCTGCTCCACGGGGGTGCCACCTGCGCGCTGGTCGAGTCCGTCGGCTCCCACGCCGCAGCGCTGGCCGCCGGCCCGGGCGGCACCGTGGTGGGCATCGAGTTGAACGCGAGCTACCTGCGCGGGACGAGGTCCGGGGTCGTGACCGCCGTGTGCACGCCGGTGCGTCGCGGCCGGACGCTGGCCACCTTCCTGGTCGACGTGCACGACGACCACGGCCACGCCGCCGCCACCGCCCGGCTGACCTGCATGATCCGCCGCGCCCGCTGAGCCCGGGGGCCGGCCTCCGGGTGCCGGTGCCCGGCGTGTCGCAGATGCATCACGGTGTGTCCCGAAGGGGGCGTGACCTTCGCCACCGTGCGTTACTGTCCCGGCTCAACCAAACGGCTGGGAGGTCGAGTGACGCACGCGCCCCACCGTGTCCGTCGACACGGGGACCGCACGACACCCCGGGAGGTGCTCCCGGCGGGTGCCCGACGCGCCCGGTGGCGCACCGGCCGGCGTCCGCTCGTGCTCGCGCTGCTGGTCGCCGCCTTCGCGGCCGTCCTGGCCATCCTCACCCCGGGCGTCGCGCACGCCGTGGGCGAGGCGGTCTCCGGCACGCTGCGGACCAGCGTGAGCGGGCCGATCGAGGGCATCGAGGTGACCGTCTCCACCGCCGACGGCACCGAGATCGACTCGGTGGAGACCGACGAAGCCGGCCGCTGGTCGGTCGACGTCCCCGGTCCCGGGCAGTACACGGTGACCATCGACGAGAGCGACCTCCCCGACGGCGTCACCTTGAACGGGGCCAACAGCCGCACCGTCACGGTCGACACCGGCCGCGACCAGGGCGTGCTCATCGGGCTCAACGACGGCAGTCGCAACTCCGGCGGCGGAACAGTCCAGTGGGTGCAGTTGCTCGTCGACGGGTTGCGCTTCGGCCTGCTGATCGCCATGGCCGCGGTCGGCCTGTCCCTCATCTTCGGCACGACCGGGCTGGTCAACTTCGCCCACGGCGAGCTGGTCACCGTCGGCGCCATCGCCGCCTGGTTCGTCAACGTCGGGGCCGGCGTGCCGTTCATCCCGGCGGCCCTGATCGCGCTGGTCATCGGGGCGGGCTTCGGTGCGCTGAACGAGCTGGGGCTCTGGCGCCCGCTGCGCCGCCGCGGGACCGGCCTGGTCGCGGCGCTGGTCATCTCCATCGGGCTGTCGCTGCTGCTGCGCTACCTCTACCAGATCGTCTACGGCGGCCGGTCGAACCCCTTCGATGCCTACCGCGGTCAGCGCGCCGTCGACTACGGCCCGTTCACGATGACCAACAAGGATCTCGCCTCGCTGGTGATCGCGCTCGTCGTCCTGGTCCTGGTGGCGCTGATGCTGCAGCGCACCAAGATCGGGAAGGCGATGCGCGCCGTGTCGGACAACCGGGACCTCGCCGCATCGTCGGGCATCGACGTCGACCGGGTCATCCTGTTCGTCTGGATGATGGGTGGCGGGCTGGCCGCGCTCGGCGGGGTCCTGCTGGGGCTCTCCGACGAGGTGCAGTGGGACATGGGTTTCCGGCTGCTCCTGCTCATGTTCGCCGGCGTGACCCTCGGCGGGCTGGGCACCGCGTACGGCGCCCTGGTCGGCAGCATCGTCGTCGGCGTCTTCGTCCAGATGTCCACGCTGGTCATCCCGAGTGACATGAAGTACGTCGGAGGGTTGCTGCTCTTGATCGTCATCCTCGTCGTCCGCCCCCAGGGCATCCTGGGCAGCCGGGCCCGGGTGGGCTGAGCGATGACCGAGTTGATCGACGCGCTGGCCACCGCGCTGAAGGCCGGCCTCGGCTTCCAGGCCGTCCTGTTCGCCCTGCTGGCCATCGGCATCAACCTGCAGTTCGGGTACACCGGGCTGCTGAACTTCGGCCAGATCGCCTTCGCGATGCTGGGCGGGTACGGGATCGCGATCTCCGTCGCCCAGTGGGGGCTCTCCTTCTGGTGGGGGGTGCTGATCGGCATCGGCGCGGCCGTCGTGCTCGCGCTGCTGCTCGGCCTCCCGACCCTGCGCCTGCGGGCCGACTACCTGGCCATTGCCACCATCGCCGCGGCAGAAGGGCTGCGCCTGACGTTCCGGTCCGTCTCGGCCACGCCGGTCACCAACGCCACCCGCGGGCTGTCCGGGTTCAACGACGAGTTCGTCGCCCTCGCCCCGTGGGACACCGGCCGTCGGTACGAGCTGCTGGGCTCGCGGTGGAGCGGCGCCGAACTCTGGGTCACGCTGGTGGGCTGGGTCCTGGTGGCCCTGGCCTGCCTGCTGGTGTGGGCGCTGGTGCGCAGCCCGTGGGGCCGCGTGATCAAGTCGATCCGCGAGGACGAGGACGCCGTCCGCGCGCTGGGCAAGAACGTCTACGTCTACAAGATGCAGTCCCTCGTGCTCGGCGGCGTCTTCGGTGCGCTGGGCGGGATGATCTACGCCCTCGGCACCGCCTCGGCGACACCCGACCAGTACCAGAACGCCAACACCTTCCTCGCCTACGCCGCCCTCATCCTCGGCGGCGCGGCCAGGGTGCTCGGCCCCGTCATCGGGGCGATCCTGCTGTACTTCATCATCCAGTTCGCCGACACCGGTCTGCGTACGCTCATCTCCAACGGGGTCATCCCCGAGGCCCTGCTGTCGGCGACCGACGTGGCACAGATCCGCTTCGTGATCATCGGACTCGGGCTGATGTTGCTGTTGATCTTCCGCCCGCAGGGCATCTTCGGGGACCGACGAGAGGTGATGCTCGATGCCCGCTGACCCGGCAGCCCACGGCGCGCACGCCGCCCGACCCGACGAGTCCCCGGTGGCCAGGCCCACGGCGGAGTCCGCGGCGGGCCGACCACCCCAGCGGGTCGCGCAGGCAGCCCTGAAGGACCTCCCCTGGGAGATCGGCGTCGCCAAGCCCGATCCGGTCGTCGTCGTCGACGGCGTGTCCCGGTCCTTCGGGGGTCTCACCGCGGTGTCGGTCGACCACCTGGAGGTCCAGCGGGGCGGCATCACCGGCCTCATCGGGCCGAACGGTGCGGGCAAGACCACGCTGTTCAACCTGCTCACCGGCTTCGACCAGCCCGACACCGGCACGTGGTCGTTCAACGGGCGGTCACTCGGCAAGCTCTCCCCCCACCAGGTCGCGCGGCTCGGAGTGGTGCGCACCTTCCAGCTCACCAAGGCACTCTCGCGGCTGACCGTGCTGCAGAACATGCTGCTCGGCGCCCAGGGGCAGAAGGGCGAGGGCTTCTTCCGCGCCCTGGTACCCGGTATCTGGCGCGCGCAGGAACGCGCCAACACCGAGAAGGCCATGGACCTGCTCACCCGGTTCAAGCTGGACGCCAAGAAGGACGACTTCGCCGGCACCCTCTCCGGGGGCCAGCGGAAGCTGCTGGAGATGGCGCGGGCGCTGATGAGCGACCCCGAGGTCGTCATGCTCGACGAGCCGATGGCCGGGGTGAACCCGGCGCTGACCCAGAGCCTGCTCGGCCACGTGAAGGACCTCCGGGAGCAGGGCATGACGGTGATCTTCGTCGAGCACGACATGGACGTCGTCCGGGACATCAGCGACTGGGTGGTCGTCATGGCCGCCGGCAAGATCATCGCCGAGGGGCCGCCGGAGTCGATCAGCCAGAACCGCGCCGTCGTCGACGCCTATCTCGGAGCCCACCACGACGCACCGCTGACCGTCGAGGAGGAGGACCGGGTGCTGGCCGAGGCCGAGGCGTCCATCGCCCGTGAGGAGCGCCCCGGCAGCGACGTCCTGAGCTCCGACGGGCCGCACCAGGAGAGGACGGAGCGATGAGCACCCTCGACGACCCGGCCAGCGAGGACCCGATGTTCCAGGTCGGATCCGACCAGGGCCCGGCGGCCCGGGCCGGCGAGGACATCTCCCCCGCCGAGAAGGCCGCCACCCGCGAGGAGCACCAGCGGCTGGCCGAGGGCGCGCTCGTGCGCGCCGACGACCTGGTCGCCGGTTACGTCCCCGGGGTGAACATCCTCCGGGGCTGCGACTTCTACCTGCAGGACGGCGAGCTGGTGGGCATCATCGGGCCCAACGGGGCCGGGAAGTCGACCCTGCTGAAGGCGCTGTTCGGGCTGATCCCGGTCCGCTCGGGGGCGGTGACCCTGCGTGGTGAGGACATCACCTCGGCCCCCGCCCACCGCCTCGTGCAGCTGGGTGTGGGGTACGTGCCGCAGAACAACAACGTGTTCCCCTCCCTCACCATCGAGGAGAACATGCAGATGGGCGTCTACCTGCGGCCCAAGTCGTTCAAGGACCGCTTCGACTACGTCGTCGACCTGTTCCCGCTGCTCGGTGAGCGGCGCAAGGGCAAGGCCGGGTCGCTGTCCGGCGGCGAGCGGCAGATGGTGGCGATGGGCCGGGCGCTGATGATGGACCCGTCGGTGCTGCTGCTCGACGAGCCCTCGGCGGGGCTCTCCCCCGCCTACCAGGACGAGGTGTTCATCCGCTGCCGGCGGATCAACGCCACCGGCGTCTCGATCATCATGGTCGAGCAGAACGCCCGCCGCTGCCTTCAGATCTGCGACCGGGGCTACGTGCTCGACCAGGGCCGCAACGCCTACACCGACACCGGCCGGTCGTTGATGAACGACCCGAAGGTCATCGAGCTCTACCTGGGCACGCTCGCCAAGGCCCAGTAGGAGTCCAGCGACTCCCTCTTTCCAGCTACGGCGCCGGTCCCCCAGGGTCCGGCGCCGTTCGCGCTGGGGGGCGCTGGCGACCGGTCGCCCCGCCTCGCTCGCCCGGACAGCAGTGCGGCCCGGCCTCCGAGGGAGGCCGGGCCGCAGTGCCGGGGCGGGATCAGCGCTGTCGGATCACAGCGCCTGGTGCGATCAGCGCTGCGGGCCGATGCCCTGCGCGTTGAGGCCCTCGATGATCCGGGCCGACTCCTCGAAACCGATGACCACGATGGCGTCCGGGTTGAAGTCCACCATCTGCTGGATCTCGGCGTCGAAGTTCGCCGCCTGCGGGTCATAGGTCAGCGTCTCGATGCTGTCCTCCGAGAGACCACTGGCGATCAGGTTCTCGACGGTGTTCTCCATCAGGCCGGTGCCGTAGGGGTCGTTGAGCGCCATGATCCCGACCGTGTTGTTGCCGTCCTCGATGATCAGGTCGGAGAGCGCGCGGGACTGCAGGGTGTCCGGCGGGGCGGTACGGAAGTACAGCCCGTTGTCGTCGTAGGTGGTGAAGGTGTCCGACGTGTTCGCCGGCGAGAACTGCACGACACCGGCACCGGTGATGGCGTCGATGACGGTGAGGCTGACGCCGGACGCGGCCGCGCCGATGATGACGTCCACGTTCGCCTGCAGCAGCCGGTCGACCGTCTGCGTCGCGGTGTCGGTCGACGCGTCACCGGAGTCACCCTCGACCAGCTGCACCGGGGCGCCCAGGACACCGCCGGCCGCGTTGATCTCCTGCACGGCCAGCCGGGCCCCGGCGACCTCGGGCGGGCCGAGGAAGGCGAGGCTACCGGTCAGCGGCAACAGCGTGCCGATGACGAGCGGATCGGTGGACGTGGTGTCCGGCGCCGCCGGAGCAGGGCCTTCGTCACTCGCCGCATTGGCCTCATCGCCAGCGATCACGAACTCGGTGGCCGAGGCGTCGATCTGGTTGTCTTCGCCGAACTGCTGGAGACCGAAGCTGGCCTGGGCGGGCTCGCCCGGCTCAGTGAAGCTGAGCGGGCCGGAGACACCGTCGTAGTCCGGGTTGCCGCCGGAGTTGACGATCTCCATGCACGAGGCGATGTCGGTGCACTTCTCCCCACCGAACGTGACGCCATTGATGTAGGGAGCGAACTCGGTGGGCACGCTGCTGCCGGCCAGCTCGGCCGCGAGCGCGGAGACGACGATGGCGTCGTAGGTCTCACCGGCGTAGTTGTAGTCCTGGAGATTCGGGTCGATCGCCATCAGCCGGTCGCGGAACTCGGACGACAGGTCCGTGAGGGGCAGAGTTCCACTCATACCGACAAGAGCGCCTTGCTCGGTGAACGACTCCCCCAGGGCGTTGCCCATGTTGCCGTCGGTGCCGTAGACGTTGACCTGCTTCTCGCTGCTTGCGTCGCCGCCGCCGCCGGTGCTCTCCCCCGAGTCGCTGTCGCCGCCACAGGCGGTCAGCGCGAGCAGGGTGGCACCGGAGACCGCGACCGCGCGGGCGAACGTGCCTGTGCGCATCAAGTGACTCCCAGTGTGGATTCCGTTGGCACTGGCCACCCAGCAGGCAAGATCACCCGTCGGGGGACCGATCAGTGCGAGGAACCTAACCGCTGGTCCGGGCCACTGAGTCACCCCTCTGCCGACCGTGATGACGTTGTGACCTGGCTCTCGCCGCGCACCACGCCGTCCCGGCTCCCGTCACCCGGCGTCACAGGGCATGAGCGCCGGGACCGGCGACTCAGCTCCCGGCTGGCCCGGCGGCGGCCGGGTCGCCCGGGAGGCCGGCCGCGGTGTCGAGCCCCAGGATCGCCTGGGCGAGGGCCTTCATCGACGTCCGCTCGTTCATGGCAGTGCGCTGGATCCACCGGAACGCCTCGGCCTCGGTCATGCCACGCTCGGCCATCAGCCGGCCCTTGGCCTGCTCGACCACCTTGCGCGCCTCGAGCCGCTCCTTGAGGTCGCCGACCTCGGCGTCCAGCGCGGTCATCTCCAGGAAGCGCGCCCGGGCGACCTCGATGGCCGGGACCAGGTCGTTCTTGGAGAACGGTTTGACCAGGTAGGCCATGGCGCCGGCGTCACGCGCCCGCTCGACCAGCTCACGCTGGCTGAACGCGGTGAGCACGATGACCGGCGCCACCCGGGCGGCGGCGATCTGCTCAGCGGCGGAGATGCCGTCCAGGACGGGCATCTGCACGTCCAGGACGACGAGGTCGGGCCGCAGGGCGACCGCCTGGTCGACCGCGGCCTGCCCGTCGCCGACCTCGGCGACGACGACGTAGCCTTCCTCCTCCAACATCTCCTTGAGGTCGAGACGGATCAGTGCCTCGTCCTCGGCGATGAGGACCCGGGTCGGCTCGCTGCTCACGGGCAGAGCCTAGCGAGCGCAGCTGCCGCCCGGCCGCCCGATAGGCTGCGCTGCGGCAGACCGGCCGGCCCCCGTACCCCAATCGGCAGAGGGAGCGGATTCAAAACCCGCACAGTGTGCGTTCGAGTCGCACCGGGGGCACTGTGACATGGCGATCCTTCGGATCGCACCGCGGCCAGGTGCCGTCCCCGGCTCGCGTGGAGCCGCTACCGGCCCGCCATCGCTGGAGGCCTCCGGCCCCCGCTCGGCAACCCGAGCCCTTGCCACGGCGCACCCCGGCCAGGTGCCGTCCCCGGCCCGCGCGAAGCCGCTGCGCCGCTCGATCGCAGGACCGGACAACGGCCGAGCGCCATCCCGGCCTGCGTGAGCCGCTACCGGCCCGCCATCGCTGGAGGCCTCCGGCCCCCACTCCTCACGACCGGACCTGACGGTCAATACGGTGACGGGGTGACCGGACACATGACACCCGACCAGTTCCGCCAGCACGGACACGAGGTGGTCGACTGGATCGCCGACTACTGGTCGCGGATCGGGTCGTTGCCCGTCCGCTCGCAGGTCTCCCCCGGTGACGTGCGCGCCGCGCTGCCCGACGCCGCTCCGGAGCAGGGTGAGCCGTTCTCCGCCGTGCTGGCCGACCTCGACCGGGTGGTGCTGCCCGGCGTCACCCACTGGCAGCACCCCGGCTTCTTCGGCTACTTCCCGGCCAACACGTCCGGCCCCTCGGTGCTCGGCGACCTGGTGTCGGCCGGGCTCGGCGTGCAGGGCATGTCCTGGGTGACCAGTCCGGCGGCCACCGAGCTCGAGCAGCACGTGCTGGACTGGCTCGCCGACCTGCTCGGCCTGCCCGCCGCGTTCAGGTCCACGGGCAGCGGTGGTGGCGTCGTCCAGGACTCCAGCTCGGGGGCGAACCTGGTCGCCCTGCTGGCGGCCCTGCACCGGGCCAGCCGCGGCGCCACCGTGCGCGCGGGGGTGCAGCCCGACGACTACACCGTCTACGTCTCGGCGGAGACCCACTCGTCGATGGAGAAGGCCGTCCGGATCGCCGGGCTGGGCAGCGACGCGGTGCGGATCGTGGAGGTCGACGGCGACCTGGCGATGCGGCCGGCCGCGCTGGCCGCCCGGCTGGAGCGCGACGTGGCGCGCGGGCTCACCCCGGTGATGGTGTGCGCCACCGTCGGGACGACGTCCACCACGGCGATCGACCCGCTGGCCGAGCTGGGCCCGATCTGCCAGCGGTACGGCGTGTGGCTGCACGTGGACGCCGCCTACGCCGGGATCAGTGCCGTCGCCCCGGAGCTGCGGCCGCTGCAGGCCGGCGTCGAGTGGGCCGACAGCTACACGACCGACGCCCACAAGTGGCTGCTCACCGGATTCGACGCGACGCTGTTCTACGTCGCCGACCGGGCCGCACTGACCGGCGCGCTGGCGATCCTGCCGGAGTACCTGCGCAACGCCGCCACCGACGCCGGTGCCGTGGTGGACTACCGCGACTGGCAGATCGAGCTCGGCCGCCGGTTCCGCTCGCTGAAGCTGTGGTTCGTGCTGCGCTGGTACGGCGCGGAGGGGCTGCGCGAGCACGTGCGCAGCGGCGTCGCCCTGGCCCAGGAACTGGCCGGCTGGGCGGCCGCGGATGATCGCTTCGACGTCGTGGCCCCGCACCCGCTGTCCCTGGTCTGCCTCAAGCCGCGCTGGGCAGCGGGCGTCGACGGCGACGTCGCGACCATGACCCTGCTCGAGCGGCTCAATGACGGCGGCGAGGTCTTCCTCACCCACACGACCATCTCCGGCGAAGTGGTCCTGCGCGTGGCGATCGGCACCCCCACCACCACCCGCGCGCACGTCGAGCGGTTGTGGGAGCTGCTCCGCGGCGCCCACGACTGGCTGGCCAACGACTTCGAGGAGCAGGCGCAGGAGCGCCGCGCGGCGGAGCAGCGCGCGCGCGACGAGGCCGCGGCGGCAGCGGCAGCGGCACGGGCAGCGGCCGATGTCTCCGCGGAACCGGCGACCGACGACACCCCGGCCGACGACAGCCCGGGCGTCGAGATCCCGACCCTCGAGACCCCGGCGGCGCAGGACGAAACCGCCGAGCAGGCCGCGGCGCAAGCAGACCTCGAGCCGGGACCGACGCCGACACGGTCAGCCGTCGAGTGACCGGATGAGCCCCTCCTGGGCGACGGTGGCCACGTGCGTGCCGTCCGCCGCCCAGACGTTGCCCAGGCACATGGCCCGCCCGCTGGAGGCCGACGGGCTGTCGGTCTCGTAGAGGAACCACTCGTCGGCACGGACCGGCCGGTGGAACCACACGGCGTGGTCGAGGCTGGCACCGACGATCGAACCGCCCAGCCCGCCACCGACCCGGGCCACCCCGGCCGACAGCAACGTGAGGTCGCTGACGAAGGTCAGTGCGGCCGCGTGCACGGCCTCGGCCTCCGGCAGTGTCCCGGTCACCCGGAACCAGACCCGGGAGACGGTGTCCGGGGGGTGCCGGGGCGTGGGGTCGAACGGGTCGGACAGGTACCGCTGCTCGACCGCCCGGGCCAGCGCCCGCAGGCCCTGCACCATGGCCGGGTGCGCGGCCGCCACCTCCTCGAGTCCGGGCAGCGACTCGGGGCCGGGGACGTCGGGCATCGGCAGGGAGTGCTCGACCACCGGTCGCTCGCCGGCGTGGAAGTCCGCGGTCAACGCGAAGATGGCGACGTCCTCGCCCTTGCGGGTCTGCCTCGCCAGCACCCGCCGGGTGCTGAACGACCGGCCCTCGCGCAGCCGCTCCACCTCGAAGCGGATCTCCTCCTGCGTGTCACCGGGCCGCAGGAAGTAGGAGTGCAGCGAGTGCACGGGCCGGTCGGCCGGCACGGTGGCGATCGCCGCCATCAGCGCCTGCCCGGCGACCTGCCCGCCGAAGATCCGCTGCAGCGGGGTCGGCGGCGTCATGCCGACGAAGCGGTCCTCCCCCCGCGGCTGGAGCGCCAGCACCTCCATGAGATCCGACGCCGGCGTCGCCCCCGGGCGGTCGGCCGGCCGGCCCTCCCGCATCATCACGCGTCGGCCCCCACCTCGTGCACGCGCACCAGGTTGGTGGAGCCCTCGGTGTTGGGCGGGCTGCCGGCGACGATGACCACCCGGTCGCCCTCCTTCAGCCGGCCGATCGACAGCAGCGAGAAGTCGACCTGGCCCACCATGTCGTCGGTGTGGGTGACGGTGGGCACCAGGAACGTCTCGACGCCCCAGGACAGGGCCAGCCGGCTACGCACCCGGGGGTCGGTGGTGAAGGCGAGGATCGGCAGCCGGGTGTGCAGCGCCGCCAGCCGCTGGGCGGTGTTCCCGGTCAGCGTGAAGGCCGCCAGCGCGGACACGCTCATCGACTCACCGATGTCCTTGGCCGCGCGCACGATTGCGCCCGACCGGGACGAGGACACCCGCAGCAGCTGCGGAGTGCGGATGCCGTCGGACTCGACGGCGTCGATGATCCGGTCCATCGTACGCACCGCGGCGATCGGGAACTTCCCCACCGAGGTCTCCCCCGACAGCATCACCGCGTCCGCACCGTCGAGCACGGCGTTGGCGACGTCGGAGGCCTCGGCCCGGGTCGGCCGGGAGGCCTCGATCATCGACTCCAGCATCTGGGTGGCGACGATCACCGGCTTGTTGCGCTCCCGCGCGGCCTGCACGGCGCGCTTCTGCACCAGCGGGACCCGCTCCAGCGGCAGCTCCACGCCCAGGTCGCCGCGGGCGACCATGATGCCGTCGAAGGCCTCCACGATCGCGTCGAGGTTGTCCACCGCCTCGGGCTTCTCCAGCTTGGCGATGATCGGTACCTCGACGTCCTCCTGGCGCATGATCTCGCGCACCAGATCGGCGTCGCGGGGCGAGCGCACGAACGACAGCGCCACGAAGTCGACCGACAGCGACAGCGCGAAGCGGAGGTCCTCGGCGTCCTTCTCCGACAGCGCCGGGACGCTGACGGCGACCCCGGGCAGCGACAGGCCCTTGTTGTTGGACACCGGTCCGCCCTCGAGCACCAGGCACCACACGTCGGGGCCCTCGACCTCGACCACGGTGAGCGCGAGCTTGCCGTCGTCGATCAGCAGCCGGTCACCGACGCGGACGTCGTTGGCGAGGTCCTTGTAGGTGGTGGAGACCCGGTCGTGGGTGCCCTGCACGTCCTCCACGGTGATGCAGACCCGGCTGCCGGCGGCCCAGGTGACCGGGCCGTCGGCGAACGTGCCGAGCCGGATCTTCGGGCCCTGCAGGTCGGCGAGCACCGCAACGGCGCGGCCGACCTTGTCCGAGGCCTCCCGGACCATGCGGTAGGCGGCCGCGTGGTCGGCGTGCTTGCCGTGGCTGAAGTTGAGCCGGGCGACGTCCATCCCGGACTCGACCAGGGCGGTGATCTGCTCCTGGGTGCCGGTCGCCGGCCCCAACGTGCAGACGATCTTGGCGCGGCGAGACATGGTGGGAACCTATCGGTCGGGGGTCAGCGGAGCGGAACGGCGGAGGGGGTGACGGGGCGGGGCAGCGCCGAGTCGCCGGTGAGCCAGTCGTCCACCGCTCCCGCGGCGGCGCGGCCCTCGGCGATGGCCCAGACGATGAGCGACTGGCCGCGGCCCATGTCCCCAGTGACGAAGACGCCGGGCACGGTGGACATGAACTCGCTGTCGCGGACGACGTTGCCCCGCCCGTCGACGTCCACGCCCAGGGTGTCGACGAGGCCGGCCCGCTGGGCGCCGGTGAAGCCCATGGCCAGCAGCACCAGGTCGGCGGGGAGCTCCCGGTCGGTGCCCTCGACCTTCTGGAAGCGTCCGTCGACCATCTCCACGTCGTGCACCAGCAGCGCGCGGACGTTGCCGTCCTCATGACCCAGGAAGCGCTCGGTGTTGATGGAGTACAGCCGCTCCCCGCCCTCCTCGTGGGCGCTGGAGACGCGCAGGACCAGCGGGTAGGTCGGCCACGGGTTGGTCTGCCCACGGGTGCCCGGGGGCTGGGGCATGATCTCCAGCTGCGCGACCGAGGCCGCCCCCTGACGGTGCGAGGTGCCCAGGCAGTCGGCGCCGGTGTCACCGCCGCCGATGATGACGACGTGCTTGCCGGCGGCGTTGATCGGCGGCTCGTCGAGCTCGCCGAGGGCCTGCAGGTTGCCGTAGGGCAGGAACTCCATGGCCAGGTGGATGCCGCCCAGCTCCCGGCCCGGGACGGTCAGGTCGCGGCCGGTGGTCGCCCCGCCGGCGAGCACCACGGCGTCGAAGTCCGACCGCAGCTGCTCGACCGGGAGGTCGTGCTCACCGGGGCCACCGACCTCGACGCCGGAGACGAACCGGGTGCCCTCGGCGCGCATCTGGTCCAGGCGCCGGTCGACGTAGCGCTTCTCCATCTTGAACTCGGGGATGCCGTAGCGGAGCAGCCCACCGATCCGGTCGGCCCGCTCGTACACGGTCACCTCGTGCCCGGCGCGGGTCAGCTGCTGGGCGGCGGCCAGCCCGGCCGGTCCCGAGCCGACGACGGCGACCTTCTTGCCGGTCAGCTCCTGCGGGGGCTGCGGGGTGACCCAGCCCTTGGCGAACGCCTGATCGATGATCTCGAACTCGATCTGCTTGATCGTGACCGGCGACTCCTGCAGGTTCAGCACGCAGGCGCCCTCACACGGCGCCGGGCACAGCTTGCCGGTGAACTCGGGGAAGTTGTTCGTCGCGTGCAGCCGCTCGATGGCCTCGCGCCAGTCGTCCCGGCGGGCGAGGTCGTTCCACTCCGGGATGAGGTTGCCCAGCGGGCAGCCGTGGTGGCAGAACGGAATGCCGCAGTCCATGCAACGGGCGGCCTGCTCGCGCACCGCCGCGACCGGGAAGACGGCGTCCTCGCCGGTCTCCCGGTCCAGGTAGACGTCCTTCCAGTCCAGCAGGCGCAGGTCGACCGGCCGGCGCGGCGGGGACTTGCGTTCGAACTTCAGGAACCCCGTGCTGTCAGCCACGTGCTGCCTCCATGACGGCTCGGTCGACGTCGTAGCCGGCGGCCTCCGCGGCGCGCCTTGCCTCCATCGCGCGACGGTAGTCGCGCGGCATGATCACGCTGAACCGGTCGGCCCAGCGGCCCCAGTCGGCCAGCAGCGCGGCGGCCACGGTCGACCCGGTGTCGCGCTGGTAACGCACCAGCACGTCGCGCAGCCACTGCGAGGACTCCGTGTCCAGGGCCTCGATCTCCACCATGTCGCCGTTGACCCGGTGCCGGGCCAGGTCGAGCACGTAGCCGATGCCGCCGGACATGCCGGCCGCGACGTTGCGGCCGGTCGGGCCCAGGATGACCGCGGAACCACCGGTCATGTACTCCAGGGCGTGGTCGCCCACGCCCTCGACGACGGCCAGCGCGCCGGAGTTGCGCACGCAGAACCGCTCGCCGACCCGGCCGCGGAGGAAGACCTCGCCGGCGGTGGCGCCGTAGCCGATGACGTTGCCCGCGATGACGGCGTCCTCGGCGGCGAAGGTGGCCTCGCGGGCCGGGCGGACGACGATCCGGCCGCCGGACAGGCCCTTGCCGACGTAGTCGTTCGCGTCACCGAACAGCCTCATGGTGATGCCGCGCGACAGGAAGGCCCCGAACGACTGACCGGCCGACCCCTCGAAGCTGAGGTCGATGGTGCCGTCGGGGAGGCCCTCGCCGCCGAAGCGGCGGGTGACCATCGAGCCCAGCATCGTCCCCACGGTGCGGTTCACGTTGCGCACCGGCAGCTGCAGGCTGACCGGTCGGGCGTCGAGCAGCGCGCCCTCGCAGAGCTGGATCAGCGTCTGGTCCAGGGCCACGTCCAGGCCGTGGTCCTGCGCGCGCACCCGGTGCCGCGGGGCGCCCTCGGGCAGCGTGGGCACGACCAGCATCTTGGCCAGGTCCAGACCGCGGGCCTTCCAGTGGTCGACGGCGACCCGGGTCTCGAGCACCTCCGCGTGGCCGACGGCCTCGTCGATCGAGCGGAAGCCGAGCTCGGCCAGGTACTCGCGGACCTGCTCGGCCAGGAACTCGAAGAACGTCACCACGAACTCCGGCTGGCCGGTGAAGCGCTTGCGCAGCTCCGGGTTCTGCGTCGCCACGCCGACCGGGCAGGTGTCCAGGTGGCAGACGCGCATCATGACGCACCCGCTGACCACCAATGGCGCGGTGGCGAAGCCGAACTCCTCGGCGCCCAGCAGCGCGGCCACGACGACGTCCCGGCCGGTCTTGAGCTGGCCGTCGACCTGCACGGTGATCCGGTCGCGCAGCCCGTTGGCCAGCAGCGTCTGCTGGGTCTCGGCCAGGCCGAGCTCCCAGGGCGAACCGGCGTGCTTCAGCGAGGTCAGCGGCGCGGCGCCGGTGCCGCCGTCGTGCCCGGAGATCAGGACGACGTCGGCGTGGGCCTTGCTGACCCCGGCCGCGACCGTGCCCACCCCGACCTCGGCCACGAGCTTGACGTTGATCCGCGCCTCGCTGTTCGCGTTCTTGAGGTCGTGGATGAGCTGCTTGAGGTCCTCGATGGAGTAGATGTCGTGGTGCGGCGGCGGGCTGATCAGGCCGACCCCGGGCGTGGAGTGCCGGGTGCGGGCGACCCACGGGTAGACCTTGCCGCCGGGCAGCTGCCCGCCCTCACCGGGCTTGGCGCCCTGGGCCATCTTGATCTGGATGTCGTCGGCGTTGACCAGGTACTCGCTGGTGACCCCGAACCGGCCGCTGGCCACCTGCTTGATGGCCGAGCGCCGCAGATCGCCGTTCTCGTCCCGGGCGAACCGGTCGGGGTCCTCGCCGCCCTCACCGGTGTTCGACTTGCCGCCGAGCCGGTTCATCGCGATCGCGAGCGTCTCGTGCGCCTCCTGGGAGATCGAGCCGTAGCTCATCGCCCCGGTCTGGAAGCGCTTGACGATCTCGCTGACCGGCTCCACCTCGGCCAGCGGCACCGGCGGCCGGTCACCGGTCCTGAAGGAGAACAGGCCGCGCAGGGTCGCCGCGTCGGCGGACAGCGCGTCGACGGTGTCGGTGTACTTCCTGAACACGTCGTACTGCCGGGAGCGGGTGGCGTGCTGGAGCAGGAACACGGTCTCCGGGTTGAACAGGTGCACCTCGCCCTCGCGGCGCCACTGGTACTCCCCGCCGGTCTCCAGCCGGCGGTGCGCCCGCTCGGCCGGGTTCTGCGGGTAGGCCCGGCGGTGGCGCATGGCCACCTCCTCGGCGAGCACGTCGATGCCGACGCCGCCCAGGGGGGCCGAGGTACCGGTGAAGTACTCGTCGACCAGGTCCTGGGAGAGACCGACGGCCTCGAAGATCTGGGCCATCGTGTACGAGCCGACGGTGCTGATGCCCATCTTGCTCATCACCTTCAGCACGCCCTTGCCCAGCGCCTTGACCATGTTGCGCACGGCCTGGGCGGGCTGGACACCGGTGAGCGAGCCGTCCCGGATGAGGTCCTCGATGGACTCGAAGGCCAGGTAGGGGTTGACCGCGGCGGCGCCGTAGCCGAGCAGCAGCGCGACGTGGTGCACCTCCCGGCAGTCGCCGGACTCGAGCACCAGGCCGACCTGCATCCGGGTGCGCTCGCGCACCAGGTGGTGGTGGACGGCGGCGGTCATCAGCAGCGACGGGATCGGGGCGCGCTTCTCGTCGCAGTCGCGGTCGGAGAGCACGATGATCCGGGCGCCGGCCGCGATGGCCTTGCTGACCTTGGTGCGCAGCTCCTCGATCGCCCGGGCGAGCGCGGGGCCGCCGCCGGTGACGTCGAAGTGACCGGTGATCCGGACGGCGGCGAAACCGGGCAGGTCGCCGTCGTCGTCGATGTGCAGGATCTTGGCCAGCTCGTCGTTGTCGATCACCGGGTAGGGCAGGAACACCTGGCGGCAGGAGGCCGGGGTCGCCTCCAGCAGGTTCTGCTCGGGCCCGAAGGTGCGGCCCAGGCTGGTCACCAGCTCCTCGCGGATGGCGTCCAGCGGTGGGTTGGTCACCTGGGCGAACAGCTGCCCGAAGTAGTCGTAGAGCTGCCGGGAGCGGTCCGACAGCGCCGCCACCGGGGTGTCGGTGCCCATCGAGCCGATCGGCTCGGCGCCGGCCGACGCCATCGGGGTGAGCAGCACCCGCAGCTCCTCCTCGGTGTAGCCGAAGAGCATCTGCCTGCGGACGACGGACTCGTGGCTGGGCCGCGAGCGACGGCGGGCGGGGAGCGTGGGCAGGTGCACGAGCCCGGCGTGCAGCCAGTCCTCGTAGGGGTGCTCGGCGGCGAGGGCGCCCTTGACGTCCTCGTCGGAGACGATCCGGCCCTGCGCGGTGTCGACCAGGAACATCCGGCCCGGCTGCAGCCGGCCCTTCGCGACGACGTCACCCGCCGGGATGTCCAGCACGCCGGCCTCGCTGGCGAGCACGACCAGGTCGTCCTTGGTCCGCCACCAGCGGCCCGGCCGCAGGCCGTTGCGGTCGAGCACCGCGCCGATCAGGGTGCCGTCGGTGAACGCCACGCAGGCCGGGCCGTCCCAGGGCTCCATGATCGAGGAGTGGAACCGGTAGAAGGCCCGGCGGGCCGGGTCCATCTCGTCGTGGTTCTCCCAGGCCTCGGGGATCATCATCAGCACCGCGTGCGGCAGCGAGCGGCCGGACAGGTGCAGCAGCTCGAGCACCTCGTCGAAGGTCGCCGAGTCGCTGAAGTCGCTGGCGGTCACCGGGAAGATCCGGTCGATGCCGAGCTCGCTGGCCGGCCCGGCGGGACCGTCGAACAGCGTGGTGTCGATCCGCGCCTCGCGGGCCCGCATGCGGTTGCGGTTGCCCTTGATGGTGTTGATCTCGCCGTTGTGGGCGATGAACCGGAACGGGTGGGCCAGCGGCCAGCTCGGGAACGTGTTGGTCGAGAACCGGCTGTGGACCAGCGCGATGGCCGACTCGTACCGCTCGTCACGCAGGTCGGGGAAGAAGGCGGGCAGCTGGTCGGTGGTCAGCATGCCCTTGTAGGTGATCGTCCGGGAGGACAGCGACACCACGTAGCAGTTGCTGCCCACCTCGCGGGCGGCCCGCTCGGCCCGCTTGCGCAGCACGAAGGCCCGCCGCTCCAGCCGGGTGACCCCGTGGTGGGCGGCGGTCCCGCCGAAGGCCGCGGCGTCGGCGCGGGCGCCGATGGTCTCGGCGACGAACAGCTGGGCGAAGTGCGGCATCACCGCGCGGGCGGTCGGGCCGAGGTCGGCGCCGTCCGGGTCGACCGGCAGCTCCCGCCAGCCCAGGACCGTCAGCCCCTCCTCGGCCGCGACCCGGGACACGGCGTCGACGACGCCGGCCCGCTCCGCGGTGTCGGCCGGCAGGAAGGCGATGCCGACGGCGTACTCGCCCAGCGGCGGCAGGTCGAAGTCGACGCTGGCCCGCAGCAGGCCGTCGGGGACCTGGGTGAGGATGCCCGCGCCGTCACCGGAGTTGGGCTCGGAGCCGGCCGCACCGCGGTGGTCGAGGTTGTGCAGGGCGGTGAGCCCGGCTGCCACGACGGTCCGCGACCGGCGGCCCCGGGCGTCGGCGACGAAGGCCACGCCGCAGGCGTCGTGCTCCGCGGCCGGGTCGTAGAGACCGGAGGCAGCGGGCAGCGCCGAGAAGGCGGGCGCAGTGGCGGGGGCGGAGAGGTCGGACATGTCACTCCCGTCGTCGGCTGGCCGCGGCGTCTCCTGCGCACGGCACCCGGGGAGGGGCCGTGGAGGGCGCTGGTGCGGGGGGCATGAGCCCCGCCGGGTGGTCAGAGCGGTGCAGGGCGGTACGGGACCCGATGAGGTCGGACGGGTGGGGCAGGGCAGGGCCGGCGGGGACACGGTGGGTCCGCCCCGGCTGGGTCCCGCGCACCCCGGCGTTCGGGTGGCCGCGGGGCTGGTCGTGCGCGGGGCGTCACTGGCCCGGTCCGACGTCGCCGGCCGGCCCAGGATCACTGGTCGGCCGCGATGAGCGTACACAGACACATCGCTTCCGCGACATGTCCGGCGGATGTCGTGAACGTCTCTCGTCCGGCCCCCCGCGGCCCGGTGCCGCAGACCGGCCGCGGCGGGGCTGGTGGCTCAGTCCGCCGGGGGCCGCCGGTGGCCCGGATCCCGGCCGTCGTCGGAGCCGGCCGGGGGGTCGTCGCCGGCCGGGACGTCGTCGCCGGCCAGGACAGCGGTGTCCGCGGGAGCTGCGCCGGTCGACGGGCCCTGCCCCGCCCGGGCCGCCGCACCGCGGGTGATCACCTCACGGGGACGACCGCGCTGCCAGATCAGGTAGGCCACGGCCAGCAGGCCGACGACGACCGAGGTGATCACGTTGATGCGGACGCCGAGGATGCGCTCGGCCGCGTCGATGCGCAGCAGCTCGATCCACAGCCGGCCGGCGCAATAGGCGGCGACGTAGAGCGCGAAGGCCCGCCCGTGGGAGAGCCGGAAGCGCCGGTCGGCCCAGACCACGAGGACCGCGACGCCGAGGTTCCACAGCAGCTCGTACAGGAAGGTCGGGTGGTAGGTGCCCTGGACGATGGCCTGGCCGTCGCCGTCGGTGGCCGCCCGGCCGGCGGAGGGCAGCCACTCGTAGATGGTCAGCGCCCAGGGGAGGTCGGTGGCCCGGCCGTAGAGCTCGTTGTTGAACCAGTTGCCCAGCCGACCGATGGCCTGGGCGACGACGATGCCCGGGGCGATGGCGTCGGCGTAGGCGGGCAGCGGGATGCCGCGGCGGCGGCAGGCGATCCAGGCACCGACCCCGCCGAGCGCGATGGCCCCCCAGATGCCCAGGCCGCCCTCCCAGATGGCGAAGGCCTTGAGCGGGTCGCCGCCTTCGCCGAAGTACGGGTCGGGGGTGGTGAGCACGTGGTAGATCCGGCCGCCGACGATCCCGAAGGGCACCGCCCAGACCGCGATGTCGAGCATCTCGCCGGGGGCCCCGCCGCGGGCCACCCACCGGCGCTCGCCGATCCAGCACGCCACGATGATCCCGGCGATGATGCACAGCGCGTAGGCCCGCAGCGGGAAGGGGCCCAGTTCCCACACGCCCTGGGTGGGGCTCGGGATCGCCGCGAGGACCGTCATGCGGGCTTCCCCACGCGCCGCCGCACCCCGGCGGCCAGGTCGGCGGAGAGCGCGCGGACCGCGGCCGCGCCGCCGCCGTCGAGCAGGGCCCGGACGTAAGCCGAGCCGACGATGACGCCGTCGGCGAAGCCGGCGACCTCGGCGGCCTGGTCGCCGTCGGAGACGCCCAGCCCGACGCAGACCGGCAGGTCGGTCACCGTGCGCGTGCGGGCGACCAGCCGCCCGGCGGCGTCGCCGACGGCCGCCCGGGTGCCGGTCACGCCCATCGCCGAGGCGGCGTAGACGAAGCCGCGGCAGGCGGCGGTGGTCGAGGCCAGCCGGGCGTCGGTCGAGGACGGCGCGACCAGGAAGACCCGGTCCAGGCCGGTGCGGTCGGTGGCGGCCAGCCACGGGCCCGCCTCGTCGGGGATGAGGTCGGGAGTGATCGCCCCCGCTCCCCCGGCGGCGGCCAGGTCGTCGGCGAACCGGTCGACGCCGTAGCGCTCGACGGGGTTCCAGTAGCTCATGACCACCGGCACCGCACCGGCGGCGGCGACGGCCTCGACCGCGCGCAGCACGTCCCGCATGCCCACCCCGGCGCGCACGGCGACGTCCACGGCCTCCTGGATGGTGGGCCCGTCCATCCCCGGGTCGGAGTAGGGCACCCCGACCTCGACGATGTCGGCGCCGCCGTCCACGGCGGCGGTCATCGCCTCGATCGAGGCGTCCACGTCGGGGTAGCCGACCGGCAGGTAGGCGATGAGCGCCGCCCGGCCCTCGGTCCTCGCCGCAGCGATGCGGGTCTGCAGCATGCCTCGGCTCATGCGAGGTCTCCGGAGTCCTGGCCGGCGGTGGCGTCGTCGTTGCTGACCGCGCCCTCGGTGGGCTGCTGGTCGGTGTCCATCCCCGGCCCCGGGTCGACCTGCTCCCGGTCGCCCAGCCCGAACCACGCGCTGGCGGTCTCCACGTCCTTGTCGCCGCGGCCGGAGAGGTTGACCAGCAGCACCGCTGGGCCCTCCCCCACCCGCCCGGCGAGCTCACGCCCGACCTGCACCGCCCCGGCCAGGGCGTGCGCGGACTCGATGGCCGGGATGATGCCCTCGGTGCGGCACAGCAGCGCGAAGGCCTCCATGGCCTCGCTGTCGGTCACCGGCCGGTACTCGGCCCGGCCGAGGTCGTGCAGGTAGGAGTGCTCGGGCCCCACCCCGGGGTAGTCGAGGCCGGCGGAGATCGAGTGCGACTCGATGGTCTGGCCGTTGGCGTCCTGCAGCAGGTACGAGCGGGCGCCGTGCAGCACGCCCGGGTCGCCGCCGGTGATGCTGGCCGCGTGCCGCCCGGTGGCCACGCCGTCCCCGCCGGCCTCCAGGCCGACCAGCCGGACGCCGTCGTCGGGGACGAAGGCGGTGAAGATTCCGATGGCGTTCGAGCCGCCGCCGACGCAGGCCAGCACGGCGTCGGGCAGCCGGCCGGTCCGCTCGAGCACCTGCTCGCGGGCCTCGTCGCCGATCACCCGCTGGAAGTCGCGGACCATCGCCGGGAAGGGGTGCGGGCCGGCGACGGTGCCGAATACGTAGTTGGTCGTCTCCACGTTGGTGACCCAGTCGCGGAAGGCCTCGTTGATCGCGTCCTTGAGGGTGCGCGACCCGGTGGTGACCGGAACGACCTCGGCACCCAGCAACCGCATCCGGGCCACGTTGAGCGCCTGCCGGCGGGTGTCCTCCTCGCCCATGTAGACGGTGCAGGACAGACCCATCAGCGCCGCCGCGGTGGCGGTCGCGACGCCGTGCTGCCCCGCGCCGGTCTCGGCGATGACCCGGGTCTTGCCGATCCGCTGGGTGAGCAGCGCCTGGCCCAGCACATTGTTGATCTTGTGGGAGCCGGTGTGGTTGAGGTCCTCGCGCTTGAGCAGGACCCGGGCGCCGCCGCAGTGCTCGGCGAACCTCGGGACGTCGGTGAGCGGGCTCGGCCGGCCGGTGTAGTCGCGCTGCAGGCGCGCGAACTCCTCGAGGAACCCCGGGTCGACCCGCATGGCCTCGTACGCCTCGGTCAGCTCGTCGAGCGCGGCGATCAGGGCCTCGGGCACGAACCGGCCGCCGTAGGGACCGAAGTGCCCGGTCGCGTCCGGCCACGCCGGACGCGCGGGCAGGTCGCGGACGTCAGGGGCCGGAGGATGCAGCGCGGTCACCCGGTCAGTGTCTCGCGGATCGGCTGCCGGGCGGCGTCCGGGTGTCCTCAGCGGGTGGCGCGCGGCGTCGCGGGGTGCGACCCGGCCGTGACCAGGTCGGCGACCGCCTGGCGGGCGTCGCCGGCGGTGACCAGGCCCTCGCCGACGAGCACGGCGTCGGCGCCGGCCGCGGCGTAGCCGATCAGGTCGTGCGGGCCGCGGACCCCGGACTCGGCCACCTTGACCACGTCGGTGGGCAGCCCCGGCGCGATCCGCTCGAACGTGGACCGGTCGACGTCGAGGGTGGTGAGGTCGCGGGCGTTGACCCCGATGACGGCGGCACCGGCAGCCAGTGCCCGGTCGGCCTCGGCCTCGGTGTGCACCTCGACCAGGGCCGTCATGCCCAGCGACTCGACCCGCTCCAGCAGGCCGGTGAGCGCGTTCTGCTCCAGCGCAGCGACGATCAGCAGGATGACGTCGGCGCCGTGGGCGCGGGCCTCGTGCACCTGGTAGCTGCTCACCACGAAGTCCTTGCACAGCACCGGCACGTCGACGGCGGCGCGGACGGCGGCCAGGTCGGCGTGCGAGCCCCCGAAGCGGCGGCGCTCGGTGAGCACGCTGATCACCCGGGCGCCCCCGGCGGCGTACTGGGTGGCCAGCCACGCGGGGTCGGTGATCTCGGCGAGGTCGCCCTTGGACGGGCTGCGGCGCTTCACCTCGGCGATGACGCCGACGCCGGGTGCACGCAGCGCCGCCAGCCCGTCGAGCGCCGGCCGGGCATCGGCTGCGGCGGCCTGGACCTCGGCGAGGGGGGTCTGGGCCTGGCGGGCCGCGACGTCCTCCCGGACGCCGACCAGGATGTCGTCGAGGACGGTCATGAGCTCTCCCCGCTGCGGGTCGCACGGCGTACCGGCGGGACGGTGTCGACGAGGGCCGCGGGCTCGCGCAGGAGCGTGGACCCCTCAGGATGTGCCACCGGACGTCTCCTCACCAGTCGGATCGGTGGGATCACTCTAGAGACGCCGGGGCGGGCAGCCGCCGGGGGCTCGGTGCGGGCACCCCGGACGAGGGGGTCACACTGTCGCCCCGCCCCGCCCCGCCGGCCCGGGCCCGCTGTCCTCCCCCGGGCCGTCCCCGGCCGGGTCCAGCAGGGCATCCACGGGGGCATCCACGGTGGGATCCTCACCGCGGTCAAGCGCCTGCCAGGCCGCCTGGTGGCGGTCCTCCGGCGTCTGCGGGCGACCGGTGGCCGCCGCGGCGGACGCCGTCGTGGTGGCACTGCCGGCCCGCTCGTAGCGCCGGCCCATCCCCGGCCAGGCCCGCCCGCGGACCGCCACCAGCAGCCCGGCCAGCAGGGCGACCAGGCCGGCGGCGACGGCGACCGCCGGCCACCCGGCAGCGGCCGCACCGGAGATCTCCGTGCCGCCACCGATCCGGCCGGCCGCGTCGACGGCGGCCGCGTCGGTCAGGGCGCCGGTGAGGCCGCGCACGCCCGACCAGCCCAGCCCGGCGCCGGCGGCGGCCACGAGCAGCCCCACGGCCACCCGGCCGGCGCCGCGCACCGCCGGCACCGCGACCGCGGCGGCGAGCAGCAGCAGGCCGCAGGCGGTCACCAGCGGGGCGGCCTGGCCACCGGTGAGCGTCTCCACGACCGGCGGCAGCGGGCGCGGCCGGGTGATCGTGACCGTGAGCCAGCGCTGGGCGGAGGCGGACAGCGCCAGACCACCGGCGGTGGCGCAGCCGGCGAGCGCCAGGGTCATCTCCCGGCGGGCAGTCATGGCATCGGATGGTTCGCTCCCGCGGGGCCCTCCGCTCCTCGCTCGCTCTGTCACAGGTCGCCTCCGCGGTCGCTCCGCTCCTCGCTCGCTGGCGCTCGCTGCGATGCTCACGCCCTGTCGGCTCCGACGCTCGCTGAGATGCTCACGCCCCTGTCCGCTCACGGAAGCTCCCGCAGCCCCTCTGCCGCGGCGATCGCGGCCAGCACCGCCCGGGCCTTGTGCCGGGTCTCGGCCTCCTCGGCGGCCGGATCGCTGTCGGCGACGATGCCCGCGCCGGCCTGCACGTACGCCTGCCCGTCGTGCAGCACGGCGGTGCGGATGGCGATCGCCATGTCCATGTCGCCGCTGGCGTCGACGTAGCCGACCGTGCCGGCGTACAGCGCCCGCCGGGTGGGTTCCAGCGACTCGATGATCTCCATCGCCCGGGGCTTCGGCGCACCGGAGACCGTGCCGGCCGGAAAGGTGGCGTCGACGACGTCGAGGGCGTCCCGGCCGGGCAGCAGCCGGCCGGCCACGGTGGAGACCAGGTGCATCACGTGGCTGTAGCGCTCGACCCGCATGAAGTCCGCGACCTCCACGGTGCCCGGGACGCTGACCCGGCCCAGGTCGTTGCGGGCCAGGTCGACGAGCATCACGTGCTCGGCCCGCTCCTTGGGGTCGGCCAGCAGCTCCTCGGTGAGCCGCACGTCCTCCTCGGGGGTCGCGCCCCGTGGCCGGGTGCCGGCCGGGGGGTGCACGACGGCCCGGTCACCGGTGACGGTGACCAGCGCCTCGGGGCTGGATCCGACGACGTCGAAGGGTGACTCCCGGCCCTCGAAGCGCAGCAGGTACATGTACGGCGAGGGGTTGGTGGCCCGCAGCACCCGGTACAGGTCCAGCGCCTCGACGCCGGTGGGCACCTCGAACCGCTGGCTCAGCACGGCCTGGAAGACGTCGCCGGCCCGGACGTGCTCGCGGATCCGCTGCACCCCGGCCGCGAAGACGCCCGGCGCCATGTTGCTGCGGTACTGCGGCCCGGCGTCACCGGCGCCGAGCACGGCCACCCCCGGGGGCACCGCCCTGGTCAGGTCGGCGGCCATCGCGTCGAGCCGGGCCACCGCGTCGTCGTAGCCGCTGTCGTAGCCACCGGCGCCGCGCAGCGCGTTGGCGATGAGCAGCACGGTGCCGTCGGTGTGGTCGAGGACGGCCAGGTCGGTGACCAGCATCAGGGCGAGCTCGGGCATGCCCATGTCGTCGGTGCTCGTCTGCGGCAGCCGCTCCAGCCGGCGGACGACGTCGTAGCCGAGGTAGCCCACCAGCCCGCCGGTCAGCGGCGGCAGCCCGGCGGTGCGCGGTGACCGCAGCGCCCGGGCCAGCACCCGGACGGCGGCCAGCGGGTCGGCGGGCAGGTCGTCGGTGAGCCCGGGGACCGGGGCGCCCAGCCACACCGTCGTCCCGCCGCGCTCGGTGAGGACACCGGCGCTGCGCACCCCGACGAAGCTGTAGCGCGACCACTGCTTGCCCTGCTCGGCGGACTCGAGCAGCACGGTGCCCGGCCGGTTGCCGGCGAGCTTGCGGTAGATGCCGACGGCGGTCTCGCTGTCGGCCAGCAGCCGCCGGGTGACCGGGACCATGGCACCGGCTCCCGCCCCCCGCGCGGCGAACTCCTCGCGGCTCGGGGAGGTGGCGCCCAGCCGCGGGGTCACCGGGCCTTCCCGGGGACCGCGGGCAGCGCGCGGTGGAAGCAGCTGCGCTCCCCGGTGTGGCAGGCCGGGCCCTCCTGGTCGACGAGCAGCAGCAGCGCGTCGCCGTCGCAGTCGACCCGCACGTCGCGGACCCACTGGCGGTGCCCGGAGGTCTCGCCCTTGACCCAGTACTCGCCCCGGCTGCGTGACCAGTAGGTGGCCCGGCCGGTGGTGAGGGTGCGGTGCAGTGCCTCGTCGTCCATCCAGGCGACCATCAGCACCTCCCCCGTGTCGTGCTGCTGGACGACGGCGGCGACCAGGCCGGCGTCGTCCCGGCGGAGCAGTTCGGCCACAGCGGGGTCGAGGGTGGGGGCGGGCATGCCCCGATCGTCCCACCCCGCGTCGGCCGGACCTCAGCCCCTGGACGCGGCGCCGGCCCGGCGGGCCGCCTGGCTCCGCTCCCAGGCGCGGGCGGCCGGCGTGCAGGCCAGCCCGGCGGAGGCGGCGGCGAGCACGACGAAGACCACCGGCACGGTGAGCACCCCGTCGCCGAGGCCGGGGAGCGCGGCGGCGTCGAGCACGACCACCCAGTAGACCGACAGGGCGACCTCCGCACCCGCGGCGACGAACAGCCAGGCCCGCCGGCCGCCGAGCACCAGCAGACCGCCGGCCACGAGCAGCCCGACGACGCCGAGCTGGACCAGGGCGATCCACGGGCCCAGGCCGCCGGCGGAGCGGCGCGAGACGGCCAGCAGCGCGCTGAACGCCATCGCGTACACGGTGCCGAACAGGGTCAGCGCCGCCAGCACGAAGGCGAGCACGGCGGCGGCGATGGAGGCCCCGGGGCGCTGCGGACGGACGGGCCGCGGCGGCGCCCAGGCCCAGCCGGTCGGTGGCGCGTAGGGCAGTCCGTACGGGGCCGGCGGCGGCGCGTACACCGGCGGCGCCCAGCCCGGCGCCGGCCGGGAGCTCGGCGGCCCGGTGTACGGGACGACGGCGTCCCAGTCCGGTTCCTCCTCCGGCCGCTGCGTCACAGGGCGGCCGCCAGCGCCCGGCCGGCGGTGCGCCCGGAGAACAGGCAGCCGCCGAGGAAGGTGCCCTCCAGCGAGCGGTAGCCGTGCATCCCGCCGCCGCCGAAGCCGGCGATCTCCCCGGCGGCGTACAGGCCGGGGAACACGTCGCCGCCGGGCCGCACGACCCGCGCGGACAGGTCGGTCTCCAGCCCGCCGAGGGTCTTGCGGGTGAGCACGCTGAGCCGGACGGCGATCAGCGGGCCGGCGTCGGGGTCGAGCAACCGGTGCGGCGCGGCCACCCGGATCAGCTTGTCGCCGAGGAAGGTGCGGGCCTGCCGGATGGCGGTGACCTGCAGGTCCTTGCTGAAGGTGTTGGCGATCTCCCGGTCGCGGGCGACGACCTCCCGCTCGACGGTGGCCAGCTCCAGGTGGGGGGTGTCGCCGGTGACCCGATTCATCGCGGCGACCAGCTCGGGCAGCGTGCCGGCGCTGACGAAGTCCTCGCCGTAGTCGAGGAAGGCCTGCACGGGGGCGGCGGCGCCGGACCGGAGCCGGGTGAGCAGCAGCCGGATGTCCTTGCCGGTCAGGTCGGGGTTCTGCTCGGAGCCGGAGAGGGTGAACTCCTTCTCGATGATCTTCCGGGTGAGCAGGAACCAGGTGTGCTGGTGCCCCGTCGTCCCGATGTGCGCCAGGGTGCCCAGGGTGTCGAAGCCGGGGAAGAGCGGGACCGGCAGCCGGGCGCCGGTGGCATCCAGCCACAGCGAGGACGGGCCGGGCAGGATCCGGATGCCGTGCCGCGCCCAGACCGGATCCCAGTTGGTGACGCCCTCGGTGTAGTGCCACATCCGGTCGGGGTTGACCACGCTGGCCCCGGCGTCGGCGGCGATGCCGAGCATCCGGCCGTCGACGTGCGCCGGGACGCCGGACAGCAGCTTCTCCGGGACAGGGCCCAGCCGGGCCGGCCAGTTGCGGCGGACCAGGTCGTGGTTGGCGCCGATCCCGCCGGCGGTGACGACGACGGCCTGCGCGGAGAGCTCGAAGTCGCCGACCGGACTGCGGGAGCTGGCGACCCCGCGGGGCACGTCGCTGGGTTCCAGCACCGCACCCCGCACGCCGGTGACCGCGCCGTCGGTGACCACCAGCCCGTCGACCCGGTGCCGCGAGCGCACCTCGACCAGGCCCTGGTCGACGGCGTCGAGCACCCGGCCGGCGAACGGCGCGAGCAGGCCGGGGCCGGTCCCCCAGACGATGTGGAACCGGGGCACGGAGTTGCCGTGCCCCGTGGCCGTGTAGCCGCCGCGCTCGGCCCAGCCCACCACCGGGAAGAACCGGATGCCCTGACCGCGCAACCACGCCCGCTTCTCGCCGGCGGCGAACTGCAGGTAGGCCTCGGCCCACTGCCGGGGCCAGTGGTCCTCTGGCCGGTCGAACCCGGCGGTGCCCAGCCAGTCCTGCCGGGCGAGCTCCAGGGAGTCCTTGACCCGCAGCCGCCGCTGCTCGGGGGTGTCGACGAGGAAGAGCCCACCGAAGGACCAGTGCGCCTGCCCGCCGAGGGAGGCGACCGGCTCCTGGTCCAGCAGCAGCACCCGCTTCCCGGCGTCGGCCAGCTCGGCGGTGGCGACCAGCCCGGCCAGCCCCGCCCCGACCACGATGACGTCCGCGTCGATGACCACGTGAGCGACGCTATCGGGCACGGACCCGCCACGCGGGCGCCGCGCGCCGAGCGGCGCGCCGGTGCTGCTCAGGAGGCCGTGGCCAGCCAGCGCCGCACCGTCGGGGTGAGCACCAGGCCGAGCGCGAGCACCGGACCGGCCAGCAGCAGCAGTGCCAGGCCCACCGGCGGGTCCTCCCCGACGTCGGCGGTCCGCGCGACCAGCAGGGCGACGAACGCCGCCGCGAGCAGGCAGGCCACCGCGAGCACGCCCCAGCCGCGCCGGCGCAGCAGCCGGATCGCGCCGGTGCCCGCGGCCAGGCCGGCGGCGAGCGGGAGCAGCGCCCACTCCCGGTCGGCGCCGTCGGAGCCGAGCCCACCGAGGGCGAAGATGAGGAAGGCGAGGAAGAGCAGGACCAGGGCACCGACTCCGGCGAGCACGACGGCGAGGAGGGCGGCCCGGGGCGCGGGGTCGACCGGGCGGGCGTGCCGCGGGAGGGCGGCCGGTGGCGTCATGACGGCACGGTAGGACGGCGGCCGCCGCCGTGGGGCCCTTCCCCGCACCGGTCCGGGAACCTCTCCTCAGGCCGCGGGTTCCGGCTGGCGGCCGGAGGAGCGCCGCCACGAGGCGTGCAGCCGCGCGTACGCACCGGGGACCTGGACCAGCTCGTCGTGCCGGCCGCGCTGCACCACCCGCCCGGCGTCGACGACGAGCACCTCGTCGGCCCGCTCGGCGGTGGACAGCCGGTGCGCGATGGTGAGCGTCGTCCGGCCGGTGGTGAGGGTGTCCAGCGCCCGGGTCAGCCGCATCTCGGTGGCCGGGTCGACGGCGCTGGTGGCCTCGTCGAGGACGAGCAGGTCGGGGTCGGCGACGTAGGCGCGGGCGACGGCCACGAGCTGCCGCTCCCCCGCGGACAGCGACTCCCCGCGCTGGCCCACCGGGGTGGCCACGCCGTCGGAGAGGGTCCGCAGCCAGTCGCGCAGGCCCAGCTCGCCGAATGCCCGGGTGACCGCGGCGTCGGTCAGGCCGGGGCGGCCGTAGCGGACGTTGTCGGCGACCGAGGCGTCGAACAGGAAGCCGTCCTGCGGCACCATGACCACCCGCTCGCGCAGCGAGGAGAACGCGACGTCGGTCAGCGCGACGCCACCGACGAGCACCCGGCCCGCGGTGGGGTCCATCAGCCGGGTGACGAGCTTGGCGAACGTCGTCTTGCCCGATCCGGTCTCCCCGACGACGGCCACCCGGCGGCACGCCGCGATGGTCAGGTCGACGTCGTCGAGGGCCGCCCGGCCGCCCGCGGTGTAGGCGAAGGAGACGCGCTCGAACCGGACGTCCAGCGGCCCGGGCGGCAGGGCACGGGCGCGCGCCGGATCGGCGAGGGCGGGGTCGCGGACGTCGGGCTCGGTGTCGATCACGTCGAGGACCCGGCGGAACCCGGCGACGGCGTTCTGCGCCTCGTTGAGCACCTCGCTGGCGGTCTGCACCGGCGCGACGAACAGGGTGACCAGGAACAGGAAGGCGACCAGGGTGCCGGCGGAGATGTCGCCGGCGATGCCCAGCAGGACACCGACGACCACGACGGCGGCGTTGGCCACGGCGGCGACGAGCTCGCCGCTGACGTAGACGGCCGCGGTGACCTTCTGCGCGTCGACGGAGGCCCGGTAGTGCCGGTCGATGGCCGTGTCGATGCGGGCCGCCGTCCGGCCGCGGATCCCGTAGGCCCGCACGGTCGGTGCGCCGACGACGGATTCGGCGACCGCACCGAGGACGTCGCCGACCCGTTCGCGGACCACGCCGTAGACGGCGGCGAGCCGGCGGGAGAAGTACTTGACGGCGATCGCCAGCGGCACGAAGCACACGATCACGAGCAGCGTGAGCTGCCAGCTGTAGACGGCCATGACGACGGTGGCGACGACGAGCTGGCCGACGCTGACCAGACCCAGCACCCCGCCCCACTGCATGAAGACCGACAGCTGGTCGACGTCGCTGGTGACCCGGGAGACGAGCGAGCCGCGCCGCTCACCCTGCTGGTGCAGCACCGACAGGTCGTGGACGTGGCGGAACGCGCGGATCCGCAGGCCCGCCAGCGCGGTCTCCGTCGTCCGGAAGAGCCGGACGTTCATCCGGTAGACCGCGAAGCTGGTGACCACCACGACGAGCGCGCTGACCAGGACGAGGTCGCGGACCAGCGGGATGTCGGGCCCCCCGGGGGCGCCGAGGCCGCGGTCGAGGGTCTGCTGCACCGCGATGGGCACGACGACCCGGCCGGCCGTGGCCAGCAGCGCGAGCAGGAAGGTGACCGGGAGGCCCTGGCGGAACTCCGGCATCATCGCGAGGCCGCGGCGCAGGGTGGCCATCGCACCCTCGGGACGCCGGTCGGCGGCGAGGAGCGGCTCGCTCACGCGCCCACCTCCACGGACCCGGCGGCACGCTCGACGGCCTCCGGTGGCTGGTAGGCCTGCACCAGCCCGGCGTAGCCCGGGACGGTGGCCAGCAGCTCGGCGTGGCTGCCTCGAGCGACGAGCCGGCCGCCCTCGAGCCAGACGACCTCGTCGGCGAGGGCGATGGTGGCCTGCCGGTAGGCGACGACGACGACGGTGGCCGGTCGGTCGCTGGCCCGGAGGGCGTCGAGGATGCGGGCCTCCACCGAGGGATCGACGGCGCTGGTGGCGTCGTCCAGGACCAGCAGCCGGGGGCGGCGGACCACGGCCCGGGCGAGGGCGAGGCGCTGGCGCTGGCCGCCGGAGAGGGTGGCGCCGCGCTCGCCGACGCGGGTGTCGAGGCCGGCGGGCAGGCGGGCGACGAACTCGTCGGCGGCGGCGATCCGGAGCGCTTCGCCGACCTCGGCGTCGTCGAACGGGGCGCCGAGGGTCACGTTGTCGCGGACGGTGTCGTCGAAGAGGAACGTCGACTGCGGGACGAAGGCCACCTGACCGCTGACCTCGCCCTCGCGCAGGGAGCGCAGATCGATGCCGTCGAGGAGCACGGCACCGCTGTGCGGATCGACGAGCCGGACGAGGAGCCCGGCGAGGGTGGACTTCCCCGAGCCGGTGGGGCCGACGACGGCGACGGTGCGGCCGGCGACCACGTCGAAGGTGACGCCGTCCAGGGTGGGCCGCTGGGCGCCGTCGAAGCGGAAGTCGACGTCGGCGAGGCCGAGTGCGGCACCGCCGGTGCCGGCCGGGGCCGCGTCCGGGCCGTGCCGGGTCTCGCCGGTGGCCTCCAGCACGGGGGTGACCCGGTCGAAGCCGGCGAGCGCGCGCGGCAGGTCGGCGAGCACCCAGCCGATGGCGCGGATGGGCAGCGCCAGGAGCGTGAAGAGGTAGGCGACGGAGACCAGGTCGCCGGCGTCGGCGGCGCCGGCGGCGACCCGGTCGGCGCCGATGAGGAGGACGGCGAGGGTGCCCAGGTTGGGCAGCGCCTCCATGAGCGGGTCGAACAGCCCGCGGACGCGGCCGACGGCGACCAGGCCGTCACGGAGCTCGTCGGCCTTGACGGCGAAGCGGGTGGTCTCGTCGGCCTCACGGCCGAGGGTCTTGACCACCAGGGCGGCGTCGAAGCTCTCGTGGGCGATCTCGCTGACCTCGGCGCGGAGCTGCTGGGCGCGCTCCATGCGCGGCGACATGACCTGGCTGTAGACGGCGTTGAGGACGAAGACGAGCGGGAAGACGACGACGCCGACCAGGGCGAGCAGCGGGTCGGTGAGGAACAGCGCGGCGACGGTGATGGCCACCATGACCAGGGCCCCGCAGGCGAAGGGCAGCGGGGAGACGAAGAACCAGCTCGCCTCGACGTCGGAGTTGGCGTTGGAGAGGAGCTGGCCGGTGGGGTGGCGCTGGTGCCAGGACAACGGGAGGCGCAGGTACTGGCCGGTGACCCGGCGCCGGTACTCGGCCATCAGCCGGTAGCTCATGATGCCGGCGAAGAGGCGACGGCCGAGGATGCCGATGATCTTCAGGACGGCGACGGCGAGGATCGCGGTGGCCGCCAGGGTGAGGGCGGCGGTGGTGGTGGCGCCGTCGTCGAAGGCGGGCAGCAGGACGCGCTCGGTGATGCCGCCGATGACGTAGGCACTGGCGACGGTCATCCCGCCGTACAGGCTGCTGCCGAGGAAGGCGAGCACGAAGATCCGGGGCTGCTCGACGACGGCGCGTCGGATGTGGCGGAGCCCGCGCCGGACGACGGCGTCTCTGCGGCGCGGCACGGTTGCCCCCTTCGACGGTGGTGCGCTGAGCCCGGTCAGCGTACGCGCGCTCATTACCTCTCCTAACGGATTACCCGAGCGGCCGGGCACCCGTCGGCAGAGCGGGCCGCGCTGATCTAGCCTCGCCGGATGCCGACCCCCGCTGAGTCGTTGTCGCAGTCGGAGCGGGCAGCGCTCGCCGACCTGCTGGAGGTGCTCGGGCCGGACCAGCCGACGTGCTGCGAGGGATGGCGGACACGGGACCTGGCCGCGCACCTCGTGGTGCGGGACCGGCGGCCGGACTCGATGCCGGGGCTGGTGCTGGGTGGGCCGTTCGCGGCATGGACCGAACGGGTGCGGTCGCGGGCGGGACGGACCCGGTTGTGGGCGCAACTGGTGCACCAGGTGCGCTCCGGGCCCGCGGCGTGGGCACCGACGGCCTGGCCGGCGGTGGACCGGGCCATGAACGGGGTGGAGATGGTCATCCACCACGAGGATGTGCGCCGGGCGCAGCCGGACTGGGCGCCGCGGGAGCTGCCGGCGGACGTGCAGGACCGGCTGTGGTCGGCGGTGCCGCTGATGGCGCGGGGCGGGCACCTGCCGGGAACGCCGGCCGGGCTGGTGGTACGGCGGACCGACCGGCCGTCCGGCGACTCGTCGCAGCGGCGACTGCGCGACGGGTCGCCGACCACGACGGTGACCGGCGACCCGCTCGAGGTGCTGCTGTGGGTGAGCGGGCGGGACGGCGTCGCGCGGGTGACGGTGACCACCGGCTGAGCCGGGTCAGCTCCCGCCGGTGTCGATGAGCTGCCGGAGCACGCGCACGTGGGCCGCATAGGCGCGGGCTCCTTCGGGCGTGAGTGCGAGCCAGAGCCTGCTCCGGGCGTCGCGGACGGCGCGCCGCTGCTCGACGTAGCCCGCCGCCACCAGGGCGGCGAGCTGCTTACTGAGCGCGGACTTCGACAACCCCAGGTGTTCCTGCAGCAGACCGAACTCGACCTTCTCCGCGGCGCTGAGCATCGCGCAGATCCGCAGCCGCTGGGGGGCGTGAATCACCTCGTCGAAGACCGGCGCGTCAGTGGCCATCGCCGAACTCCCGACGGTAGCGGCGCCCGGTGCCCAGGACGACCCCGGCTCCCACGACCGCCCCGGCGAGCCAGCACCACCAGACCCCGGTGGTCTCCGAGACGGCCCAGCAGGCCGCGAAGGTGCCGAGCAGGGCGACGAGGAACGGGAGCATGTCGCCCAGATCGGGCGAGACCCAGGAGACGCCGTCGCGGTTGAGCCAGTACCTGTTGCCGAGCACGAGCGCCACGACGGCCACGGCGAACGTCGCCTTACTCGTGTCGGACGGCGGCAGGAGCTGGACCAGATACAGGGTGGCGACCACTGCTGCCATGGCGGGGAAGAACCACCGCGGAAGCGGCGGGTAGCGCACCGCGCTCTCGTCCTCGGCGAGCCGGCCGAGCAGCTGCGCGGCCTCTCCGGCGGACGGGTCCCGATCTCCTCCTGTTTCCATGAGGGAAACATTAGTTGGAGTTTCCTACATGGCAACACTGGGTGTCCGAATCCTCCGAGAAGGGGACGCTCCCGGCGCTTCCGACATCCTGCTCGCGGGAGACAGACCGAACGGCACTCGACGTCGGTGAAGACACCCGCAGGGCCACCGGGCCGCGGCTGACTTCCTAGAACGGCGGGGGGTCGTCGCTCGAGTCGTCCCGGGATGGTGACACGGCCGGTGGATCGCTGGTGGGCAGATCGCCGTTCGGCGCATCGCGGGCGGTGCCGTGGTCGGGCGGGTGGGTGGTGAGGGTCTGGCCGGTGGGGGTGGTCCAGTGCAGGCCGCCGTCGGGGAGGGCGCGGACCTGCCAGCCGGGGGCCTGGTGGCTGAGGCGGTGGTGGTGGCGGCACAGGCAGCAGAGGTTGTCGGCGGTGGTGTCGCCGTGTGGCCAGGGGGTGGTGTGGTCTAGGTCGCAGCGTCGGGCGCGGGCGCGACAGCCGGGGAAGCGGCAGCGGCGGTCGCGGTGCCGGACGAACCGGTCCAGGGCGTGGCTGGGCCGGTAGCCAGGTGAGGGTGGTGGTGGGCCGAGGCCGCGGCCGGCACGGGCGGCGGACCGCAGGCCGGAAGTGTCGGTGAGGCAGACCAGCGCGCCGGTGTCCTGGTCGACCAGCGCGAGGTGCGGGCGGTGGGCGAGGGCGGTGCCGACGATCGAGCGCATGTCCAGCAGCCGGGCCAGCGCGGCCCGGCGCGCGGCCGCCTGCACCGCAGCCGCAGCCGCAGAGGCAGCGGCAGCGGCAGCGGCAGCGGCAGCCTCGTCGGCGTCCGTGCCGGTGCCTCCGGTGCCGCCACCCGTGTCCTCGGTCTGGCTATCCGTGGCGGCTGCGTCGGCGGCGTCCGAGCCGTCTGTTGCGGCCTCGCCGGCGTCATCGGCCTCGCCGGCGTCATCGGCCTCGCCGGCGTCATCGGCCTCGGCTGGGCGGAGCAGTGTGCCTTCTGGTGGCATGAGGTCGAGGGCGGCGACGAGTTCGCGGACCATCGCGGCGGGCACCAGGTCACCGTCGACCTCGCCGGGTTCATCGCCGCCGGGGTGGTCGCCGCCGAGCAGGGTCCGCACGGCGGCGACGATGGTGAGCCTGGCCTGGACCGGGCCCATGCCGTGCTCGCCGGGGCGCAGGACGAGGTCGACCAGGCAGTCGGCCATCCGCTGAGCCTTGGTCCGCTCGTCCCCGGGGGTGGCCGCGGCGTCGGCGTACTGCTCCAGCACGTCGTACACCGCCCGGGCGATGGGCAGGGGCAGCACCGTGACCAGGGTTCCCATGCCGTCCTCACCTGGATACAGCCTGACTCCGCGTTCGCGGGCCGCGGCCTTCACGCGCTCGGTGATCGCCTGGGCGTCCAGCCGGGCGATCACCCGCCGGGCGGCCTCCCGCAGCTGGGTGTGGGTCTTACCGGCCACCCGGGCCAGCAGCCGACGCTCGGCCTCAGCGCGCACCCCGGGGTCCGGGAGCGGGGCGACCAGGTCGGTCATCACCCGCACGTGCGCCCACGAGATCCGACCCTCCTCCAGCGCAACCAGGGTCGCGGGCAGTGCGTCGACCAGCAGCACCGACTGGACCAGCAGCACCGACGACGCCGCACCGGTGAGGCTCAGCGCCACCGCGACCTCATCCACCGCCCACTCGCTCACCGCGGCCAGCGTCGCGGGCCGCGCCGCCCGCGACGCCGCGGCAGCCGCGCCCACCTCCGCGTCGGGCAGGTCGCCCGACACCGGCCGGGACCGGGCGAATGCCACCAGCCCGCGGGCCTGCCGCGCCTGCTCCCGCCCGATTCCCGCCTGCGCCGCCCGCACCTGGTCCAACGCCGCCGCACCCGCCGCGAACTGCGCATCCCAGGCCAGCGCACCAGGCAGGAACTCCGACTCCGGCTGCCCCGGACCGGCCGCCGAGTCGCCGGCGACCAGCGGCGGAACGGTCTCGGCGGCTGACGCCGCCGCCGGGTCATGCCGTGGCCCGGCCTCTGGTCGGGCGGTGGACGCCGGGCTCGGCCGGTGCCACCGGAAGTTCTCCGCCAGCTCGAACTCGACCGCGGGCGGCCCGACCGAAACGGGCGTCAACGATTCCAGCAACCTCCGCAGCTCGTCCTCGAATGACGGCCGTGACTGCGGGGTCAGGGCAGCGACGCCGTCATCGAACACATGTTCGATGATACGCCGGGCCCGCTGCGGCCACCAGCCGGAATACGGGCTGTGGACAGCTGGCCGGGCGGCCCTCCGCTCCATGGGTCCGAGCGGGCCGGCGGCCGAGGAGCGAGCCGACCGACGCCCACCGCACGCCTCCGTCGGGTGACCGGTCGGCGCTCGGACACACGCACGCCGGCCGCCCCGACCCCCGGGACCGCCCTCAGCCGAGCGGGTGGTCCGCCTCCCGGCGGACGGGGACGCCGGCGTCCGCCAGCCCCCGCTTGACGTCGCCCACCCGCAGCTGCCCGAAGTGGAAGACGCTGGCGGCGAGCACCGCGTCCGCCCCGGCGGCCACCGCCGGCGGGAAGTGGTCGACTGCGCCTGCTCCCCCACTGGCGATCAGCGGGACGGTGACCTCCCGGCGCACCGCGGCGATCAGCTCGGTGTCGAACCCGGCCCGGGTGCCGTCGGCGTCCATCGAGTTGAGCAGCACCTCGCCCACGCCGAGCTCGGCGGCCTGCACCACCCACTCCACGGCGTCGCGCCCGGTGCCGCGCCGTCCGCCGTGGGTGGTGACCTCGAAGCCCGAGTCGGTGGTTCCGCCGTCGCGGCAGCGCCGGGCGTCCAGCGACAGGACCAGCACCTGGTTGCCGTACCGGTGCGCGATCTCGGCGATCAGCTCCGGCCGGGTGACCGCCGCGGTGTTCACCGCGACCTTGTCGGCCCCGGCACGCAGCAGCCGGTCGACGTCCTGGACCGCCCGCACCCCGCCACCGACGGTCAGCGGGATGAACACGCTCTCCGCGGTCCGGCGCACCACGTCGTAGGTGGTCTCCCGGTTGCCGGAGCTGGCCGTGATGTCGAGGAAGGTCAGCTCGTCGGCGCCCTCGGCGTCGTACACCCGGGCCATCTCCACCGGGTCGCCGGCGTCGACCAGATCGACGAAGTTCACGCCCTTGACGACCCGGCCGGCGTCGACGTCCAGACATGGGATGACCCGCACCGCCAGGCTCATGTCGTTGCTCCCCGAACGGCGTCCGCCTCCACCTCGACCAGCATCGCGGGGTCGATCAGCCCCGCTACCTGCACCATCGACGTCGCCGGCCGGATATCGCCGAAGACCTCCCCGTGCGCCCGGCCGACCTCCTCCCAACGGCCGATGTCGGTCACGTACATCCGCGTCCGGACGACGTCGGCGAGCGTGAACCCGGCCTGCTCCAGCGCCCGGGCGATGCCGGCCAGCGCCACGCGCGTCTGGGCGCCGGCGTCGCCGGGGTGCACCACCACGCCGTCGACGGTCGCGGTCGTGCCGCTCACCCAGGCGCTGTCGCCGCTGACGACGACGCGGCTGTAGCCGACGACCTCCTCCCAGGGGGCGCCCGAGCCGATCCGCTGGGCGGTCATCCAGCCGCCTCGGCCGTGACCGCCAGCGCCTCGGGCAGCGTGAACGCCCCGGCGTAGAGCGCCTTCCCGACGATCGCCCCCTCCACCCCGACCGGCACCAGGCCGGCCAGCGCCCGGATGTCGAGCAGCGAGCTGACCCCACCGGAAGCGATGACCGGACGGGCCGTCGCCGCGCACACCTCGCGCAGCAGTTCGAGGTTCGGGCCGCGGAGCGTGCCGTCCTTGGTGATGTCGGTGACCACGTAGCGAGCACAGCCCTCGGCGTCGAGGCGGGCCAGCGTCTCGTACAGCTCGCCGCCCTCCTTGGTCCAGCCGCGGGCCGCGAGCCGGGTGCCCCGCACGTCCAGGCCGACCGCGATCCGGTCGCCGTGCTCGGCGATCGCCCGGGCACACCACTCGGGCGACTCGAGCGCGGCGGTGCCCAGGTTCACCCGTCGGCAGCCGGTGGCCAGCGCCGCGGCCAGTGACTCGTCGTCCCGGATCCCACCGGACAGCTCCACGTCGACGTCCAGCTTCCCGACGACGCGGGCCAGCAGCTCGCGGTTGGAGCCGCGGCCGAAAGCGGCGTCCAGGTCGACCAGGTGGACCCACTCGCCCCCGTCGCGCTGCCACGCGAGCGCGGCCTCCAGCGGATCGCCATAGGACGTCTCGCTCCCGGCCTCCCCCTGCACCAGGCGGACGGCGAGGCCGTCCGCGACGTCGACGGCGGGGAGCAGCTGCAGCTTCGGCACGCCGACAGCGTAGGGACCGCTCACCTGTAGCCCTCGTCACCGGCCGGTCGGCCGGCGTCCTGGACCTCCACGACGTACCGCCAGGCGTCGGGCCGGGTGCCGTCGACATCGGTGAAGCCGGACACCTGCGCGAGCTGCCCCGAGGACCGCGCTTGCCCCGACCAGCGCGACCGGTCGGGGTCGGCGGCCAGCGCCGCCACCGCCCGCCCGACGAACCGCGGGCTCTCTCGACCGCCAGCCGCAGCAGCCGGAGCCCGTCGGCCAGGTCGTGCTCCCACAGCGGCGTGCCCAGGCGAGGAGCTTCTCCCCGCCCCAGACGCCGTTGACCAGCACGTCCAGCCGGCCGGACGCCGCGTCGATCCGGGTGACCGCGACCCGGCCGGACAGGTCAGGGCCTGCGGTGTCCATGCCGGCACCGTGCCCGGCACCACCGACAGTTCGACACCGCCGATGGTCCTGTCGTACCGCTGCGGCAGGGTGGCGGTATGGAGGTGCTCCGTGGAGTTCGCTGAGGTCGTCCGCCGCCGTCGCATGGTCCGCGACTACGATCCCGACCGTCCGGTACCCCCCGACGTGCGCGAGCGGCTGCTCCAGCACGCCATCCGGGCACCCTCCGCGGGCTTCAGCCAGGGCTGGGCGTTCCTGGTGCTGGAGACGCCCGAGGAACGAGACCGCTTCTGGACGGCGACGGCGCCCTCCCCCACCCACCCGGGCGGCGCCCCCGACGGGTGGCTGACCCGGATGCGCCGGGCGCCGCTGCTCGTCGTCCCGATGTCGCACAAGGCGGACTACCTCGAGCGGTACGCCGAGGCCGACAAGGGCTGGACCGACCGCGACGAGTCCCGCTGGCCGGTCCCCTACTGGGACGTCGACACCGGCATGGCCTCGTTGCTGATGCTGTTGACCGCCGTCGACGAGGGGCTCGCCGCCTGCTTCTTCGGCGTTCCGCCCGAGCGCCTCGCCGGCTTCCGCGCCGCGTTCGGCGTCCCGGACGGGTACACGCCGGTCGGCTGCGTCTCGGTCGGCTACGCGGGCACGGAGGACAAGCGGTCACCGTCGCTGCGGCGCGGCCGGCGGGGGGTCGGGGAGGTGGTGCACCGCGGGCACTGGGAGGCGGGAATCGGTGGTTGACTCCCGGGCCGTGTCCTCTCCCTCGCAGCCCGATGAGAAGTCCCGCGCCGTCCTGGTCACCGGTGCCTCGCGTGGCATCGGCCGGGCGGTCGCCGCCGCCTTCGCCGGCCGCGGCGACCGGATCGCGGTGCACTGGAGCACCTCCCGCGACCGGGCCGAGCAGGTGCTGGCCGAGCTTCCCGGCGACGGGCATGTCCTGGTCCGGGCCGACCTCGCCGACGCCGAGGCCGTCGGCCGCATGGTCGACGACGCGGCCGAGCGGCTCGGCGGCCTCGACGTGCTGGTCAACAACGCCGGCGTCTTCACCGCCCATCCTCCGCTGGAGACCTCCTGGGCCGACTGGCAGGCGGCCTGGTCGCGCACCCTGGCCGTCAACCTGGTGGCCGCGGCCAACGCGACCTTCCGGGCGGTGCCGCACCTGATCGCCGCCGGCGGCGGCGCGGTGGTCAACGTCTCCAGCCGGGGCGCGTTCCGGGGTGAGCCGAACACCCCCGCCTACGGCGCCTCCAAGGCCGGGCTGAACGCATTCGCGCAGTCGATGGCGATCGCGCTGGCCCCGCACGACATCTCCGTCACCTGCGTGGCCCCGGGCTTCGTGCAGACCGAGATGGCCCGCGAGGTGCTCGACGGCCCCGGCGGCGACGCCGTCCGCGCGCAGTCGCCCTACGGCCGGGTGGCCCGTCCCGAGGAGGTGGCCGCCGCGGTGCTCTGGCTGGCCTCGCCGGACGCGCGCTTCTCCACCGGCACCATCGTCGACGTCAACGGCGCCTCCTACCTGCGCAGCTGAGCGCTCACGGCAGCCGCCGGCTGACCTCCACCGGGCAGGGCACCTGGCTGCGGTGCGATCCGAGAGGATCGCGATGTCACAGCCTCTCCAGCCAGTTGGTGAGCAGCTGGGCGCCGGCGTCGCCGCTCTTCTCCGGGTGGAACTGGGTCGCTGACAGCGGGCCGTTCTCCACCCCGGCGACGAACCGGTCACCGTGCTCGGCCCAGGTGACCGACGGCGGGGTCAGCCGCCCGGTCACCCCTTCCTCGGCGAGCGGGAAGCGGCGCACGCCGTAGGAGTGCACAAAGTAGAAGCGCTGGTCCTCGAGCCCGGCGAACAGCGTCGAGTCCTCCGGCGCCTGCACGGTGTTCCAGCCCATGTGCGGCAGCACCGGCGCGTGGAGCTGTTCCACGACCCCGGGCCACTCGCCGCAGCCCTCGGTGTCCTGGCCGTGTTCCACGCCGCGCTCGAACAGCACCTGCATCCCGACGCAGATGCCGAGCACCGGCCGGCCACCGGCCAGCCGGCGGCCGATCACCTTGGGGCCGTCGACGGCCCGGAGGCCGTCCATGCAGGCCGCGAAGGCGCCGACGCCGGGCACCACGAGGCCGTCGGCGTCGAGCGCCGCCTGCGGGTCGGCGGTGACCGTCACGTCGGCGCCGACCCGGGACAGGGCGCGCTCGGCGGAGCGCAGGTTGCCCGACCCGTAGTCGAGCACGACGACCTTCTTCACAGCAGCCACGCTACCCATCAGCCCGGACGGGGCCCGCCGTGTTCCCGTGGCGACGATCACGCGAACTCTCCCGTCACGTCAGGGTAGGGTCACCACGCTCCCGCGACGCAGCGGTTCCCGAGCTCCCTCCCGATCGAACGGTGCCATGACCGCTGCCCTGCGCTCTCGCCTGTCCCGCCCCGCCTGGCTGGCCCCACGGGTCGCCCGCACCGAGATCCTCGCCGGGCTCGTGGTCGCCCTGGCGCTGATCCCCGAGGCCATCTCGTTCTCCATCATCGCCGGCGTCGACCCCCGCGTCGGGCTGTTCGCCTCCTTCACCATGGCGGTCACGATCGCCTTCACCGGCGGCCGGCCGGCGATGATCTCGGCGGCCACCGGCGCGATCGCCCTGGTGATCGCGCCGCTGGTACGCGACCACGGCGTCGAGTACCTGATCGCCGCGGTGCTGATGGGCGGCCTCGTCCAGGTCACCCTGGGCCTGCTCGGCGTGGCGCGGGTGATGCGCTTCGTGCCGCGCAGCGTGATGGTCGGCTTCGTCAACGCACTGGCCATCCTGATCTTCACGGCGCAACTGCCGCAGCTCATCGACGTCCCGTGGCCGGTCTACCCGCTGACGGCGGTGGGCCTGCTCGTCATCTTCGGCCTGCCCCGGTTGATCACCGCCGTCCCGGCGCCGCTGGTGGCGATCGTGCTGCTGACGATCTTCACGGTGACCGTCGGCGTCGCCATCCCGACCGTGGGCGACGAGGGTGAACTGCCCGGCAGCCTGCCCGGTCTCGGCCTGCCCGACGTCCCGTTCTCGCTGGAGACCCTCGACATCATCGCGCCGTACGCCCTCGGCATCGCGCTGGTCGGCCTGATGGAGTCGCTGATGACGGCGAAGCTCGTCGACGACATCACCGACACCCCGTCGGGCAAGACCCGGGAGTCGATCGGCCAGGGCATCGCGAACCTGGTCACCGGCTTCTTCGGCGGCATGGGCGGCTGCGCCATGATCGGCCAGACCATGATCAACGTCCGCGCGGGCGCACGCACCCGGCTGTCGACGTTCCTCGCCGGGGTCTTCCTGCTGGTCCTGGTCGTGGTGCTCAGCCCCGTGGTCGCGGTCATCCCGATGGCCGCCCTGGTCGCCGTGATGATCTTCGTGGCGATCGCGACGTTCGACTGGCACAGTCTGCGCTCCATCCGCCGGATGCCGCGCAGCGAGACGACGGTCATGCTGACGACGGTCGCCGTGGTGCTCGCCACCGAGAACCTGGCGGTCGGCGTGGGCGTCGGCGTCCTGGTCGCCTGCGTGCTCTTCGCCCGACGGGTCGCCCACCTGGTCACCGTGACCCCGCACGACGGCCCGGAGGGATCGCGGGTCTACGTCGTCGACGGTGCGCTGTTCTTCGCCTCGACCAACGACATGGTCGGCCAGTTCGACTACGCCGGTGATCCCGATCGGGTCGTCGTCGACCTGTCCGACGCCCACATCTGGGACGCCTCGTCGGTCGCGGTCCTGGACGCGATCGAGCACAAGTACGCGCTGCGCGGGAAGTCGGTGGAGATCACCGGGCTGACCGACGTGACCGGGCACTACCACCAGCGGCTGGCCGGGCGGCTCGGCGGCGGCGAGTGAGCGGGCACGGGCGGATGCAGATCGGGCAGGTCGCCGAGCGGATCGGCCTGTCGCTGCGGACCATCCGGTACTACGAGGAGGTCGGCCTGGCCGTGCCCTCTGCCCGGTCGGAGGGCGGCTTCCGGCTCTACGTCGACGCGGACGTGGAGCGGCTGCGGGTGATCATGCAGATGAAGCCGCTGGGCTTCAGCCTCGACGAGATGCGCGAGCTGCTCGGCCTGCTCGACGCCGGGCGGGACGCCGACCCCGCCCGGCTCGCCCACTTCCGGGGCCAGGCGGCCGAGCGGGTGGAGACGCTGCGCACCCGGCTGCGGACGGCCGAGGAGTTCGCCGCCCGACTCGGCTGAAGGCCCCCTTCAGGGCACCGCCCCGAGCTTGCGAGGGGTGCGGAGAAGGGGGTCCTTCTACAGCCAGAGCACGCCGGCCGCCGTCGCGACGAGCGCGGCCAGCAGGAGGAGCACCGCGAAGGCGACCTGCGGGCCGGTGCGCCCCCGGGCGTCGGAGTCGGCGCGGAAGATGCTGTACGCCCCGCCGAGCAGGAAGCCACCGACGATGAGCAGCAGACCGCCGAAGCTCACCGGCTACAGAGCGCCCTTGGTGGAGGGCACGTCGGTCACCCGCGGGTCCAGGGCGACCGCCGTCCGCAGCGCGCGAGCCAGGGCCTTGAACTGCCCCTCGACGATGTGGTGGGCATCGCGGCCGGCGTAGAGCACCCGCACGTGCAGGCTGATCCGGGCGTTGAACGCGAAGGACTCCAGCACGTGCCTGGTCAGGCTGGTCGGGTAGTCCGGCCCGATCATCGGTGTCATGTCCGCGGGCTCGGCATGCACGAAGTACGGCCGGCCGGACAGGTCGACGGCGGCCTGCACCAGCACCTCGTCCATCGGGATGGTGGCGTCGCCGTAGCGGGTGATGCCGCGCTTGTCGCCCAGCGCCTCGGCGAACGCCTGACCCAGGGCGATCGCGACGTCCTCGACGGTGTGGTGCGCGTCGATGTGCAGGTCGCCATCGGCCCGCACGGTGAGGTCGATGCCGCTGTGCTTGGCCAACGAGGTGAGCATGTGGTCGTAGAACCCGACGCCGGTGGCGATGTCGCCGGCACCGGTGCCATCGAGGTCGACCTCGACGACGAGCTTGGTCTCGTTGGTCGCGCGCTCGACCCGTGCAGTGCGGTTCATGCCGTCGATCCTCCCAGAGAGCTGCGGTGCGCCGGTGCGATCTCACCCAGCGCGGTGAGGAACGCCTCGGTCTCCTCGGGGGTGCCCGCGGTGACGCGCAGCCAGCCGGGCAGCCCGACGTCGCGCACCAGCACGTTCCGGTCGAGCAGCGCCTGCCAGGCGGCCGGGGCGTCGGCGAACCGGCCGAAGAGCACGAAGTTCGCATCGCTGGGCACGCTGGTGAGCCCCATCCCGGGCAGCGCGGCGACGATCCGGTCGCGCTCGGCCTTGACCGCGTCGACGTTGGCCAGCAGCTCATCGGTGTGCGCCAGCGCGGTGCGGGCGGCGGCCTGGGTCAGGCTGGACAGGTGGTAGGGCAGCCGGACCAGCTGGACGGCGTCCACCACCGCCGGGTCGGCGGCCAGGTAGCCCAGCCGCAGCCCGGCCATCCCGAAGGCCTTGCTCATCGTCCGGCTGACCACCAGCCGGGGACGCCCGGGCAGCAGCGACAGCGCCGAGCGGGTGCCTGCCCGGGCGAACTCGGTGTAGGCCTCGTCGACGACCAGCACGCCCTCGGTGGCGTCGTAGAGCTCGGCGATGGTCGCCAGGTCGACCGCCGTCCCGGTGGGGTTGTTCGGGCTGGTCACGAACACCACGTCGGGCCGCGCCTCGCGCAGCTGCGCGACGGCGGCGGACGGGTCGATGGTGAAGTCCGCGCTGCGGTGCCCGTCGACCCAGCGGCTGCCGGTCGCCGCGCTGATGATCGGGTGCATCGAGTAGGACGGCGTGAAGCCCAGCGCGGTCCGACCCCCGCCGCCGAAGGTCTGCAGCAGCTGCTGCAGCACCTCGTTCGAGCCGTTGGCCGCCCATACCTGCGCCGCCGTGATCGGCTCCCCGCTGGTGCGGGCCAGGAAGGCGGCCAGGTCGGCGCGCAGCGCCAGGGCGTTGCGGTCGGGGTACCGGTTGAGCCCGCGGGAGGCCTCGGCCAGCGCCGAGCCCAGGTCGGCGAGCAGCGCCTCGGGCAGCGGGTACGGGTTCTCGTTGGTGTTCAGCTGGTGCAACACCGTCAGCTGCGGGGCGCCGTAGGCCGTGCGGCCGCGCAGCTCCGGCCGCAGCGGGAGCTCGTCCATGCTCGTCATGCCGCCGGTCAGCCCCGCTGCCGGGCCCGCACCGCGGCGGCGTGCGCCGGCAGGTCCTCCGCACCGGCGAGGGCGTCGATGTGGCCGGCGACCTCGGCGAGGGCCTGCTCGTCGTACTCGACCAGGTGGATGCCGCGCAGGAAGGACTGCACGCTCAGGCCGCTGGAGTGCCGCGCACACCCGCCGGTGGGCAGCACGTGGTTGGAGCCGGCGCAGTAGTCGCCCAGCGAGACCGGCGCCCACGGCCCGACGAAGATCGCGCCGGCGTTGCGTACCCGCATCGCCACCGCGCGGGCGTCCCGGGTCTGGATCTCCAGGTGCTCGGCGGCGTAGGCGTCGACGACGGCGAGACCGGCGTCCAGGTCGTCGACGAGCACGACCCCGGACTGGCTGCCGTCGAGGGCGGTGGTGATCCGGTCGCTGTGCTTGGTGGCCGCCACCTGACCGGGCACCAGCGCCAGCACGGCATCGGCCAGCTGCTCGCTGGTGGTCACCAGGACGGCGCCCGCCAGCGGGTCGTGCTCGGCCTGGCTGATCAGGTCGGCGGCCACGTGCACCGGGTCGGCGGTGTCATCGGCAAGTACCGCGACCTCGGTGGGGCCGGCCTCCGAATCGATCCCGATCAGGCCGCGGAGCAAGCGCTTGGCCGCCGTCGTGTAGACGTTGCCGGGGCCGGTGACCATGTCGACCGGGTCGCAGGACCCGGCGCCGTAACCCAGCACGGCGATCGCCTGGGCGCCACCGACGGCGTAGACCTCGGTGACGCCGAGGAGCGCGCATGCGGCGAGGACGCCGGGGTCGGGCAGGCCGCCGTTGTCCCGCTGCGGCGGGGTGGCGACGGCGATCGACTGCACGCCGGCGATCTGGGCCGGGACGACGTTCATCACGACCGAGGACAGCAGCGGCGCCAGGCCACCGGGCACGTAGAGCCCGACCCGGCGGACCGGGACCCAGCGCTCGGTGACCGTGCCGCCGCGGACGACGTCGGTGGTCACGTCGGTGCGCCGCTGGTCGGCGTGCACGGTGCGGACCCGGCGGACCGCCTCCTCCAGCGCGGCGCGCAGCGTCGGGTCGCAGCCGGCCAGCGCCTCGTCGAGCGCCGACTGCGGAACCGCGAAGTCCGGGGCGTCGACGCCGTCGAGCCGGGCAGTGATCTCCCGGACGGCCTCGGCGCCGCGCAGCCGGACGTCCTCGCAGATCGGGCGCACGACGGCCAGCACCGAGTCGATGTCGGTGGCGGCCCGCGGCAGCAGGGCGGCGAGCTCGCGCGGCCCGGGCAGCGCGGACCCGCGCAGGTCGATGCGGCTGAGCACGGGGACCTCCGGGAAGAGCGGTGGGAGAACACCTCACGGTAGTCGGCGCGGTGGGCAGCAGGTCACGTGGCCGCAGGAGCAGCGACCGCCCGTAGGCTGCGCGCGTGGACGGCGGTCAGGTCGAGGTCATCCCGCTGTTCCCGCTGGGCACCCCGTTGTTCCCGGGGGTGGTGCTGCCGCTGCAGGTCTTCGAGCCCCGCTACCGGCGTCTGATGGCCGACCTCACCGGGCTGCCCGCCGACAGCGAGGGGCGCCGCTTCGGCGTCGTCGCCATCCGGCAGGGCTGGGAGGTCGAGCGGGTCGCCCCCGCCGAGGCGCTCTACGACGTGGGGTGCACCGCCGTGCTCCGGGCGGTCGCGCTCCAGCCGGACGGTGGCTACCAGGTCGTCACCGTGGGCAGCGACCGCTTCCGGCTGCTCGACGTGCTGGTCACCGAGGACCCGCCCTACCTGCAGGCCCGGGTGGAGTGGCTGGACGAGGAGGAGGCCGCCGAGGAGGCGGCCGGGAACGCCGACGGGCTGGTCGGGCCCGACGGCGGGCTCGCCGCGGCGGCCGACGACGTGGCGGCCTCCGTCGCCCGGGGTTCGCTGGAGGTGCTGACCGGCAACGTGCGGGACCTCTTCGCCCGCTACGTCACCGAGGTCACCCGCCGGCAGGCCGGCGCGTCCGCGGAGGAGCTGGCCGACCTCGCCACGGCCGGGACCGAGGCCGGCTCCCCCGCCGCGATGCTGCAGGAGGTCACCGACGATCCGCGGGGGCTGTCCTACCTGGTCGCCTCCGCGGCGCTGCTGACCACCGAGGACCGGCAGGCCCTGCTGGCCGAGTCGGCCACCCGGCGGCGGCTGGCGCTGGAGTCACGCCTGCTGCGCCGCGAACTGGTCCTGCTGCGCACCGTGGGCGCCGTGCCGGTGCCGCTGCAGGAGTTCGCCGGCCCGATGACGCCGAACTAGGAGCTGCGGGCCCCTTCGGCCTGGACCGGCGCCGCCACCGGCTGCGCGGGAATCGCGCCGGTCGCGGCTTCGTCCTCGCGGCCCAGGTCGTCGCGGGCTGCCATCGTGGTGGCCACCAGGTAGGTGAGGACGGCGACGAAGGGACCGACCGCCACCGCGGCGACCGCGCCCAGCTGCAGCCCGGTGGTGACGGTCGCGCCGACCTCGGCCAGCTGCTCGTCGGTGGGGCCGGGGCCGAGCAGCTCCCCCACCTGCCAGGCGACCAGGGAGGCGGCGATCATGCCGGTCGCCAGCCCGGCGAGCGCGACCACTCCCCGGGCGCGGCGGCGCAGCCACACGGCCACCCCGGCGAGCAACCCGAGGCCGGCGAGCACCAGCAGGTAGACGCCGTCGTCGGCCATGAACAGCTCGTTGGACGGCGGCGCCCCGAGCGGGACCAGCTCACCCTCGGCGACCCGGAAGGACGCCCGGGGTGCCAGCCGGAGCCACAGCAGCGCCGCCGGCAGCCCGGTCAGCGCCAGGACGACGACCGTGCCCAGCCCGCCGCGCAGGTCGGTGCGGGCGTCCCGGAACCCGATCCAGCCGGCCGGCCGCGCCGGTGGGCGCGGCGCCCCCGGCACCGGCGGCAGGGGCCCCGGGGACGGCGTGCGCGCCGGCGGCACCGGCGGGAGCCCCGGCAGCGGCGGTCGTCCGGCCGGCCGGGAGCCGGCGGGGAACGGGTCGGTCACGGACCCAGTGTCGCTGGCCCGGCTGTGCGGCATCCGGCCGGTGGTGACGTGCTGGAACGGCCACCCTTCAGGGGCCCGCGCTGAGCCTGCGAAGCGTGGGGGGAAGGGTGGTCCTTCCTCACAGCAGCGCGACGCTCGTCGGACCGAGCAGGGCCTTGATGTCGCCCATCAGCGCGGTGCTCGGCCGCACCCGCAGCCCCTGGTCCAGCCGCAGCACGGTCTCCCGGCCGCCGTTGAGCAGCTTGAGCTGCACCTCGGTGGTGCCCGGGTGGCTGCCGAGCACCTCGCGCAGCCGCTCGACGACCGGCGGGGTGCAGCGGGCGGCCGGCATCGACACCAGCACCGGACCGCGCGGCCCCTCGGTGAGTTCGGGGATGGTGACCTCGGAGGCGAACAGCGACGGGGTGTCGTCGCGGCGGCTGACCCGGCCCTTGACCACCACGATCTGATCGCGGACCACCTTGTCCGACACCTGCGCCCAGGTCTTGGGGAAGAACAGCACCTCCAGGCCCGCCTCGAGATCCTCGACGGTGGCGATGGCCCACGGGGCGCCCTGCTTGTTGGTACGCGGCCCGACCGCGGTGAGGATCCCGGCGATCGTGACGTTGGCGCCGTCCTCGACGTTCCCGGCGATGATCTCGGCCAGCGCGGTGTCGGCGTGCGAGGTGAGCACGTGCTCCACCCCGTGCAGCGGGTGGTCGGAGACGTAGAGGCCCAGCATGTCGCGCTCGAAGACCAACTTCTCCGACTTCGACCAGTCGGCGGTGGGGATCGCGATGTCCAGCGACGAGCCGAACGGGTCCTCGGCCGTCTCACCGAAGCTGCCGAACAGGTCGAACTGACCCTCGGCCTCCTTGCGCTTGAGGCCCATCGCCTGATCCACGGCGTTGGCGTGGATGGCCGCGATCCCCTGCCGCGAGTGGCCGAGGGAGTCGAAGGCGCCGGCCTTCGCCAGCGACTCGATCACCTTCTTGTTGCAGGCGACCGTGTCGATCTTCCGCATGAAGTCGGCGAAGTCCTTGAACGCGCCCTTCTCCTCGCGGGCCCGGGAGATCGACTCCACGACGTTGTGCCCGACGTTGCGCACCGAGGCCAGCCCGAAGCGGATGTCGGTGCCGACGGCGGTGAAGTCGGCCGAGGACTCGTTGACGTCGGGCGGGAGCACCTTGATGCCCATCCGGCGGCACTCGGCCAGGTAGATGGGTCGCTTGTCCTTGTCGTCGCCGACGCTGGTGAGGAGGGCGGCCATGTACTCGGCCGGGTAGTTGGCCTTGAGGTACGCCGTCCAGTACGAGATCAGGCCGTAGGCCGCCGAGTGCGCCTTGTTGAAGGCGTAGTCGGCGAAGGGCACCAGGATGTCCCAGAGCGTCTTGACCGCCGCGGCGGAGAAGCCGTTCTCCTTCATCCCGGCCTCGAAGCCGACGTACTCGGCGTCCAGCACCGACTTCTTCTTCTTGCCCATCGCGCGGCGCAGCAGGTCGGCCTTGCCGAGGGAGTACCCCGCGACCTTCTGCGCGATCGCCATGACCTGCTCCTGGTAGACGATCAGGCCGTAGGTCTGGCCGAGGATCTCCTCCAGCGGCTCGGCCAGCTCCGGGTGGATCGGGGTGATCTCCTGCTGGCCGTTCTTGCGCAGCGCGTAGTTGGTGTGCGAGTTCGCACCCATCGGGCCCGGGCGGTAGAGCGCACCGACTGCGGAGATGTCCTCGAAGTTGTCCGGCCGCATCAACCGCAGCAGCGACCGCATCGGCCCGCCGTCGAACTGGAACACGCCCAGGGTCTCCCCGCGCGCCAGCAGGTCGTAGGTCGCCGGGTCGGTGAGGTCCTTGCTGAGCTCGTCGAGGTCGATGGCCGCCTTGCCGTTGATGACGATGTTGCGCAGCGCATCGTCGATCACGGTGAGGTTGCGCAGCCCCAGGAAGTCCATCTTGAGCAGGCCGAGCGTCTCGCAGGTCGGGTAGTCGAACTGCGTGATGACCGCGCCGTCGGCCTCGCGGCGCATGATCGGCACGCTGTCGATCAGCGGGTACCGGCCGATGATGACGCCGGCCGCGTGCACGCCCCACTGGCGCTTCAGGCCCTCGAGCTTGCGGGCCTGGTCGATGACCTCGGCCGCGCCCGGGTCGGACTCGTAGCGGGCGCGGAACTCCGTGGCCTCCTTGTAGCGCTCGTGCTTGGGGTCGAAGATCCCCGACAGCGGGATGTCCTTGCCCATCACGCCCGGCGGCATCAGCTTGGTCAGCTCGTCACCCACCGAGTAGGGGCGGTCCAGCACCCGGGCGGCGTCCTTGATCGCGGCCTTCGCCTTGATCGTGCCGTAGGTGACGATCTGGCTGACCCGCTCCTCGCCGTACTTCTCCGAGACGTACCGGATGACCTCGCCGCGGCGGCGGTCGTCGAAGTCGATGTCGACGTCGGGCATGGAGACGCGCTCGGGGTTGAGGAACCGCTCGAAGATCAGGCCGTGCGCCAGCGGGTCGAGGTCGGTGATGCCCATCGCGTAGGCGGCCAGCGAACCGGCTGCCGAGCCCCGGCCGGGACCGACCCGGATGCCCTGCTCCTTCGCCCAGTTGATGAAGTCGGCGACCACGAGGAAGTACCCGGGGAAGCCCATCTGGACGATGATCCCGACCTCGTAGTCGGCCTGCTTGCGGACGTGGTCGGGGATGCCGCCCGGCCAGCGCTTGTGCAGGCCGCGCTCGACCTCCTTGATGAACCAGGACGTCTCGTCCTCGCCCTCGGGCAGCGGGAACCGGGGCATGAGGTCGGCGCCCTCGGTGAACCCGACCTCGCACTGCTCGGCGACCAGCAGCGTGTTGTCGCACGCCTCGGGGTGCTCGGCGAACAGCGCGCGCATCTCGGCGGCGGACTTCAGGTAGTAGCCGTCGCCGTTGAACTTGAAGCGGTTGGGCTCGTTGAGCCGGGAGCCGGTCTGGATGCACAGCAGGGCGTCGTGCGCCTCGGCGTCCTCGCGGTGGGTGTAGTGCAGGTCGTTGGTGCCCAGCAGCGGGATGCCGAGGTCCTTGGCGATCTCCAGCAGCGCGGGCTTGGTCTTCTTCTCGATGGACAGCCCGTGGTCCATGATCTCGGCGTAGAAGTTCTCCCGCCCGAAGATGTCCTGGAAGTCCGCGGCGGCCTGGCGGGCGCGCTCGACCTTGCCGGCGCGCAGCCACATGTTGACCTCGCCGGAGGGACACCCGGTGGTGGCGATCAGGCCCGTGCCGTACTTCTCCAGCAGGTCGCGGTCGAAGCGCGGCTTGCGGTACTGCCCCTCCAGGCTGGCCAGCGAGGAGAGCCGGAACAGGTTGTGCATGCCCTCGGTGGTCTTGGCCAGCAGGGTCATGTGCGTGTAGGCGGCCTTGCCGCGGTTGGACCCGCCGTCGCCCTCCTCGTCGATCAGCTTGTCGCCGAACTCGAACGGGGCGCGGTCGAAGCGCGAGCCGGGGGTGTAGTAGCCCTCCATGCCGATGATCGGCTTGACGCCCGCGCCCTTGGCCGTCTTGTAGAAGTCGTAGGCGCCGAAGACGTTGCCGTGGTCGGTCATCGCGAGGGCCGGCATGCCCTCCTCGGCGGCGGCCCGGGTGACCTCACCGAGCTTGGCCGCCCCGTCGAGCATCGAGTACTCGGTGTGCACGTGCAGGTGCACGAAGTTCTGCGACGACGATGCTGACGGCGCGCTGCTCACGGTGCGGTGTGCTCCTCACGGGTCGTGCTGTCGCCCGTCCACCCGACGGGGACGGGACGCTCCTGCTGACCGGCGGGGAAGGCCGTGTCGCGTGGGATGTTCGGGCATGTGCGTGGACCGGACCCGATCCTCGCACTAGGGACGTCCTACTCCGAGGGTCTGACAGGACGTGTCTCGACCCCGGGGACCGATCCGTCACGCCGCGGCCCGCCCACCTGCGGACCGTGGCCCGGCGACCGGCTCGCGGTGGATGGTGACGTTCGCGATACCGGCCGCCCGGCGGGGCTCACCGGGCTCCCGCGGGGAGGGCCGAGGCCGGCACCAGCAGGAAGCGCAGGTCGATCACGGCGTGCAGCAGGACCGGGAGCAGCAGTGACCCGCTGGACAGGTAGACCGCGGCGAGCACCCCGCCGAGCACGCCGGTGGTGACCATCCCGGAGACGCCCTGGTAGGCGTGCGCCAGGCCGAAGGCGACCGCGGCGACACCCACCAGCGCCGGCCCGGGCAGCCCCGGGGCGACCGCGGCGACCAGGGCCAGGAAGAAGCCGCGGTAGAGCCACTCCTCGCACACCCCGGCCGTCACGCCCACCACCGCGAACAGCCGCCGTTCCGGCTGGGTCCGGGGGAGCAGCGCGAGGGTCGACGAACCCGGCGGCTCCGCGTGCCGGGCCTCGCCCGGCCGCGCCGGCGCCGGCGGACCGGAGAGCGCCCCGGAGCGCAGGGCGAGGGTGGAGTACACCACCAGGCCGAGCAGCAGCAGGCAGGCCGCCGTGGTGAGCACGCCCGGCCAGCGCTGCGGCCAGCCGAGCCCGACGTGCCCGGCCGACACCCCCGGCGCGGACAACCAGACCATCAGCGCGATGAGCGCCAGCCCCCACTCCAGCACCAGCAGCCTGCGGTACAGCGAGCGCCGGGCGACCGGGTCGGTACCCAGCCGACCCTCGAACCGCCGGTGCAGCGCGTGCCCGACGAAGGGCTCCCCGATGACCAGGTACCCGGCGATGACGACCGCGGCCAGCTGCGCCGGCCCCCAGTCCGACAGTGCGTCGGGCAGGCCCGCTGCCCCCTCGAGACCCACGGCGGCGGTCGGTCAGTTCTCGGCGCGCAGGATGGCCAGGGCGCCGGCCAGGTCGGCGGGGTACTCGCTGGTGAACTCGACCCATGACCCGTCGGCCGGGTGGGCGAAACCGAGCCGGACGGCGTGCAGCCACTGGCGCTCGACGCCCAGCCGCGCGGCCAGCGTCGGGTCGGCGCCGTAGGTCGGGTCGCCGACGCAGGGATGCCGCAGCGCGGAGAAGTGCACGCGGATCTGGTGGGTGCGGCCGGTTGCGAGGTGGATGTCGACCAGGCTGGCGGCCGGGAAGGCCTCCAGCACCTCGTAGTGGGTCACCGAGGGGCGCCCACCGGAGACGACGGCGAACCGCCAGTCGTGCTTGGGGTGCCGGTCGATGGGGGCGTCGATGGTGCCCTTCGACGGGTCGGGGTGGCCCTGGACCAGCGCGTGGTAGCCCTTGTCGACGGTGCGCTCCTTGAAGGCCGCCTTCAGCAGCGTGTACGCCCGTTCGCTCTTCGCCACCACCATCAGCCCGGTGGTGGCGGCGTCCAGGCGGTGTACCACGCCCTGCCGCTCGGCCGCACCGCTGGTGGAGATTCGGTAGCCGGCCGCGGCCAGCCCGCCGGTCACGGTGGGGCCGTCCCAGCCGGGGCTGCCGTGGGCGGCGACGCCCACCGGCTTGTCGATCACCACGATGTCGTCGTCGTCGTGCACGACGGTCATCCCGGCCACCGGCCGGGGCGGGGCCGGCTCGCCGGGCGGCGGGGGCAGCTCCACCTCCAGCCAGCTCCCGCCGCTGAGCCGGTCACCCTTGCCGCGGGCGCGCCCGTCGACCACCACCCGGCCGGCGTCGGCGAGCTCGGCGGCGACCGTGCGGGAGACCCCGAACAGCCGGGACAGCGCCTGGTCGACCCGCTGCCCCTCGAGGCCGTCGGGGACCGGCAGGGCGCGGTGCTCGCCGGGTGCCGCCGGGCTCGGGCTGCTGGTCACGCCGTCCATTGTGCAGAAGGACCCCGTCCTCCTCACCGCTCGCACGCTCGCGGCGAGCCTCTGGACGGGGCCGCGGTCAGTCGGCGGAACTGCGGTCCCCGGCCCGCCCGCCGTCGAACTCGATGCCGCGGAAGGCCAGCACCGCGCCGAGCAACCCGCCGCAGACGATCGCGGAGTCGGCGACGTTGAAGATGGGCCACACGCTGCCGTCGGGGGCGAACAGCGACAGGAAGTCGACGACCCCACCGCGCAGGAAGCCCGGGTCGCGGAAGATCCGGTCCGCGAGGTTGCCGAGCGCTCCACCGAGCACCAGGCCCAGCGCGACCGCCCAGCCGGTGGACAACAGCCGCCGGGCCACCCGCACGATGACCACCACCACGACGGCGGCGATGACGGTGAACACCACGGTGGCGCCCTCGGCCAGGGAGAAGGCCGCACCGGTGTTGCGGGCCTCGGTGAGGTACAGCGCCCCGCCCCACAGCCGCACCGGTTCCCGGTCGGAGAGGGTGGCGACGACCAGCACCTTGGTGCCCAGATCCAGGGCGAACACGACCGCGGCGAGCGCGAGGAGCAGCCGGGTGCGCGGCCGGCGTGGCACGCCCGGCGTCCCGGCCGGCCGGGTCCGGCCGGACGGGTCGGGCTGCTCGTTCACGATGGCCGCCGCCTCCTCCAGCGCAGCACCTGCGGCCACGTCGTTCCCGACGATAGCCGCGCCGCCCACCGCCGTCCCGGATCGCGGGCGGCCCGGCCCGGGCGGGCAGGGGCGTGTCGCCACCTCCGACGCCCACCTCGACGCGCAGGTCAGGGTCCCGGGGGGCGACACTGTGACAGATCTCATGGGACCAGATGGGTCTGCGCCCCTCCTTCGGGGCATGGAGGCCCGAAGCGCGGACGACGATGGGACATCGAGACGGTCCTGAGCTCCTGGAGGCACATCTTGACCACGGACGCCGCGAACCCCGACGTAGTGCTCGTCGGCGGCGGCATCATGAGCGCGACCCTGAGCGCCCTGCTCGGTGTGGTGGCGCCCGACTGGAGCGTCACGGTCTTCGAGTCCGGCGACGCGGTGGCCGAGGAGAGCTCGGGCCCCTGGAACAACGCGGGCACCGGCCATGCCGCTCTGTGCGAGCTGAACTACACCCCGGCCGGCCCGGACGGGCGGGTGAACCCGGCGAAGGCCGTCACCATCAACGAGCAGTTCCAGGTGTCCCGCCAGTTCTGGTCGCACCTGGTGCGGAAGGGCCTCACCGGCTCACCGAAGGACTTCATCACCCCGGTCCCCCACATCAGCTTCGTCACCGGCGCGGCCGGCCAGAAGTACATGCGGACCCGGTTCGAGGCCATGTCGGCCGAGCCGCTGTTCGACGGGATGGAGCACACCCAGGACCCGGCGGTGCTCGCCGAGTGGGTGCCGCTGATGATGGCCGGCCGCGACCCGGGCCAGAAGATGGCCGCCACCCGCTCGGTGGCCGGCACCGACGTCGACTTCGGGTCGCTGACCCGGCTGATGTTCGACGCGGCCACCGCCCGGGGCGTGCAGGTGCACACCTCCACCCGGGTCGACCGGGTGGAACGCGGCACCGACGGCCGCTGGACCATCGGCGCCCGCGACACCCGCACCGGTGAGCGCCGCACCGTGCGCTCCCGGTTCGTCTTCGTCGGCGCCGGCGGTGGCGCACTGCCGTTGCTGCAGAAGGCCGGCATCCCCGAGATCCGCGGCTTCGGCGGCTTCCCGGTCAGCGGCCAGTTCCTCCGCACCCGCTCCCCCGAGCTGGTCGGCCGGCACCAGGCCAAGGTCTACGGTCAGGCCGCCGTCGGCGCGCCGCCCATGTCGGTGCCGCACCTGGACCTGCGCTACATAGACAACGACCAGTCGCTGCTGTTCGGCCCCTACGCCGGTTTCTCGCCGAAGTTCCTCAAGGGCGGCTCGCTGTTCGACCTGCCGAAGTCGGTGCGCGGCAACAACCTCGGGTCGATGCTCGGCGTGGCGAAGGACAACATCCCCCTGACCAGGTACCTGATCGGGCAGGTGCTGCAGTCCCGCGGCGCCCGGCACGCCACGCTCACCGATTTCGTACCCACGGCCGAGGCGGGTGACTGGGAGCTGATCACGGCCGGACAGCGCGTGCAGGTCATCAAGCAGGACCCGGACGGGCGCGGCGTGCTGCAGTTCGGCACCGAACTGGTCGTCGGTGGTGAGGGCACGATCGCCGGCCTGCTGGGCGCCTCCCCGGGCGCCTCGACCGCGGTGGCGGCGATGCTCAACCTGCTGGAGCGCTGCTTCCCCGACCGCGTGGATTTCTGGCGTCCGCTGATCCAGGAGGCGATCCCCTCCTACGGGCACAAGCTGTCCGAGGAGCCCGCCCTGCTGGTCCAGGTGCGCGAGGACACCAAGCGCACGCTGGAACTGAACGGGTAGAGAGACACGACGGGACCACGATGCGGTCGGAGAGGACCGCTGTGGTCTGCCGGCGCGGGGGCCGGCGGCTCCCCGGCGGCAGGGCTCGCAGCGGCTTGGCCCCCTGCAGGGTCCCGCCGCGAGCTTGCGAGTGGTGGGGGCAGGGGGTCCTTCATCAGTCCAGCCCGGTCGCCCCGCCCGTCTCCCCCCGCCAGGTGGCCAGCCGGCCGGCCCGGCTGACTGCCCGCAGCCGTCGTTCGGCCTCCGGGCGGGAGGCGCGGGAGGAGACCAGCAGCGCCTGGTCCCCGCGCATCAGCCGGGTGGTCGCGTCGGGCACGAACGGCCGCCCGTCGCGGACGACGAGCACTACGGCCGCGTCCTCCGGCAGCCGTAGCTCGGGCAGGTACACCCCGTGCAGTCGCGATCCGGTGGGCACGGTGAGCTGCATGAGGTCCGCGTCCAGCTCGTCCAGGGGCGCGGACTCCACCTCCACCTCGCGCGGGGTCGTCGGGGTGGCGATCCGCAGCCACCGGGCCATCCGCGGCAGCAGGCCGCCCTGCAGCACCGTGAAGACGACGACCAGCACGAAGACGGTGTCGAAGATGACGGTCGCGCCGGGGACCTGACCGGTCAGCGGGAAGGTGGCGAGCACGATGGGCACCGCGCCCCGCAGGCCCGCCCAGGACACGAACGCCTGCTGGGCCAGCGGCCAGCGGAACCAGACCAGGCTCAGCAGCACCGACAGCGGCCTGGCCACCAGCAGCAGCACCCCGCCGATGAGCAGCGCGGGCAGCAGTGCGTCGATCAGCCGGGACGGCGAGACCAGCAGTCCGAGGAGCACGAACAGCCCGATCTGGGCCAGCGAGGCGGTCCCCTCGGCGAACCCGATGCTGGCCGAGCGGTGTGGCATGTGGGCGTTGCCCAGCACCACACCGCAGAGGTAGACCGCGACGATGCCGGAGGTCCACGCCAGCGTGGCCACGGCGAAGGCGAGCACGCAGATGGCCAGGGTCGCCAGCGGGTAGAGCCCGGCCAGCGGCAGCGCCGCCCGGCGGAGCACCCAGGCGCCGCCGAACCCGATGGCCACCCCGAGCAGGCCGCCACCGGCCAGCTGCCCCACGACGGTGAGCCCGACCAGCCACCAGGGGTCGGGCTGGCCGCCGGCCACCTGCACGATCAGGGCGCTCACCAGCAGGATCACCGGCGCGTCGTTGAGCCCGCTCTCCGCCTCGACGGCCGCGACGACGCGCCGCGGCAGGGGCATCCGGCGCAGCACCGCGAACACCGCCGCCGCGTCGGTCGAACCGATCACCGCGGCCAGCAGCAGGGCGACCCCCCACTCCAGGTCCAGCAGCCAGACCGCGAAGGCCGCGGTGACCCCCACCGACACCCCGACGCCGATGGTGGCCAGGCTGAGGCCCGGCCCCAGGGCCCGCCGCATCTCCGGCCAGCGCGTCGTCAGCCCACCCTCGGCGAGGATCACCACCAGCGCCGCGATGCCCAGCGTCTGGGCCAGGGCGAAGTCCTCGAACTGCACGCCGAGGCCGCCCTCCCCCAGCGCCACGCCCAGGGCCAGGTACAGCAGGAGGGAGGGCAGACCGAGCCGGTCGGCCAGCCGCAGCGCGACCGCGGCGACCAGCACCACGAGGGCACCGACGGCCAGCGCGACGGTGACCGTGGTGTTCACCCGCGCCCTCCCATGGGCGCAGTCTCCCGTACCGGCGTCCCGCCCCGGTGACCGGCGCCGCGCCCGCCGGCCGGGCTGGGTGGCCGGGGCGTCGGCGGGATCGGGGATGATGGCTGCCGTGAGCTCTGCCGCTGGTCCGTTCCGTGCCCTCCCACCCCAGGTCGACCTGCCCGCCCTCGAGCACGAGGTGCTCGAGCAGTGGGAGGCCGGCAAGGTCTTCGCCCGCACGCTCGAGGGCTCGGCCGACAAGCCGCAGTGGGTGTTCTACGAGGGGCCGCCGACCGCCAACGGCCGCCCCGGGACCCACCACATCGAGGCCCGGGCGTTCAAGGACGTCTTCCCCCGGTTCAAGACCATGCAGGGCTGGCACGTGCCGCGCCGGGCCGGCTGGGACTGCCACGGCCTGCCGGTGGAGATCGCCGTGGAGCAGGAGCTCGGCTTCGCCGGCAAGCCCGACATCGAGCGGTTCGGGATCGCCGAGTTCAACGCCCGCTGCCGCGAGTCGGTGGAGCGGCACGTCGGTGCCTTCGCGGAGCTGACCGATCGGATGGGCTACTGGGTCGACATGTCGACCGCGTACCGGACGATGGACTCCAGCTACGTGCAGAGCGTCTGGTGGTCGCTCAAGCAGGTGTTCGACAAGGGGCTGCTGGTGGAGGACCACCGGGTGGCGCCCTACTGCCCGCGGTGCGGAACCGGCCTGTCCGACCACGAGGTCGCCCAGGGCTACGAGACCATCACCGACCCCTCGGTGTACGTGCGGCTGCCGGTCACCAGCGGCGAGTGGGCCGGCCGCGCCGACCTGCTGGTCTGGACGACGACGCCCTGGACGCTGCCGTCCAACACCGCGGTGGCGATGAACCCCGAGGTCACCTACGTCGTCGCCCGCTCGGGTGCCGACACCCTGGTCGTGGCCGAGCCGCTGCTGGGCGCCGTCTTCGGCGACGCCGAGGTGGAGGTACTCGCGCGCACCGTGGGCCGGGAGTGGGAGTTCGTGCACTACCAGCGGCCCTTCGAGCTGGTGGAGTTCCCCGCCGGCGACGCGCACTTCGTCGTCCTCGCCGACTACGTCACCACCGACGACGGCACCGGCCTGGTGCACCAGTCCCCCGCCTTCGGCGCCGATGACCTCGTCGTCTGCCGCGGCTACGGCCTGCCGGTGGTCAACCCGGTCGACGCCTCCGGGCACTTCCTTCCCGAGGTGCCGCTGGTCGGCGGCCACTTCTTCAAGGCCGCCGACCCCGCCCTGGTCGAGGACCTCCTGGCCCGGGGGGTGCTGTACCGGGAGCTGCGGTACGAGCACAGCTACCCGCACTGCTGGCGCTGCCACACCCCGCTCATGTACTACGCGCAGCCGTCCTGGTACATCCGCACCAGCGCGATCAAGGACCAGCTGCTCGCGGAGAACGAGAAGACGTCCTGGCACCCGGAGAACATCCAGTGGGGCCGCTACGGCGACTGGCTGCGCAACAACGTCGACTGGGCGCTGTCGCGTGACCGGTACTGGGGCACCCCGCTGCCGATCTGGCGCAACGACGCCGACCCCGCCAAGCTTGTCGCCGTCGCCTCGCTCGCGGAGCTGTCCGAGCTGACCGGCCGCGACCTCGCCGACCTCGACCCGCACCGCCCGTTCATCGACGAGGTGACCTTCACCGTGCCCGGCGAGGAGGGCACCTACCGCCGGGTCCGCCAGGTCATCGACGCCTGGTACGACTCCGGGTCGATGCCGTTCGCCCAGTGGGGGGCGCCGCACCAGAACCGGGCGGAGTTCGAGGCCGCCTACCCGGCGCAGTTCATCTGCGAGGCGATCGACCAGACCCGCGGCTGGTTCTACACGCTGATGGCGGTCGGCACGCTGGTCTTCGAGCGCAGCTCCTACGAGAACGTCCTCTGCCTGGGGCACATCCTGGCCGAGGACGGCCGGAAGATGAGCAAGCACCTGGGCAACATCCTGGAGCCGATGCCGCTGATGGACCGGCACGGCGCGGACGCCGTCCGCTGGTTCATGCTGGCCGGCGGCTCACCGTGGTCGGCCCGCCGGGTGGGGCACGAGACGCTGTCCGAGGTGGTGCGCAAGGTGCTGCTGACCTACTGGAACACCGCCAGCTTCTTCACCCTCTACGCCGAGACCAACGGCTGGGACCCGGCCTCGACCCCGCCGCCGGCCCGGGCGGACCGGCCGCTGCTCGACCGCTGGGCGCTGGCCGAGCTGGCGTCGGTCACCGCCGGGGTCACCGACGCCCTCGAGGCGTTCGACACCCAGACCGCCGGGCGACTGCTCGCCGAGTTCGTCGACGACCTGTCCAACTGGTACGTGCGCCGCAGCCGGCGCCGGTTCTGGGAGGGTGACCCGGCCGCACTGGGCACGCTGCACGAGGTGCTCGACGGACTGACCCGGTTGATGGCCCCGTTCACGCCGTTCATCACCGAGCGGGTGTGGGGCACCGTGGTCGTGCCAGGGGCGGTCGGGCGGGACGGACAGGGGGCGGCCGTCGACTCGGTGCACCTGGCCAGCTGGCCCCTCGTCGACGAGGACGCCCGCGACGACACGCTGGTCGAGCAGGTCGCCCTGGTCCGCCGGCTGGTGGAGCTGGGCCGCTCGGCGCGGACCCAGGCCAAGGCCCGCACCCGGCAGCCGCTGGCGCGTGCCCTGGTGGCCGCACCGGGCTGGTCGGAACTCCCGCGGGACCTGGTCGCCGAGGTGGCCGACGAGCTGAACGTGGCGGAGTTGACCGACCTGTCGGCGGTGGGCGGCTCGCTGGTCGACATCACGGTGAAGGTCGACTTCCGGGCGGTGGGCCGGCGGCTGGGCAAGCAGGTGCAGGCGGTCGCCACGGCCGTCGCCGCCGCGGACCCGGCCGAGCTGGTCGCCGCCTACCGGGCCGGCACGGCCACCGTCGACGTGGACGGCACGGCCGTCGCGTTGCAGGACGGCGACCTGGTGGTCACCGAAACCCCGCGGGAGGGCTGGACCGTCGCATCCGCGACCGGCCTCACCGTGGCACTGGACCTCACCCTGACCCCGGAGCTGGAGCGCGCCGGCCTGGCCCGCGAGGTGGTCCGCCTGGTGCAGGACGCGCGCAAGAGCGCGGGCCTGGCGGTGAGCGACCGGATCGAGCTGTGGTGGACCGGCGAGGGTCCGGTGGCCCAGGCGCTCACCGAGCACGCCGGGCAGCTGTCCGGTGAGGTGCTGGCCACGAGCCTGCACGCCGCCACCGCCGGTTCGGGGGAAGGTGTCGAGGGCCCGCAGGGCTCCCGGGTCTGGATCGCCCGCGCCGCCGACAACTGAACGGGGCGCTGCGGGGCGCAGCGCCCGGTCGTCGGCCCCATCCCGGGTCCCGCCCCGAGCCTGCGAGGGGTGGGGAGGAGGGGGTCCTTCCTCAGCCTCGGGAGCGGCGGGCCCGCTCCACCCGGGCCAGGTTCCGATCCGGGGCGCAGGTGCCGCACGGGGTGAAGCCGTCCGTCCGGGCCTCCACCATCGGCATGCCGAAGGTCGGCTGGCCGCTCAGGTGCGGGCACCCGCCGAGGTGGTACCGGGGGTGCTCGTCGACGACCAGGACCTCGTCGGTCAGGTCGAGCACGACCAGCAGGTCGGTCACCTCGACCTCTTCCACCGGGGGCTCACCGTCGGCGTCGGTGCCCGGTGCGGACTGCTGCCCGCCCGCCGGGTGCTCCGTGTCGGGGCCGCCCCCGGCGGCTGCGCTCATCGACGTCTCGTCATCGCCCGGCGGGGTGGACGGCGGGACGTACCGCGAGGCGCCGTACGGCTCGTAGGGCTCGTCGTACCCCTGCGCCTGGTACGGGTCATCGGTCGGCGCACCGTACGGCGGCCCCGCGTACGGCTGCGGCCCGTGGTCCTGCCGGTCGTCACCGTGCCCGGCGTAGCCCTGCGGATCGGCATAACCCTGCGGATCGGCATAGCCCTGCTGGTCGGCATAGCCCTGCTGGTCGCCATAGCCCTGCTGGTCGCCATAGCCCTGCTGGTCGCCATAGCCCTGCTGGTCGCCATAGCCCTGCTGGTCGGAGCGGTGCTGGTCGGAGCGGTGCGCTCCGTAGCCGTACTGGTCGTAGCCCTGGCGCTCGTGCTCCTGAGCGTCGTGGTCCTGCTGGGGCTGCCACTGCGGCTGGTTCTGGTCGCCCTCCTCGGGCTGATCCGCCCTCGGCTGGGGGCGCGAGGGCGGGCCGGTGGGTGGCGCAGCCGGGAACTGGTCCCGATCGTGCCGCCCCCGGCCGGCCGCCTGCCCGGCCGGCTGCCGGCGATGCTGCCCGTCGTGGCCGTCCGGGCCCTCCCCGCGGCGTGCCGCGATGCCCCGGCGCACCTCACCGCCGACGACGACGAGCGCGGCCAGCGCGCTGGCCCCGAAGGAGGCCCACTGGAGGATGGCGGACCCCTCGATCAGCCCGGCGGCGAGCAGGCCGACCGCAGCGACTACCAGGACGGCCGCGAGCAAGATCACGGACTGATGCTAGTGCGCCGCCACCGGGACGGCTCGGGCCCCCCGAGCGCGACCGAGCCCCGCCGGACGGTGTCCGGCGGGGCTCGGGTGCGCGGCCACCCTTCAGGGGCCCGCGCCGAGCGTGCGAGGCGTGGGGGAAGGGTGGTCCTTCTTCAGGCCCCGACGTGCTGGTTCTGCCGGTTGTTGGCCGACGGCTCGGCCGAGCCACGGCTGTCCAGGTCGCGCAGGTGCGACTCGAGGTAGGACCGCAGCCGGGTCCGGTACTCCCGCTCGAAGGTGCGCAGCTCGTCGACCTTGCGATCGAGGCTGGCGCGCTTCTCCTCCAGCGACCCCATCGCTTCCACGTGCTTGCGCTCGGCATCCTGGGCCAGGGCGGTGGCCTTGGCCCGGGCCTCGCGCTCCATCGTGTCGGCCCGGGTGCGGGAGTCGGTGATCATGGCATCGGCCCGCGACTTCGCCTCGGTGACCATCTGCTCGCTCTTCGAGCGGGCCTCGGCGAGCATCCGCTCGCTGTTGGTCTTGGCACTGCCGACCATCTGGTCGGCCTGGGCCTTCGCCTCGTTGACGTACCGCTCGGCCGTCTCGCTGGCCAGCGACAGCATCCGCGATGCCCGGACGCTGTCGTCCTCGCGGGCGGACGAGGGAGCAGCGGCGGGTGGCGGCGGTGGCGCTGCCACGGTGAGCGGCGCGGCCTCGGCCGGTCGCTCGTCGGCGCGCGAGCCGCCACCACCGGAGGCGCGGAGGTCGTTGTTCTCCTCGATCAACCGGGCGAGCTCGGCCTCCACCACGTCGAGGAAGGCATCGACCTCGTCCTCGTCGTAACCGCGCTTGCCGATCGGCGGCTTCTTGAAGACGACGTTGTGCACGTCGGCGGGCGTGAGTGGCATGGGGCTCACCTCAGGTCGGACGAGTGGGACGGGGCGGACACAGACGGGCAGCGGATCTCGGCGGACCAGCACCTCGTCCCGGGTGGGCACGAGTTCACCGGGTGGCTCATGCGAGGTTCAGAGCCAGGCCGTTGACCAGGCCGCGCAGGAGGAACACCAGGATCAATAAGACCATGAACCCGAGGTCCAGACGGATGGACCCGAGGTTCAGCGGTGGGATGACCTTGCGCACGGCCTTCAGCGGCGGGTCGGTGGTCGCGTACACGACCTCGAGCCCGGCGGCGACCAGACCGGACGGACGCCAGCTGCGCGCCAGCACCATCACCCAGTCGACGACGAAGCGCGCGAACAGCAGGATCAGGAAGACGAGCAGGACCGACGAGACGATCTGCAGGAGTAGAGCCACGGTCCTCGCTCGTTCGGGGCGCCTCGCGGGCGGACCCGGCGTGACGCGCTGTTTCAGGACTGGTTGAAGAACCCGCCCTCACGGATGCGGGCCTTGTCCTCGGCGGTCACGTCGACGTCCTGCGGACTGAGCAGGAAGACCTTCGCCGTGACCCGCTCGATACTACCGTGCAGCCCGAAGGACAGACCCGCAGCGAAGTCCACGAGTCGCTTCGCGTCGGCGTCGTTCATCTCGGTCAGGTTCATGATGACCGGCATGCCCTCGCGGAACCGCTCGCCGATGGTGCGCGCCTCGTTGTAGGTGCGCGGGTGCAGCGTGGTGATCCGGTAGGGCTGCGGCGCCTTCTTCGCCGGGGCCGGGGCCGGCGCCGGCGCCGCGACGAGGGGCTCGCGCACGGCCAGGCCGGCCGAGCCGCCGAGCGCAGCGCCCCCACCCGAGCCACCCAGGCGGGTCGCCCCGGCGCCGCCCGCGGAGGGCGCAGCGGGTGCGCCCGCCAGCCCCAGCGACCGCGCGGCCACCGGACGACGGGTCAGCGGCGTGGGCTCCGGCTCCGGGGCGGGCTCCTCCGACGGCGCGGCGCCGTACCCCGCGTCATAGCCGGCCGGGTGCTCGGTATCGGGGTAGCCGGTGTCGTAGCGCGGGTCGACCGCGTCGTACTCGCCGGCCGGGGCGTACCGGTCGTACCCACGCTCGTCGTAGTCCGACTGGCGGGCGGCGTAGCGGTCGTACCCCCCGCGCGCGTCGTCGTCCTCGACGAGGCCGAGGTAGACCCCCATCTTTCGCATGGCTCCGGCCATCGGACGTCTCCCTCTGGTCTCGTCCTCCGCGGTGCGGACCGCAGAGCTCGTGGAACGGGTGGTGCCGGCGTGACCGGTGGGGCTGGTGGTCACACGTCCGGTTCGGAAGATAGGACTCGCGGGCCGAACAACGCGGTTCCGACACGCACCACAGTGGCACCAGCAGTCACAGCAGCCTCCAGGTCGGCGCTCATGCCTGCCGATAACTCCCTGGACCCAGGATGATCGGCGCGCACCCGAGCGGCGAGCTCCGCCAGCCGGGCGAACGCCGGGGCCGGGTCCGCGTTCCGCGGCGCGACCGCCATCAGGCCCAGCAGCCGCAGGCCCGCCATCTCTGCCACGGCGTCGGCCAGGGCCGGGACGTCGTCGGGCGGCGCTCCGCCACGGGTCCCGTCCCGGCCGGGCGGGCCGCCCAGGTCCACCTGGACGAACGCGTCCAGCGGCCGCTGCGCCTGCTGGGCGGCCCGGTCCAGGGCGGCGACCAGCGGCAGCCGGTCCACCGAATGCACCACCGCGCCGATCCGGCACACCGCACCGGCCTTGTTGCGCTGCAGCTGTCCCACCAGGTGCCAGCGGAGCTCCGGGCCGCCGGGGTCGGCGGCGAGGTCTGCCACCTTGCCGGTGAGCTCCTGCACCCGGTTCTCGGCGAACTCCCGCTGCCCCAGGGCCGCCAGCGCACGGATGTCCGCAGCCGGCCTGGTCTTGCTCACCGCGAGCACCCGCACCTCGGCCGGGTCGCGCCCGGCGGCGCGGGCGGCGGCGTCGATGCGCTCGCGGACGTTCCGGAGGTTGTGCTGGAGCCGGTCCACGGACGCCATCATGCAACCCGCCGGCCGCGAGCCCTCGGGCTCCTGGAACGGCCCCGTCCCGGGCACCGCCCTGAGCTTGCGAAGGGCGGGGAGGACGGGGTCCTTACGCGAGCCAGACCACGCCGGCCTGGCGGCCGGTCACGCCGTCCCGGCGGTGGCTGAACAGCCGGGGATCCTCGACGGTGCACCGGGGGTCGTGCACGACCTGGCCGACCCCGGCGCCGCGCAGCACCTGCTCCAGCCCGACCCGCAGATCCAGACCAGGGGTGCCCCGCCGGGTGCGCACCGCGCCGGCCGGGGCGACCCGGGCCACCTCTGCCTGCATGGCCAGCGGTACCTCGTAGTCGGCGCCACACACGGCCGGGCCCAGGAGTGCCTCCACGTCGCCCGGGCGGGAACCCAGCCGGGTCATCGCCGCCAGCGTCGCGGGGACGACGCCCCGCCGGACGCCCTCCCGGCCGGCGTGCACCGCGGCGACCACCCCGGCGACCGGATCGGCCAGCAGCACGGGCACGCAGTCGGCGACCAGCACGCACAGCACGAGCCCCGGCGTCGCGGTCACCAGCGCGTCGACGTCGGCGACCGGGTTCTCCCCGGCGTCCTCGATCACGGCGACCCCGGTGCCGTGCACCTGGGTCATCCAGACGAGAGCGGTGGCGGGCACGCCGAGCCCGCCGGCCAGCCGGTCCCGGTTGGCCGCCACCGCGACCGGGTCGTCCCCGACGTGCTCGCCGAGGTTGAACGACTCGTAGGGCGGCGCAGAACGGCCGCCCCGCCGGTCGGTGACGACCCGTCGGGGTCGCACCGCCGACGAGGCGGCCGGACTGCTGCTCACGTGAGCGGCCCCCTGACGGGGGCTGGAACGGCCCTCGTGCAGGGGCCCGCCGCGAGCTCGCGAGTGGTGGGGGGCACGGGGGTCCTCTTACTGGCTGCGGAGGAACTCGGGAATGTCGAGTTCCTCCTCGAAGTCCTCCTGTGCCAGCGGACGGCGGCTGCCGTTGCCCGCACCGGGGATCGGCGGGAGCGGGGGCACGGTGATGCCGCTCCCCTGCGGTGCCGCACCGGGCTGCCCCGGCCGCGGAGCGGAGGGCACCGGCGCGGCCGGCGTGGCCGCCGCCGGACGGGCCTCCGGCTGGCCGGCCGGCCGCTCCCCCGCCTGGGCCGGCGCCGAGGTCCGGGCCGGTGCCGCCGGTGCGGCGGCGACCGACGCGGGTGGCGCCGTCGCCGTCACGGTGGTGGCTGCGCCGTCCTTGCGGGTACCCGGCTTGCTGTTGTCGAAGCCGGCGGCGATGACCGTCACCCGCACCTCGTCGCCCAAGGCGTCGTCGATGACGGCGCCGAAGATGATGTTGGCGTCGGGGTGCGCGGCGTCGGAGACCAGCGATGCCGCCTCGTTGATCTCGAACAGGCCGAGATCCGAACCACCGCTGATCGACAGCAGCACACCGTGGGCGCCTTCCATCGACGCCTCCAGCAGCGGGCTGGCGATGGCCTGCTCGGCAGCCAGCAGCGCGCGGTTGTCACCGCGCGCGCTGCCGATGCCCATCAGCGCCGACCCCGCACCGGACATGACCGACTTGACGTCGGCGAAGTCGAGGTTGATCAGGCCGGGCGTGGTGATCAGGTCGGTGATGCCCTGGACACCGGAGAGCAGCACCTGGTCGGCGGTGCGGAAGGCGTCCATCACGCTGACGTTCCGGTCGCCGAGCTGCAGCAGCCGGTCGTTCGGGATCACGATGAGCGTGTCGCACTCGTTGCGCAGCTCCTCGATGCCCGACTCGGCCTGGACGGCCCGCCGCTTGCCCTCGAAGGAGAACGGTCGGGTGACCACGCCGATGGTCAGCGCGCCGAGCTTGCGCGCGATGGAGGCGACCACCGGGGCCCCGCCGGTGCCGGTGCCACCTCCCTCGCCGGCGGTCACGAAGACCATGTCGGCGCCCTTGAGCACCTCTTCGATCTCCTCGCGGTGGTCCTCGGCCGCCTGGCGGCCCACGTCGGGCTGCGCACCGGCGCCCAGGCCGCGGGTGAGCTCACGACCGACGTCGAGCTTGACGTCGGCGTCGCTCATCAGCAGCGCCTGCGCATCGGTGTTGATCGCGATGAACTCGACCCCCTTGAGGCCGACCTCGATCATGCGGTTGACCGCGTTCACCCCGCCGCCGCCGATGCCGACGACCTTGATGACCGCGAGGTAGTTGTGCGGAGGTGTCATGCTGCGCTCCCCAACTGGACCCTCATCCTCAGGTTAAGCCTTATAGTTATGTCAACTAGTGGCGTTGTGGACGAAGTTAGGTGTGCTGGATCGGTGCAGCAAGCACCGTCATGGGCTCGGCGTGTCCAGACGGTGCCAACACACCCACCTCGGCCGACCCCACTGTCACGTACGACTCACGAGGCGTGACGACCCGCCCCCTGGGCGTCTCACGCCAGGGTCGAGCCCTGTGACGTACGCCCGACGCGCCCGGAACGGGAACTCGAAAGCGGACCTTTTGCTCGGGCGTGTCGGGCGCATGCGTGTGTCGCGGCCACCGCGCTCGACGGTCAGCTCCGCGGCACCCGGCCCATCAGGTGGAACTCCTCGTTCGGCGGCACCGCGGCCCAGTGCATCAGGCGGTTCGACAGCGCAAAGAGCGACACGATCGCGCCGACGTCCCACACGTCGTCCTCGGTGAGCCCGTGCGCGCGCAGCGCGTCCAGGTCGGCCGGGACCACGGTCACCGGCGCGACCGCGAGGCGGACGGCGACCTCCACGACGGCGTGCAAGCGCGCCGGCAGCGGCGCCTTCCGCCAGTCGACCGCCACCTGGTCGGCCAGGTAGCGGTCGCGGGCCCGGATCCGGACCAGCGCTCCGTGGGCCACCACGCAGTAGAGGCAGTCGTTCGCCGCGCTGGTGGCCACCACGACGACCTCGCGGTCGGCCTGGCTCAGCCCGGGGGTGTCCTTGTCCATGAGCGCGTCGTGCAGCGCGAAGAACGCCCGGGCCTCGGCCGGGCGCCAGGCGAGCGCGGCGAAGACGTGGGGGAGGAATCCGCTGGCGCCGGCCACCTCGGCGAACCGGTCGCGGAGGTCGGGCGGCAGGTCCTCGGCCGGCACGAGCGGGAAGCGGCTGATCGGCTGGGAGCTCATCTCGCCACTGTCCCGCACGGCCGGGCTCGTCCGGCCCCCCGCGGACCCTTCCTCAGCGCAGGGCGACGGCGTCGGGCGTGCTGACGTCCAGCGTCCCGGCCGGCTCCAGCGTCCCCGCGTCGATCTGGTCGAGCAGCCCGTCGAGCACCCGGGCCTTGCGGTCGGTCTGGTCGGCGGTGCCCCACAGCACGGTGCGGCCGTCGGTCAGGGTGAGCGTCACGTCGTCGGCCGAGGTCGCCGACACCCCGGTGACCTGGGCACGCACGTCGCGGGGCAGGGAGACGAGCGCGCCGAGGGCCGCGGTGGTGGCCGCGTCGTCCGGGCCCGGGTCGGCCACCGTCAACGGGACGACGCCGGGCGGCGGGTCGCCGGTGATGGTGTCGAACAGCACGCCCTCCCGGTCGACCAGCGCCCGGCTGCCGGCGTCCTCGACCACGGCCACCGGCACCCGCTCCACGACGGTGACCACCACGGTCTGCGGCCAGCCCCGGGTGACCTCGACGGCGGCCACCTGCGGGAGCCCGGCGACCCGGGCGGCGGCGGCGGCGGTGTCCACCCGGACCAGCGGTGTGCCCGGGCCGATACCGGCCGCCTCGACGACCAGGTCGGCGGAGAGCGTGGACACTCCGTCGACCTGCACGCTGCGGACGGCCAGCAGTGGGCTGGCCAGCACCACCCAGCCGGCCAGCGCGACGACGACGGCCAGCACGGCAGCGCGCACCAGCCAGCGCCGCCGCGGGTCGAGGCGGCGCCCGGAGCGCTGTGCGGGGCGCCGGCGACGGCTGCGCAGCGGGGTGACCTCGGACGCCCCACCGTGCGGCCGCCGGCCGCGGCCGCCCGACCGGGCGCGGTCGCGGGTGGTGGCCGCCCGGCTCACCGTGTCCCGGCCTCCCCCGGGAGGTCGAGCTCGGCGAGCGCCGCGAGGACCTCGGGGCCGACCATCGACACGTCCCCCGCACCCATGGTGACCACGAGGTCGCCGGGGCGGGCCCGCGCAGCGAGCGCCGGCGCCGCGGCCGACCAGGACGGCTCGAACAGCACCTGCCCGCCCGGTAGCGGCACCGCGTCGGCGACCAGCGCCCCGGTGACGCCGGGGACGGGGTCCTCGCGGGCCCCGTAGACGTCCATCACGACGACCTCGTCGGCCAGGCCCAGGGCCGCCCCGAACCCGTCGGCGAACTCGGCGGTCCGGCTGTACAGGTGCGGCTGGAAGGCGACCACCAGCCGGCCGGTGCCGGCGACCGCGCGGGCGGCGCGCAGCTGGGCGGTCACCTCGGTCGGGTGGTGGGCGTAGTCGTCGTAGACCCGCACCCCGGCGACGGTGCCCTTGAGCTCGAACCGGCGGTGCACCCCGCCGAACCGGGCGAGTCCGCCGATCAGCCCCGTCGCCGGCAGGCCCAGCTCGGTGCCGGCCAGCAGCGCCGCGGCGCTGTTGAGCGCCATGTGCGCGCCCGGCAGCCGGATGGTGACCTGGCCGAGGTCGGCGCCGTCCAGGGTGGCGGTGTAGCGGGTGCCCTCGGGGCCGACGTGCAGCCCGGTCAGCCGCAGGTCGGCCCCCTCGCCTTGCCCGTAGCTCCGCACCCGGGCGGGGGTGGCGACGCCGCGGAGCCGGGCGGCGCCGGGGTCGTCGGCGCACAGCACCAGGAACCCGTCGGGGTGCAGGGTGGACAGGAAGGTGTCGAAGGCGGCCTCCACCGCCGCCAGGTCGCCGTAGTTGTCCAGGTGATCGGCCTCGACGTTGGTGACGATGGCGCCGTAGGGGGCCAGCAGCAGGAAGGACCGGTCGCTCTCGTCGGCCTCGGCCACGAACACGTCGCCCTGCCCGGCGTGGGCGTTGGAGCCGGACTCGTTCAGGTTGCCGCCGATGGCGAAGGACGGGTCGACACCGCAGGCCTGCACGGCGACGGTGAGCATCGACGTCGTCGAGGTCTTGCCGTGGGTGCCGGCCACCGCCACGCTGCGCCGGCCGGCCATCACCGCGGCCAGCGCGACCGCCCGCGGCAGGACGCGCAGCCCGGCGGCGCGGGCGGCGCTGAGCTCGGGGTTGTCCGTCCGGATGGCGGTGGAGACGACGACGGTGTCGGCATCGCCGAGGTGCGCGGCATCGTGCCCGACCAGCACCCGCGCGCCCAGGGCGGCCAGGGCCAGGAGCGCCGGGGAGTCGCGGCGGTCGCTGCCGGACACCGGGACACCGCGGGCCAGCAGGATCCGGGCGATGCCGCTCATCCCGGCGCCGCCGATGCCGATGAAGTGCACCCGGCCCAGCTGCGGCAGGGATGGGATGGGGTCGCGCCAGGCGGCCACGTCGTCGGCGCTCATGCTCGCCCGCCCGCGACCTGCAGCACCATCTCCGCCAGCCGGTCGTCGGCGTCCGGCGTGCCCGCGGCCAGCGCGTGCTCGGCGTATCCGGCCAGCGCGGCCGGATCGGTGACCAGTGGGAGCACGTGGTCGACCAGCCAGGACGGCGACAGCTCGGCGTCCTCGACGAGCAGCCCGCCGCCGGCCTGGACCAGCGGCAGCACGTTGCGCCGCTGCTCCCCGTTGCCGATGGGCAGCGGGACGAACACCCCCGGCAGCCCGACCGCACTCAGCTCGGCCACGGTGACCGCACCGGACCGGCACAGCGCCAGGTCGGCGGCGGCATAGGCCAGGTCGATCCGCTCCAGGTAGTCCACGACCACGTAGGGCGCCTGCCCGACCGGCCGGGTGGCCACGGTGACGTCGGTGTTCTTGGGACCGCGGGCGTGCAGCACCTGCACTCCGGCGCCGGTGAGCGCATCGGCGGCGCCGGCCGCGGCCCGGTTCAGCGAGGCAGCGCCCTGCGAGCCGCCGAAGACGAGCAGCGTGGGACGGTCGGCGTCCAGGCCGAAGTGCGCCCGGGCCCCGGCCCGGAGCCCCGCCCGGTCCAGCGACGTCAGCTGCGGGCGCAGCGGCATGCCCACGTGTTCCGCACCGCGCAGCGGCGTGCCGGGCACCGTGACCGCGACCCGGGCGGCGATCCGGGCGCCCACCCGGTTGGCCAGACCCGGCAGGGCGTTCTGCTCGTGCACGACCACGGGCACACCGCTGCGCCAGGCGCCGAGATAGGCCGGCAGGGCGACGTAGCCACCGAAGCCGACCACCACGTCGGCGGAGAGCTCGGCCAGCAGGGCCCTGGTCTCGGCGACCGACCGGCGCACCCGGCCGGGCACCCGCAGCAGGTCGAGGGTCGGCCTGCGCGGCAGCGGAACCGGCGGGATCAGCCGCAGGTCGTAGCCGCGGGCGGGAACCAGCCGGGTCTCCATGCCGCGGCTGGTGCCCAGGCAGGTGACCCGCGGCGGGCCGCCGGGAGCGCCGGTACACCGGGTCAGGGCGTCGGCCAGGGCGAGCATCGGCTCGATGTGCCCGCCGGTGCCCCCACCGGCGAGGACGACCGAGAGCGGGCGGGCGGGTGCGGAGCCCTCGATGGGGTGGTCGGGGGCTGGCTGGGCAGAGGTCACTGCGGGCGTCCTGGCCGTTCGGTTCTCGGGGTGCGGGACCGGGGCGCCGAGCGCCCCCGCCCGCTGGTCGGGTCGGCCGTACCGGTCCGGTCGCGTGCCGGGAGGCGGTCACCGGCGGGAGGCCGGCCGCGGACAGTCTGCCGGTCCCGCCGCCCCGGTGGCTCGGCCGGGGGCAGCGGGTCGCGTCGGGGCCGGGGCGCCGCGGGCCGGGCCGCCGCGGACCGGGGAGCGTCGTCACCGGGCACCCCGCGGCCGTCGGCGGGCCGCCGGTCGGGACCGGGCACCCGGGCGACGGTCCGGCCGCCGTCACGCGGTGACGTGCGGGGACGGCTCCCCCGGCGCCGGCGCGAGGGAACCGGGTCGACGGCGCGAGCCGGCACGGGCAGCAGCAGCCGGGCCAGCCGGCCGCGCCGCTGGGCCGTCAGCGCGGCGATGGCCTCGGGTTCGGACCGGGCGAACCGGGCCAGCAGCCCCACGATGAACAGGGTGAGCACCAGGGAGGTGCCGCCGGCGGAGATCAGTGGCAGCTGGACGCCGGTGACCGGGAGCAGGCCGACGACGTAACCCATGTTCATGGCCGCCTGGCCGATCAGCCAGACCGTGATCGCGACGCTGGCCAGCTGGACGAACCGGTCGGTCGAGCGGTGGGCGATCCGGAAGCCGGCGTAGGCCAGGATGCCGTAGAGGCTGACCACCACGACGCAGCCCAGCAGCCCCAGCTCCTCGCCGATGATCGCGAAGATGTAGTCGGACTCCGCGTGCGGCAGCAGGTTCCACTTCATCGCGCTGTTGCCCAGTCCCACGCCCCCCAGCCCGCCGGTGGCCAGCGCGCGCAGCCCGCGGCAGGCCTGGTAGCCGCCGTCACCGGCGTCGGCGCACGGGTCGAGGAACGAGGTGATCCGGGCCATCCGGTAGTCGGCCGTCATCACCATCAGGAACACCGCGCCGGCCACGGCGGCGATCCCGACGGTGATCAAGCGCCAGTTCAGCCCCCCGGCCCACAGCAGGCCGGCGACCACCAGGCCCAGGCTGACCACCGCGCCCATGTCGGGCTCGAGCAGCAGGAGCACCGAGACCAACCCGAACACCGGCAGGATCGGCACCAGCAGCGACCGGGTGGTCAGGTACCGCTCGCGGAGGGCGAGGACGTGCGCGCCCCACAGCGCGAAGACGAGCTTGGCGAGCTCGGAGGGCTGGAAGTGCGTGAAGCCCAGATCGAACCAGGCCCGGGACCCGTTGAGCCGGATGCCCAGGCCGGGGATGAGCACCAGCACCAGCAGCCCGAGGACGAGGAGCATGCCGCGGCCGGACCACTGCCGCAGCCGGCCCACCGGCAAGCGCAGCGCGAAGAACATGCCGCCGAGGCCGATGGCGGCGAAGACGATCTGCCGCACCCCCGGCAGCCACGCCGGCTGGTCGGCCAGCGCGGACTCGATCGAGGAGGCGGAGAACACCATGATCAACCCGATGACCAGCAGCAGCCCGGCCGAGCCCAGCACCAGGTGCGAACTGGTCATCGGGCCGTCCAGCCATGCCGGTCCCCGGAGGCGGCGCCGGTCCGGGAGGACGTCCCGGGTGGCCGGGCGGGTGCTGCGCACGCGGGAGTCGGTGCCCCGGGTGGTGCTCACCGGCAGGTCACCCGAGCGCGCGCACCGCGTCGGCGAAGGCCCGGCCCCGGTGCGCGTAGTCGGCGAAGACGTCCATGGAGGCGGCGGCTGGGGCCAGCAGCACGGTGTCGCCGGGGCCGGCCAGGCGCGCGGCGGCCGCCACGACCTCGGCCATCACCTGCTCGGGGGTCCGGTCCACTTCGCCATCGTCGCCGCTGGGCACCACGACGCGCGGCACCGAGGGGGCGTGTCGCGAGAGTGATCGCGCCAACTCCGCACGGTCACGACCCAGTAACACCACCCCGGCCAGCCGGGGGGCGACCGCAGCGACCAGCGGATCGACGTCGGCTCCCTTGAGCAGTCCGCCGGCGATCCAGACCACCCGCGGATAGGCGGCGAGGGACGCGCCGGCCGCGTGCGGGTTGGTCGCCTTGCTGTCGTCGATGTAGTCGATGCCGTCGACGGTGCCGACCAGGACGTTGCGGTGGGCACCGCCCCGGAAGCCGGCCAGGCCGCGACCGATGGCCTCGGCGTCCACCCCGGCGGCCAGCGCGAGCGCCGCGGCGGCCAGCGCGTTCACCGTGTTGTGCGGTCCGCGGACCTGCAGCGCGGCGATGTCGACCAGCACGTCACCGGCCGGCGTCGCGGAGAACGCCCGGTCTACGAGCGCGCCCGACCGCACGCCCAGCTGCCCGCGGGCGGGCTCGTCGAGGGTCACCGGAACCGGGTGCCGGTGCGCGGCGACGAGGGCGGCCGCCTGCGGGTCACCGGCGTCGGCGACCGCGATCGGCGCCAGCCGCAGCAGCACGGCCTTGGCGTCCCGGTAGGCCTCGAAGGACCCGTGCCAGTCGACGTGGTCGTCGGCGACGTTGAGCACGCAGGCCGCCGCCGGGGCGATCGAGGACGACCAGTGCAGCTGGAAGCTGGACAGCTCGACCGCGATGGCGTCGTAGGCGGGCGCGCCGTGCTCGTCGCGGGCGGTGACCACCTCCACCAGCGGCCGCCCGACGTTGCCGGCGGCCACGGCCCGCAGCCCACCGGCCCGCAGCACGGCCTCCAGCATGGTGACCGTCGTCGTCTTGCCGTTGGTGCCGGTGACGGCGTACCAGGGCGCGGGCGGGCCGGCGCCGTCCGGGCCGGTGCCGATCCGCAGCCGCCAGGCGAGCTCGGGCTCCCCGATGACCTCGATGCCCTGGTGGGCGGCGGCGGCCAGCAGCGCGTGATCGGGTCGCCAGCCCGGGGAGGTGACCACCAGGTCGATCCCCTCGGGCGGCGTGGACACCGGCCCCAGCCAGGTCGCGCCGGCGGCGACGAGCTCGTCGAGGGCGGCCGGGACGGCGGCGTCGGTCAGCAGCACCTCGTCACCGCGGGCCAGCAGCACCCGGGCCGCCGCGGCCCCCGAGACGCCCAGGCCGGTGACCAGCACGGTGCCCATCGGCTGCTCCCCCGTCCTCGTCCTCACAGGCCCGCGAAGGAGAGCCAGTCGGCGTAGAACAGGCCGATCCCGAACGCTACCGCCATGCCCGTCACCAGCCAGAACCGGACGATGACGGTGCTCTCCGCCCAGCCGGCGAGCTCGAAGTGGTGGTGCAGCGGGGCCATCCGGAAGACCCGCCGCCGGGTGGCCCGGAAGAAGGCCACCTGGATGACCACCGACAGGGTCACCGCCACGAACAGCCCACCGAGCACCACGAGCAGCAGCTCGGTGCGGGTCACGATGGCCAGCCCGGCCATCAGGCCACCGAGGGCCAGCGACCCGGTGTCGCCCATGAAGATCCGGGCCGGGGAGGTGTTCCACCACAGGAAGCCCAGGCACGCCCCCATCGCGGCGGCCGCGATCAGGGTGACGTCGAGCGGGTCGCGCACGGTGTAGCAGCCGTCGACCAGCGCGGCGCTGCAGTCGTGGCCGAACTGCCAGAACGAGATGATCACGTAGGACGCGAAGACCATCGCCGAGCAGCCGGCTGCCAGCCCGTCCAGGCCGTCGGTGAGGTTCACCGCGTTGGAGAAGCCGGCGATGAAGAGGTAGGCCAGGACGGCGAACAGCACGGTCGGCAAGGTCAGCGGCGCGATGTCGCGCACGAAGGAGACCGCCGGCGACGCGACCGGCACCCCCTGGTCGTTCTCCTGCCACAGGGCCAGGAGGGCGAAGGTCAGCCCGATCACCAGCTGGCCGATCAACTTGGCCGTCTTGTTCAGGCCCAGGCTGCGGCGGTAGCGGATCTTCAGGTAGTCGTCGAGGAAGCCGACCGTGCCCAGCCCGATCAGCAGGAACAGCAGCAGCAGGCCGGTGGCCGTGACCCCGCGCCCTTCCTGGTTGATCAGGAAGAGGTGCGCGATCAGGTAGCCACCGACGGTGGCCAGCACCATGACGGTGCCGCCCATGGTGGGCGTGCCCTTCTTGGACAGGTGGCTCTCCGGGCCGTCGTCCCGGATCTCCTGCCCGAATCCCCGCCGGCGGAACGCCTTGATGGCCAGCGGGGTGAGCAGGATGGAGATGACCAGGCCGAAGGCGGCCGCGATCAGGACCGACTTCACGCGGTTCCCTTCCAGGCGCCGGCGGAGTCGGTGTCCGTGCCGGGGACGACGGGGTCGTCGGTGAGCAGGTCGGCGGCGAGCACCTCGAGAGCGTAGGAGCGGGAGGCCTTCACCAGGACGACGTCCCCCGGGGAGAGCTCCGCGGCGAGCAGCCGCCGGGCGGCGTCCCGGTCGGCCACGTGCACGGGCTCTCCTCCGGGTCCGCGGCCGGCGGCCGACCACTCGGCCACCGCACCGGTGTGCACGCCGATGGCATCCGGGCCGACGGAGACCAGCACGTCCACCCCGGCGCGCACCGCGTCGCGGCCGAGCCGCGCGTGGGCGGCGTCGGCGCCCGGGCCCAGCTCGCCCATCGCGCCGAGGACGGCGACCCGCCGCCGCGCGGCCAGCCCGGCCAGCGCAGCCAGGGCGGCGCGCATCGATTCGGGGTTCGCGTTGTAGGCGTCGTTGACCACGGTCACCCCGTCGGCGCGGCGGCTGACCTCCATCCGCCAGCGGCTGCGCGCCCCCGCGGCGGACAGCCCGGCGGCGACCTGCGCCGGCGACAGCCCGGCGGCCAGCGCTGCCCCGGCCGCGGAGAGCGCATTGGCGACCTGGTGGGCGCCGACCACCTGCAGCGTGACCGGGTGCTCCTCCCCCGCGGCGACCAACGTGAACCGGGCCCTGGCCTGCTCGTCCAGTTCCACGCCGGTGGCCCGCACGTCGGCCCCGGCGGCGTCGACCCCGGTGGTGACCACCCGGGCGCGGGACCGGCCGGCCATCCCGAGCACCCGGGGGTCGTCGGCGTTGAGCACGGCGGTGCCCTCGGCCGGCAGCGCCTCGACCAGCTCGCCCTTGCTGGTGGCGATGGCGTCGGCGCTGCCGAACTCACCGAGGTGGGCGGACCCGACGTTGAGGACCACGCCGATCAGAGGGCGGGCGACGCCGCACAGCCGGGCGATGTGCCCCGGTCCGCGCGAGCCCATCTCCAGCACCAGGTAGCGGGTGTCCGGGCCGGCGGTGAGCACGGTGAGCGGGAGGCCGATGTCGTTGTTGAACGAGCCCTGGGGGCTGACCGTCGGGCCGGCGGTGGCCAGCACCTGGCCGAGCAGGTCCTTGGTCGACGTCTTCCCGGACGACCCGGTGACGCCCACGGTGACCAGCCCGCCGCCGACCAGCCGCGCGTGCGCTGCGGCGGCCAGCCGGCCCAGCGCAGGCACCGGATCAGGCACGACCACGCAGGGCAGTGCCGGGTGCGGCCGGGTGCTCAGTGCGCCGGCGGCCCCGGCAGCCGCGGCCGCGGGGAGGAAGTCGGCGCCGTCGACCCGCTCGCCGGGCAGCGCGACGAACAGGTCGCCGGGTGAGATGGTGCGGGAGTCGACCGTGACGGAACCGGTGACCTCGCCCGGGAGCCCGACCAGCTCCCCGCCGACGGCCTCGGCCACCTCGGCGAGCGACAGCCGGATCACGGACGCACCCCGAGCTCGCCGAGCACCTCGCGCAGCACCTCTCGATCGTCGAAGGGCAGCACCCGGCTCCCGACCTCCTGCCCCGTCTCGTGGCCCTTGCCGGCCACGAACAGCGTGTCCCCTGGGCGGGCGCGTCGCACGGCGGCGGCCAGCGCCGCGCGCCGGTCGCCGATCTCCAGCACCTCGGCCCGCCGGTCGGTCGGAACGCCGTCGGCGCCGGCGCGCATGGCCGCCCGGATTTCGGCCGGGTCCTCGGACCGGGGGTTGTCGTCGGTGATGACCAGCAGGTCGCTGCCGGCTGCGGCCACGGCGCCCATGTCCGGCCGCTTGCCGGCGTCGCGGTCGCCGCCGCAGCCCAGCACGGTCAGCAGCCGTCCGGGGGTGCCTGCCCGCAGCGCCTCGAGCGCCGTGCGGACGGCGTCGGGGGTGTGCGCGTAGTCGACGACGGCCGCGAACGGCTGACCGGCGACGACGGGCTCCATCCGGCCGGGGACGACGGCCTCGGCCAGCCCGGCGACGGCGGCCTCGACCGGGACGCCCACGGCGTCCAGCAGGGCCACCGCCAGGACCGCGTTGGCCACGTTGAAGGCGCCGGGCAGCCGCAGCTGCACCGGCCAGCTGCCGCCGTCCCGGTGGTGCAGGGTGAAGACGGAGCCGCCCTGGGGGCCGGGGGCGACGTCGGTGGCCGACCAGTGCGCGCCGTCGGCGCCCCGGGTGGAGACGGTGATCGTCCGCGGTGCGAGCAACCGCCGGCCGGCCGGGTCGTCGACGTCGACGACCTCGACCTCGGCGCGGCCGTCGAAGAGCCGGGCCTTGGCCTGGAAGTAGCTCTCCGCGTCGCCGTGGAAGTCCAGGTGGTCGCGGGACAGGTTGGTGAAGCCGGCGGCGGCGAAGCGGACGCCGCCGACCCGGCCCTGGACGAGGGCGTGGCTGGAGACCTCCATGACCACCGCGCGCACCCCGGACTCGACCATGCTGGCCAGCAGCGCGTGCAGGTCGGGCGCCTCGGGTGTGGTGCGCACGCTGGGGAAGGTGGTGGTGACCGGCTCGCCGGTGGCGTCCCGGCCGCGGGTCCGGGTCTGCACGGTGCCCAGCAGCCCGCTGGTCCAGCCGGCGGCGGCCAGGCCTGCCTCGACCAGGTGGGCCGTCGTCGTCTTGCCGTTGGTGCCGGTGATGCCGAGCATCGTCAGCCGCTCGCTGGGCGAGCCGTACACCCGGGCCGCAACCGCACCCAGCAGGTCACGGGGATCGGCGACGACGCACACCGGCAGGCCGGTGGCGCGGGCGTCGGCCTCCCCCGCCGGGTCGGTGAGCACCGCGGCCGCGCCCCGGGCGGCCGCGTCGGCGGCGTAGCGGGCCCCGTGGGTGCGGGCGCCGGGCAGCGCGGCGTAGAGGTCACCGGGGCGGACGTCGGTCGAGGCGAGGGTGGCCCCGGAGACCGTCGTCGCCGGGTCGCCGCAGACGGGGACGCCGACGAGATCGCCGAGATCGGCGAGCGGGAGCCGGCCGGTGCCCGATGGCCGGGGCACCGAACCGGCAACGGTCGGACTCACGAGTGTCCAATCTACCGGCGGTGCCGGTGGGTGCCCGGGCCGCACCCGGGGCCGGGACACCGGCTCCCGGCGGGCGGACGCCGGTGCGGTCAGGGGGCGGTCAGGGTGAACTCGGGTCGGGGCGTGCCGGAGGGGACGACACCTCCGGCGGTCAGCGCGTAGCGCATGACGTCGGCGAAGACGGGGGCGGCGACCTGGCCGCCCTCGGCCGAGCTGGTGGGGCGTTCGAGGTCGACGGCGACCACGTACTGGGGGTCGTCGGCGGGGGCGTAGCCGACGAAGGTGGTGAAGTAGCCGCCGCCGGTGTAGCAGCTGCAGTCGGGGTTGGCGCGCTGCGCGGTGCCGGTCTTGCCGACCACCCGGAAGCCGTCGACCGCCCCCAGCGGCGCGGTACCGCCCTTGCCGACGACCGCCTCGAGCATGTGGGTCATCGCCGCGGCGGTGGGCTCACCGACCACCCGGGTGCCGGCCGGCCGCGGCGCGGCGGTCACCGTGCCGTCGGCGGCGGTCACCGAGCTCACCACCCGCGGCGGTACGCGCACGCCGCCGTTGGCCAGCGTCTGGTACACCGAGGCCATCTGCAGCGTGGTCACCGAGACGCCCTGCCCGATCGGCACGTTCGCCGCCCGGCTGGCCGTCCAGTCCGCGGAGTCCTCGAGGATGCCGGCGCTCTCCCCCGGCAGCTCGATGCCGGTCCGGGAGCCGATGCCGAAAGCCCGCAGGTACTCCTCGAGCTTGTCGTCGCCGATCTCGCGGGCCAGCATGATCGACCCGACGTTGCTGGACTTGGCCAGGATGCCGGTCACGGTGAACCCGATCGGCGCGTGGTCGTGGGCGTCGGTGACGACGGTGTCGCCGGCCTGGATGTGGCCGGGCACCTGCAGTACCCGGTCCGGGTCGGCCTTGCCCTCCTCGATGGCCGCGGCCAGGGTCACCGCCTTCATCACCGAGCCGGGCTCGTAGACCTCGGAGACGACCGGGTTGCCCAGCAGCTCGGGGTCGGTGTCGCCATAGGCGCCGGGGTCGTAGCCCGGGCAGGAGGCCATCGCGGCGACCTCGCCGGTCTGGGCGTCGAGGACGACGGCGGACGCTGCGGTGGTGGCCCCGTCGGCGCACGCGGTCGCCAGCCGTTCCTGGACGACGAACTGCAGGTCCTCGTCCAGGGTGAGCTGGACGGTGCCGCCGTCCGTGGCCGGGGTCGTGTCGTCGATGCCGGAGGGGATCGGGTTGCCGCTGCCGTCGACCTCCACCCGCTCCACGCCATCGGTGCCGGCCAGCTGGTCGGAGTAGGTCTGCTCGATGCCGGCCAGGCCCTCGCCCTCCTGGCCGACGAACCCGACGACCTGCCCGCCGACCGCGCCGGCCGGGTAGAGACGCACCGGGTCGTCCTCGAAGTAGATGCCGCCCAGTCCGAGGTCGCGGATCCGGTCGGTGACGTCGGGGGCGACCTGACCGGCCAGCACGACGTAGCGGCCGTCGCGGGAGAGGCGCTCGGTGAGCTCGGCGGCCGGCACGTCCAGCAGCGTGGTGAGCGCCAGGGCCGTGCGTGCCGGGTCGGTGACCACGGTGGGGTCGGCGACGACCCGCTCGGCGGCGACCGAGTAGGCCAGCACCTTGCCGTCGCGGTCGGTGATCTCGCCGCGGACGGCGGTGATCGGGCTGGTCCGCATCCGGGAGTCCTCGGCGGCCTGGGCGTACGCGGCGCCGTCGACGCCCTGCACCAGCACCAGCCGGCCGACCACGAGGACCAGCAGGGAGACCATGAAGGCCAGGCCGATCCGGTTGCGCCGTTCCCGCTGCACCCGCACGGGAGCCGAGCCTCGCCCGCTCCCGCCGCCGGCCGCGGGAGGCGCGCCGGGGGCGACCGGGCGGCGCGGGCGGGCAGCGCTGCCGC